>JAZNPP010000053.1:0-89386 GCA_045589695.1 Bacteroidaceae bacterium
TGCCTTCGGCTGATGCTGGGCTTCTACACAGAGGAGAGTTTTGAGGAGTTCCTAAACGGCGGGGAAGCTTCTTCCACGGTGCACAAGAAGATTGATGAATTGTTGAATGAGAAAGCGTGACACTCCGCCACGCTTTTATTGTGCTATACCCTATTTTGCACCCTATTTAATATTGGAAAGGTCTATAAAGCGCAGGGAGCGATACGCATCTATGGTGTACCGCTCCCCGAAACTAATCCTATTTATAGGTCAGCGAAAAAGTTGCAGCGTTGTACGCTTTTAGAAGCATTGCAAATATATAAATTACAGGCTCGCTTCGGAAACGATGCGGGTCTTTTTTTTGCTTGGGTTGTGTTTTTCTTTTATGGTTGGCAGGGGGTGTTGGTAGCATATCCACAAGCCTATAGCTGTTGCCATGACTCTGTCGTCGTGATTGCCCTCGACAGCGCCCGTCTCTTTGCCGTTCTCTTTGTATTCAAACAGATCGAACTCGTCGCAGGTCTTGGAGCAATGCTCGATATACAATGAGTCTCGAAAGGCTTTGACGAGGAAGTTTATAACCATTGGCTTGGTGGAGCTGTTGGTGTGGAAACCCCAACGTCTCGGGCGCCCTTGCTTGATTTCTACCTCGCTGGTGCGGGAATAGAGATTGGAGTATGCGCCGGCTATCTCGTTGAGGATGTATTCGAAGTGGTCGCCCTCGGTGCGGTGGCTCTCGAGGGTGTTGGACTCGATGACTAACAGGGCGTCGCCATAGAGGCGTGCTATCTGAGCCGCTTTCCATGCTAATTTGTCAAGCTCGATGTGTCCGTGCCACTGGGCAACGATTTCGGGGATGCCACCGTCGGGCATTGCGTACCTGTCAAAGACACGGATACAACTGTAGTCGGCTGAATCGCTGACGCCGCCGACATCGACGCTGACAACATATCTGTCTCGCATTGGGGTGTCTAAGTCGGGCAAGTACCATATTTCAAGGTTTCCTTCGCCACGGACTAACTTGCAGTCTAATTCCTCGCCCTCGACTTCGCCTTTCCACCATGCATCGATGCAGCTCTCACGGGCACTCTGCACGTAGGACATCTTGAAGACTCTGCGGCCGGTTGATTGGAAGGCTTCCTGAGGGGTTGAGGGAAACTCGCTCGCTAAACGCCACTCATCGGGGAATTCTTTCTTTTTGTCCCGATACCAATTGATGGCCTCGAGGGTGGCACCTAACTTGAAGAGGGCGTGCTCTTCGTCGGTCATCGAGCTGATGAACGACTGATAGTCATCTATGGACTTTGAATAAAGGGGGATATCGAACCATGCAATGAAGACGGGTTTGAAGTTGTTCTTGCCGGCAACGGCGTCGAGCCATGTGCGATGGAAGAAATTACCTACTCCCTTAGCGGTGGACTCGAGGACTTTCATGGTGTATGGTCCGCTGGCGATTGAGCCAAAGATTGACTGTACTATATCTTCGGGTTTCTTGCCTTGCGTGGCTTTCCATAAACCGACCTCTGTCAAGTGCGCCATGCTTATGTCCTCGCTTCGCAAGGAATCGGGCTTCTGTGCCGAGCCTAAAGAATAGCGGCTGTTGCTGAGGTTGATTACTCTTGTCTTCTGAGCTCCTTGGTATGGGGTGGTTGTAATGCGGGTATGGTATGACGCCCATAGGGGGTATCTCGCGATTACTTTTGAGAGCATGCCGGCAACGACGGAGGATTGTTTCTCAATATCTCCACAGATGACGCTGTTCCAGTTGCGTTTGTGAACCAGTTGAATCCACAGCATGTAGAGTTGTGTGAGGGTAGAGCCGCCCCATTGACGGGCTTTCAATAATATGATGTCTATGGGCAGGCCTGATGTCCTTAGCTCTTCCAGCTCCTTGAGGTATTTGCGCTGTGGGTAGTTCAAGGTGAATGGTATGTCACGACCTTCTCCTTTGGCTGATATGGTCTGACACATGCGGGCGTACCATTCGTAGTCGTATCTGTTCCTTATCCGGGAGAAGTCTTCCCAAAAGATGTTCATTGTCTTGTCGTTCACGGGAAGACCTGCTTTGTATATGTGATAGTGAAAACCGTGCTCTATTACGGACTGAACGGTTGGGTCAAGGAGCATGTCGTTCGGCAACCACATCTTGGGCAATGGGCTGTCGGGGATTTCTACGAGTGTCCGGGGTATGGGGCTGCCTTCGCCTGTCATGGGGTCGTAGGGGGCACGGATGAGGGCGAGCCTGCGGTTATTTTCTTCTATCATAAATGTTGTAAAGTATTCGGTTGATATAGCTTGCGGACAGATAGAAGCTGGGGGCGGGCTGCTCGATTATACGACTGATGTTGCTGTAGGTGCGCTGGTTGGCGGGAAGCAGAACGTAGCGGCGGTAGAACTCTTCGTGCTTGCCGCTGACGCTGTACTTCTTGGCTTTGTACTTGTTGTAGTTATACATGAGGCGACGGGCCTGCTCGGGGGTGATGTAAAGACGGGGGGCGGGACTCTTGGAGATGAGCTCGCAGATTTGAAGGCGGGTCATGAAGACGCCTTTTTTTTCGTTGTCACGGACTATGGAGGAAAAAAGGGCGTCGAGGTCGCTGACGAGCTGGGTGGAGAGGGTGTGTGACATTCCTTATAATTTCTCTCCCGCTACAAAATTATCACAATATAGATTATATGCAAAACAAAGAGGATTGTTTTTTGAAACCGCATTTGCGGTTTGTTACAAAATCGTAGTATGACGTGATAATTACGTAGCGGTCTATGGGCGGCGATTTGCCAACTTTGACAAAAATTATAATCTATGGACAAAGAGATTAAGAAGAATGAATTTAATGCGGAAGAGCCGGTAACGGACACCGCACGACAGGAACTGGAGACGTTCTTGAATGATATTCTCCCGGAAGAGAAAAGAACGGGAGATGTGGACCGAATGGCTCTTGACTACATTAAAGAGCTGAGAGAGGCGAATGACAGGCTTGTGGAGGCGATAAGCGATGACCCGAGAATGGCGCAGGTGTTCGCTGAGATAATGAATGGTGGCAAGGGCTCGGCGGCATTGGTACGATACTTCGGCAAGGGCTTCCTTGAAGCTGTGGAGGGCACACCTGAGTATGATGAGATGATGGAGGCGGACAAAGCGTTCTTGGATGAGAGGGCGAAGATGACGGCGGACCAACAGGAGTATGACAGCAAGGCGAAAGCGTGGTTCGAGGCTTTCAGCGACTACTGCAAAAGAAAGAACCTGAACGAGGAGGTGTACCTGGTGAAGATTGAGGACAAGTTCATTATTCCGGTGATGAGCTGGGAAGCAAGCGACGAGGTGTTCGACATGCTGGTGAAAGGCGTAGACTACGACAAGGATGTCGAGGATGCATTCGAGGCGGGAGAGATTAAGGCCCGTAACATGAATATCAATGAGATGCGTAACAAACCTACTGACGGCATGCCGAGCGGACTCTCAAGCCAGGCACCGGTGGTGGAGAGGCCGAAGGTGAGACGAAACAGCCTTGTGGAAAAAGCGATGGGAGCGTAGTTTTTTTAACCTTTAAATTTAAATAGAATGAGAAAGTTTTTGAGTTTTGTAAAAAAGAATCCCCTTTTCTGTTTGTTCTGGGTGATTGGTATGGTGCTTATGCTTATTGACGAGGCGACGGGTGCGCTGATAATGGCAACAGCTACAGCTGCACCGGCTCCGGTGAATACTCCTGGTGCCAATGAAGCGTTGGGTGTGAACGTGGTAGAACCTGGTACACCGCAGGCCTCACCCGGTAGAGAGGGTTTAAAGACGCAGTTGAATGGCGAAGCTACTACTGTGTCTAACATCGATGAGGCATCGGACATATTTGAACCGGATGTTGATGATGAATTTCTGAATATCGCAAGTGACGAGAGTGTGCTTGACACAATCAAACACCGTGTAAAAAGACAGGTTAAAGTCACCGGATATGAGGTAAAGCATTACATGATTGACGAGAAACGTCATAAGGCTTATACCAACGAAGAGTACACCGGTAAGGGTGCAACCCGTGCGGAGATTCCTTTCGCTACTGTCGGAGACTGCAAGATTTTCCAGGAGTATTACACCGCTATCTGTAAAGGTGTGCCCGGATATGATCCGACCGGTCAGGTGGAGCTTCCAAGCACAGACCTTATGCTGTTCTTCATTGGTAGAAATACATCAACTGAGGTTCCTATAGCCATGGCTGTGAATGGCCCGAAGGTCAATGCCAGCGATGACTATTGCACTGTGCCTACAATTCCTGCCGGCACTGAGATTGTGCTTCTCTCTTCTGCAGCCTATGAGACACAGAAGTTCATCGCGCCTAATACGGTTGTCCCTGTACCGGAGGATGTATTCTTGCAGAAACAGCTCTGCAACAGTATCACAAGCGACTACTTCAAAGACAAAAAGAAGAAGATCAAGTTCCAGGAATCACAGGTGGCTGAGGCTATTCTCCGTCAGTTCCGCCTTGAGAGCTGCCGCACTGCGTGGGTAGGTCAGCCGGGTAAGTTCAAGGTGCAGGCTATGGACAGCTCTCTGGGCTACCAGTGGGACTACTTTACAAAAGGTCTTCGTTGGCAGTTCAAACGCCAGTATGACCTCTCGTCAAAGATTACCTTTGCGGACATACTGAACCTTTCTATGGTTAAGTTCACCGGCTATAACTGCTCAAAGAAGGCTATCTGGTTGCTTGGCAAGCAGTTGCTCAATGACATCCAGAAGATTGAGTTCACTCTGCACAAGACTATCTCTGCGGAGAGAACAAAGAATGAGACATTCGGCTACAAGGTGACACGTCTTACTACAGCCTTTGGTGACATTGACTTGTTGCATGACCCAATGCTTGACGCCCTGGGATACAGCAACTGCGGTGCGTTGATTGACGAGGCCGGCCTTGTGCGCTACTACATGAAGAATGAGGAGAAGACTACCGAGAAGGTATACGGCGAGGAGGCAAAGCGCGAAGTATTCATGACTATTGACGCATTGTGCCTCAAGGGATATTCTCATATCTGGGTGAATGGCGAAGGCGCTACCGATGACAACGGAGTCGTAGCAAGGATTTCTTCAAAGGCTACTTTGCCCGAGAGTCCTTCTATCAATGAGGTGGTTGTCTTGACTGCCGAGGTTGCCGCTTCTGCGATTACAGGTAACAAGGTATTTGAATCCGGCGCGATTGTCCAGTTTGACGGCAATATGTGGAGAGAGTACGACGGTAATTATGTTGCTTAACAAGTTCAGGGGAGGAGAACCCTCCCCTGAATATAATTTTTGAAATATGAGAAAGGTATATGCAATAAAAGGTATTGTTGAGAGATTTATCTCTGTTCCTCTTGGAAAGGGAACTATTACAATCCATTTTGAGGGAGGTGCTATTGATAGTGCGCTTCGAAGGGATGCTACATTCTCGACAACCAACCCTGTTGAACAGGCGATAGTTGAAAGGCTGCCTGAGTTTAAAAAGGGGGTTATAAAGCTTGTGCGTACAATTGGTGAGCCTAAATCTGTTGAAAAGGAGGATGCTCCCGAAGCGAAGGTGAAGACGTTGCAGCAGGCACGTCAGTTCCTAATGGATATGGGTGTGCCTATGGAGGAGTTGCAGTCGAAGGCAAAGGTGCTGGAGGCTGCGAAAGAGAAAGGTATTACATTCCCTAACCTATGAGTGAGGACGAAATCATAAAGAAGGTTAGGGATATCCTTAACGAGCACGGCGGTGACGATGCTATAAGCATTGCCACTGACCGTGTTCTGCTTGATGACTATATAAAGAGTGCTATCCCCGACGCGGTGGTGATGCTGGCACAGAAGGGATATGCGGTGAATAAGAAAATAGTGTCTGTATCGGACTATGGCGACGAGCGGGCTGCCGGAGAGTTCATATCACTGATAGGGGCAAAAAGCAGCAAATGGAACAAAGAGGTTACAAAGCTCACACCAATGGATTCACCTGAGTTCATAATGTCGAGAAATCAATTTACTAAGCCAGGACCTAACAGTCCTATTGTATGGTGGGATGACGCATTAGGTGAATTGTTTGCCGAGCCATGGGCAGATGGCGAGAATGTGACATTCATTTTTAATAAGGAGTATGATGCAGCGGAGGGTGTTAATGCCGGGCCGAAAGAAGCAACAGCGGTGTGTTATATGACAGCGGCATTGGTCCTGGGGATGTTCGGCGATGACCAGGGAAAACAGAGATTGAGTGACATTTCTATAAATATGTTGCAATGACGGGATTGGTTCTAAAAATAGAAAGCAAGAAGATATCAGAACTTCTCTCTATCCAATTCTACATAGAGAGGGAAAATGCTATTACTATATACAAGGATGACCTAATAAGGGTTTGCAAGAATGACGAAATTGAATATTATGCCGTGGTGGATGTGAACCGCTTGGGGCGTGGGCACTTGATAGCGAGGGCCGAGTTTGCCGACAAGGAAATTATGTATCCTGGCTCTTTTCGGCCGGTGGTGGTAAGCGGTTTTACAGGATATACTATTCCTTGCATGGGAG
This sequence comes from Bacteroidaceae bacterium, assembly GCA_045589695.1. Taxonomy (GTDB): domain Bacteria; phylum Bacteroidota; class Bacteroidia; order Bacteroidales; family Bacteroidaceae; genus HGM04593. The sequence continues at coordinate 6,497 of JAZNPP010000053.1, forward strand.
AGGGGAATACGGTTTCTTGCGGAGAGTATGAGATTTCTTTTGAGAAGGTTAGCGATATACCGAAGAGTGAAGGTACAAAAATATACGTCGGCTCGGTAAAAAAATGGGTGATCGGGTATGAGTATATTACCGAGGAGATGATAAAGAGCCTTACACAGCGTGAGGTTGGAACATTCCAAGATGTATTGCCGGTTGAGGCGGGGGACAGATTTGTCATAGCCATTCCTAAGGATTGGAATTTGGAGGCATATAAGGATAATGGTTTTGGCGGCAGCGTTCCATTCAGTACTACTGTGATGGGTGCCAATGGAATGGAATTGAAGATAAACGATATAAGTTACAAGATATACGGAGAATTTATAACTGTAGGCGGAAATATTAATATATATATAGTATGAGCGATATTCTTACGAGCGGCTCTCTTAAATTTACGGAACCGAACTGCCCGACACGTGCGGGAGAGATTATAAACACTATAAGTGAGATTTACGACATACCTAACCCGAGGGAGGGAATGTGTGTGTTTGTAAGGGATAAGAAAAAAAACTATACGATTCTCTCGCTTAAAGATAAGATTATAAACGGCGTGTTGGTGCCTCACGCTGTTGTGGATAAATATATGTCGGTTGATGGATTATTAGAAGACACCAGGGCTAACGCTGCGGATGTTAATACTATCGGAGTAGAAAAGGGTTTGAGTCGGGTAGCTGTGGTTGGAAAGGCTTTAGACGGTGGGGATTTTGAGGCGGTCATCCCAGCGGCCACAACCGAAGCTGCAGGCGTGATGAGCGCTGAGGACAAACAGAAACTCGATGCGGAGCTGCCTGTTCATAAGACTGTTGATAACAGCACCCTTAACTATTATACCAATGCGGGTATCTATAATATAAACACAAACTCTGCCGAAGAGACCAATTTACCGATAACCAATACCGGCGAGGTCTCTATGAGGCTTGTCGTTCTTACCTCGGATAACGGAAGCGGCAACACTGTCGTCACGCAGGTTTTGTCTCTCAACAACAACGAGGGTGGTGAGGGTAATGTGTATATCCGTTCGCAGCAGAACGGCACTTGGAAGCCGTGGGGTAAGATGCAAACGAATATTGAGGTGGGGCAGGTGAATACGCTTGATAACCTCACTGACAATGGCATATACAGCGGCGTGTGGACTAATGCCTATAATACAGGCAAAACCTCTACGTTTGTGTGTGTGGTAATCAACGACTATGTTATCGGCTTGTCTCCTCGCAGGGTGTCGCAGTTCGTATATGACCTTGACAAGGCTGACGGCAAGGCACGTTATTATTCCCGTGTGGGAGAGGGCGACGGCTCTATCACGTGGGGCGACTGGGAGATACTGAACAACGACGTTATTTCCGAAAAAATCAATACAGCCGTCAAGAATATTGTCGAGGGTATAGACCCCGAAAAGCTCGACTCTTTGAAAGACCTAATCGCTTGGGTTGAGGCTCATGGCGGCGAGGTGGCAGAGATAAAGAACGATATTCAGGAAAACACAGCCGCCATTGAAGCGGAAGCTAAAAGGGCTAAGGCTGCCGAAGAGGAGATAAACAATACTATCGCCAAAGAGAAAAAGGCTATTGTCAATGGAGATACTATTGTAAGGTTGGCTCGTGAGGTATATTCAAGGCAGGGGAAAGTTGATACAGCCACATTCTTGAAGCGTACAACAGCAGGTAGTACATCGGTAAGTGACGGCGTGGCAAGCGTGAAGCAGATTGGCGGTAATATTGTGAAGAACATGACGGACTTAAACACGCCAACTAAATCCGAAGCAGCAACTTATAATATAAGCAATGGTTTTTTAATAATTAATGCAGCTGGAACTTCTATATATAGCGGCATGATATACAGTTGTAACTCTATATCTGGGCATAAGATATACACAAGTGTTAATGCTTTCAATATGGATTCTCATGACTTACAATTAGGACATTCTTCTGTGTATTCTAAGACACAAAAAAGGGGAGTGTGGGAGAGATTATCATTAGTATCTACGCATGCTACACCAGAAGTCTATCTTCGTGTCCTTACACCATCTAAGGATGCGGCAAGAGGCTTTTTTACTAACCTTCTCTTCATCGACCTCACAGAATTGTTTGGTGCAGGCAATGAGCCTTCCAAAGAGGAGTGTGACAAGATGTTCGGCACTATGGATGCTCTTCCGCAAGGCTTGAGTATCGCACAGCCTACGGGGTTGAAGAGTACGGGGTATAATCAGTTTAACCCCGTGAATGTGCTTGCCGACAAGACTGTCACCGACAATGCTATTGCAACGCATGAAGGCTCTAATATTGCTGTTGTCGAGTGCTTGCCTTGTAAGACGGGTGCTGGAGAGAACAACGGCTATGTAATTGGCTATGGCGATGGCGATATTTGGAGTGATGAGGGTGTTGAAGTATACCTCTCTCCGCTTAATCCTATGGAAGTCGAGGGTGAATTGTATATGCACAAGTTGGAGAAAGATACTACTTATGGCACTTATGTTCCACAGATTAAGGGTTATCTTCTTGTTGTTACCTCCACGACCGATAAACTCTGCGCTCACTTGCATTGGAGCGGCGACAGGGCAAAGACTGATTATGAGGAGTATATCGAGAGCAATGTTGCGTTACCCATTATCCCTGAAGTGAGCGAATGGGGCTTGGCTGGCATATCTGCAAGCGGCACTCTTTCTGCCGATACAATCGACCTCGATAGGATGGTTTATACCAAAAGGATTGGGTGTGTGGATGCAAGTACATTATTTATTAAATACTATCCCACGCACAGCATTGCAACTTATCCATTTTTTACTTTACAGCTTGAAGGGGCAGTTCGGAATAGTCTTTTAACAAGCCGATATACCTGCGTGAAAACAGTAGCATTGAATAATAAAGAAATGGACGATAAAACCCTTTTCTATTCTGAAGAAAGCATCTATTTGAGAGACACGAGCGTAACTTCGGTAGAAGAACTCAAAGCCTCTCTTCAAGGTGTAATGCTCTACTACGAACTTGCAGAGCCTGAAGAATATCCTATCGTAACTAAGACTGTACCTAACTATATCGGCAGTGACTATGGCGTTGAGGAATTTACAGGCTCGAAGATACCTTTGGCGGCTAATATTCTTTTCTATATGCGTTCGTTGGTTGGAGAAACGAGGAACTTTATAGACCAACTCTACACTAATACGCAGAAGAGCGATGCGAAAGAGGTTGCCAACTACATCACAAACAATATTGAGAATAATAAGCAGCTTGCCACCGAAGCACCTAATCTTGCGTTGAGAGCGTTGTTCGTAGCAGCTGGTGCGGAGTACAACGATACTGGTGCAGACAAAATAAAAACTGCCCCGTGGGGCGAGACTGTTACTCACAAGGCAGGGCATTACTACTTGAATGGTTTGGGCGATATTACCGAGGAGCAGATGAGAACGATATATGCACTTACATATCCCGCTTTTTATTCCAAAGACCTCAGTAATGCATTTAGACAAAATCATTCTGGAGAATATGCGTTTAGAACCAATCTTCGTTCTGATAATTCATTCCCCAATAACTTTATTAAAGACATTACTTCAATACTTTACACCAACGCTTCGGTAGAGGTGCTAAAAGTATGTCGGAATAATGAACAAACATCACCTATTGCTATTTCTTATGCTTTTTATGGAGCATCAAAACTGAAAGCTGTAATAGGAAGTTTATACATTGAGAGAGCTAATGCTGGAAGTTTTGAGAATTGTGGCAAATTACAGCATATTCAGTTATCTAAGCTCAATAGTTCAATACTGCTATCACAATCCTCTTTAATAAGCAAGGAAAGTGTGTTATACATGATTCAGAACGCCGCCCCAACTACCACCATAACAATCACCCTGCACCCCGACGCCTATACACGCCTTGTCGATGATGCAGATATTGTAGCGGCACTTGAAGCACAACCATTAGTAACTTTAGTAAGCGCATAATATGAATACATTAAAGAAAAAAGACGGCGTGTACTACACGCAGAACATCGATGACCTGCCTATTGAGGAACGCGTCTTCTTCCGTGAGGGCAAGGGAATGAGTGCTACAAACGAGAACTATCGTGTAGCGACAGATATTGAGATAGCTAATTGGAAAGAGTATCAACGCAAGCTGGAGGAGGAAATGCCATGACACTCGGAACACACAATTCAGCAACAGGGGGAAAGCTACTTTGGTGGTTGCGCCCCATCGGGGGAATAATCAACCTCACGAGCAAGTGCCAAGACAAGAGCATTGACGAGCAGCTTAAGGACGGCGTTAAGCTGTTCAATCTTCAAGTAGCCTACGTTGGCGGCAAGTGGCGGTTTACCCACGGGTTGGCTATCTACAAGGAAGATGTCTTTGAGACCATTGCCACGATGAAGGCTTGCGCTATAAAGGATGAGCCTATTTACTTTCAGCTATACTTGGATAAGTGCTTCTGGTGCAAACAGGACGAAGCGGCCTTTGCACAGCTTATAGCGGACATTAAGCGTAAGTTCTGCTGTCCGTACTTCGTTATGCTCTATGCGTGGATTGAAGGTACTAATAAATTCCCGCACAGGAGCGAGAGCAAGCTGAAATGGGAAGAGCATTACTGGACGCTCGCGTGGGGCAAAATGTACGGCAAGACGTGGTTTGACAAGATACCGCTGCCAAAGCGTCACGCAAGACTGCACAATGAGGAGTACAAGAAGAATTGTAAAACTGAATATTTAATGTTGGATTATTATGAGTTGGGGTGATGTTGGTATAATACTTGGCGCACTTGGGGGCTTTGAATTTATTAAATGGTTGTTCACGCGAAGACAGAATACTCGCATAGCCGAGACAAAAGCCGATGATGCGGAGTTTGAGAAGTATCAGAAGCAGATAGACTATGCCAATGAAAGGCTGTTAATTAAGGACCAAAGAATTGAGGAAAAAGACAAGCTGCTGTCGGCTAAAGATGACCGCTATCACGAGTTGTCGCAAAAGTATCATGAGCAGACGCTTGTCTTGAGGGAGGCTAATGCGCTTCTTCTGAAAAAGGAAGAGTTGATTGGCGATCTGAAAGAAGAAAGAGCGAAAAAATTATGTGAGGTAAAAAAATGTGGCAAAAGAGAACCACAAAGCGGATATTAGTATGACAAGAGGATTGAGGAATAATAACCCGCTGAATATACGGCGGAACAATACTAAGTGGCAGGGGCTGGCTCCGGTGCAGAAGGACAAGGCGTTCTTTACGTTCACGGCTCCGGAATGGGGCTATAGGGCTGCTCTGCGAACGCTAAGGAATTATAACCGGATACATGGGCTGACGACTGTCCGCCAATGGATAGAGCGTTGGGCTCCGCCATGCGAGAATGACACCGAAGCGTATATTCGTTGCGTATGCCAAAGGGCGGATGTGGGAGAGAACGCAGAGCCGAGAATTACCAACAAGACGGTGATGTGCAACATTGTTGCGGCGATGAGCTACATGGAGAACGGCGTGCCGGCGGTGATGGAGGATATATACAAAGGGTGGGAACTCCTATAACGATAGACTATGAAAATGATACGATTTGTGCTGCTGCTCGCCGTGGCTCTCATGGCGATGTGTTCATGTTCTACGGTGAAGTATGTGCCGGTGGAGAACGTGAGGATTGACAGCGTGCGTGTGACGGATATTATGCACGATAGTATTCATGTGCGCGACAGCGTACTTATTCACGAGAAGGCTGACACTGTGTTCGTTACTCGCTGGAGGACTGAATATCGAGAGGCTCTGCGAGTGGATACTGTCCATGTGGTACGCACGGACAGCGTGCAGAAGGTGGTTGCTGTGCCAAGAGAACTGACAAGGGCACAGCGGCTGAAGATGGACGTCGGAGGCGGTGTGTTGTGGGCTATCCCTATTATGTTAGCACTGTACGTTCTTTACAGAAAGTTCTTGAAGTAGCAAAAAGGGGGAGAAAAGTCTCCCCGCAATACCTATATGCGCCAACATATTACAGCACCACAATGCCGGGTATCAGGGGGAGACGAGCTCTTGGTATTCGGCGTTGTGGTGTTATTTATGTTGGCGATGCCAAAGATATATCAAGGAATTGAGATGTTATCTTAATAAATGTTATTTTGATGCCAATTTAGACTGAATATGAATAAAAATGTTATACTAATATATGAAAAAGCTCTCGCTGTGGTACTTGATGAATATGGTGTTGATGACAAAACGCTATTCAATACTAATGACGAGGAGTGCGCCCAGGCACGAAAGGCATTGGTGATTGCCTTGCATGATATGGGGCTTACCGACAAGGAGATTGCGGAGTGTACGAAAAAGATGCGAAGGTGTTCGATATGCAAGATACGCAACCGCTATGATGACAAGACAGCGCCGTGGACGGTGAAGAAGTGCATTGAGAGCATAAAGGGAAAATAAGAAAGAAGGGGTTACGAAGGTAACCTCTTCTTTTTTTACCTTGTGTCAAACTTGTGACAAGCCTGTGGCGGGGGGGGGACGAACTGCTTCGTAAGACAGGGCGTAATACGGAACTTTGCGGTGTCCGACAATGGTGTCGGGGGAACTAAAATTTTTATTATTATGTATTACGAAACAAGAGATTACCCGTCTCACAGCAATTATAACGGTGAGGGGTATGAGCGCGGAACGCGCGAGAGGGCAAATGCAGGCCTTGGTTTTGGTATAGCCGGAACTGTGCTTGGTGGTGCTGCTTTGCTTGGCCGTGGAGGTATCGGTAACATTTTGGGCGGCAATGGTGGAGGTGTTCCCACAAATGTGAACATCAATGGCTTCGGTGGTGGCAGTGTTGCGCCTACTGCTTTTGAGGCGTACAAACACGAGTGCGAGGATGTACTTGCGCTGACAAAGGAGATCTTCGGCCAGAAGATTAACACTTTGACAACTCTTGCCGCACAGCGCAACACTGACGTGGCGGAGAAGTTCGGCTTGTACGTGAACAACCGTGACAACATTGACAAGGTGAACAACCGTATCAACAGCGAACTGTTCAGCTTGTACAAGTACACTCGTGACAAGGATGATGAGACTAATGCAAAGATTAGTGCTCTGGAGAGCCGTGTGGCGGTGAACGAGGCTGTGCGTCCTTACCAGGACAAGATTATCCAGCTTGCGATTGGAAACGCACTGGGCGAGGCGATCAACTACACTGACCGCAAGACTTGCAAGATGATTACCGGTACGGTGGTTATTCCTAACACACCGACTATAACAGGTTTCGGCAGCTATTGTTGCGGTTCACAGGCAGCGGCAGCAGGCGCGGCGTAAACATTAAAGGCAGGAAGTTATGTTTGGAAAAAATTCTATAGATCCGCTATTGGGTGGCAACAGCTACTCGATGCAGATGCAGGAGCTGGGGAAGATGCAGCAGGAGTATGTTAATCGATTGCAGGCTCTTCAACAGTTGGGAGAACAGGTTCAACAGCCGCAGTCACAGAAAAGCCAGTCCCCTACTTGGGATGAGATTGACCGGGTGACGGGGGCGATGAGCGAGAAGGAGTTTGAGATTATGGCTGAGAATGCGGAGTTCCAGGAGAGCCAAAGGCAGATAGATGCTATTACTCAGGTTGTACTGATGAAAGCTCTAAGGCCTATGGTGGAGCAGACCAAAGAGGGAAAGGATGCGCTGGACTATCATCTTACTCTTGTGAACCGCCTGAAGAAGGCGGCCACGAAAGAGGCTGACGCTGAAATGGCGGATTGGAAGGAGTACAGGGAGAAGTATTCGCACATGACATACGATGACTATCTTAAACAGAAAGGGGACAAGAAATGAAAATCGACGATGTAAATGCTTTCAAAGGGGCTGTAAAGGATGCGGTTGCGTCCTGGGGCAACAAGAAGATTGAAGAGCTCTTCAAGGGGAGACCCATTGAGCAGTTTGCGAAGAAGGGGTTGAGAAATATTATTGCCCGGGAGGATGAGAAGATAAACAGGTATGTTGATAATGCTTTCCTTTTCCTTGCCGACGAGACGGGGGCTGTTGATAGTGATACGGTGATTGATGATGTTTGCGCGATGTTCGTGAATATGAAAGAGACGACGTATCCTGTGGGACCTGTGAACCTAAAAGTAGGCAACGGCGAGGTGGCCGTTAATCTTCCGCATAACTTCCTGCTGGACATGATGACCGGCGGAATGGGTGTGATTAAGTTTACTAAGGAAGATTTCCTTGAATTGAAGAACTATTTTTAATTTTTACAACTATGAACGAAGAGGTATTTGAGATTATCCAGGAACTTGAAGAGACTCAGGCGAAGGCAATGAAGCTCACAAGCAAGCTACAGCACAAGATGGGCGGACAGATGGGCCAGCGTGGCGGTTATGGTGACCGTTTTGGTGGTCCTATGGGAAATGGCCCAATGGGCGGTTATCCTCCTATGGGCGGTATGGGATTTCCCGGACAGATGGGCTTCCGCGAGGATGAGATGATGGAGAGACGTGGCCGTGATTCCATGGGCCGCTACACCAGAGGTTAAACCAGTGAGGGGCGGGAGGTTCCTGCCCCTCCTTTTTTGAAAGAAACTATGAATAAGAATAGACTACCTAACGATATATATGATTTCCTTCTTATGCCGAAGGAGAAACAACAATACATTGTGCTGTATGGCAGACACTTCAACAAGAAGATGTATGAGTGCGCTGCCAAGATGATGTACAAGGAGAAGAACGGACAAGTGGAGAAGGTGCCTGTGTTCACGAAGGAGGAGGTGGACGCCCTGCTTAAGAAATATAGTGTGGAGGTTAAAGAGAAGGGTAACTACGACTATGTGTATGTTGCGCAGATGTGCCGTGCCGACTTGTTGGGCGAGAGTGTGCCTGATGAGCAAAGGCTGGCTCTTTACGTAAAGAACAAGTGTGATGACGTGGATGCTCCGGAGGGGCTGATATTCCGCGAATGGTGCGTGAGAATGGAGGCGCTCGGGGAAAGCGTGGACTGGGAAGAGTTCTATGAATAGTCTGCGACTATCGATGAGCGAATAGCAATGGTCGCGCGTAGCACCACAAAAGCGGTGCCGCATGGGTTGCGAATAAGAGCTAAATCAATAGCGTAATGATACGACAGAATATTTACATAGAGAAGTATGACTGGTTGGTACACGTCTACTATGCGGTGGATGCGTACTACATTGAGGAAATTCTTTGGAAGCTGTATAACATCGGCTGCTCGAGGGTGTTCATGTGGCGTGCGTGGGAGAATATGAGCGCGAACAAACTGAACCAGGGACTGACGTACTCGAATCCGAACAGAAGGGAGACGGTGATGGTTATTGGACTGGCATCGTCTCCTGCGGAGTATGAGAACTCGATACAGCATGAACTGCGACACTTGGTGGATAACATTGTGGATGCTCTTGGATTAAAACCGGGGGAGCCGCCGGGATACCTTACTGGGGAAACGGCTATGCTTATGTACCCGGTGACGAAACTGCTTACATGCGAATGCGAGTGTTGCAAAAAGAAGCTAAAGGGATGGATTGGATAGATATTCTTGACGATGTGCCTTATTGGGAGTTCTGCTTGATTTGTTACAATTATGTAGAAGGATAATGCTGTAAGCTGCATATCTTCGTGACATGAAACAGTTCTTTATTGAAATTGATGACAATGACGTACTGGAAAAGGTGTACCAGCTGACGGCCAATGCGGCTGTGCAGAGAGGTGATGCGCAGGCGGTTGCTACGGAGGACAATATTGATATGCTCAATGTGTTCATCGAGGACGGCAAGAAGCTCCTTGAAAAGGCCCTCGGAAGATATTCTACAGGCGGACTCGGTTACTCTATGCCGGAGAACTGGAAGGATCGTAGCGAGGATATCAACGGCCACGCGGACACTTTCCTGAAGAACTATGTCTTATCTAAGTGGTATGAGCTGAACGGCACGGGAGAGAGGTTCATCGCTATGGCCAATGAGGCACTGGAGTGTATTGTCTTAATTCTTAACAAAAGGGAGAAACCAATATGATACTGTATATTGAGGACCTTTTCAGGGAGATAAACATATTGAACTGGTACCGCGGGGAGGCTGCGAAGAACGGTGACCCGAATGCGGTTTTCGTGCAGAGTAACCAGGATACAGAAGATGCGCTACGCTACCATTTGAGAAACGCTGTGGTGGATGTGCTACAGTTCGCTAACCCTAACAGGGTGAAGTTTACCTGCGTGTATGAAGATGACGCGCTGAAGTTCTCTATCGCACCTGTGCGCAAGGGAAGGGAATATCTGCTTGATGTTCTAAAAGAGTCTATTCGTCAGTACCTTGTCTTTGAGGTGCGGAGACTATGGATGATGACTGTGCGCCCGGAATGGGCGGATGATTCGCTGAGAGCTTCGTTGAGAGCGAATATCCTTGAGGCGATGAGCAGTTCCACCAAAGGGAACAAAGTACGCCGAAGGGCTACTACAATGGGTATATAGTAACTTTTTTTGTCATAATTATTGTTTTTAAAAAATGAAAGCCCCCGACCGTCCGTGAGGATAGCCGGGGGCTGTGGTTATTCTTTCTTGGGGCAAGTGTTGTGAGTGATTGTTACATCGAGATATTCACCATTGCCGTCAAGGCGGAATGTTTCTTTACTGTAATCGTTGGCGGCTTCTCCTCTGAAACGCTTAAATCTTTTATTTAATAAATCTCTTGAAAGATTGTTGTATTCCTTGCATAGAGGAGATAACACCCCTGCCGTTTCGTCAGTAGGCTCTGGAACTTCGTTTACGGTTTCATCTTTTTCTTTGCTTAACTTCTCCATGAGCGATGTGAATCCGTTCAGGGAGTTGGATAGCTGGTCTGTTTCTACATCGGGTAGCTGCACGTTCTCGCAAATGAAATTGAAGAGTTCCTGGGCCTTCTTTATATCGGGCATACGGTTGGGATGCTCGCCTGTGGCGGTGAACTCGATTGCGTACTTCAAGGCATCGGCCTTGCTCTTGAGGCTCGATATTGGTGAGCCTGAAAGTCCTAAACACATAAAATAAAATTTAAAGGTTAATATTACCTCCTTGCTGGAGGGTTGATAGATATTCTTCTGCTTTTGTTTGGGTGGTGAAGATTTTGACTATTCCGTAGTCTTGTTCTTTGGGTTGCCACTTCTCAACAGCCCAGAGGGTTTCACCGTTAAAGGTGGAATGTGCTATTCTGCAGGGGGGATTCATAGGCTTTATCATAAACTCTTTCCAAGTTTAATTATAAACACGTTTTCGGTTGGTGCGCCCCATTCGGGGTTGCCTTTACCGAATGTAAAACTCTCTATCTCGAATGTCATTGTTCGCTTTGTGTAGCCGTAGGAGAATTTAACATGTGTATAGTTGATATGCTTTATTGTTCCTTCATATAATGCAGAATACAGTACACTTATATTACGTGCAAGATATTCAGCGTCTGAATTATTTATTCTTCGGCCATCTGCATAAACAAAGAACCTTTTTATCCAATACGCTTTTATTTTACGGTACTCCTCGGTCTTGACACCGCTTTCAATCATTTCGTACCACTTCGCTTTCAGTGGTAAGTGTAGGGTTTTCATAACTTACTTAAATTTGTCGTAATTCTTTGCGTAATATTCCATCAAGACATAGCCTAATGATATTGTAAGTATTGAGGGTATCATATACCATACACTATGCTGAACCGCCATTACAGCACCAATACTCATTAACACATATACGGCAAAGTAAATTGCCAATTTCTTTAAACTTTTCATTTCTCAAACTTTTTATCGGATTTCTTGAAACATACTTGATGACCTCTTACACAAGAACACAATCTTATAAAATCATGTCCTCTTGGGCTTTCGCAAATATCTTTTATATCGCAGTTTTCGCAACCTACGATGCGAGGATTATTCTGTTCCACCGTATCGTACCTAACTCCGTTTATTATTATGCTTACTTCGTTCATATTATTTCTCCTGTTAAAATGTATTTTGCTGCTAATGTCCCACATACAACTGCGCATAATATAACATCTATATAGAACAAGGTACTCATTCCAGATTTATCCTTCCAAAAGTAAACTCTATTCATCTGCTTATATTTTGTCCTTATTCTTATCGCATCAATTATAAACACTACGATGTGTGTAATAAATAGCACTAACAATGCACGAGGTATCATATCAAATGTTGGTTGTATCATATCACTCTATCGGTTTAAACATTTCACACTCTTCGGTTTCAAAATCGTATTGTTCCTCAATAAATGGAGCGCAATCTTTCTGGTGTAAAAATCCATTTACGGCTTTTTTACATTGTTCCTTTCGCAACCAATACCTATAACACTTATCTCTTATTGCACAGGCTCCACCCATACAATGCGCTACATCGGCGGTGTAGGTTATTCTACTCATATCAAAATAGTGTTGGTTGTTCTCGTACAACTTCATCCTCTTTAAAGAGCCTTTCAAGTTCTTCAACAGGAATATCTGAATCGTATTTATAACCTTTCCTAACGGCATAATTGACAGCAAGGCGAACCTCTCTATCTTTCAAGTCCTTACCGTTCATACTAAAGAAACCTGTTAGGTTTTTGTTCTTGTTTGCGTTCATCCACCTTTGAAAGCCACGCATATTGGTTTTTATTTTGTGTACTCCCATTCTTTATTTTCTTACTAATCAAACTTCCAATATATTAAGTTGTGTTCACCACGCATTAGTTTGGCGGTTTCAATAACTTTGTTATTCCGAACCAACTCCACTTTGCCATATTGGTCGGCAGGGAAATCAGCCCATATTATCACAAAAGGCATAGAACTTTCACCTAATGTTTTCATTCGTTCCTGAACAAACTTTATGAGTTCGCCATCTTCACGATACCTGTTATTAAGAATATACCTTTCACATTTCTTTGTTCGGGAAGTAAACTTCCTAATCAAATGTTTTAAGTAGTTGATTATCTTTTTCATATTTTACTTTTATCAGTTAAACTACAATAAGGGAAATCTTATTTTACTTTTGTTATATCCAGTTCAACATAACTTCGATAACTGACTTCCATTTCACCGCTAATAAGTTCTTGCAATGCTTGTTCGCAATCTTCATCGGAATAGTAGTCGTAAATACCGAATACATAATTATCCAGACCTCGTACATTGCGTTCAAAGTCCACGATGGTGTAAATAACCGTGTGTGGCTTTAAGTTATACGGCTGCGTACAGATGGCAAACCTATCGTTGCAAGCTCTTACTTTGAATGGTTTCTTTTTGTTGGCGAACCATACTTTGTCACCCTTATTTAATCTTCCCATACCTTATCATTTATCGCTTTTAACGCCTTGTCAATTATCCCTTCTAAACGGAATGATGTTTTTAGAAGTATGCGGTCATCTTTAACGTGGAATAAAGTATGATGGTTGTATAACATATACACCAATACTATTTCATCTTTCTCGGTGTACATTCGCAAATTATATACTTTCCCCTCATACTCTATGCTCAACGGCAACTTGTCTATTTTCTCTTGTAGGATCATAGTTATTTACTAAATTCTTTTGATTTGGTGCAAGTATCAACTATAGGACAAGTATCACAATAAACACAAAGTCGAGGCTTTTCTTTAATACATACAAATTCGCTTAATTCAAGCACCCGTATATTCAATTTTTCCACACGATCCATTTCAGCGTAATATTTTTCTTTCGGAACAAGGTTGTTATATTCTTCTTGTGTTAATATGTATTGCATAATCAATAAAGTTCAAATGAATTATCTTCGTCATCATAGACTGCTTTTGTCACACTCTCTCTGCCAGAAGCATAAGCATCTACATACACCTCTGCATCATCCGGCACATTTGCCAGTGCTTCTTTAAGTTCCTTTGCTGTCATAATTCAACTTTGGTATTGGTAAATAATGGGTGTACCCCGTATTGGTTCTCAAATCTTCTCGGTTGTGCATCATATCGAAATATTCTCTAACCATATTGTAATACTTGTAACCACCTTTTGTTTGTGAGCAAACTGCACAAGGCAAGTTATTAAATATTCTATCCAAGCACTCCTCTGTTGCAAAACCGTTCTCATCGCGGTCAATCTTTATCCAAGTCATAGCTATTTCTTGTTTGACAATTCTATAATAAAGTACATAAAAGCGACAAAGGTAATTGCGCCCATAAGAAACGCACAGAACGTCCTCCATTCGGTAACCCAATATACGGGGTTAATATTCCAATTAGCAAAGGCAAACAGCAGAAATATAGCTATATTGCCAAGAAGTCCTAATATTACTATTTTCATTTCCTATGTGTTTTCTTGTTCTTATTCTTTTTTCTTCTCGCTTTAATTGATTTGGGATTATTACCTCTCTTCGTTGAACTGCCTTTGTATTGACTGTTCCAACCCACAAGATAGCGAAGTGCTTCGGTTATGCTTTGATGTTCATAGTGGCTGTTTATGCTATAGTCTTCAAAATTCATTCCGCACCTCCTTCCATTAATTCTTTGACAAGCGCACGGGCGTATAATACAGCTTCACTTGCTATTATTTTATGATTGTCAGCTTCCTTTGTGTACTGGTATCGTAGGCTTGCAGGAACACCGCTTGCTAACATTACTTGCATAGCACCTATAGCCGCCTGATTTGTCACTTGCTGCCAATAAATATCGGGACTGCGATTAACATCTTCGACAATCTCAATCTCGTCAAGACCGTATTCCAACGGAGTGCCGTAACTATCGCAAACATCCATTTTTACCTTTGCATATTCGGCAACTTCAAGAATTTCTCCTGTTTTCTTTATTCTTACTTTCATACTCTTGTCTTGTTGAATTCTACTTTCTCTTTGATAATTCTCTCGACGTCTGTTCCTCGGCTGTGCAGCTCGGTGAGGCAGCAGATGAGGATATCGGCCAACTCTTCCTGGGCCTGGGTGTACTGGGGCAGATGCTCGCTCTTCTTGACCTCACTGGCTTGCTTGAACTCTTTCAGCTCCTCGAAAATTCCGAAGAAGATGTCATCGTGCAAGAGGTCTTTGCCCGTCTTGCCTCTTGCTATGGCGTTGTTGTAACTCTGCCGGGCAAGGTCGTTGATGCAGGAAACCTCTCCCAACATCCACTCTGCGCCTAACTCAAAGGATGCGCCTTTCTGTCCGTTGCCTACACGTCGTAACGCTTCGGCATGTATAAGTTCTTTATTCATTTAAATCAATATTGAAATATTCTTCTATAAAATTTTTACAATCTCCTAATTGCGGGCCAAAGGTTGCGGTTTTTGCGTCCACGAAGTCTTCGTATTTATCAAAAAAAACATCTTGCACAAAAACGTCGTATATGCTTGAATATTTTTTTTTGCTTGCTATGTCCTCGTGTGTGTCCCACCACTTCTTTCCTGCACGGAGATATGCTTTAAGGAAACGTGGATTGGCTTTGAAATCTGCCACCCCTCTATCCGACTTCAAGGGGCAACCGATACATCCCAATCTCCTTTCAACGTGAAACTTGCCATGCTCATCATAGTACAATGGATGACATTTTATTCCGCGCTCTTTAACGAACTGCTCTACATCTTTATCCGTCCACTCCAAAATCGGCAGGAACACCGAAACGCGGTTCTTCTTTGAGCCGTAGAAACGGCATATCTGCGGCTCTTTGTAATTTGCTGCACGTTTAGTGCTCTCGTCTCTTCGGATGCCTTGAATGGCAACATCGCATATCTTATACTCTTTCAACTTATCACAACAGAACCTTGCTCGGAAGGTCGGAAATCCCTTGCGCTCAATCAACTTGAAGAAGGTTACCTCTGGCATCACAATCTCTACTCCCTTACTCTTGCAATGCGCTGTAGTGCCTTTGGGGTCTATTGTGGTACACTTGTATATGGGCCGAACTGGTATGCCGGCCATTTTTACAAGTTCCAAGATTACATCGCTGTCTTTCCCGCCGGAATAGCAAAGCTCTATCTCTTTGTCCTGTGGGATGCTCTGTAGTAGCCTTATTGCCTGACGTACTTTCTTTTCAAGTGATGGCGGTTCATCTATCTTTAAGAAATTATCTTTCATGGGTACTGATTATGTATTTAATTGTTTCTTCTTCGCTCATGTAGCGGATGGTTGGCTTACTGTTTGCTTTGTCTATCATCTCTTGAACGCTTGTCGATATGGGGGATAGTTTGAAGGTTTTTGCAAACAGGGCGTATGCTGTGCATAACAAAGGACCTTTCTCTGCGATAAGCTTTAAGGTTTCTACTATCATGGTTTCTTCTTTCTTTTTTTGGGGGATTAAGAAGAGCCGTAAGAAACAATCTCGCGGCTCTGATGGATTATTCTGCTATAAAGTGCAGGGTTGCTGTGTGTATCTCTTCGGGGGTGTGGCTCTCGGTGTCCTTGCAGAACTGTGAGAACTCGTTGAACAGACCCATTGCTATGATGAATGCGTAGGCTCTGTTCTTGGCATTCTTCTCGATAGTGAACTTATCCATATTCTCTCCCGCTGGGTAAGTTATGACTTGGCTACGACCTTGATGTTGCAAGGTGGGTTGTCTTCCTCGTAAGCATTGACTATCATCTCCATGTGTTGGGTATGCAGTTCGATGATTGCTGCTGCATCTCTGAATATTGATGCCACTTGCTGCAGGTCTTCTTCTTTGCTTGCAGAATCGGCCATATGCTTGAAGTAATCAACCATAAATGAGGGGTTGTTCACTGGGATATATCCGTCAATCAAACCGTACTCTTTGGCTTTTTGAAATACATTCTTTTCCATAGTTACGCTGCCATTTTCTTGTTATACAAATCGATAATAAACTGCTTGCCGAGTTCGGTCCAGTACATCTGCTGTCGGGTCTTGATGTTACCTTGACTATCGACATAGGGGTGCGGACGGTGGACTACATAACCTTTATCGCGGTATTTAGCTTTGAGGTGGTAGGTCTTGCTCTCGTAATATTGCACATCCCATTCGCAGAGCAGTTTGTTGAGTTTGATTGCAGAGATACCCAAGCAGTCGGCTATCATATTGACGGTAAGGTAGCCTTCAGAAGATAATACTTTGTCGTGGTATTCTACTTTTGGGGCTTGGAGCTTGAGTTGATGTTCTTGCTCGATGTTCACAAGTTGCAGGCGTTCTTTCTCTTCTTCAGCTTCGAGGGCCAATTGAAGGAGTTCCTTGCGGGAGAGTTGTTGAACTGAGTATCCGCCTGTCTTGCGGATTGAGGGCAGAACCTCACCGGTTACCCACTTGCGGAACTGCTTTGCCTCGGGCTTGCGGCTGTCGAGGATTACATCGTACATGCCGTCTTCGTTTACGAAGTTGGCTTGTTGAATGCCACCTGCTGTTTCAAGGGGTTGGGTTGAAACCACCCCCTCTGTAAGTCGTTGGCGAACATCACCTTGACGCAAACCGAGAACTCGGCAAACATCTGCAAGGCAGAAAAGGGGGTTATCACTTGTACCTGCGGTACGAACTTGCCCGAATTGGGGCGATTGAAAAACTTGAATTTGTGCCATAATGTAGTCAATTTTTGGCATCATAGGACAGAAGAATGGCGTCCACTTCCCATTGACTACCACCGAAACGGCTGTGGGTGCATTAACACTCCACATGGGGTTAGACGCCATAGTTAATTGCCTTTCCCGATGTCCTTCACCATACAGGCAGGGAGTGCATTAACATCTCCACACGGGGGTACAATCGCTATATTTAGCACAAACAAGCAAAAATAAAAATTGCCTGCAAGTTGGCAGGCTTCCGCTTGCCGTTTCGATAAGTAGTCGCTGCAAATATAGCTCTGCTGTTCTATTCTGCCAAATGTTTTTGGAATTATTTTTCTAAAGGGTTGGGGTTATAACTATGTTATAAAAAATTTTTATTCAGGAGTTTTGCCCAACGGTATTCTATCCTGGCTCCTTTGCTTCCTTTCCAATTGGGGAGCTGATATATCTTGTCGCACCATGTGAGGTGCCAAAGGCATTTAATCATACATCTTACCCAGCTCCAGTTCTTACGGCAGAGCTTCATTGGGTTGATGACTTGGTAGCCCACAGAGGATAATTGCCTGTCGGCATTGGCAAAGGTTTGGTATGCGACATAGTATTCAAGACCTGAGACTTTGCCAGAGATGAATATTTTGGTTCTTTTTCTTTCGCTCTGGGCTCCGGCGACATAGGCTCGCATAAGGGATATGCCGTCGGCCTTGTGTTGGTGCGCTACTGCGTACTGGTGAGCGCGGTGCTTGATGGTGTTCATATTGCTTCAAAAAAATCGAATAATGTTGGTGCTATTACTTCTCGCTCTGCTTCTTGGAGGTAGGTTAAACCATCTTTCCAATAGTCGTAGTTTAGTTCTGTTGATAGTCCTTTTCTTCCGAGTTTTATTGCGCAATAAGGGACGGTTTGTATTCCCCCGAAGGGGTCAAAAACTATATCACCCTTATTAGAATATCGCTCGATAAGCCTTTCTACAATGTCTAACTGAAGTGGGCAAACGTGCATTTGCCGTTTCTTTTGGGTCTGCCTGCAGTTGAGGGTTCGCATACGGACTACATCGTCCCATATGTGCTCTTTATGGCTTACCGGGTCGATGGCCATAAAGGTCTTGGGGAGTTTGCCAAGGGTTTCTAATTCTTCGGCAAGAGATAAGTGTTGCTGAAAGTTGTAGATGTTGTCTTTTGAATATTGACGAAACAGTAAGCGTATTTTATCTATATCCATAGAACGTAACTGCTCGCTTGGGATAAGAGTGTTACCGCTTGACTTCCAGCTCGCGTGTGCGTCTATCTGCCAACGGGCAAGGCTGTATTCTTTCTTGTCTTTTGTTACAGGGGTATCGGCGTATGCTCTGCTGGTGTCGCTGGGGAGCTTGCGGAATAGCAATACGTATTCCGGGCAGCCTATTCCCATTTTTGTGCCGTCCTTGCACATTTCGGTATATCCTAAACGATAGGTTTGGTTGTTCTCGCGGACAACATCTGTATCGACGGTTATTCGGCCCATATAACGGAAACCGTGCTTGAGATAGTGAAAGACTGTCATCTCGCTGAATGGGTCTATGGTTGGCATTCCGTCGCCTGTTGCATTACCAAATAGGACTCTGTCCTTGACGTGGATGCACGCTAAACGGCCGGGGCGCAAGATTCTCATAAGCTGTGGGGTTAGGAAATCCATCTGCTCAAAGAATTTTTCGTTATCTTCGTTGTGCCCGAAGTCGTTATAGGTTGGGGTGTATTCGTAATGGTTCGAGAATGGTATGCTGGTTACAATGAGGTCAATGGAGTTATCGGGCATTGTCATACATTCTAAAACATTGTCGTTGTTAATAGCGGTGTAAAGCTCGCTTTTGCGCTCTTCGCGCTGTGCAAACATCCAGCGTTGTAGTTTTTCTTCGGCTTGTATGGTGTTCAGGCCGTTTTCACGGACTATGGCTGTCATCTTTTCTACCATTCTGTTATGTTGGTCCCATTTTTGCATAAAGACTTTGTATATCTCTTGCTCGCTTTCGCTGTACACAAGATATAAATCAACCGGGTGCTGCTGCATAAAACGGTGGATGCGGGCTACTGCTTGGAACTTGTCGTTGAAACGGTAGTCGATGAACATAATTGCCTTGTGACAATGGTATTGGAAGTTGAGACCTTCGCCGAGCATTTCGGGTTTTGCAACGAGGTACTTCAAACGACCTTCTTTGAAATCTTCGATTATTCGGTCGGCTTCGTCATCGTCCTGCGAACCGTAAACAGCTTTGCATTCGGGTATGGCCTTGCAGAGTGCGTGTCGTTCATTCTCAAGGTCGTGCCACAAGAGGAAATGGCTGTCTTTGTTTTCGGGGCGGTTGATTATTTCGAGAACTCTTTCTACTTTGCTGTCTATATTGTCTCGCTTTTCGCGAGCTGCATCTTGTAGTGAGAGGGCTGCATCTCGGAACATCTTTACTTGACCGTCTCTATCTGTGCCGGCCGTACTGTTATCAACGGAAACCACTTCTTCGTGTATGCGCAGTTCCGGTAATATGTAACCGTCATCGGGGTAACCTAAATCGCTTGGCTTGGTCAGGAACAGCCCCCACGTTGAAACCCATATCCAGAATTCGTTTTCTTTATGTGGGTACAGTGTGAGGTTGTTTACTTTTGTGCTGTCGCGCTGGAAGAAACGTGTCAGGGCTTGGCCTGTATCCATTATGCCAAGATATCCGGCATAGTGTATGAGTTCCTTGTAGCGGTTAGGCGATGGTGTTGCGGTGGCAACGAAGCGGTATTGTACATTCTTGAAGAGTGGCAGGAATTCTTGATATGTCTTGGTGCCGTAACCGCGAAGGACGCTTGCTTCGTCGAGCGATGTTGCGGTAAAATATCCCGGTTCTATTCGGATTCCTTCCTCTCCGTCGCGTACTCGCTCGTAATTGGTTATCATTATGTCTGTTTCGCAAGCATATACGTCTTGCATTGTTCTAACATAGGTAACTTTTAGGTTTAAATGTTTGCCGGCCTGCGAGGTAAATTCGGGAACTACTCTTTTGGGGCAAACGATAAGGGCTTTACCGCCTTTGTTCTTGACGATTATACGAAGTATCTCTAATTGTGTAACGGTCTTTTGCATACCGAACGATGAGAATATTGCTCTGCAGCCGCCTTTTATAGCCCATTTTACAGTGTCTTTAACGTGGGGGTAGAGGGAAGGTGTTAATTCGCTGTCGCTTATCTCAAAACCTGTATTGTGGCTGATGGCTATTTTGTTTTTTAGAAAATCTATATAATTCATATTGCTTGTCTGATTTTATTCATATTGGCGTTTACAAGGTTGATTATCTCGTTGTGGTATGGGGTGTTTTGGTTGCAGACTCCACGGGACTGCACGACTTTGAAGGTCTTGGTGTTTACCTCGACGGTCTCTATTCTACGGCCTTGCTTGTCTTTGGCTGAGAGTATGAGGCTGTGGGGCTTTTTGTAGTACCCGTTGATATAAACGCAGTGGTGCATTGCTGTGCCTTCGTGCTTCATTTCCTGGACTGACTGTATGACGGTGACTATTATGTTTTCGTTGCCGAAACAGATGCCGAAGAAACGGCCTTTGGTCTCGCGGTAGTTGGCTTCCCACTTCTTGATTTCGGCCCGGCGTGCTTCGAGTTCTTTCTTTTTCTCTTCGCTGCGGATTTTGTTAGTTAATCTTTCGTGTACTGCGTAAAGATCTGCGGGGCAGACATAGTGGGCGTTATGGGTGTCGAGGTTTAACCTTTGGAGGTTTGCTATGTGGTCGAGCCATATATCAGGCTCTGCTATGTGATAGTGATTGCGGTTGCATATCTTGACTGCGTGAACCGGGTACTCTGTTGTTCCTATGCGCAAGAGGTGCAGGAAGAGCTCGCGCTGGGTCTTGGCAAGCATCTCTAATGCCGGGGATGACAAGAGGGTTTTGCTGATTTCTACGGGGCTTATGTTGGGCCTGAGAAATGAATTGTTCCAGCCGTTGCGCTTTAGTGTTGGGGTAACGGAAACGCGAGGATAGAGGTAGTTGCCTGTTACGTCGAACATATCAGAAAGAGCATAGCACCCTGTGTAGTTGGCATTGTGTTCTCTTGGTTTGTTCAGTGGTGTGTCGTAATTCCATATCTCACCAATTAGCGGAGAGCGTGTGTAGCCTTTGGAGAGGATGTATTCTTTGCCGTCGGGGGCGACCCAGTGCTGATAGACTTCGTCCATATAGTAGTGCGTGGAGGTGCCGTAGGCGTTGAAACGCCGGGCAAGGATGGTGCGGAAGACTTGCCAATCGGCTATGTGGGTGATGTAGGTTGTATAATAGCTTTGGGAGTGCCGCTTGCCTTGTTTGCGGTCTAAGTTGATATGTGCTCCACATTGGGGGCATTGGCCGCCGAGTTCGAGGTCTATGTCTATTATGCCGGGCAACTGGTAGTGGATGTGGCCGCAACATTGGCACCATATTTCGCCACCGCGTTTCAGGTAGCCTACGCTGTCGTAATGGGAGTGTGCGTAGTTTATCTGTGCCTGGGTGAAGGGCTTTAGTTTCTTTTGCAGGGTGAGGATTTGGTTAAGGATTGCTTTTCTCATATCAGTCGAACAGTGATGCCATTTGGGGTTGTTGTTTTCTCTTTTCGCGGAGCTTTGCCTTGCGCTCGATCTCTTTCAGCTCCAGCTCGTTCCTCACTTGGGCTTTGTATTCTGCCTCGGCTTGGCGGCGCAGGTCTTCTTGTTGCTTTTTGGTTAGCTTGGGTTTTTGCGATGTTCTTGAGCGCGGTGCTTTGCGGATTGTGATGTTGTCTTCGTCGTAGTAGTGGACGGCCATTCCATAAACTTCTTCATCGCTGATGACGACTGTTCCGCCTTTGGCTCTCGCATAGGCTTCGCCGGTTATGTATTGACAGCACTCTTGAATGCTCTTTTGGGGGTTGTTGTACTTGGCAGCGAAGAGTTCGTCGGTGGCTGCGCGGTTGTCGAGGTATTGTTTTATTGCTGTTTGGAAGGGGTCTGTTGTTGCCATATTGGTTTACTTTTCATATTCTTTGAGGAATTTCAAAATCTCTTTTATTACGTTCTCTTCGGCTTGGCGAACGGTATCGACGGTGGAGAGGTTCACGTCTTCACGGAGCCCGGTCTCACGCTTGAAGTATTCGTTCATCAGCTCGCTGATGTGGTGCTCCATTTTTTGAAGGAGCAGAAAGGAACTGTCGTCATTGCGGAACTGACGGCGGTACATTCCTTTCCACGCTCGGACGGCTTGGCTTATCATGAGCTTGGAGACGCAGAGGTCGCCACAGGTGGTGCGGAAGCTGTCGGGCAGCTGCATGATGCAGCCGATGATGTTGAAGCGGAAGATTTCCAGCTTGTTGTGGATGTACTCGCCGAAGTCGTCGAACATCTGTATTACTACGTCTTGCCGGTCCTCGGTGAGCTGGGAAAAGAAGAGGGTGTTGAAACGGTGGTAGGCGTTCATCAGGCAGGTGTAGTGCTTGCGCTCTTCTTTGCGGAAATCGACTTTTGAGAGGCGCTCGCTGCTGAGTATCTGGAAGACATCGAGCATGAGGTAGGGAACGAAGATGCCGGTTATGTCTTTGTTGCCGGTGGCGAACCATTCGTCGATGATGTTGTTTCGTACTTTAACAACACTCTGTCGGCGTTTAGGCGTGAGGCGATACACCGGCGTGCCTCTTCTAACCTGTGGCAGGGAATGGTAATACTGAGCTTGACAGTCTCGGGGCGCACTCCCTGACGGTGAAGGCGTGCGGAAGTTATCCGGATTAAGTCCATTTTGCTTTAAAAATTCTATTGGGTTCATTCTACTTCTTTGAGTTCTCCATTGATTAACTGATACCAAGTGTCGGCCTTGACTGTTTCTCCATCGACCTTAACCGCTCGAACTTCTTTGATTGGATATGTCTCTCCATTCCACTCTTCTCTTTCGGCAATACACAGCCAACAGCCTATTGCTCCTTTTGCCTTGCATTGATAACCAGCTGCAAGAGCAATAGAATTTAAGCCTGTTGCGGATGATGCACCGTAGTCGCCTGTTGCGGATGATGCACCACAGTTGCCTGTTGCGGATGATGCACCGTAGTTGCCTGTTGCGGATGATGCACCCTTATAGCCTGTTGCGGATGATGCACCACGGTTGCCTGTTGCGGATGATGCACCGTAGTTGCCTGTTGCGGATGATGCACCCTTATAGCCTGTTGCGGATGATGCACCCTTATAGCCTGTTGCGGATGATGCACCACGGTCGCCTGTTGCGGATGATGCACCACGGTTGCCTGTTGCGGATGATGCACCGTAGTCGCCTGTTGCGTGTTTGGTATTCTCCGGTGTTGATTTTTCGAATGTAAATTTAATTGCAGCTGCAACAATATCTTTTAGTGAAAGTTCTGCGCCTATCTTGATTTTCGTTGAGCAGGTTTTATCGCTTTCGCTCTTATCGATTTCTCCACTTTGTTCTACCTCGCAATAGCGACTATCATGGGGTGCATAATGACTGAATACATCTAATGGATGCTCGCAAGCGTGAAAACCACAGTGACAGGCTTTTGCTTCTTTCTCTTCGTATTCTTTGCCTATCTCGTACTGGAAGCCTCGGCACTTGAGGTCTTTGTCGAAGCCTTTGAATGATTTAATTGTCTTTGTCATAGTTTGTTGAGTTTGGTTCTTTGGTATTCTTCGTAACTGATGCACTTGCCGGCACGCTCGTTGCGCTCTTGCTCGGCGCGTTGGTATTCGGCTTCGCGCTCAAGGCGGATGAGGTCGTCATCGCGCATTGTGCGATAGTGACGCAGGGCGATGAGTATCTTCTGTATGCCGCCGTAGTATTGGGCGGCTTCGGTGTACTCGCCTATCTTGTACCGGGCAAAGAAGTTGAGCAGCTCGGCAATGGTCATGTCGCCATAGGCAGAGAGGATGAGGGATGTTACCTCGGCCTTTGCCTCGGGGCTGAACAGTGCCTGGCCTTGCAGGGTGTCGATGTTCAATAGTTGAATATCTATCCACTTGGCGGCGACACCTTGACCGTACTTGGTGGACACATCGCACAGACGGGGGATATTCTCTAACTTGGCCACCTGCCCGGATGATAGGTTCTTGGATAGCAGCCTTGCCCCGGCAGATGGGTTATAAATCGTTAGAAAATTCTCCGGGGTGCTGCCTAATATAGTTTTCGTTGAGCTCGGCAATCTCTCGCTGGAGACGCTCTCGCTCGGCTTGCAGATATCCTGCTTTGCTTGTTGGAGTAGTTCTTTGTTCATAGCGTAATTGTATTCGTAGCCAGTCAAAAAAGTGCCGTTTCGCGTCTTGAATGTCTTTGTGTGCGACATCGCGACATTGGATGTCAAGAGCAAATCGCTCTATCCACGGAATAAGAGCTCTGGGTTGTAGCTGATACCGGAGTTCAACGCTTTCGCCCCATATCCTGTCGCCTTTCAAAATTTCGATAAATTCTTCACGCGCGCCTGATGATGACGACGAATATTTTTCTTTGTTATTTTCTTTTATAGGGGGTGTGGGGGGAATGTTTTCTTTGTTTGTTTCTTTTGGTTTGTCGGTCTGCTTGTCGGTTTGTTTGTCGGCCGTGTTTTTTTCAACCTCGTAACTTGCGAAATTACAAATAGTTAAATGGGTGTTTTTGTTTGTCGTTTTGCTTGTCACCTTATTTGTCGCTATAAGGTGCGATAGGCATGTACGCAAGGTGCGCGGTGACATACCAAGTTCGTGGCAAATCGTTGAGTTCGTTGTCACGATATTGCCGTCCTCATCGGTCTTGTTAAGAAGATAAACAAATAGTTGAAGCACCTCCGGCTTGCGGAAATGCGGCCAGCAGACCGCATCCTCCACCCATATCACTTTTGCCATTTCTTTATCTTCTTTAATTCGTTGAACTTCTCTCGGAAGTAGTCGGCGATTGCCTTGAGCTCGAATACTGAATACTTGCGGAAGATGTGTTTCTTTAGGTAAAGATGATTTACAACTTCCTCGCCGTACTTAAGTATCAGTCCTCGGCGGTAGCCTTCGTTGTTACCCTCGTCAAAACGATTGCAGCTGCGACATTGAAGGTTGCAGTTGCGTTCATCGTACCGGGTATTCATGTGTTGGCGGTTGATAAAATGGCCGCAGTCGGCTTCTTTGTAGTGGACCGGCTTGCCACAGCTGATGCAACGGCCGAAGCCGTTAGCATCGCTGTCGCGCAGTCGTATATAGAGTGAAAACCAGCGGTCGAGGGTTGCTTTGAGGTTACTCATAATAGAATCCTTGGAAACGTACTAATTGATTTTGATATTGCGGCGAACGCATAAGGCCGTCGCCTGCACCGGAGAGTGCTTCGGCTCCTTCTTTATCGAGGACTACTTTAGAATCAAGTGCCTTGGGAACGCGGAAGCATATCTGCACGGGGAAGTTTACCTTTGCGTCGCCGGTGATTACTTGCACAGAGGCTCGCTGGGTGGCTGCCATTATGCGGAAACCGAGTGAACGGCCTTTCTGTAAAAGAATTTTTAAGTTCTCTTCGAGGCTCTTTTCTACTCTAACGACCCGGTTTTCGATCTTCGGGAGGCCGTTGGCGTAGATACCTGTTATCACATCTTCTCTCACTTCGAGTTCTTTGCCGCTACGGGCGGACTGAACAGCGTCGGCGAACTCATCGAAGATTACGAGGTAGTCTTTCTTGTACTTGCCTTTGGCGGCGGCCTGCATGCTTTCTACAAGCGTTGCCATCTGATCTTCTATCTCTTCGATGTCGTTGTAAACCTCTATGCCGGGAACGTCGCAGAATTCGTACTTTGGGTCAAAAACTATGATGTTCTGCACTCCGGCAACTTTGGCGGCCTCTATTGTTGAGCGTATGCAGACGGACTTGCCTGAGCCTGTGGCTCCGCAGACAAGAACGTGCGGGGTCGCGTGGTTGTTGAGGTCCCAAACGACGAGGTTCTTGAAGTTGTCTACTCCTATGGGGATGCGGCGGCCTTCGACGTTCTCAGGGGAGAAGCGGAGGATGTCATCAGACTGCTTGGGTGCGTCTATCTTTATGTAGGCTCTGCCGTTGTGGATATGAAGTGTGTTGTCAATGGTTATGGCGGGCACGTTAAGGGTGTTGGCTATATCCATCTTATAACGTAGGATGTTGGTTATCTTCACTCCTGCGCCGGGCTCTAACAGGTAGGTGTCGGAGGAGTAGCCTTCGAAGAGGTGTGCTACCTGAACGGTCATTCCGAAGGTGCGGAGGATGTGTTCTATCTTCTCGGAGTTTGTCATATTGGTATTGTTTAAGTCGTAGGTTATAAAGGAAGCTGCGTTGTCCCTGAAGGTGGTTATTACTTTGGGATTGACTGATGCCATGCTTGCGTCGCGTATCTTGCGCTGGCGTTTGGCAAGCAGGTCGCGTTTCTTGGGGTTGATGTTGAAGTCGTCTATCTCGGCTATCTGGGTACGCGCCCAGAAATCGTATAAAACGGCACGGTCTACAAAGTTGTCGGAGTCGTTGATGCAATAGACGTAATCGGGGTCGGCAACGGCTTCTATCATTCTCTTCAGTGGTTCGTACAAGAGGACTTCGTAAAGCTTTACGGTGTCTAAATCGAATGCTATCTTGTGACAGCGGAGCTGTGGACTGTTGTCTTTGCTCTTGGAGATCTTATTCTCGATGAACCATATCTCGGAGGGAATAATACCTCTTGCCTCGAGGACTTTGTAATAGGTTATGCCTTGCTTGCCGAAGGAGAGTGCTTTCTCGTCATCGGACGTAAATGAGGTCTTGCTCTTGTGGTCGATGATTATTATGTCATCGTTGTAGTCCTGAAAGACAAGGTCTATCTTGGCGTGGCAAGGAAGGGGTATATCTACTCCATTGACTGTTACCCATTCAACAAATGGCTCTTCGACGTAGATTATCTCTTTGATGTCTTTTTCGTAAATGTCCTTCTCGGCATAGAAGTTTGCCAGCAGGGCTGTCGCATTCTTGGTTGCGGCGGTTATACAGCTCTCTACCGTGGGGGTGGTTTTGCCTAACTTCCAACGGTTGGCGGGAACGCTGTCTATCTCTTCATAGGCTATCTGCTCAAGTTCGGGCAGTGATAGTGGCTCACGGCCTAACTTGATTGCGGAGAAGTAGTATTCGAGTGCTTTATGGTAGGCATTACCGCTGACTGCGGAGACGCCTATGCGGTTCTCTTCACGATAGATGGCGGTGCGCTCGAACTCTTTCTCGTTCCTTGCGAACTGGGCTAATCGGGAGTAGCTCCAGGAGTCTATGAGGAAGCTGGAGAAATGATTCTCCAGCTCTTCGTTGGTCAGTTGGGAATAGTGGTTCATAATAATTTAGGCGGTTCGGATTGACGCATCTGTTCTTTCTGTTCTTCAATAGTCTGCTCGATTGGCACCTCTTCTGCCTCTATGTCTTCTACAGGATTGTCTTCGTACATATCTTCGCCTCGTTCATTGACTACTAACTGGTCTGATGAGATGGCGTTCTTCATCTCTACGGAGAGTACACCGAATTTCGACAGTAATAATTTTAAAGCTGTCTTTTTGGCCATTGCATCGAAGTCGGTTGTCCATTTTGATGCTTCGCGGATATTCTTAATGGTGGAGCCGAATGTCTTGGAGTAGGTCATTGCGTGCTTTTTTACCTCATCGACAGTCCAGAACATCATCTTCTCGAAACCATTAACGAGACGGAAGAATGCTACATAACCTATAATGGTTGCTTTATCTCTGCCGCTGCTGAGCTTTTTGAAACGGAGGTCGCCGGAAACAAAATCTTCTCCTGTAATCTCACCTTCGCGGACATCACGAACGTTGATTGTGCGGTATTGTCCTGAACGCATAGCGAGTTGTATGAAACCTTTGTATCCTATCTGGAATTGCGCATCGGTATCGCCTTCTTTGTTGTTCTTGTAGGGTATCACGTAGGCGAACCCTAAATTGGGGTCGAGGGGTAAATCGAGGGCTGTAGCCTTGATGGCTGCATACATTACACTCATTGGCTTGCAGGCTTGCAATTGCTTGCTTCCGGCCACAAGTGCTGTGAGGTTATTAATAAAACTGTTCTTCTTCTCGCCCAATACCTGTTGAAGATACTCTTGTGTCTTGGGGTTGGCGATGGTTTGGTTGAAAACCTTAAGGCCGTTATCGGCTCTTGTTGTTACTTCGTTTGCCATAATTGTTTGTTTTTTTGGTTAAATAGTTTTCGATTAGTTTTGCTCTCCTGCGCATGTTTGCTGCACGGTCGCCTTTCTTGTCCCATGCCATGCGGCGGAGGTCGCCGAGGACAATCTGTATCTCCTCGGCCATGCTGTTGGATATGCTAATCATACATCACCCCCTCTCCGTTGCAGGTTGAGCATTTTTCTTTGTCCCGCCATTCGGCAGGCGCCTTGTCGTAATCCTCTCTGGTGCAGGGAATGTACTCTGTCGTCTCGGGGTCGATGATGTAGTACTTGTTCCCGTCATCGCAGTCGGGGCAAGGCTCTATGTCACGGAATGCGTAAGGCATGCATTCGGGACATCCTTGACCTAAGCACGACCAGCACATAGCAATGTGGTTATGATTAATACTGCCAATGATGCGAGGACGGCAATGAGGTTGGCCCATGTATCGCCGCTGCCGAATGCGAGAAGGCTGACGAATGACGCCTTCTGAAGGAATGATAATGCTTTCATGATATATTGTGTTAAGTGTTTGCTGTAAAAAAGCCATCCCGCATTTCGCAACGGGGGATGGCAAAGAATCTATGAAAAACACAAGCCGTAATACGGCTGTGGATGCCGGGGACTCGAACCCCCTGTAAGGAATTAATCTAAATAAACTATGGTCGCCTCCAACAGGCATTGCATCCGTGCGGCGGCCGAAGCCGCCTGATAGATAAAATAAAATAAAGCACAACAACCGGGCTTCACAGCCGGGTATGAGGCGCACCGACCTCCGTTTTGAGAAAAAGCTATTTATTAATGACATTATGTGTAGGTTATGGCCGGTGCGTTGTGCCCTTGCGTGTTCCGATGTGTACGCTTACTGAGGTTTTATGGCATATCCGTTATAGAGATGAGTTAGAAGATATGCGGTTGCCTCAAAGGGCTGTCCTCGCAATTGGCGAGGTATGGGGTGCATTGTCGCCCAACTGACTTATAAGGCGTTATTTGCGATTTACCAATACGTGGGCGCCAATGCGTTTAATTGTTATATACTCTGCAAGCATCTTTCCCTGCTTGCTTTAGGGCGGGCTTTGCTGACGATCGTGCCCATCCCGACGGGATTGCTTCGGCCGAGCCGGGAGCGCGGATGTTACTCTTGTTGCTCAAGGCTTTCCTGTGTATCCCTTATGTGTTCAATATGTCAAAGATGATAGTGAGCGGTGGGGATTCGAACCCCGATGTCGGCGGTGGGAGAGTTTCGCGGACACCTCCGTACCGCCCTTAGTGTGCGTTCCAGAACTTGATTAAGTCCCTGCCGAACACTCTGTATGAGTTTCCAACGACGTGGGCTTTAAGTTGTCCCGAGGTGATGTACTTCTGTACCATCCTCTTTGAGACTTGCAGCTTCTCTGCAACGTCCTTTACTTTGAGCCTTGCTGTGAGGCTGATTGCGGGGCATTCTGTACACATGGTGGATTGTCTTTGTGGTATTCTACATATCTCTTTAGTCTCGTGCAGTATCTGCCGTTGAGGCAGGTGGAGCAGTTAGCGGCCTCCATACTTCTTTGCTACTTTGCGGATGTGTTCGGCAAGCTCGCTCTTTGTCGCTCCCTTTAATGCAAGAGATACTGTGTTCTTTGATTTGTTTACTTCTTTTGCTATCTTGGTAATAGCTCCGTAGGGTACGATAATTTCTTTTGCCATAATTTATTTTTTAGTGTCCCCCGGAGCCGTGCCACCGGCATCCACTATGCGTTTTGTTTTCCGGGGGTAATCATTACCTTTGTAGTGCTTAAAATGTAATGATTATGATTGATTCTGTTAAGTTGTCTCAGTTTGCAGAGGAGTTGAGCAATATGCCGTGTCCTGTCTGCGGTAAGTGTCACAAGGTTGTTTTAAATAATCGTGGAGGTGATACCTACAATGATGAGGTCGGTTTTCGCTTGCCCGAGGGTAGTTGTGAGGGTTTTAAGGAACATTTGATTAACCTTCTCAGCAATTCAAGACATCGCTTTGTAAAACCTTTGTGGTAGTTCCAGGCTGTTAGGTATTTCCAGCAGTATTTCAAGGTGGGGATTTTCTCTCCGCCCGATGTGCTGTACACCCAATCATCGAAACCTATTATCCAAAGTCCTTTTTCTTTTTTGTTCATTTTTGTTTGCCTTTGAAATATTTTCTATATTTTTGTAGGTTGTCAATCAACAATGTGTTTCGCTATTCGATTAACAACACCGCAAAGATAGAACAGCGCTTAATTCTATGCAAGAAAAATTAAGCAAAATATAAGCAAAATTCATTATTTAGAACAATTCTTAATTAGGATATTATGGGAAATGCTGTAAAACAACGACTTGTGCATTTTATTAAATTTATGCACTTAACGCAAAAGGCGTTTGAAGACCGTTGCGGTATGAGCAATGGTTATGTTGCGAATATCCGAAAGGGTATTGGAAATGATAAATTACTGAACATTGTTCAGCAATTTCCTCAACTAAATAGAGAATGGCTTCTATATGGCGAGGGCGAAATGTTGAAGAGTACCCCAACGGTTCAGCAGAACAATGTGCACGGAGATAATAATTATAATAATGTGATGCAGGCACGTTGCCCGAAGTGCGGCGATGAGGTTGAGATTGTTGAGGCGGAGGAGATAAGAAGGCCTATAATCCCTACAGAATGGACCTATCAAACCGATATAGACCTCTATGAGAAGGTGCAGAGGGACAAGAAAGATGTTAGCCGCAGCAGGTTCATTGCCCTTGATGTGCCTATTGACATGTGGCATATTGTACGTGATGACAGCTTGTTGCCGGACTGCAAGAGGGGTGACCTGTTGGCTCTTAAGGCATACCCTATAGGCAAAGAGAACCCCATCCCGGGCAAGATCCACGCTGTGGACACAAGGAGCAACGGCATGATTGTGCGCATACTTGAGGAGAAGGACTACGGCTACCGGGCAACAGCCCCGAACTCGGGTAAGTACCCCGAAATGAGAATTAAGAAAGAGGACATCATACGTGTGTATCGTATTGTGTGCATGGCGAGGATTGCAATATAGGCTCGTTCAGGATTGGAAGGTAGAATATGAGGTTGGATGAGTTCGTGAAGGAAACGCTATGGCAATAGCAAGAATTATGCGCGAAATGGGAGACTGGCTGGCCGCTCATTACAGCGAAAAAGTGTTCTAACTGTGTTCTGAGCGTGTTCCAAAGATTTTAAAAGAGTATAAATCATTGAATGATAATATAATAGCCGAACACTTTGCATAATTCATAATCATGAGGTCCCCGGTTCAATCCCGGGTCTCGCTACTGAAGCGGAGAAAGTTGAAAAACTCTCTCCGCTTTTTGTTTTAAATTTTGTAACTCATTTGTTTGCCGGCTCACCAGCAAAGTCTGGGTCATAGAATGTTAATCGTTAATCCGGCTCACCTGAGAAGTCCGGGGAGTTGAATGTTTTATTCTTATTGCGGTTTACCCTTAACCGGTTGTTTTTTATTTTTCTTGTTGTCGTTCTGTCATGTCCTTTTGGCGCCCAAAAGGACGAAAAGGCCCGGCACAGGGCGTTCGAGCCGCTTTCTCCTCTTGCTCGTGAATTGCCGCCGATAATATAACTCCTTACACTACTCCACTGTATCTTTAATGAGCTTCTAACCAGTTTTCGCCCCAGCCGAAGTCAGCTATAAGAGGAACGCTCATCTTGAATGCGTTCTGCATCTCCTCTATTACAAGCTTCTGGACAGCGTCATGCTCTTCGGGGACGACATTGAAGTTGAGTTCGTCGTGTACTTGCAGAATCATTGTAGAACGCATATTCTCGGCTTTCATGCGGCGGTATATATTAATCATCGCTACTTTGATAATGTCGGCCGCACTGCCCTGTATCGGCGCATTGACTGCATTTCGTTCGGCGTATCCTCTTACCACTGCGTTGTGCGAATTGATGTCTGGCAGGTATCTCTTGCGGTGGAATATGGTCTCTACATATCCGTTAAGTTTCGCCTGCTGCTTGCATTTTTCGATATATTCGTACACTCCTTTGTATGTGTCGAAGTAGTTATCAATCAATTCTTTGGCTTCTCGTCGGTCTACATTCATTCTTTCGGCAAGCCCGAACACCGAAATTCCATATATGATACCGAAATTAGCGACCTTAGCCTTGCGTCGCTCATCTTTAGTAACCTCTTCGATAGGTTTCTTGTATATCTTAGCAGCTGTTGCCGCATGAATGTCATATCCGCTACGGAAGTCTTCTATCATGTTCTTGTCACCGCTGAGATGCGCCATAATTCTAAGTTCGATCTGAGAGTAGTCGGCCGAAAGGAACATGCAGCCATCGTCGGGGACGAACGCCTTGCGTACCTCCTTGCCGTCCTCGTCACGGATAGGTATGTTCTGCAGGTTAGGGTTGCTCGAACTCAAACGTCCCGTAGCTGTAACGGTCTGGTTGTACGACGTGTGTATCTTGCCGCTCTTGCTGTTTACAAGAGAGGGCAGGGCGTCAATGTATGTGCTAAGGAGCTTCTTTAATCCTCGGTACTGCAGAATATTCTTTACGATAGGGTGACGATTCTGCAGTTGCGCAAGCACCTCTTCCGATGTTACGAACTGCCCCGTCTTTGTCTTCTTTGGCTTGTCTACAATCTTCAGTTTGCCGAACAGTATGTCGCCCACCTGTTTAGGCGAAGCTATGTTGAATGGCTCGCCGGCAAGCGTGTATATATTCTCTTCGATGCTTGCGAGGCGTTTGCTGAATAGGGTAGAGGTCTCTTTCAGCGATGCGGCGTTTATTCTCGCTCCGTTGCGTTCCATGTAGGCAAGTACGGGTACCAGCGGCATTTCGATATCATAGAAGAGTTTTTCAAGCCCTTCTTTCTTTATCTCTTTTTCGAGTATATTCTTCAGTTTCAGCGTTACGTCGGCATCTTCACAAGCGTAGTCGCATACGGCTTGCGGCGGGACATCACGCATATTCTTCTGTTGCTTGCCTTTTTCGCCGATCAGTTCTTCTATTTTTATGGTATCATAGTTTAGATAAATTTCGGCGAGATAGTCCATGCCATGATAAAGTTCGGGTTGCAGGACATAGTGGGCAATCATTGTGTCAAAAAGTTTTCCCTTTACCTCAATTCCGTAGTTGGCGAGAATCGTTATGTCATATTTTATGTTCTGTCCAATTTTCTCGCTATCCTCGTTTTCAAAAATTTCCCTTAAAAGTTTGAGTCGGGTAGCGGTCTCTTCTCCGTCGGCGGGCATAGGAATGTAAAACGCTTCGCCCTCCTTTACTGCGAGGCTCAAACCAACAATTTCCGCATCGAGCGCATTGGTGCTTGTTGTTTCTGTGTCAAAGCACACAGATTTGCAATTTTTTACTGCAGAAACCAAACTGTATATATCTTCTTTATTATCAATGAGTTTATAGGTGTGCGGCAGATCTTTTAAGCTCAAATGGCTCGATTTTTTTTCTTCGTCCGGTATTTCGTCCGTGAAAAAATCAAAGAGAGAGCCTTGAACAGGGCCTTCTTTTTTTGTTTTCTGCGGTGCAGCGGCTGTTTCTGTTTTTTCGTCTGCCATGAACTCGTCAAAGAGCGAAGGAGCCTGTTGGCTCTTCTTCACTCTCTCCTTGAGAGCGCGAAGCTCGTAAAAATCGAGCAGGGCAGTGAGCTTCCCTTCGTCGGCGGCTTCACGTTTGAGAGAGTCCATATCGAGTTCAATAGGAACATCGGTCTTTATTGTCGCAAGGAATTTGCTGAATAGAATCTTCTCTTTATTCTCTTCGACCTTAATCTTAAGAGCGCCTTTCAGTTCTTCGGTATTTTCGAGCATGTTCTCAATGCTCCCGAACTGAGCTATCAGTTTTTGCGCAGTCTTCTCTCCCACTCCGGGGCAGCCTGGAATGTTGTCGCTCGAATCGCCCATGAGGCCCAAAAGGTCTATTACCTGCAGGGTGTTTTCAATACCGAACTTCTCCTTCACCCTCTCGATACCCATCACTTCGAACTCTTTGTCGCCGTATTTGGGGCGGTATATGAACGTCGTCTCCGAAACAAGCTGTCCGTAGTCCTTGTCAGGAGTCATCATATATGTAATTATTCCCCTTTTCTCCGCCTGTTTTGCCAATGTTCCTATAACATCGTCGGCTTCAAAGCCCGGCACTTCGAATATGGGTATATTATATGCCCTTATGAACTCTTTTATAACAGGCACCGACTCTCTGATAACTTCAGGAGTCTCCTCGCGCTGTGCCTTGTACGCTTCGTATGCCTCGTGACGGAAGGTGGGACCTTTGGGGTCGAAAGCGATGCCTATATGCGTAGGGTTTTCTTTCTTCAGCACATCTTCAAGGGTATTTATGAAGCCGAGTATAGCTGACGTGTTGAACCCTTTTGAATTTATTCTTGGGTTTTTTATGAAAGCATAGTACGCTCTGTATATAAGCGCATACGCATCGAGCAGAAAGAGTTTTTCCATTTTAAAACAATTATATCAAAAGACACAGTTCTTTAATTCAAATTTAATGTGTCATTTCTTGAAACCGATTGTAAAAATACATAATTTTTGCTACTATCCATATTCTTTTTATTACTTTTGCAGTTAAATAAAGTAGCCGGGTCCCGTACGTGCAGTCTGTGGCATCGACACGCTAAAATGTATTATGAGTCATTTGGAAATCATACAAGCGCCGATAGCAAAGGAAATAGAAGATTTTAACGTCTATTTCAAAGCGCAGTTCACAAGCAATGTAGAGCTTTTGAACAGTGCTTTGTCGTACGTGAGAGAGTCGGTGGGCAAAATGATGCGGCCTATGCTTGTGCTTCTTGTCGCAAAGTCACTCGGTAACGTAAGCGACAGAGCGTTCGCTGCGGCTTCCGCTATGGAGCTGCTTCATTCGGCCAGCCTGCTTCATGACGATGTTATCGACGAGAGCAATATGCGTCGCGGCCGTCCCTCATTGAATACCGCCTATAACAATAATATTGCGGTGCTTACAGGCGATTTTCTCTTTTCGCAGGCTCTTGCGAGCGCTGCCGAGACCGGTGATATACGTATAATAAAAGAGCTTGCCAAGCTCGGAAAGGAACTTTCAAGCGGCGAGGTCATGCAGGTAGAGCTTGAACAGAACGGCTCCTACAGCGAAGAGAATTATTTTAAGGTCATATATAACAAGACAGCTTCTCTATTTGTGTGCAGTACGTTGTGTGCTGTATATTCTGTCGGCGGAAAGGACGAATACGCATCCGCATTCACTAAGTACGGCGAGTCTGCGGGAATATGTTTCCAAATAAAGGATGATATCTTTGATTACTTCTCCAACGATGTGGGCAAGCCTACAGGAAGCGACATGAGAGAGGGAAAAATAACCCTTCCGGCTCTTTATGTGCTGAACAACAGCGCTAACCCTCTGTTGGTTCCGATAAGAGAGAAGATATCCAATGGCGTAAACCTCGATGAAAACGAGATAAAATCATTGATTGAAATATCAGTAGAAGAGGGTGGTGTAGAGTATGCGAACTCCTGCATACAAAAGTACCGCACTGCTGCGATAGAAGCTCTTCCGCCCGACATCTCTTCCGATGTCAAGGATGCGCTGGTTGCATATATCGATTATGTGATATCAAGAGATAAATAAAAAGGTGTCAGATTTTTTTCTGACACCTTTTTATTTATCTTATTTGTGTTTTAGAAAAACTTGGTCTCTTCACCGAGAATTTCGCTAAGGCAAAGGTTTGCCAAGCGGCTTGTTCCCAAGCGGAAAAGTTCGTTAGTCAGCCACTCCTCACCAAGCAGCTCTTTTACTATTGTATAGTACACGAGAGCGTCGTGTACGGTATTTATTCCGCCGGCAGGCTTGAATCCGATTTTTCGTCCGGTCTTTGCGTAATACTCCTTTATTGTCTGGCACATAACATAGGCTGCCTCAGGCGTTGCGGCCGGTGACTCCTTACCTGTCGATGTCTTGATGAAGTCAGCGCCGGAATAAATCGATAGAATCGACGCTTTTTTGATATTCTCAGCACTCTTCAAGGCGCCTGTTTCAAGTATAACTTTCAGGTGTCTCTCTCCGCATACGCTCTTGAGTTCCTGTATCTCGTCGCATACACCTTCATAGTCGCCGCTGAGGAACTTGCCTACGCTGAGAACAATATCAATCTCCGTAGCGCCATCGTGAACAGCCATAGCTGTCTCGGCAACTTTAATCTCCTGGAATGTCTGTGAAGAGGGGAAACCGCCCGACACGCATGCTATGCCCACATTCTCTACTTGCAGAGTGTCGTTCACAATCTTAGCGAAGTTAGGGTACACGCATATTGCGGCAACGTTCTTAAGGTCGGGGTGTTTGTCGTCGAACTCGTTCACCTTTTCGGTAAATCTCATGACGCTCTCTTCGCTGTCAGTACATTTAAGAGTGGTCAGGTCAATACAGTTAAAAAGGAATTTCTTTACCTCTATTGTATTGTTCTCTTCGACCTTCTCTTCTATAAGTCTCTTTACTTTGTCAGCAACCTCTTCATCTGTCATAGCCTTCTCGTAATCGGCAAGCACGAAGTCGTATTTGCTCTCCTCGTCGGCGTGGTGAACATGGCCCTCACATCCGCAGTTGCAATTTTCGCTCATATCAGTTAAGTTTTTGGTTATTAATATGTCTTTCTTTATCTCTTTCGGTCTTTTTATCGAAGTTTTTCTGTAGCGCTTCGGTAAGGTCTACACCTGTCTGGTTCGCAATGCATATAAGCACCCATAACACGTCGGCAAGTTCGTCTTCGAGCATTTTCTCGCTATCGTTTTCCTTAAACGACTGTTCGCCGTATTTGCGTGCTATGATTCGTGCCACCTCTCCGACCTCCTCGGTCAATATCGCCATGTTAGTCAGTTCGTTGAAATATCGCACTCCGTACTCTTTTATCCAGGCATCAACACGCTCCTGCGCCTCTTTAATAGTCATCTTTATTCTCTGTCTTTTGAGTCTATAAATATAGTAACAGGCCCGTCATTCAATAGTTCGACCTTCATGTCTGCTCCAAAAACACCTCTTTTGATAGGTTTGTTTATTGCTATCTCCAGTTCTGAGCAGAATTGCTCGTACAAGGGTACCGATATTTCTGGCTTGGCTGCCTTTATATATGACGGGCGGTTGCCTTTCTTAGTCGATGCCATCAACGTGAACTGGCTTACCGCAAGTATATCGCCGTCGATATCCGTGACCGACCTGTTCATAACGCCGTTCTCGTCGTCGAAAAGCCTTATGTTGGCAATCTTCTTCGCAAGCCAGCGTATGTCTTCTTCATTATCCTCGTCGCAGATACCGATAAAAACAAGTAATCCATTGTCTATCAATGAATAAAGTTCTTTGTTAATGGTTACGGACGCCCTTTTTACTCTTTGTATAAGTACTCTCATATTGTAACTGTTATTGCAAAGATAGCTCTTTTATTTTATATATTCTCTTTCGGGTCAGTTTTCATTGTTTAAGGCCTTGTACAGCAGCTCGGCTTTAGCGTTTCCTATAGTAGCAGCAAGCTCTTCGACGCTTGCCTCTTTTACTCTTTTCACACTCTTGAAACGGTAGAGCAGGGCGGTCTTGCTCTTCTCGCCGATACCCTTTATTGTGTCAAGCTCCGAAGCGGTCTGTCGTTTGCTGCGTTTCTCACGATGGAATTTTATAGCAAAACGGTGTACTTCGTCCTGTATCTGTGTCATCACTCTGAAAAGTACGGTGT
Organism: Bacteroidaceae bacterium; assembly: GCA_045589695.1. Taxonomy (GTDB): domain Bacteria; phylum Bacteroidota; class Bacteroidia; order Bacteroidales; family Bacteroidaceae; genus HGM04593. The sequence continues at coordinate 44,770 of JAZNPP010000053.1, forward strand.
TCTGCTTAAGCCCTACGGTTTCTCCATCCTTGCCGACAATAAGTTCCGTTGTTCTGTGTTTACCGTCTTTAACCAAGCCGGCAATCTTTATATCGAGTCCTAATTCGTCTTCTATAACACCCCTTATAGCCTCCATTTGCCCTTTTCCGCCGTCAGCTATAATAAGATCGGGCAACTCCTCTTTCTCTTCGATGCAGCGTTTGTAACGCCGTCCCACAACCTCACGCATCGACGCATAGTCGTCCGGGCCGGCAACGGTCTTTATGTTGTATTTGCGATACTCTTTTTTCGACGGCTTCAACTTGCGGAACACTACGCATGCAGCTACTGCGTCTCCTCCTTGAGTGTTTGAGTTGTCGAAACACTCTATTTTCATCGGCAGTTTTTTCAGGTGCAAAAGCTCTTGAATCTCTTTCATGAGCCTGGTGTTCTTTTGCTCCGGATTTAGTTTATCCTCCTGTTTCATCCTGTCAGCTCTGTACTGTTTTACATTAAGCCTTGACAGTGCAAGCAGGCGTGCCTTTTCGCCCTTTTGCGGTATCGTGACCGATACGCCTTCAATAGGCAGTTCGATAGGGAAGGGTAGGATTATCTCCTTTGCTTTGCTGCCGAATCTCTCACGAAGCTCTATAATACCCATAGAAATCAATTCGTCATCCTTCTCATCGAGCTTTTTCTGATATTCAATAGTGAATGCCTGGTTTATGCATCCGTTTGTTATGTGCAGGAAGTTTACGAAAGCATTCTTTTCGTCACTTTCGATAGAGAACACGTCAATATTGTTTATCGTTGAGCTTACGACTTCGCTTCTGCTTCGGAAATTATCGATAAGAAGGTATCTTTTTTTAATTTCTTCAGCAGCTTCAAAATCGAGCAGTGAAGCTTTTTCTTTCATTTCCGAAAGCAGTTTTTCCTGCAAAATTTTTATATCGCCTTTTAATATTGCTGTTACTTCGTCGATGTATTTCAAATATTCGTCACGTGATATTTTGCCGATGCATGGCGCGCAGCAATTCTTTATCTGGTATTCAAGACAGGCTGCGTACTTGCCGCATCTGACACCTTCGGGAGTTATGTTCAGGTTACATGTTCGTAGCGGGAATAGTTCCCTGATAAGTTCGAGCATTGCATGCAGCGCGCCGCCGTTCGTGTATGGGCCGAAGTATCTTCCTTTGCCTTTAACTGTTTTTCTTGTCTTGAAGATCTTCGGAAAATATTCGTTCGTAATGCAAATCGAGGGGTATGTCTTGTCGTCTTTCAGCAAAACATTATAGCGGGGCTTATGCTGCTTTATGAGGTTGTTCTCAAGAAGCAGTGCATCGGCCTCGCTATTGACAACGACATATTTAATGTCGGCTATTTTTGCGACAAGAAGTTTTGTCTTTAATGTCTGTTGCTCTTTGTTGAAATAAGAGGATACCCTGCGCTTCAGGTTCTTGGCTTTGCCAACATAAATTATTACCCCATCTTCGTTGAGGTACTGATAGCATCCGGGTGAATCAGGGAGGTTGTTTACAATACCCTTCAGGTGCTGTTCTCTCTTCCTTTTCTCCTCTTTATCCATTATTTTCCTTCAAGGGTGAGAAGGCACTCTATTTCGGCATCTTCAGGGAATGTCTCTCTTCCGTTCAGTCCCTCAAGCTCAATAAGGAAGTTGATCATCACTTTCTTGGGGTTGAGTTTTTTTACAAGGTGGTATGCGGCAAGCATTGTACCGCCTGTTGCCAAGAGGTCGTCGTGTATCAATACCACATCGTCTTCTGTTATGGCATCCTTGTGTATCTCTATTGTGTCGCGGCCGTACTCTTTGCCGTATGTTTCGCTAATGGTTTCAGCTGGCAGTTTGCCGGGCTTGCGAATAGGCACAAAGCCTGCGTTAAGCTTTACGGCGAGCGAGGACGCCATTACAAAACCGCGCGACTCAATACCCACAATCTTTGTTATACCTTTGTCTTTGTATAATTCATAAAGGGCGTTGTCCATTTCACGAAGACATTCAGGGCTCTTGAAGAGTGATGTCACGTCTTTGAACTGTATTCCCGGTATTGGAAAATCGGGAATGTTTCTCAAATTCTTAAGTAATAAATCCTTGTTCATATCTCTTTGTTTTTTAATGTTCGAGTTGTGGTTTTAAGGCAATGTTCCACGTGGAACAATTACTTTCTTGCCAGGACTAACAATACGTTTATATCGCTCGGCGATACGCCCGGAATACGGCTTGCCTGCGCGAGCGATTCAGGGTTGATAGCCGTCAGTTTCTGTCTTGCCTCAGTCGAAAGCGACTCTATATTGTTGTAGTCGAAGCGGCCTTTTATTCTTATGTTCTCAAGCCTTACCATTCTTTCGGCAAGTTCTCTTTCTCGTTGTATGTAGCCTCTGTACTTGATTTCAATTTCAGTGGCTTCAACAATCTCTTCCTTGTCGTCGCCTAATTTCTCAAGCTCTTTTTTCAGGGCGTTTATGTATCGGGAAATATTCTCTATCGTTATTTGCGGCCGTTCGATTATAGACGAAAGTTTGCAACCTCTCACGAGCGGGGTGGTGCCAAGCTCTTCGAGTCCTTTGTTTATAAGGTCGGCTTTGACCGAGAAGTTATTTATCCACTCTGTCAGCGTCTCGATTTTATCTCTCTTCTCGCATAGTCTCTTGTAGCGTTCTTCTGTCGCCAATCCAATATTGTACGACTTTTCGGTGAGTCTCATGTCGGCGTTGTCGGAACGCAGCAGTATCCTGTATTCTGCTCTCGACGTGAACATTCTGTACGGCTCGTCCACGCCTTTGGTTACAAGGTCATCAATAAGAACGCCGATATATGCTTCGTCCCGTCTCAACACGAAACTGTCCTTGCCGTCAATCTTAAGAGCGGCGTTTATGCCGGCGACGATACCTTGACCGGCAGCCTCTTCGTACCCGGTCGTGCCGTTTACCTGTCCTGCGAAGAACAGGTTTTCTATAACCTTCGATTCAAGAGTGTGCTTCAGTTGGGTAGGGTCGAAGTAGTCGTACTCGATGGCGTATCCGGGGCGGTAGGCCACGGCATTCTCAAGCGCAGGAATCTTGCGAAGAGCTGTCAGCTGCGCCTCCATAGGCAATGACGAAGAGAAGCCGTTCACATAAACCTCTTGCGTTGTCTCACCCTCTGGCTCAAGGAACAGCAGATGGCGGTCACGTTCGGCAAACGTCACTATCTTTGTCTCTATGCTCGGGCAGTAGCGGGGTCCGATGCTCTGTATCTGTCCGTTGTATAGCGGGGAATCGTCAAGGCTGTTCCGGAGTATCTCATGAACATCGGGGTTAGTATAGCACCCCCAGCAAGGAAGCTGCTTTAGCTCACGCTTGACGTTTGTGTATGAAAAACAGTGAAAATTATTATCACCTTCTTGAATATCAACGAGTTGCATGTTTATGGAACGCTTGTCAAGGCGCACCGGCGTGCCGGTCTTCATGCGTCCGGCTGTTATGCCGTGCTTCGTTATTGATTCGGTCAATCCTTTGGCTGCCGGCTCGGCTGTACGGCCGCCCTCAATCTTTACTTTGCCTATGTGTATTAGCCCGTTAAGGAACGTTCCTGCCGTTACTATTATGCAGTTGGCTTTGAAAGTGGCGTTCATCTGCGTCTTGACCGCTACGGCCTTGCCGTTTTCCACGACAAGTTCAGTGACAATGTCTTGCCAGATATTCAGGTTTTCAGTGTTTTCAAGTACCTCTCTCCAATATTGGCTGAACTTCATTCTGTCGCACTGGGCGCGCGGACTCCACATTGCAGGGCCTTTCGAGCGGTTGAGCATGCGGAACTGTATCGAGGCTTTGTCGGTTATTATGCCTGTGTAACCGCCAAGAGCGTCAATCTCGCGCACGATCTGCCCTTTGGCAATGCCGCCTATGGCCGGGTTGCAGCTCATCTGCGCAATCTTGTTCATGTCTATTGTTATAAGACACGTACGCTTGCCCATGTTCGCGGCCGCAGCCGCAGCCTCGCACCCTGCGTGGCCTGCTCCTATAACCAATATGTCGTATTCAAATACCACTTTTTGCCTTTAATTTATAAACATCATACAAAAATAATACAACTTGTTTGCAATTACAAGAGCTGCATTTATAAAAAGAGGCTGTATTTCGCAAGAATACAGCCTCTTTTAAATGTATATGTTCTTACTTTCTGAGCAATTTCAAATTGTCGTTTATCTCTTTCATACGTTTTGCGGTAAGAGGATACATGAATATGAACAGTGCGGAAACCGCTGCCGCAATGGCAGGAATCCAGCTCATCAGCAGCCTTACTCCCTCAACCGCCTCGGCTGTCTGTACGGCTCCGTCGGCAGTGTTGAAATTGAATGCCGCAAGTATCCACATTACGGCCGATGCTCCGAATGCGCCGCCGAATTTCTGTGCCATTGACGAAGAAGAGAATATAAGTCCTGTCGAAGCGGTCTTGAACTTCAGCTCGGCAAAATCGGAAATATCGGCATACATGCTCCATACGAGCGGCGAAACGATACCGGTCAGAATACATACAAGAATCTGCAGTGCAAGCAATATCCAGTATGCGGCGGAACCATCTGTCGGCACGTAGTAGAATGCGATGCACAATGCAATGAGCGCGAATAGCGAGTAAAGGAACGTGCTCTTCTTTCCGATAGCGAATGTTATCGGTGTCGCCAAAGCTACGCCAACCATGTTCGCTACCTCTCCTATCGCAAGGAATATTCCGGCATAGAATAAGAATTCAATCGAGAAGAATGAAAGTGTAGCTCCTTCGGCAATCTGTGTAGTAAAGAAGAACGGTATAGCCGCATAACGTATCGCATTGAAGAAGTTGAAGAAAAGTACGCCGCCCAGCAGTATCCACCATGGTCCGTTTCTGAACAGCGAGCGAAGGTCGGCGAGAACGCTTGTGCTTTTCGGTATAGTCTTCACTCTCTCTCGTGTCATGGCGAATGTGAGTACGAAAAGAAGCACGCATACCACGCCTACGACAATCATAGCGTTCTGCCATGCCTTAGGGTCGTGTGTCAGCTCTCCGCTTGTTCCTGCGAAGAGGTTGCACAGCGGCTCCCAAACGGCAAGCACAATGAACGAGCCTGCGTATGCGAAGAACATTCTGTAAGACGAAAAAACCGTCTTTTCATCGCTGTCTTCCGTCATAACGCCGAGCATTGAACCGTAGGGAACGTTAATGGCTGTGTATACAGTCATCATAAGTATGTATGTGATGAAAGCCCATACCGTATTGCCGGTTTCTCCGAAGTCCGGTTTTGTGAAGAGCATAATGCCCGCGACGGCAAAAGGAACTGATATCCATAGCAGGTAAGGACGGTATTTGCCCCACTTCGTGCTTGTCCTGTCTGCAATAATTCCCATCATAGGGTCCGAAACGGCGTCCCAGATTCTCGTTACGAGCATCAGGACGGCTGTTGTGCCAAGGTCGAGTTTGAATACCATCGCATAGAATATTGGCAGGTATGCGCTGAATATCTTCCAGAACATAGATGAGGACATGTCGCCAAAGCCATATCCGATTTTCTCTTTAAGTGTAGCCATTATGTTTTATTTTCTAATTTTCGGCAAATGTAACAAAAGTGTGCGGTAATGCCAATCGGGAACGGTTTTTTTTCGTCAAACGGTTTTTTATCCGGCATGCAGCAACCATTGCAGTGATAATTGTTTTTACTATTTAGCCGTCAAGCCGCCGAACAGGGTTTTGGCCGCTTTGCCGTAAAAAATCAAAAAAAAGAGCCCTTTTAGTGTTTTTAATAAAAAAAAGTTTATTTTTGTCTTTTGTATTGTGGCAAGTTGTCTTTAAAAACAGAACTATTTATTTATTATATAATTTAATATCAATTCATTATGTGGTTATTTAATTCTTCTGTGGGAAAGAAGGTCATCATGAGCGTTTCGGGTTTAGGCCTCGTTCTCTTCCTCCTTTTCCACATGTCAATGAACTTGGTCGCTATCTTCAGCACCGAAGGTTACAACATGATTTGTGAGTTTTTGGGAGCCAACTGGTATGCGTTGGTAGGAACGGCGGGTCTTGCCGCTCTGGTTCTTGTGCATCTTGTTTACGCTTTCATCCTTACAGTGCAGAACAGAAAGGCACGCGGCTCACAGCGCTACGCTGTAGTCGAGAAGCCTAAGAGCGTCGAGTGGGCTTCTCAGAACATGCTCGCTCTCGGTATCGTGGTAATTCTCGGCTTGGGCTTGCACCTGTTCAATTTCTGGGCGAAGATGCAGCTTCCCGAAGTTCTGCACATGATGGGCATGCATGTAGAGCCCGCCGTTATGGAAAATGTGGCGAACGGCTCAGGCTACATCGCAAGCACTTTCAGCTGTCCCGTTTATGCGATTCTTTACATTGTATGGCTGGTTGCTTTGTGGTTCCACCTTACACACGGCTTCTGGAGCGCTATCCAGACACTGGGTACAAACAACAAGGTTTGGTTCAACCGTGTAAAGGTATTCGGTAACGTTTTCGTTACTCTGATTATCCTCGGCTTCATGGCTGTAGTCGTTGCCGGTTACTTCGGTATTGGCGCTCTTGGCCAAATAGAAATTGCCGTTCCGGCTGCCAGCTGCGCTCCTTGCTGCTAATAACAATTGGTGTAAAATCTAAAACATATATATTATGGCTAAAATAAGTTCAGTAAAAGTGGATTCCAAAATTCCCGAAGGCCCGTTGGCCGAAAAATGGACTAACTACAAGGCACACCAAAAATTGGTGAACCCTGCTAACAAACGTAAGCTCGACATCATCGTTGTAGGTACCGGTCTTGCCGGCGCTTCAGCAGCGGCTTCACTCGGCGCAATGGGTTTCAACGTGCTTAACTTCTGTATTCAGGATTCACCCCGCCGCGCTCACTCAATTGCGGCTCAGGGCGGTATCAATGCCGCTAAGAACTATCAGAACGACGGTGACTCTGTTTATCGTCTTTTCTACGATACAATCAAGGGTGGTGACTATCGTGCCCGTGAGGCTAACGTTCACCGTTTGGCTGAGGTTTCAGGCGCAATCATCGACCAGTGCGTGGCTCAGTGCGTTCCTTTCGCCCGCGAGTACGGCGGTCTTTTGGCCAACCGTTCATTCGGCGGTGCTCAGGTATCACGTACATTCTACGCTCGCGGCCAGACCGGTCAGCAGCTTCTTCTTGGCGCGTACTCAGCGCTCAACTATCAGGTAAACCAGGGCACAGTCAAGCTCTTCACGCGTTACGAGATGCTCGACGTTGTCATCATCGACGGCCGTGCCCGCGGTATCATCGCGCGTAACCTCGTTACAGGTAAAGTAGAGCGTTTCGCCGCTCACGCAGTAGTAATCGGTACCGGCGGTTACGGCAACGCGTACTTCCTTTCAACGAACGCTATGGGAAGCAACGGTTCAGCCGCTCTCCAATGTTACCGCAAGGGCGCTTGGTTCGCTAACCCATGTTATGCTCAGATTCACCCCACATGTATCCCTGTTCACGGCGACAAGCAGTCTAAGCTTACTCTTATGTCAGAGTCTCTCCGTAACGACGGCCGCATTTGGGTGCCTAAGAAACTCGAGGACGCAAAAGCTCTTCAGGCAGGAACTAAGCATCCTAACGATATTCCTGACGAGGACCGTGACTTCTATCTGGAGCGCCGTTATCCGGCATTCGGTAACCTTGTTCCTCGCGACGTTGCCTCTCGTGCCGCTAAAGAGCGTTGCGACAAGGGCTACGGCGTGAACAACACAGGCCTTGCGGTGTTCCTTGACTTCAAGTACGCTATCCAGCGTCTTGGCGAGGATGTAGTACGTCAGCGTTACGGTAACCTTTTCGACATGTACGAGGAGATAGCCGACACCAACCCTTACAAGGAGCCTATGATGATATTCCCCGCTATCCACTACACAATGGGCGGTATCTGGGTAGACTACGAGTTGCAGACATCTATTCCGGGTTTGTTCGCTATCGGTGAGGCGAACTTCAGCGATCATGGCGCAAACCGTCTTGGTGCTTCTGCTCTTATGCAGGGTCTTGCCGACGGTTACTTTGTTCTTCCTTATACAATACAGAACTATCTTGCTGACCAGATTCAGGTACCTCGCTTCAGCACCGACGCTCCAGAGTTCGTAGAGGCCGAAAAGGCAGTAAACGACAAGATCGCCAAACTTATGGCTATCAAGGGTACTCGCAGCGTTGATTCAATCCATAAGGAACTTGGTCTTGTTATGTGGGACAATGTAGGTATGGCACGTACTAAGGAGTCGCTTGAAAAGGCTCTTAAGGAGATTGACCGTGTAGAGAAAATCTTCTGGAGCGACCTTCGCATTCCGGGCGAGGCCGACACGCTCAACATTGAGCTTGAGAAGGCTCTCCGTCTGCTCGACTTCATCGAAATAGGCCGTCTTATGGCTTACGACGCATTGAACCGTGAGGAGTCTTGCGGCGGTCACTTCCGTGAAGAGCATCAGACCGAAGAGGGCGAGGCTAAGCGTGACGACGAGAACTTCTCTTATGTCGCTTGCTGGAAGTACACCGGCCAGGGCCAGGAACCCGAACTTCTCAAAGAGGACCTTAACTATCAGTACATCAAGGTACAACAACGTAACTACAAGAACTAATTAAATTTGTAAGCAATGGATAAAAATATAAGTTTTACATTGAAAGTATGGCGTCAGAGAGGTCCTAAGGCTAAAGGTGCATTCGAGACCTATCAGATGAAGGATATTCCGGGCGATACCTCATTCCTTGAGATGCTCGACATACTTAATGAACAGCTGGTGAACGAAAACAAAGAGCCAATAGTGTTCGACCACGACTGCCGCGAAGGTATCTGCGGTATGTGTTCACTTTACGTGAACGGTCACCCGCACGGCCCTGCAACTGGCGCTACGACATGTCAGTTGTATATGCGTCGTTTCAAGGACGGCGATGTAATTACAGTAGAGCCCTGGCGTTCAGCAGGTTTCCCTGTAATCCGTGACCTTATGGTAGACCGTACAGCGTTCGACAAGATACAGCAGGCTGGCGGTTATGTATCAATCAACACCGGCGGTATCCCCGACGCTAACGCAATACCTATCGGCAAGGACATTGCCGAAGAGGCTATGGACGCTGCTGCCTGCATCGGTTGCGGCGCTTGCGTTGCGGCTTGCAAGAACGGCTCAGCGATGTTGTTCGTTTCGGCTAAGGTAAGCCAGTTCGCTCTGTTGCCTCAGGGTAAGGTCGAGGCCGCAAAGCGTGTAAAGGCTATGGTTGCCAAGATGGACGAGCTCGGCTTCGGTAACTGTACCAACACTCGCGCGTGCGAGGCTGAGTGTCCTAAGTGCGTTTCAATCAGCAACATCGCCCGCTTGAACCGTGAGTTCATCAAGGCTAAGATGAAAGACTGATAAATAAATTTTCTGTTGGAGCCGTTACCGGCTCCAACAGAAATCAATAAAGTTAAAGGACATTCTGTTCATATATGTGTGTAGGTGCTTTTAAAAACATTGTTATGTGTAAAAAGGCTGTCAAAAATTTGGCAGTCAGTGATTTTTGTATAAACACACACACACACACACACACACACACACACACACACACACATAAATCCTTATACTATACAAAATCTATTAGCGTTCAACTACGGAACGCTATTGCAGTCCAAGCGTAAAATATACGCTTGGACTCTTTTGTTTTCCCCCTTTTGAGCAAATTAAAGTATTAAATAAATCTTGAATCTATGAAAAAGTTATCATTTCTTCTCGTTGTAATGGCTTTGGTGAGCAGTTGTACTTCATTCACAAAGTTTACAAAGACGGCGACTCATACTAAAATAGGTGTAGTTACCCCGATGACAGCATTAATGGCCGACTTGGAGGTCTCTCCCGAAAAGATTTCGCACTTTTACGTTCCTGCCAGAACAGTCAAGAACGGAGGCTTCGACAATATAGTGAATTGCGCTGTTCAAGAGGCTCTGGAAGAGAACGGCAATGCCGATGTTCTTGTGGCCCTTGAAAAACAGGTCAAATACAACAAGGACGGTGAAGTAGAATCTATTGTCGTTACCGGTTACCCCGCGAAATATGTCAATTTCCGCAGCCCGGGCGACGATTATATCCGTGAAATATCTAAAACTCAACCGAGTGAAGCCCCGGCAAAGAAAGGCTCGTTGTTTGGCGGTCTTAAGTTCTGATAAAAATGAAAAGAGTCGCATTTTTAATGTTATGCATCATGCTTTCCATTGCCGGCATGGCGCAGAATGTCCGCATAGTTAAGGGCCTCGTCATCGACGAAGATGATTTGCCGGTTGCGGGAGTTCTTATAGAGGCGGTAGGTTCTGACAAATCCACCATGTCCGAAGCTGATGGACAGTTCAAACTGGAGGTTACTCCGTTTACCAAGTTCATTATGGCCTCTATGGAGGGTTATATGGCTGTCAAAGTTGAGCTTGACGGTTCGTATGTGTCGGTAAGGCTAAGGATTGACAAAGGTTACTTGAAGGCAAAGGCCAAAGCCGAAGAGGAAGCGAGGCTTGCTGCCGAACGAGAGGCCGAGGAGATAGCCCGTGCCGAAGAAGAGGCGAGGCATATTGCCGAGCGGGAGGCCGAAGAGCGGGCTAAGGCCGAAGAAGAGGCAAGGAAAGCCGCAGAAAGGGAGAGGAATAAGGCTGCTGAGGCTGCCAGGCTCGCTGCGGAGAAAGAGGAAAAAGCAAGAATAAAAGCTGCTGAGGCTGAAAGGCTTGCTGCGGAAAAGGCGGAAAAGGCAAGAGTAAAGGCTGCAGAGGCTGAAAGGCTCGCTGCGGAAAAGGCGGAAAAGGCAAGAGTAAAGGCTGCAGAGATTAAAAGACGTGCTGCCGAACGAGAGATGAGAGTCCAAGCCAAAGCCGAAAGGGCAGAGGAATTGCGTGCGATATACTCAGAGCATCAGAGCGGCTACGGCTCAATTGTGGATTTGGTATTTACGGGCGGCTTTCAATCAGCTCCTGATTATAGTGCAGGCGTAAATTATATAGGCGGTTATCGTTTTAACAACAACTTCTTCCTTGGTGCCGGCGTTGGCGTGAGAATTCCTTTTGACTTCAAATATAATGCGACTCTTCTTCCTGTTTCTGGTGAATTGTTGCCGAGCAAGGGATTGTGCGTGCCTCTTTTTGCCCATGTAAGAGCAAATTTTCTGAATCGCCGTTGCTCTCCGTTCTTTGCCTTGTCTGCAGGTGTACGTTTTTCGACTCCTCAGACATTGCAGCTGGAGCTATTAGAGACAGAATATGACAATAGTACAGCGGCTTTCGTAAATCCGCAAATAGGAGTCGATTTCCGTACCACAACGGGTACAAGTGTCTATTTTAGTGTAGGTTATAGTGGGTACACAAATGCAAAATGTGTTGAGAGTACCGGATATAATGCTGTATTAAAACAAACAATATGCAGTGAATTCGATATTCATCTTGGAGTAACCTTTTAATGAGACATAAACAATGAAAACATTTTTAAAATATTTGTTATTGGTCGCTGCAGTTGTTGTTCCATGTGCATGTGAGCAGTCGGTAGGATTGGAAGAGAACGAGGTTATCGTAATTTCACAAGAGTCGTTTGATTATGGCTGCGATGGCGGTAGTGACAATCTGGTCATAAATTCATATTGCGATTGGTCTGCCTCATGCGACGAGTCTTGGGTGAAGATAGAGCATCTTACAGGTGAAAAAGGTATAGTTGAAACTAAAATAACAGTTGAAGCCAATCCAGCCACAAAGGAACGTACTGCGGTAATTTTTATAAAGAATGAACAATATGGGATTGACAGGAAAATAAATATCGCTCAAGAGCCTCGAAGTGTGATAATGGAGGATAATCTTGTGGCATTTGTAACGGAACTGTCTAAGACTGTTAAGATAGAATCGGCGGTTCCCTGGAAAGCCGAGTGTGACGCATCGTGGCTTACACTTGTAAAGAACGGCGATAATCTTTTGATTACAGTTCAAAAGAATCTCTTTTTGCAGTTGCGTACGACCACAATAAATATCAAGAGAGCCGACAACAACGAACTCCTCTCTTCCATAGAGGTTGTGCAGTCCTATTTTGGTCTTCAGCAGAGTAAACTCGATTTCAAATTAGGGGCTTCGACACAGAATGTTACAGTAGAAACAGACATTCCTTGGGTTGCGGAATGCGAGGAGTCTTGGGTTACGCTTGTAAAGAATGGAAATGTACTGTCTGTTTCTGTCAAAGAGAACTACCTATTGGAAGAGCGTGAAGCAACAATAAATTTCAAGAGAGCCGATAATGGTGATATTCTTGGTTTTGTTAAGCTGTCTCAGGGGAAATCCAGTTTCCTTATACAGCAGACTGCTTTGAATTTCGGAACAACTGCTTCGGTGCAGAATGTTATAGTGGAGACAAACATATCCTGGGTGGCAGAATGTGCAGCCTCTTGGGTTACGCTTGTAAAAAACGGCAATAACCTCTCTGTCTCCGTCAGTGAGAATACCTTGTTGGAAGAGCGTGTCGCTACTGTTGTTATCAAAAGAAGCGGCAGCAATGATATTCTGGGCCACGTACAGATAAAGCAGACAAAGACCGACTTTGCCGTATTCCCGTCTACTTTGGACTTTAAGGATATAAAATCGGACAAGGTTTTGGCTGTATATACAAATATATCCTGGAGAGCGGAATGTAATGCGTCGTGGGTTACTTGTATTCCGAATGGAAACAGTTTGACTGTTACAGTAGAAAGGAATGAAAATAGAACTGAACGTAAAGCAGTTGTCGTTTTCAAACGTATCGACAATGGCGCTGTATTGACATCAGTGGATGTTACCCAGGCCATTGCGACGACCGGTTCGGTTAATGGCTATGATTTTGTCGATTTAGGCTTGTCGAGCGGTTTGTTATGGGCAACCTGCAATGTTGGCGCTTCGGAGCCGGAAGAGAACGGCGACTACTATGCTTGGGGCGAGACATCAGTCAAGAGCAGTTATACATTGGATAACAGTCTTACTCAGGGCGTGTCGTTGGGAGATATCTCGGCAAACCATTCGTATGACGCTGCCGCTTCAAAGTGGGGAAGTACATGGCGCATGCCAAAGGAAAAGGAGATGGAAGAGCTATTGTTTGAGTGTGATTGGGCGTGGACAACACAAAATGGCGTAAACGGCTATAAGGTTACCGGTCCTAATGGCAATAGTATATTCTTGCCGAACGACGGGGCGGGAATGCAGGGCCAATACAGTTCATCGTATTATTGGACATCGTCTCCGAATGGCAATCAAGGAGCTGTCACCCTCTCTGTTTCTGCAGCGTACAATGGACTTGTCTCGGCTGCCAATCGTTTCTTTGGCTATTGTATTCGTCCTGTATGCAAATGAGAATGTAAACCATGAGAAAAATTTAACAATAGAATAATGAGTAGAAGTTTTTTAAAGAATTTCATGGCGGCGCTCATCTTTTCATGCGCTACTGTGGCAAACGCCTATGATTTTGAGGTTAATGGTATTTATTATAGAATATACGGCGGTAACTGTGTGCTTGTTACATTTAATTGGGATCCTTATTCTGCTCCGACCGGTGGTCTCTATGCCGGCAATGTAGTAATTCCTGAAACAGTTGCTTATAATGGTATAGACTACAGAGTAACGGGTATTGAATACAACGCATTTTATGACTGCCCCGCTCTTTTAAGTGTTAAAATCCCGAATAGTGTAACAACTATTGGTCCGCTTGCATTCTATCGTTGTTCCGCCCTCACAAGCATTGAAATTCCAAGTAGTGTTGAAACAATAGAATACAATGCCTTTGAAAAATGCGGTGCTCTTGAAAGCATAATGGTTGATGAAAACAATGTGGCGTACGATAGTCGCAACAACTGCAATGCGTTAATAGAGACTGCGACAAACACATTGCTTAGAGGATGTGAAAATACGGTAATACCGCATAGTGTAACAAGCATTGGGAGTTATGCGTTTGATGATTGTATAACCCTTACAAGCATTGAGATTCCTAACAGCGTAACAGTAATTGGAGATGCAGCATTCAGTTGCTCCGGCCTTACAAGCATTGAGATTCCTAACAGCGTTACAAGTATTGGTAGCGGTGCGTTCAGTAATTGCGAGGCCCTGACTGAGGTTATGCTTCCCCATGGGATTATATGTATCGGAGGTGGGACGTTTAGAAATACTCCATGGTACAAGAAGTTCTCTTATGATGACGATGGATGTCTTTATATCAATAATATACTTTTTGAAGTAAATAGTTTTCTTGAAATTAAGAGTTCTTTTAAAGTAAAAGAGGGGACTGTCGCTATTGCTGGAGATGCTTTCTATAGTCATAGTAATACAATAAAAACAATTGAAATCCCTAACAGCGTTAAAGCTATAGGACATAGTGCGTTCTCTTATTGTTACAATCTTAGCAATGTTAATATCCCTGATGGCGTAACGATAATTGGAAATGAAGCATTCTGCGGTTGCTCAGGCCTTACAAGCATTAAAATTCCCAATGGAGTAACACGTATTGGATATGATACTTTTAGCGGTTGTACTGCGTTAAAGGATGTTGAAATTCCTAATAGCGTTACAAGTATCGGATTAAGAGCATTCCAAAATTGTTCCAGCCTTACAAGCATTGAGATTCCGGAGAGTGTAAAAGTTATTGAAGATGAGGTTTTCTATGGAACTTCTATTGAGAAGGTTTATATAACGGATTTGTCGGCATGGTGCAAAATGGATTATGATTGTTTTGTTAAAATGGGTGATGTTTATCTGAATGGTGAGAAAATCGTTCATCTTGTTATTCCTGATGATGTCAAGGAGCTAAATAATAGTTGTTTTGAGGGCAATACAAGCATTACGAGTGTTAAAATAGGTGATAACCTTGAATCTGTGGGTCAATTCTGCTTTGATGGTTGCAATAATATTGCCGAAATATATATAGAGTCAAAAGATTATCTGGAACTATATAATGCATTTGAATATAGTGTAAAGCAGAATGCGACTGTTTATCTTCCCAAGGGACAAAAGGATGATTACGAATACATATTCAATCCGAACAATATCGTAGAGGTCGCACATACATTAAAATATGTAATAGATGGCGATGTGTATAAAACAGAGAGCTTGGGCTTTGGTGAAACAATATCTTCAATTAATCCCATAAAGGAGGGACATACTTTCTGTGGCTGGGAAGAACTTCCTGCGACAATGCCCAATAACGATTTAACGGTAAACGCCTCGTTTAAGGTTAATCAATACACTGTAACATATTTGATAAATGGCGACATATACAAGACCGAGACCTATGATTTTGGTGCGGCAGTACTGCCGATAGAGAATCTTCAGAGAAAGGGTTATACTTTCAGTGGCTGGAGTCAGACCTTGACTACGATGCCGGCAATGAATGTAACAATAAGAAGTTCGCTTATAGCAAATATATACACTATAAAGTATATGGTAGACGGCTTTACCTATGCAACAAGGGAGTACGAATACGGAGAACTGATTCAGCCGCTCTCCGACCCTTTCAAGAATGGCTATGCATTTGCGGGCTGGAGTGGTCTTCCCGAAAGAATGCCTGCGAACGACATTGTGGTAACGGCTGATTTTGTAAAATCAGATACGGCCATAGATGATGTAAATAGCGATGCGGCAGATGTCGTGATATACGACCTTAACGGTAATCGCATTACAAATCCGACAACGGGCGTTTATATAATAAACGGTAAAAAGGTCTTTGTAAAGTAAAAGCGCATTCTGCTGTTCATATTTGAAATATAGGGCGTCCGTTGCGGACGCCCTATATTCTTATGTATGTACTTTAAATGTTTGCCTTGTTATCTGAAACAAACTTAAAGGTATTATATTTCGGCATTGAAATTGTATACATGCAGTATAAAGCAAAATCTGTATGTATATGAGGCTGAACGTATAGTACCGTTATACCGAATCACGCAAGGTGAGCAATCCCTCGGGGCCCATGTTGAAGAGCAGGTCAATGATGCTCAGGTGTGGAATAAAGCCGTTACGTTCCGCAAATACCTGATAGTACGGCCGGGGGGAGTATCCTTCTATGCCTGTTATCGCCTTAGGCTCCGCAATGCTGCGCATGTCGGTGAAGGCGCCTGTCGGCAGCTCTCTGCCGTGCGTTATCTCAATCTCTCTTTCAAGCCCTAACAGCTCGCAAACGACATTGTGCAGGCGAATGTTGAAGTCCATGAGAAAGCCGTCCTTCTCTTCATAGAAGCGGGCGAAGTCATCGGCGTAATAGTCGAAAAAGGGGCTTTTGCGGTATGCGCTTACAATTGCGTTCCAATGCTGGTGACGCCAGTTGCCGTGTTCGCTTATGCGTATGTCGCGCATGGCGTTTCCGTTTCCGTGAACTACCGGTATCGTGAGGGTCTGCGTGCCTTTCTCTGTAGCGATTACAGCACGGTTGCGGTATGTCTGTTTTATAAACGGTTCGTCACCGTTTATTACTAATCTGCCGCATGCGTACAGGCGCGCGTACAGCGGTATGGGCGCAAGGTATAAGGGGTGCGAAAGGAGTATCATCGTTACTTGAAGCTGTCTACGCTGCGGAACAGACGTTCCCAACGAACCTTGCCGTCGAACCAGTTGCGGTCTTTGTCAAGCGAGAGCCATACGAAAAGCGGCTTGCCTACGATGTGGTCCTCGGGCACGAATCCCCAGCAACGTGAGTCGGCGCTGTTATGACGGTTGTCGCCCATCATCCAATAGTAGTCCATTTTGAACGTGTAGCTGTCGCTCTCCTTGCCGTTGATGAGTATCTTGCCGTCTTTTACCTCAAGCCTGTTGCCTTCGTACGCTACGATAGGACGTTCGTAAACAGCAAGGTTTTCTATGGTCAAAGGTATGCTCTCGCCTCTTTTGGGTATTCTTACGGGACCGTAATTGTCTACGCTCCAGCCTGTGTTGCCGTTCAAAGGATATATGCCCTGCGTATAATCGTTGTTTACGATGCTTATCTCCTCTACGAGCCTGACGTTATTCTTAAGCTTGTCGTAGCTCTCTTCGGTAAGGGGTACCTGCGCTGTCTGGTACAACATTCTAAGGTCGTCGCCGCTGATGCCGAGGCTGCGTCGCAAGTTCTCGGGGATGGCCTGCGTGAGCTTCACGTTGTAGTTGAACTGAACGTTTTGGGGCTGCGGTATCGGCTGCCCGTTTATGTATATTACCTTGTCGATAATCTGAAGCGTCTCTCCCGGGAGTCCTACGCAACGCTTGACGTAGTTCTCCCGTCTGTCTACAGGGCGGTATGTTATTTTGCCGAACACGTCGGGGCGTTCCGCAATGTAGCGTTTGCCGTCGGCATAATATTTCTCGTATGTGGCGCGTGTCTCTTCCGCAGTCGCTCCCTCGACCGTCAGTTCCGGGTTGAGCTGCTTGCCGAACTCATAGCACAATGAGTGGAAGTCTATTATCTCGGGGTTTGATGTGGCCACGTCGCCCGCAGGGTAGTTGAACACGACAATGTCGCCGCGTTCAATATCTTCGAGCCCTGCCACACGCTCGTAATCCCATTGAACGGCGTCGATGTAGCTCTTTCCGCCGACAACAGGCATTGTGTGCTGAGTGAGAGGCATGCTCAACGGGGTCTGCGGCTTGCGAGGGCCGTAGTTGTATTTGCTGACGAAAAGGTAGTCGCCGACCAGCAATGACTTTTCGAGCGATGACGTGGGAATAACATAGTTCTGAAAGAAGTAGAGGTGAACGAAGTATACCGCCACAAGAGCGAACACAATAGCATCGACCCAGCTCATGACTGTGCGCAATGCGGCGTTCTTCGATTTCTTCCACCAGCCCCAGGGTATGAAACGTGTGGTGTAGTTGTCAATGATGAAAGGAATGACAACTATTCCTAACCAGCTTTTTACCCAAACAAGGAACAGTATATAAAGCGTGAGTATTATGCCGAGCTTCGCAAGCTCCTTGCGTGAGGCGCTTACCTCTCTATTGAATATTTTGAACGTCATTTTATACAGCTTAGAAGTCAAATAAATCGCTCATGCCGAGCAGGCCTGAATGTTCTTTAGCGTACTCTGCCGCCAATACCGCTCCAAGAGCGAAACCGCTGCGGTTATGAGCGTCGTGGGTGATAGTTATAGTGTCGGCGGGAGAGTCGTATGTTATGGTGTGTATTCCCGGAACTTCGCCACGTCTTACGGCGTCAATCTTCAGCCCGTTATCGGCGTGCGTCGCTCCTTTGGTGACTGTTCCGTCAGGGTTGGTGAGGTCGCCCATTACCCAATTCTCTTTGCGGTCAATGTTCGCGAGAATTCCTTCGGCAAGCGTAATGGCTGTTCCGCTTGGAGCGTCGAGTTTGTGAATGTGGTGTGTCTCGACCATCTCTACGTCGTATACAGGGAATCTGTTCATTATCTTTGCGAGGTACTTGTTCACTGCCGAAAAGATAGCCACTCCGAGGCTGAAGTTGCTTGACCAAAAGAGGGTCTTTCCCTCTTTTTCGCATTTCTCACGAATCTCCGCCTCATGTTGCTGGTACCAGCCTGTGCTTCCGCTGACAACCTTGACGCCGGCTTCCATTGCCTTTATGCAGTTGTCATAAGCTACCGACGGGGCGGTGAACTCAATGGCTACATCGGCGCTCGCGAACGCTTCGCCTGCCATATCCTCACGGTTGTCGATATCAATTATAGAGACAATCTCGTGTCCTCTCTCAAGGGCAATCTTCTCGATAGTCTTGCCCATTTTGCCGTATCCGATAAGTGCTATTTTCATCTTGAATTATATTTTGGTGCGAAGATAAGGATTTTTTTACTTATAAGACTTAATAATAAATTAAATAATAAAAAACGGGGGTGAATAAAAAGTAAATTATTGTTTTACGTTTGCCTTTAAAAACCTCATTTACGCCAAGTAAATTAACCCTTTGCGGCTTTCCCTCCTCGCTGCTCGGCAAAGAATTCAAGCGCTCTTTGCTCTTGTTGGCAGCGCCGGTTGCGGTTCCGAAGCCTGCGCAAGCCTTGAACTTCGCTTTTTATCCCCCCTCCCCGATGAAAAGAGGGTGGCTTTTGGGCCACCCTCACCTGAAATAGCTTGTTAGAATTATTTTTTTATGAATCTCTTTGCAAGCCAACGGCGCACGGGCTCGTCGTAGAGCTTAAGGCAGAGCAAGGCAAGCAGAATGCTTGAAACAACAACCAACAGAGCTGTCGGCCAGCATTGCCGCAAGGTGTAATACTCATTTTCGATGAGCCATGCGTAGAAAACATACATTATAGGGTAGTGAACTATATAAAGCGGGTACGACAAGTCTCCAAGCAGCCTGTTGATTTTGTGTGTAGTGCCGTTGCCGCTCTTGCCGCATGCTCCGAGCCATACCACAAACGGGAATATGAAAGCAATGCATGCGAACTCGTAAAGGCTGTTGAGGCTTATGTCGCCGGCGGGCGCTATGTAGGGGACGGCAAATAGAGCTGCAAGGATAAAACTGCATATCCAGAATGCTCCTTTAATCTTTCTTGGCTTGAATGTCCGTGCTATGAGCATACCCATGCTGAACGGGAAAAGCATACGTACCAAGCCGCCCCAGAAATTTATTTCGTCAATTGTCCAGCCGACGCCTATCATGTCATATCCCGAAACGTTGCCTATAAAAAACCATGCATGAACAATCCCAAGCAGCGCTGTGAATACCGCAAGGAGCGCCGTCGATAAACGGCGTATAAAAAGAGCGTAGAGAATGTTCCCGATATACTCGAAGAAGAGCGACCACCCCGGGCCGTTCAAAGGGAACATCTCGCCGTTGCCTCGTACCTCATAAGGCAGGCCCGGCAAGGCGGGTATCATTAGCATGGTAAGCAGCAGCGCTGTCATCACCCAGCTTGCAGGCGTTGCCGTGCCGTCCCATCTTTCGCAGCCTACGGCAAAAAATGAGACAGCGCCTATTATCGCGCCCATTATGAGCATTGGGTGCAGTCGTATAAGACGGCGTTTGAAAAAGCCGCCTATGCTCATCTTTTTCCAACGGTCATCGTATGCATAGCTTATAACGAATCCCGAAAGGATAAAGAAGAAATCGACAGCTATATGTCCGTGGTTCAATGTCGTTATAAGTCCGTCGCCGGCTTCGTTCGTTGCTTCGGCGAACGAAAAGCCCTCGAAAACGTGATAGAAAAGCACAAGGATTGCCGCTACTCCACGAAGTCCGTCAAGCAGTTCGTAATGCGGTTTTGTATCGGTAAAAGATACCGATGAAAATGTGTTTTTTTGCATTTGGTTGTTCTTTTGCGTTTGGTCGTTCGGTGTCAAGAACAGCCGGAAATGCTTCATCGCCGCAAGGGTAACAGCTTCTTATTTTAGCTGTTATATTATTCGTTCTGCCTTAATCACCGTTGCGAAGATAATATATTCTGCCTTAAAATCGAATATTAAACATTTTATCGTACGCTTGCCATGACATATTCACGGATGCCGCTCAATTTCTCGCATGCGTGTCTGTGTAATTAAAATAAAATAACTACTTTTGTAGTTTGTAATATCAAGCCTTGAAATAATTCGAAAAAACATAATGACATGGAAAAGAAATTCAAAAGAACTCTTGTGACATCGGCTCTGCCGTATGCGAACGGCCCTGTTCACATAGGTCACCTTGCGGGCGTTTACGTGCCTGCTGATATTTATGTGCGTTATCTGCGTCTGAAAGGCGAAGATGTCCTTTTCATCGGCGGCAGCGACGAGCATGGCGTTCCAGTGACAATACGTGCGAAAAAAGAGGGCATAACCCCTCAGGACGTGGTAGACCGCTATCACAAAATCATAAAGGATTCGTTCGAGGGCTTCGGCATCTCTTTCGACGTCTATTCACGTACTACATCGCAGACTCACCGTGAGCTGGCTTCGGACTTTTTCCGCAAGCTCTATGAAGAGGGCAAGTTCGTTGAGATGGAGAGCGAACAATATTACGACGAAGGCGAGCAGCAGTTCCTTACCGACCGCAACATACGTGGAGAATGTCCCCGTTGCCATGCCGCCGACGCATACGGCGACCAGTGCGAGAAGTGCGGCGCTACGCTCTCTCCCGACGAGTTGATAAACCCGTATAACGCTGACTCGGGCAACAAGCTCGTGAAACGTAAGACAAGCCATTGGTACTTGCCTCTCGACCAATACCAGCCCTGGCTCGAACAGTGGATACTGAACGATCACAAGGAGTGGCGAAGCAATGTGTACGGTCAATGCAAGAGTTGGCTCGACACCGGCCTTAAACCGCGTGCAGTGACACGTGACCTCAATTGGGGCATTCCCGTGCCTGTGGAGGGTGCCGAAGGCAAGGTGCTTTATGTCTGGTTCGACGCCCCTATCGGTTATATAAGCAATACTAAGGAGTTATTGCCCGACACATGGGAGCAGTGGTGGAAGAGCGAGGATACACGTCTTGTCCATTTCATCGGAAAGGACAATATCGTGTTCCATTGCATAGTCTTCCCTACAATGCTTAAGGCGCACGGCGGCTATGTGCTTCCCGACAATGTCCCGAGCAACGAGTTCTTGAACCTTGAGGACGACAAGATTTCCACATCACGCAACTGGGCCGTGTGGCTCAACGAGTATCTTGTGGACTTCCCGGGCAAGCAGGATGTTCTGCGTTATGTCCTTACTGCGAACGCTCCCGAAACGAAAGACAACAATTTTACTTGGAAAGATTTTCAGGCACGTAACAATAACGAGCTTGTAGCGGTTTACGGCAACTTCGTGAACCGTGCTTTGGTGCTGACAAAGAAATATTTCGACGGCAAGGTGCCGGTTCGTGGCGAGCTTACCGAATACGACAAGGCTATCGTAAACGAGTTTGTGGGAGTAAAGGATAGGGTAGAACATCTGCTCGACCAGTATAAGTTCCGTGAAGCGCAGAAAGAGGCTATGGAGCTTGCGCGCATCGGAAACCGTTATCTTGCCGAAACGGAGCCCTGGAAACTTGCGAAGACAGACATGGGGCGTGTGGCTACGATTCTGAACCTCTCGTTGCAGCTCGTGGCGAACCTCTCAATCGTGTTCGAGCCGTTCTTGCCGTTCAGCAGCAAGAAACTGCGTGAAATGCTCAACCTCTCAAGTTTTGAATGGACAAGTCTCGGCAGCGTCTCTCTGCTTGCCGAAGGAGCAGAACTCGGCGAGGTCTCGCTCTTGTTCGAGAAAATCGAGGACGATGCGATACAGGCACAGCTTGACCGTCTTGCCCGCATAAAGAAAGAGAACGAGGCTGCCAACTACAAGGCTAATCCCGTACGTCCCGAATGTTCATT
Source organism: Bacteroidaceae bacterium (assembly GCA_045589695.1). Classification (GTDB taxonomy): domain Bacteria; phylum Bacteroidota; class Bacteroidia; order Bacteroidales; family Bacteroidaceae; genus HGM04593. The sequence continues at coordinate 66,987 of JAZNPP010000053.1, forward strand.
CGATGACTTCATGAAGCTCGACCTGCGTGTAGGAACTGTTCTTGAATGCGCAAAGGTGCCTAAGGCCGACAAGCTTCTGCAGTTCAAAATAGACGACGGTCTTGAGACACGCACAATCCTTTCGGGCATCGCGAAGCATTTCAACCCCGAAGAACTTGTCGGCAAGCAGGTGTGCTTCATTGCCAATCTGCCGCCACGAACACTGCGAGGCATAGTGAGCGAGGGCATGATTCTGAGCGCCGAGGACAACGAAGGCAAGCTTTCGCTGCTTACAGTAATGCCTGCCGCAAAGCCCGGAAGCGAGATAAAGTGATATTCGGCAATGAAGGAAAGTACAGCAAACAGCAATCTCAAACATGCCGTCGCAAAAGGTTTTCTTTGGGGCGGCATGAGCAATGCTGTGTGCCAATTGCTGAGCCTTTTCTTCGGCATATACCTTGCACGTCTTCTCGGCCCCGACGACTATGGTCCCATAGGCATGCTCGCGATATTCTCGGCGATAGCCGGCTCGTTGCAGGACAGCGGCTTTGTAATGGCGATAGCCAACCGCAAAGAGGTTTCGCATGACGATTACAATGCAGTCTTCTGGTTCAATATCATCATCTCTTCGGTCATGTACGGCGGGCTTTACGTCTGCGCCCCTCTTATCGCAGACTTCTTCAACCAGCCCATTCTCGTAGATCTTTCACGCTATAACTTCCTGGGCTTTGTTGTAGCGGCCTTCGGTATAGCGCCGTCGGCGTACCTCTTCAGGGAACTTAAGGTGAAACAGAAATCGATAGCCCTCATTCTGTCGATAGCGGTTTCCGGCGTAGCGGGAATAGTAATGGCCGTCAATGGCTATTCATATTGGGGCATAGCTACGCAGAGCATTGTTTATGTGCTTGTACGCACTGTCGTATGCTGGTACTTTACTCCGTGGCGGCCTACGTTAAAGGTCAATTTCGCTCCGCTGAGGTATCTCTTCGCCTTCAGCTACCGACTGCTTATAACGAATGTGTTTCAACGCTTCAATTGGAACATCTTCTCTTTTATTCTCGGCAAGTTCTACAGCCGTGCCGACGTGGGCAACTATACCAAGTCGGCCGAATGGTTCAACATGGGCGGCGAGGTCGTGAACGGAATGGTTAATGCCGTTGCGCAACCCGTACTGGCTAAAATTGTCGATGACGACGAACGTCAGCTGCGTGTATTCCGCAAGATGCTGCGTTTTACGGCTTTTGTAGCCTTTCCGCTGATGTTCGGAATGTCATTGGTCTCAAAGGAGCTGATAGTGGTAATCATAACCTCAAAATGGCTCGAAAGCGCCAAGATGCTGCAGATTCTCGCTGTCTGGGGGGCTTTTATGCCTTTGCAGTCAATGATGACTAATCTGCTTGTGAGCAGGGGCAGGTCAAGGACGTTCATGTGGTGTACTATTGTTCAAGGGCTTCTCACGCTTGCGATGCTGCTGTTGATGTCCGGTTTCGGAATAAAGCCGATGCTGGCGGCATATTGCATATTCAATATCCTTTGGCTGTCGGTGTGGTGCTATTTCGTAAAGAAAGAGATAAACCTGACAATAAAAATGTTTTTGAGAGACACCGTGCCCTACATGACGCTTGCAGCGGCAATTATGCTCGCGACATCATGCATGACAGCCTCTATCGACAATATGTATCTCTTGCTCGTTTCGAGGATTGCGATAGCGGCATCGCTGTATGTTCTTGTGGCGCGGGTCGCCAAAAGCGAGGAACTCTCCGAAATTATAGATTTTCTGTTCAAGCGTAACAAGTGATATGAAAAAGATATTGTACGATAACCAGATGTTCACGTTTCAGCGTTTCGGTGGAGTCACGCGCTATTTCGCCGACCTGATATACAACCTGCCTCAGAATGAATTTGCGGCGGAACTTCCTATGCGTTATTGTGAAAACCACTATGTAGTGGAGACGTACGGTCATGAATACGAAACATTCCCGTATCCCAAGAATTACAGAATACGCCGCCGTCTCTATGCGCTCGCTAACGACAGAATGGCCAAGAGAGCAGTAAAGTGTGGCGACTACGACATCTTCCACCCGACATACTACAGCCCTTATTTCCTGAAAGCTCTGAAAAAGAGGCAGAAACCGCTGGTCTTGACAATACACGACATGACATTCGAACGTTACCCGCAGGATGTTCTCATATATGACAAGACAATACCTCATAAAAAACTGCTTATATCCGAGGCCGACCACATAATAGCCGTGAGCGAGAATACTAAAAGGGATATCGTTGAAAAGCTGGGTACGGACCCCTCGAAGATAAGCGTAGTGTATCATGGATACAGGCCTGTCGTGAAGCCTGCGGCTCAGTTGTTCGACCGTTATATACTTTATGTGGGAGAACGCAAGGGTTACAAGAACTTCTATCCGTGGCTGTCGGCCGTACGTCCTTTGTTCAATCTTGACCCTAATCTTAAGATTGTATGCACGGGCAATTCTTTTACGCCACACGAGACGGCGCTGTTCAGGAAATGGAGCATCGACGACCGCATTCTTCACATTTCGGCGAACGATTCCCAAATGGCATCGCTTTACCGTCATGCATTGTGCTTCGTCTTTCCGTCGCAATACGAGGGATTCGGAATTCCAATCCTTGAGGCGTTCGCCAACGGCTGCCCGGTGTGCCTGAGCGATGCGAGCTGTTTCCCGGAAGTGGCGGGCGACGCGGCGCTCTTCTTCAACCCTAACGACGCGCAGTCAATGTACGACACGCTGAAGGAACTTCTTGTCAGTCCGTCGTTGCGTGAGGAGTTGAGTAACAAAGGCTCGCTTCGCAGTAAGGAATTTTCTGTCGAGAGAATGGTTGAACAGACATGCGACGTCTACCGTAAACTATAAACAATCGTCTATGAAAGTAAAGTTCTCCGAAATATCAAGGGTCTGGCCAATAGTGAAGCGGCGTTCGGCGGCAGCTGTCGCTTCATGGGCGCAAAGGCTGCTGGCTGGCGAAAAACTCGTGCGGGACGTATTCGGCAAAGAGCGTTCAAAGCGGGTCCTTATGTGTCATCTGCCCGAGGCCTTCAACAGCAAGCCTTTGTCCAAGTATCACTCAAACCTTACTGAATGTTATACTATAGCCAGGTGCTTCGACCGTCTCGGCTACAGCGTCGATTGCTGCTCGCGCGGGAAAACCGGAATAGACTATTCTCCATACGAGGTAGTCTTCGGCATAAACGGCAATGCGTTTATGGGCTCGTTCGATGTCTGCGGCAAACAACCGTTTAGGATATTCTACTCTGTGGGTGCCGAAATGTGTTATAACTATAAGGTTACGGCGTTGCGTAACAGGGAGTTCTTCGAGCGCCATGGATTGTGGCTCCTGAACTCCAACCGTTATATGCCCGGTGACGGCAGAGCCTATTACGAGACAACGTTCAGCGATGCGGTAGTAATGCTCGGCAGCGAATATGTTCTGGAACAATATCTTAAGCAGGACAGCGAAAGAGATAAATATATCCTTATGCCGGCTTTCTATTTCAAGGTGGCTGAGCCTGACAAAGAGAAGGATTTTACGAAATGCAAAAAGTCAATACTTTGGTTCGGAAGTTCCGGCATGGTACACAAGGGGCTTGACATAGCTATTGACTTTGTCATGGCTCATAAGGAATATACGCTTCACGTATGCGGCGGAAGCAGGCTCGAAAGCGCTTTCTGGAACTACTATAACACTAAAATAAAGGAGTGCGGCAATATAATAATGCACGGCTTTGTGGATATTGAGTCCAAAGAGTTCGCAAGCATTTTGTCCGAATGCGGAATATTGGCAAGCCCGTCGATATCCGAGGGTATGGCTGTCGCTGTTCTTAATGTAATAGGCAACGGCGCTCTTCTGCCTGTTTACAGCGCCGCGACAGGCATTGATTTCGGACAGAACGGAATTATGGTCGCCGATGTCACGTATGCCGCTTTTGAAGAGGCTCTGTTGCAGGCCGGTTTAATGCCTGTCGAGGAGTTCGCTATGAAGGCGTGGGCCGCACACAGGCTTATTAGAGAAAATTGCACCGTCGAGCAGTACGAGCAAAGAATGTACTCTCATTTGAAAATGATTTTGGAAAATAAAGACAAGATATGATAAAAAAAATTGATTGGAAGAGTATCGTGCCGCACGTGGCGGCTACGGCTGTTTTCCTGTTCCTCACATTGGCGTATTTTCAGCCGGTACTTGAGGGAAAGGATATCCGTCAGGCCGACGCTGTAGGTTCAATGGGTTGGGGCAAGGACGCCCAAGACTATCACAAAGAGAGCGGAGAGTATTCCTATTGGTCGAACTCCATGTTCTCGGGCATGCCGTGCAACTACACCTTCGCTCCTCAGCCCGCAAATACATTCAAACCGTTGAGCCGTATTGTGACTCTTAATGTGTTTGGCGCATCGAGCCGCCACATAGGCTGCATATTCGCTACGTTTCTGGGCTGTTATTTGCTGTTCCTGGCGCTCGGCTGCAAGCCGTGGCTAAGCTTAGCCGGGTCGATAGTCTACACATTGGGCTCATATAATTTCATTATTATAGCGGCCGGCCACATGAACAAGAGTCTTGTTATTGCCACCCTTGCGCCGATAGTCGGGGGCATTGTGCTGTGCTACAGGCGGAAGCTTGTCGCGGGCTCTCTGCTTACTCTGCTTTTTGCCGGCCTGAATATCTTCTGGAGTCATCAGCAGGTGACATACTATATGCTTTTGACAGCTCTCATAATGGCTGTCGTATATTTCATATATGCATGGCGTGAAAAATGGTTGCCTTACTATTTCAAGGCTACCGGCGTGCTGGCTCTTGTGGCTTTGCTGGCTGTAGCCCCGGCAGTAGGAATTCTTCTTCCCACCAACGACTATGCGAAGGATTCTATGCGAGGAGGCTCTGAAATAAGTGCCTGGAAGGGCGAAAAGGCTAAAGGTCTTGACATTGACTATGCGTTCAGCTGGAGCTACGGCAAAATGGAGAGCTTCACCCTGCTTATACCGAACTTCTACGGTGCTTCATCGCATTACGATGTAGGCAAGGAGAGCGAACTGTACGGCGAGTACCGCAAGATAATGACCGACTATTATGTCGATGCAATCATGGAGCAGAATCCCGGAGCTACACGTGCCGAGGCGATGCGGTATGTCCAGTCCGATAAGGATTTGCGTACGCAGATAAACAAAGAAGCTTTGAGCTTTGTTTCGGCTGCGCCTACATACTGGGGTGACCAGCCCTTTACCGAAGGCCCTGTATATGCGGGAGCGATAGTCTGCTTTCTCTTTGTACTCGGTATGATAATTCTTCGCGGCCCTGAAAGATGGTGGCTGCTTGCGGCAACGCTCTTCTCGCTTGTGCTTGCGTGGGGCCGCAATCTTCCGGGTATAAACAATTTCCTGTTCGAATATATGCCTCTATACAACAAGTTCCGCACACCGTCTATGTCTCTTGTCATTACAACAATGACAATGTCGATAATGGCGTTGCTTGCTGTGAAAAAGGTTATCGAGGTAGTGGAGAAAAAGAATGATGAGGCTTTGAAAACGTTGCGCAAGGCGCTCTTCATCTCGTTTGCGGCGACAGGCGGCATCGCTCTCTTGTTCAGCCTGGCCGGCGGCTCTTTGCTCAGTTTTACGTCACCGAACGATGCGGGTCTTGCTCAGATGCCGGAGTTGTATGACGCAGTCATAGCAGAGCGCAAATCAATGCTCGTTTCCGACTCTTTGCGTTCTTTGCTCTTCATTGCCGCTGCAGCTTTGCTGCTGGCCGTATATATGAGAGGAAAGGTGAAAGAGTGGCTGTTCGTGGCTCTTCTTGGCGTAATGTTCCTGTTCGACATGTGGCCTGTTTCTTGGCGCTTCCTTTCGCACGACGATTTTATCGCCAAGAAAAAAACAACAGCAATTGAGATTACCGCTGCAGACAAGGATATATACCGCATGGCGGGCGATGACCGGCATTACAGGGTCCTCAACCTCACGTCAAGTCCGTTCAATGAGGCGTTCACGTCATACAAGCATAATTCTATCGGCGGTTACAGCCCGGCAAAGCTGGCGAGGTATCAGGATTTGATAGACGCATACCTTTCAAAAATGAACTGGAATGTGATTTCAATGCTTAACACGCGCTTCTTCATTACCGGTGACGGCGTAGTCGAGAATTCCGCCCTCTACGGGCTTCCCGGAGCATACGGAAACTGTTGGTTCGTCGATAGCATAAATTGGGTAGACGGAGCGGCAGAAGAATTGCAGGCAATAAAGGATGTCGATAAGAAAACGGCGCACATAGACATTGCTTGGAAGGGGGCTCTTCCCGGCGCTGAACGGTACGTTAATGACGCCGCCGGTGAAATAAGGCTTGCCGAATATCGCAATCCGGGAAATATAATCTACGACAGCCAATGCGGACAGCCGAAGCTCGCGGTCTTCTCCGAGGTCTATTACAAGACATGGAAGGCTTATATCGACGGCGAAGAGGTCGCTCCTGTACGTGCCAACTATGTGCTGCGTGCCCTGCCTGTTCCTGCCGGCAAGCACACGATAGAGTTCAAGTGTTTCGACGAAGTTATGTATAATAGTCACCGCTGGTCGTTCTATTTGTCTATAATCGTCGGCGTCGTTGTTGTGGCTCTTGCGGGAGCAATGGTTTATAAGGGTGTAAAGAAGCAGTAATATATGGGCCTGAAACCTAAATTTTCGATAATAACGATAACGTATAACGCTTCGTCTGTCATAGAGCCGACATTGAAAAGTGTTATAGAACAAACATACGGCAACTATGAGTATCTGCTCATTGACGGCGGCTCAAAGGACGACACTGTCGCAAAAGCTAAGGCAAGCGGCATAGAGTTTGCGCATATTGTAAGCGAACGTGACGACGGCCTTTACGACGCTATGAATAAGGGTATTAAGCTCGCTACGGGCGATTATCTCTGTTTCTTGAATGCCGGTGATTCGTTCTACGCCCCCGACACCTTGCAGACGGTCGTGGATGCCATTGCGGGCGAAGAGCAGTTGCCCGACGTGCTGTACGGCGAAACGGCCGAAGTGGACGAAAAACGAGATTTCGTACGTATGAGGAGGCTCAAAGCGCCCGAAAAACTCGACTGGCGAAGTTTCAGGAACGGTATGCTTGTCTGTCACCAGTCCTTTTATGCCCGCCGCGAGATAGCGCCTCTTTACGACCTTAAATACCGGCTATCGTCCGACGTGGACTGGTGCATAAAAATAATGAAGAAGGCAAAAAAAATGGTAAACGTAAACGCAGTAGTGACAAATTATCTGCAAAACGGATTATCTTTGCAAAGACACCGGAAGTCGTTGATTGAGCGTTTCCGGGTAATGGCTAAGCATTACGGGTTTTTGCCTACTCTGGGCCGTCATATATATTTCGTGTTCAGAGCGGTTGTAAAACGATAAATTAACCAATAATAAAATAGCGATATGTTTTCTAAAGAGACTTATGTTGCGCGCCGTCAGGCGTTGAAAGAGAAGGTAGGCAGCGGTCTGCTGCTTTTCCTCGGCAACAACCTTACAGGCATGAACTATGCCGATAACTCATACCATTTCCGTCAGGATTCGACTTTCCTGTATTATTTCGCATCTGATTATGAGGGGCTTGCAGCCGTAATAGACATCGACAACGACAAGGAGATAATATTCGGCAATGAGCTTACAATCGACGATATCGTATGGACAGGCATTCAGCCTACAATCAAGGAGAAGAGCGAGCGTGTAGGCATTGAGACAACAAGGCCGATGAATGACCTTGCCAAGTATGTGAGCGGCGCTCTGTCAAAAGGTCAAAAGGTACACTTCCTGCCTCCTTATCGTGCCGACCATCAGGTGTGGCTGCAGGAACTGCTTGGCATAAATCCTGCAGAACAGGCCGCAGCGGCGTCTATGGCTTTTGTAAAGGCTGTAATAGCGCAGCGCAACTACAAGAGCGAAGAGGAAATAGCCCAAATTGAGGAGGCTGTGAACGTTTCGGTGGACATGCATTGCGCGGCGATGCGTGCAGTACGTCCAGGAACGACTGAAGCTGAAATCGTAGCTGTTGTTCAGGCCGAGGCCCAGAAGCATAATTTCGGTCTCTCTTTCCCTATAATCGCTACCGTAAACGGACAGACTCTCCATAACCACGCATACGGCACGGCTCCGTTAAAAGAGGGGCAGATGCTGTTGCTTGACTCGGGTTGCGAGAATGCTATGCACTATGCCGGCGACTTGACGACGACAATGCCTGTGGGCAAGCGTTTTACAGAACAGCAGCGCGAGGTGTGCAATATCCTCCGTAGGGCTCATCTTACAGGCCTTGAAAATATTAAACCGGGCGTTGAATACCGTGAAGTTCATAAACTTGTGCTTACGGAGATAGCAAAGGGCATGATTGACCTCGGTCTTATGAAGGGCGATCCGGTCGAGGCTACAGTGAAAGGAGCCACATGTATGTTCATGCCTCATGGGCTCGGACACATGATGGGTCTTGACGTGCATGACATGGAGAACTTTGGAGAGGTTAATGTCGGTTACGAAGAGGGACGCTCTAAGAGTACATTGTTCGGCTGGAAATCGCTCCGCTTGGCAAAGGCTCTGGAACCGGGCTTTGTATTCACCGTTGAGCCGGGTATCTATTTTATTCCGGACCTCATTGACAAATGGCGTGCCGAAAAGCAGTTCACCGACTTCATCTGCTACGAAAAACTTGACGCTTGGCGTAATTTCGGCGGCATGAGAGGCGAAGAGGACTACTATGTATTCGAGGGCGGCGCCCGCCGTCTCGGCAAATACAAGCCGATGTCTCCCGAAGAGATTGAAGAAGAGCATAACCGGTAAGCGGTAAAGACGTATATACAGGCGCTTTGTACTTTATTATAATAAGGTAGGAAAATAAAGTAAAAAAAGTTTGCATCTCTTGCTTAGAGATGCAAACTTTTTACAAATATATGCATTATTAATCAATAAAATACATTTTGTAATAAGTTTTTTTATTTCTGTTGAAAAAAACATACGTTTTGCCAAAAAGGACTGATTCTGAAAGATTTGGTTTATATAAAAGTTTGCATCTCTAAGCAAGAGATATAAAGTAGATAATCTAATCTTAATAATAAAACGTATGAAAAAATTTACTTTATTTTTAATGATGTTGGTAGCGATGGCTACTACGGTAATGGGGCAGGGCCTGAAAAACGGTGCTGTATATAAAATTGTCAATGTTGGATATACTGGAAAGTGTATTCAGGATGAAAATGCTACCAACGCAAAGCTTGCGGTTTATTCATCTTTAGAAAAACAGGTGTGGCTGGCAGAAACTTATGATGACGGTTATTCTTTAAAGAATGTCGCTACAAACAGATATCTGCAAGGCTCAACCAGTACTTCCGGAAGGTGGGCAATGAGCAATACCCCACAAAAGCTGTATATATATGAGAATTCTGAAGGTGAGTGTTACATATCACCAAGTGCAGATGTGTTGTCCTCAGCTCGCGTATTATGCGCTCATCATCCAAGTGACCATGCGGAACTTGTGTCTTGGTATAACAAAGAAGATAATGGCAATCAAATAAATGCATCTACTTGGTTTTTTGAAGAAGTTGTAGCAAGAAGCGAATATGAAGATTTAATAAATGAGGCTTCTGAACTCTTGAACAGAGTGTCTGAAAGGGTTGGTGATGAAATAGATCTTACAGGCAAGATTTCTTCTAATGCGGCTCATAATAATGAAGACGGAAATGCCGGTGTAACAAACGACGGTGCGGGTATTGCCGGATTGCTGGATAACGATCCTTCTACATATTTTCATTCCCGCTGGGATGGCATCTCGGTGTCAGAACTTCATTACTTGCAGATAGATTTGGGCGAGGACGGTATGTTAGATAAATTCTGCTTTGAGTATGCTGTGCGTAAGACCGCCGATTCGCAGAGAACATCACCAGCGCCTACAGGAATAGAGGTAAGAGTCAGTGCCGACGGTACGAACTTCGGCGAACCTATTGTAACTTTGACAAAAAATAACGACGGCTTGCCTGCATATACCGATTTGGAAGGAAATCTTTGGATGTCTGATATCTTGTCTGCCGGTCAGGATATTCGTTATATCCGTTTGACAGTTACCGGTTCGCAAGGCCCGGCCGCTAATCAATGGCCTGCTAATAGCGGTTATTATTTCTTTGCGATGGGTACTCTGAATATTTATCCTGCTTGTGTAATAAAGGATGAATATAAGGATAATCCGGGAATTACCGAAGAATTACTTGTAGAGACGTATGATGCTCTTGATTCGGTTTCAGGTATGGACTATTTTAATAAAGAGAATTTAGAAACTCTAAAGTCTAAGCTCGGCTTGTTGAAAGCTGCCATTACTGAGTCTTATACACTTACAGTCAAAGAGACCGGTTACGCAACGCTTTGTCTTGGTTACGACGCGGCTATCCCTGCAGATGTCAATGCGTATATCGTGGCAAGTGCGAACAACGGCTATGTTCAGATGAAGAAGGTAACAGGCACTCTTCCTGCTAATACGGCTGTAATAGTGAATGCTGCAGCTAATGATTATGTATTTGCTGTTTCAGCCGGTGCTGAAACTGTTGTAGAGGACGGCGTGTCTATCGAAGATAATATGCTTGAAGGAACAACTGCCGTTAAGGAGGTTGCGGTAGGTGACGGTTATGCGGCGTATGGTCTTGCGCAAGTTGGAGACGGCGCAGCTCTTTGCAAGATCGCATTGGCGGACGGCAAGTTCTCTTGCAACCCGAATAAAGCATATCTTATACTGGAAGAGCCGGCAGGCGCTTCTCTTAGCTCAAGCCTTCGTTTCGACTTCGGCGGCACCACAGCTGTGGAGAAAGTAGAAATGAGAAACGAGAAAGAAGAGATCTATGACCTTCAGGGCCGCCGCATCGACGAGATTACCGAGCCTGGCATCTACATTGTTAATGGCGTCAAGAGAGTGGTAAGATAAGTTGAGGGGTTATAGTTTAGAGGTGAGAGTTTAGAGTTTATAGATTGTGTGGGCGGGCCTGTGTGTCTGCCCGCGCAAAAACAAAAAATAAAGAAGAAACGATATGAAAAAGAATTATACAGCTCCTCTTATGACAGAGGTAAACGTTGAGGCTGAGAACATGCTCGCAGCTTCATTGCAGATTAATAAAGAAGTGACAGTAAATTCAGACCAGATGCTCGACGGCGGTCACCGCGGCGAGTGGGGCAATTTGTGGGGCAAGTAAGGCCCTGCAAATCGACGATGCCGGCACCGCTTAGGTTGCGGTAAGACGGCATTGTCACTTTGAAAACAACGTTACGCTTAACGGAAAGCTTGCTCGCGCATGCGACGTGCGTTGCGGCGTTTCCTGTTTATATTTCTTGGGTATTAACCCCGAGAGTTAATGTAGGCTTTTAAAGTAAACTTTTCATAAATATTAAATTGCGAAGGTACTGGCCTGTGAAGGTCGGTACCTTTTTATGTTTAATACAAAACGGGGGGGAGTTTAATGTTAAGTTTACTTCTTGTTCCAGAATTTGTAGGGATTGCGTGTGAGGCTTGAATTGTAGTATCTCTTGTCGCCTGTGACCTCCTCGCCAAGGAATGGCGGTCTTTCGAAGGGCTCGTCCGGACTGCTGAGTTCGACTTCCGCTACAGTAAGCCCTTCATTGTCGCCGTAGAACTCGTCTACTTCGAAGGTGTGCCGGCCGTAATCGACAAGGTGGCGTCTCTTGTCTATTGTGGGGTAGGGCGACAGCTTTACAAGCTCGTTGGCCTCTTCGACTGTAATCTCTTTCTCCCACTCGAAGCGGCTCAGTCCGCCGTCTAATGACGGACCTTTGATTGTGAGGTATCCTTTGTCGCCACGTACACGCACACGGGTAGAATTGCCGCCCTGACGGCATATATAGCCCTGCATGATGCGGTCGCTGCTGCGGGCCATAGCTTTGTAACTGTCGTCGGTTACAAGGAATTTTCTCTCAATCTCAATTCCCATAGGGTTGTCTGTTACTCGCCGCTTTCGGCAAACTCCATTAGGAACGCCTTTATGAAGCCGTCTATCTTGCCGTCCATCACGCCGTTTACGTCCGATGTCTGGTAGTTGGTGCGGTGGTCTTTTACACGGCGGTCGTCGAACACGTAGCTTCTTATCTGTGAACCCCACTCGATTTTCTTCTTGCCTGCCTCTACCTTTGCCTGCTCCTCCATGCGGTGCTGCATCTCTTTGTTGTAGAGTATTGAACGCAGCTGACGCATAGCGTTCTCTTTGTTCTTGGGCTGGTCACGGGTCTCGGTGTTCTCGATGAGTATCTCCTCTTCGGCACCCGTGTAGGGGTCTTTATATTGGTAACGCAGACGCACGCCCGACTCAACCTTGTTCACGTTCTGTCCTCCTGCGCCGCCGCTTCGGAACGTATCCCATGATATACGGGCCGGCTCAATGATTACTTCTATGCTATCATCGACAAGCGGAGTCACGAATACCGACGTGAACGATGTCATACGCTTGCCCTGAGCGTTGTAGGGGCTTACACGTACAAGGCGATGCACGCCGTTCTCGCCTTTGAGGTAGCCGTACGCATAAGGGCCATGTATTTCAAGCGTCACGGTCTTGATGCCTGCATCTTCGGCCTCCTGCAGGTTGGCTACGGATACTTTGTAGCCGTTGGCCTCGGCCCAACGCATATACATGCGCATGAGCATGCTTGCCCAGTCCTGCGCTTCGGTGCCTCCCGCGCCTGAGTTTATCTTCAGCACGCAGTCCATCTCATCGGCCTCTCCGCGAAGCATGTTTTTCAGCTCAAGTTCCTCTATGGCTGTCAATGCGCGTGCATAGGCGTCGTCCACCTCATGCTCCTCTACCATCTCCTCACGGAATAGCTCCATTGCCATTTCGGTCTCTTCGGTACGGTTGTTCACCTCTTTGTAGCCGTCAATCCACGCCTGGAGCGCTTTTACTTTTTTCATCTGCGCCTCTGCCTCTTTGGCGTTGTCCCAAAAGCCGGGAGCCTGCGTACGTAGCTGTTCCTCCTCGACCTGAATTATCTTTTCGTCTATTGACAGGTACTGTTTAAGGGCGGCTGTACGCTCCTTGATATCTTTTAGTTGGTCGGCTGTTATCATCTGTCTTGTCTTGTTCTGAAATTTTTTGCGAAGATACAACGATATTCAAAAATAAGCAAGCGGCGTCAATGCGTTAAGTCTGTTTAAGCGTCAAAAAAAACATTATCGGCCTCTCATTGCAAGCGCTTTGTTCTCGCAGGCTTCCATTATCTCACGTTCGCCCTCGCCCTTGTCGTTTATTCCGCAAAGGTGCAGTATGCCGTGAATTATTACTCTGTGCAGTTCCTGTTCGTATGCGGTTCCTACCATCTCGCTGTTGCTCCGTACGGTGTCGAGTGAGATGAAGAGGTCGCCGCTGATAGTGTCGCCCTCGCTGTAGTCGAAGGTGATGATGTCGGTGTAATAGTCGTGCTGCAGATACTCGCGGTTCACCTCGATAATCTTGTCGTCGTTACAGAAGATGTATGCGATGTCGCCTGCTTTTTTTCCGTACTCGGCCGCTACGGCCTTTATCCATGCGGTTGTCTCGCGCCTTTTTATTGCGGGCATTCTTACGCCCTCGATCTGGTATGTTATCATAATTTACTCTTTTATCCGAAAAAAATATATCCTACCGCTATTGCAGCCAATATTCCCGCAAGGTCGGCGAGCAGTCCGCAACCTACAGCATGACGCGTCTTGCGTATTCCTACGCTGCCGAAGTAAACGGCTATTATGTAGAATGTCGTGTCTGTGGCTCCCTGGAACAGGCATGCCATGCGTCCTGCGAAGGAGTCGGCGCCGTATGTATTCATGGCGTCAATCATCATGCCTCGCGCGCCGCTGCCGCTCAAAGGCTTCATAAGTGCGGTAGGCAAGGCTCCTACAAAGTCGTCGCCGATACCGCAGGCGTTAGCGCACCGCGCAATACCGTCCATTATGACGTCCATGCCGCCCGACGCCCGGAACACCCCGATGCCTACAAGTATGGCGACAAGGTAGGGTATGATGCGTACGGCGGTGCCGAAGCCCTCTTTCGCCCCTTCGACAAAAGCCTCGTATACATTTATCTTCGCCTTTATGCCGGCAACGATAAAGAGTATTATTACCGAGAAGAGTATGATGTTGGCGAGCGATGTGGACAACGCCTCAATCCTGACCTGAGAAAGCTGCGTCATGCCCCAAATGCCGCCTGCGACAAGGAGGCATATCGACAGCAGGAACAGAATCATTGTCCTGTTGAAGAGGTTTATTCGTTGGTATATGCTTGTCACGAGAAGGCCTGCAAGCGTGGAAACGGTCGTGGCTATCAGTATCGGAATGAAAACGTCTGTAGGGTTTGCCGCTCCCATCTCTGCACGGTAGAGAAGTACTGAAACCGGAATTAGCGTAAGCCCCGACGTGTTCAGCACAAGGAACATTATCATGGGGTCGCTTGCGGTGTCCTTCTTAGGGTTAAGTTCCTGCAGCTCCTGCATGGCCTTGAGTCCCATTGGGGTTGCAGCATTGTCGAGCCCGAGCATATTTGCCGAAAAATTCATGAACATTGTGCCCATTACCGGATGTCCCTTCGGTATGTCGGGGAATATGCGGCACAGTACGGGGCTGAGCAGCTTCGCGAGAGCCGACACAAGCCCGCCCTTTTCGCCTATCTTCATTATTCCGAGCCACAATGAAAGCACTCCTGTGAGTCCTAATGATATCTCAAATGCTGTTTTCGCCTGAGCGAATGTCGAACTCATTATCGCTGGGAACACGGCGGTGTCGCCCATGAAAACGAGCTTGACCGACGCGATGACGAAAGCCGAAAGGAAAAATGTTATCCAAATATAGTTAAGTACCACAGGAGTCTGTCTTTATATTGTTTGGTGCGAAGATACAAACAAAGAAGCAAAGTAACGCAAGCGGACAGGTGAAATTTAATCTTCGCTTGCGGCGTCTCCTGCCGGGCTTCGCGCAAAACAGCCGTAAGCCTCTACGGTTTTCTTCAGTTGGTAATCTTTATACCGACAAAATAGGTCCTGGGTTGTGTCGGACCGTAGAAGTAACCCGAATCACGGAACTCTCCCCGGTCAAGGTCTTTTTGGAAACTGTTCAGAATATTCTGCACTCCGGCATTAAGCTGCAGGTTGATGTGGTCGCGCAGAATGAACGTGTAGCCCGCCTTGAAGTTAAGGTCAAAGAAATGGGGCGTCTTTTCCATGCGGTCCTTCTGAATGTATTTCGCGGCCTCTTCGGGCGCTAAAGAATTCAGAATATCCTGAGCAGGGGCGTAGTGCGGAACAATCATCGGTCCTGTATATGTTCCCGACAAAGAGAGATCGAGTCTCTTCACGGGTGACGATGTAAGGGTGAAGTAGCCGTAGTAGTCGGGAGTGCGCATCATGCGTTTCGTGGTAAGCTCAACGCCGTCTACCTCGGTCCAAACCTCGGCGGTCTTATATCGGCTCTGCTGTGCCGTGAAGCCTAACTGCAGGGCAATATCCTTGCCGTGGGCAATCTTTGCGTCAAGGTTGGCTCCGTACACCCGGGCGCCCTTTCCGTTGCGGCGTTCCTTAATGGCGAAGCCGTCGCTGTTGTGCCCTATGTCTTCGAGTATGAACACGTTGTTGAGGTCGGTATAAAATCCTTCGAGCAGTACGTTCGCCTGCCAATGGCCGAATTTTGTAGTCCAGTCTACCGAGCCGCTGAAGCTGTTGGAACGCTCTTCCTTAAGCCCGTCGGCAAGCTGTATCTGTACTCCCTCTCCGCCGACAGCGGTCACATGCAGGTCCTCGTCGTATGCCTGCGGGGCTCTGAAGCCTGTAGAGTATGTGAGGCGTGCCTGAAACGCTTTGCTCGGCTTGAACAAAAGGTTCACGCGAGGGCTGAAGATAGGCCTTTTGATAAGGTTGTGCTTGTCGAAACGCAGACCGACAAGCAACGAGAACATTCTTATGTCCCACTCGTTCTGCAGGAATGCGCTGGCGATTCTTACAATCTGTCTCATGTCACGCTTGTAACCTGTCATCACGTCGTGCAGCCTGTTCTCCTGATACTCCAGTCCGCAGGTGAATGTCGCCGGTGAAAAGATGCATTTATTCATCTGCCCTGTGTATGTGGCGCCTGCCACCCAAGTGAGGTCATCGGTCACACCGTATGCGTTCGGGTCACGCTGAGCGCCGTAGTAGCTGTTGCGGTCGATGTGCTGTATCGAAGCGAATACCGACACCTTGTTTTTGTATCCTCTCCAGCCGAGGTCGTATGCTATACCTCCGCTGTTTATGATATGTTTTGTCTGCTCTGTTATGTCGCTCTCGTGAGGCTGCAGATCGAACTTGTTTCCGCCTCGGCGCGTCTCGTTCGTAGTGTGATACTCGATGCTCAGGCGGCTGGTGTGCGTAGGGCGGTAGAAGGTGCGCAGTCCGAACGTGTTAAGGTTTATCTTTCCAAGCTCCGAAAAACCGTCGCCGTCGTGGTCGTATGCGCTGCGGTTGCGGTAATTCTCATACACGGCAATGCCGTATGAGTTGTCTTTGGAAACGAGCGATACGTTGGCTCCGACATTCTCTTCCCACGATTTAGCGTCGTAGCACGACACGTTAGTGGAAACCGAGAAAGAATCGCTTACGGGGTCTTTGGTGATGACATTTACCGTTCCGCCGACAGCGTTCGCGCCAAAGAGAGCCGAGCCTCCGCCGCGGACAACCTCGATGCGGTCAATCATGTTTACAGGTATCTGTTCAAGCCCGTACACGCCGCTCAACGAACTGACAACAGGGCGGCTGTTGATAAGTATCTGAGAATAGGGGCCTTCGAGGCCGTTGATTCTCACCTGCGGAAAGCCGCAGTTCTGGCAGTTGTTCTCGACTCTGAGCCCGGTGACATAATTGAGCGTCTTTGCCAGGTCGGGAGAGTTTATGGTTTCAAAAAGCTTCTCCGACGCTACGGAAACGACAACGGGAGCCTCCCAACGGCTTATCTCGTTGCGGTTGGCCGACACCACGACCTCGTCTATCGCTATATTTTCGAGTTTCAGCTTAAAATGTATGACTGCGGTGTAGTCCTTGCTTACGATTACCTCTTTTGTCTGGGTATGGTATCCTACGGCCGACACGCGCAAGGTATATTTTCCCGGGGTAAGGCCGCTGAACTCGAACTGTCCCTGCTCGTTGCTCATTGTTCCGTTGCCGGTCTCGACAATCAGCACCGATGCGAATGCGATGTTATCTTCGGTGGTGTCTTCTATGACATGTCCCGAAATTTTGTTGCCCTCTTTGATTTCCATCGCTTCTGTCTGAACGGCAAAAAATAAGCAGAGAGTAAAAATTATGAATTGAATGGTTTTTCTCATATATCATGTTTTTATTATTGTCGGCTGCAAAGTTATCCAAAAACCAATCGTCGCTCGTTAATATTTTTTATTAAAAAAGACAGAAAAATAATCTATTGTTGCTATTCGGCAGGCCGAAAAAGAGGCAAAACCGCTTTTTTATGAGAAAACTTTTGTCTCTTTGGCGGTTGTGAAGTAATTTAGCCAAGAATTAAAAAGCATATTCATGAAGAACATAACTCTTTCGTCATTTATTGCGTTAGCCGCAATTCTGCTCGCATGCGACCATTGCGACGCTCGTGGCTTGTCTAAGAAAAAACAGGACAAGGCAAAGGCCTACTTCGCTCTTTCGCTGCAAGGCGAAAAAGAAGAACTTAAACTGAAAGGCAATATCAAAGTTTGTGATATACAGCGTGTACGTCAGGATGTATGGGAGTGCTGGCGCCAAAGCGTCGAGGAATTCAAAGAGGAGAAACTTATCGCTCCTAATTCGCCCGAAGATAGCCGCAATACAGGCTGTTGGCTGTTGCCCGACACTCTTGAGGCTGACGCGAAAATGCCGTACTATTTCATACGCAAGGGCGAGAAGCCTGCCGACGGCTATCCTCTGTTCCTGTATATGCACGGTTCAGGCAACAAGGAAAGTGAATGGGAAACAGGCTACAAGCTATGCTCATCTTTTGAGGATTCTCCCTCGATGCACTTCGTGCCGCAGATACCCAATGCATACGGCGAATATTACCGTTGGGCAATCCAAAGCAAGCAATGGGCGTGGGAAAAACTGCTGCGTCTCGCGTTCCTCGACGAGAATATCGATGCGAACAGAATTTATTTCTTCGGAATATCAGAGGGCGGCTACGGCAGCCAGCGTCTTGCCTCTTTCTATGCCGATTACCTTGCAGGAGCGGGCCCTATGGCAGGCGGTGAGCCTTTGAAGAACGCGCCGATGGAAAACCTTGCGAACATCGCTTTCTCGTTGCGTACAGGAGAGAGAGACTATGCCTTCGCGCGCAATTACATGACATATAATGCAGCACTCGTAATAGACAGCCTCAAAAAGGCTCACCCGGGTCTGTACAGCCATTTCATTGAACTCTTGCCCGGCATGGGGCACGGAATAGATTATTCTCCCACAACGCCCTGGCTGAGCAAGTTCAAGAGAAACCCGCATCCCTCATATTTCTATTGGGAAGACTATGACATGTACGGACGTCACAGAACAGGTTTCTATAACATAAGAGTGAATGAAACATCACGTGAAAGTGACGAACAACGCACATGCTACGAGGTCGAAATGGCCGACAATATGGTGAACATAACCGTAAAGAATGTCGATTATACGACCATTGAGGAGATTTACGGCATTCCTATGAGATTCTCAAAAAGCTACTCTCAGGCGACCAAAGGCAACATAACGCTGTTTCTTAGCGAAAAGCTGTTCGACTTCTCACGTCCGGTAAAGGTTGTCGTCAATGGCAAAGAGGCTTTTAACGGAATTGTCGCTCCTGCGGTCAAGGCTATGGTCGAGAGCTGTGCGGAATTTTTTGATCCGGAACGTCTGTTCCCGGCATCGGTCGATATTGAAATAAAATAACTGAATGTTCACAAACGCCGTCGGGCAGGGCGATATCTCCGCTTTTTGTCCGACAATGCGGTTATGTCGTCCATTTTGACTATCTTCGCAAAGCAATATAATACCAGATGAATCAGGAGTATCCGTCTACCTTGCTCGAAAGAGCCGTAAAAGAGTTTTCGAAACTGCCGGGCATAGGCCGAAAGACCGCAACCCGGCTGGTATTGCATCTGCTTCGCAAGAACGAAAACGAAGTGGCGGCATTTTCCGAGGCTATGCTGACGCTTAAGCGTGAAGCGAGGTATTGCAAGGTGTGCCACAGTATTTCGGACACTGACATCTGCCCGATATGCTCGAACCCGAAGCGCGATCAGAGCGTAATATGCGTTGTAGAGAATATACAAGATGTTATGGCCGTTGAAAATACCATGCAGTATCGTGGTGTTTACCATGTTCTCGGCGGCGTGATATCGCCTATGGACGGAATATCTCCGGGCGACCTGCATATCGACACTCTTGTGTCCAGGGTCGCTGAGGGTGGCGTGAAAGAGGTTATTATGGCTCTAAGCTCCACAATGGAGGGAGACACTACGAATTTTTATATATACCGCAAACTGTCGCAGTACGATGTAAAACTGTCCGTTATTGCAAGGGGAATTTCTGTCGGCGACGAGCTTGAATATGCCGACGAGGTTACGCTCGGCAGCTCTATCGTGAACAGAACGCCGTTTAACGGAAAAACAATATGATTATGGACGAAAAAACTGTTTTAAAGTCACTGAGGATAAACTATTTTGTATCTCTTGCCGCAGCATTGATTGTGCTGCTTGCATTTGAGCTGGGATATCTTGAGAAAGGGGCATTGGCTATGGCGGTCTCTCCAACGGTCATGTATGTGATTGAGGTGGTGACGATTATGCTTACAGTTCTGCTTATACCCTTGGCTGTCAAGGGCTTTACAAACTCTATGAGCAAGGCTGGCGGGTTGCCCGGAGAGGAGTTCTTGAAACTGTTTCTTAGAAAGAGCCTTCAGAGGATTTTTTTGCTTTTTATAGTGATAATTGTAAACGAGTTCGCATATTACGGGCTCGGTTATAACGGCGGGCTCTACTGCGGGCTGCTCGGTTTCGGCTCCATGATATACAGCTTCCCGACAAAAATGGTGCTTGAACAGTATTCAAATAGTGAGAAATAGTGCAATAGGGCTGTGATGAAACTGTCGATTGTAATAGTAAACTACAATGTAAAGTATTTTCTGGAGCAGTGTCTTGTCTCTGTCCGCAGGGCTGTTGCCGGCATTGACGCCGAGGTGATTGTTGTAGACAACGCCTCGTCCGATGGCTCTATGGAGTATCTCAAGCCGCGCTTCGAAGATGTCACGTTCATAGCGAGCGACAAAAACCTGGGATTTGCCCGTGCCAATAACCTTGCCATAAGGAAGAGCAAGGGGGAATATGTGCTTCTGCTTAACCCTGATACGATAATCGGGGAGCGTACCCTCGCTGAATTCATATCGTTCATGGACAGCCACAGCGATGCCGGAGGTTGCGGAACGTATATGATGCGGACCAACGGTACTTTCGCCTTTGAGTCGCGAAGGGGCTTGCCGACACCGTTCGTGGCGTTCTGCAAGATGTCGGGACTGGCGAGTCTTTTTCCGAAATCTCATATCTTCGGGCGTTATTATATGAGATATCTCAACGAACGAGAGATAAACAGCATTGAGATAATATCGGGCGCTTTCATGTTCATTCGCAAGGAGGCTCTTGAGTATGTAGGCCTGCTTGACGAGACATTCTTTATGTACGGCGAGGATATCGACCTGTCGTACAGGCTTTTGAAGGGCGGCTACAAGAATTACTTTCTGCCGTCACCCATAATACACTACAAGGGCGAAAGCACGCATAAAAGCTCGTTCAAGTATGTGCATACCTTCTACCGGGCAATGCAGATATTTTTTAAGAAGCATTATTCTCATTACTCTTTCCTTGTGAGCCTGCCTATCAGATTCGCCATTTGGAGCAGAGCCATGCTCGCGTACGTTGGCAACCAGTTCCGTCACCGCAAGGGTATTGTAAAGATGCGTCCGCAGCTCAACTGTCTTGTTCTTGGAAGCGAAGAGGCTAACAGAGAGGTCAAGGAGATACTCGAACGCCAATATCCTAAAGGCGAACATCGTTACGTCACGGCGAGCGAAGCAAAACTTCCAGCCGGGCATTTCATAAATGGCATTGACCTTGAGAGGTTCGATACTGTGGTGTATGACACTGATGCGTATTCGTACGATGCCATATTCAAAATAATGCAGGACAAACCCGTCGTATCGCTTAAACTTGGTACATATTCGGCGAAAAGCAAGGTGCTGATAACGGAGAATGCGGTTATGAAAAAGTAGTGCGGTTATGATGTGGCTTAAGAACGAAACCCTGCAGCTGCGCAGTCCGGAGCCAGAGGACTTGGAGCTGATGTTTGAGATGGAGAACGACACTGCGTTATGGAGTGTCGGCAATGCTCTTCTGCCATATTCCCGTTATACATTGAGAGCCTATCTTGAGCAGAGCAGGCAGGACATATATACGGAGCGTCAGGCGCGTTTTGTAATCATGCTGAACGGCGGCTGCAGCATTGGCATGATAGATCTTGCCGATTTTGATCCTCTGAACAGCCGTGCGGAAGTATGTATAGGGCTGCTTGGCGAATATCGCGGAAAAGGGTATGCCGCAATGGCGTTGGAACTGCTGTGCGACTATGCCGCAAAACGGCTGCACGTTCATCAGTTGTATGCATACGTGAACATTGATAATGAGGAGAGCTGCCGCCTGTTCGAAAAATGCGGGTTTACGGAACGTGCGGTCATTAAGTCGTGGCTGCGGAGCGAAGAGTGTTTTAAAGATGTTTTTTTAATGCAAAAAATCGCAGAATAGAGCTTTTTATACTGAAAAAATAAGAATTTGGTATCTTTGAGAGAAAAAAATACCGTATTTGTTTGCAGATATAAAAAAAACAGTTACCTTTGCACTCGCTTTGAGATACAAACAAAGCAGAAACATATTGGTGCGTTAGTTCAGTTGGTTAGAATATCTGCCTGTCACGCAGGGGGTCACGGGTTCGAGTCCCGTACGCACCGCAAAAGAGTTCCAAAGAAATTTGGGACTCTTTTTTGTTTCAATAAAGCAAGGGGGAAGGAGAGAGGATAAAGCATTGATAATAAAGCATATAAATAAAACAATGCAATCCTCAAGCACCTTTCGATAGATAAAACAGCGAATAAAGCAAAAGAGGCAAAAAGGTTCATTTTGCAGTAGATTTGTTACCTATACTGTTACCTATACTGTTACCAAAAATTTTAGTGTTTTTCGGGTTCTAATAATTTGTTAAACATTTAATTACAACAAGTTATGTGGAATTTTTCCTTCAGGGTTCGAAAACAAAAAATTGACCGTTATGGTCTTGCCCCTATTGAACTCACAATTAACATCAACAGCAAGCGTTCAGTCATACAGTTGC
>JAZNPP010000054.1:0-27003 GCA_045589695.1 Bacteroidaceae bacterium
ACACATAAATAAAAAATATCATCATCGACCGTTGTACTGCTTGTCTGTATGGAATGTTTTCAAGGATCATCTTCGGTCTTCAAAGTCCCTCGAAAGGGGCGCCTTTCAAAACCGAGTGCAAAGGTAGCGCTTTTTCCTGAACCCGCAAACAAAAACCAAAATATTTTCTAAAAAAAAGTGAGAAAAAAGAATTAAACGGTTTAAAGCAGTTGGGATAAGCCGGATTTATAAGACTGCTAAGGCTTCTAAGATTACTATGATAGCAAAGAAAAATAAGGCAACAAAGGCTCTAATTTTAAATCACCTATTGACTGCATTCGCTTTAATTATCAATAGATGTCACCTCCACAACTTTCACGGGATACAGACCGGCAGCGAACTTAGCGCACAACATGCCGTCTGTGTCGTACAGGTATACATCTCCATCACCTGTGTAGTCGCCGGATGTCACCGCTACCGCATCACCGACAGCCGAAAGCTTATAGGGCTTCGCCAGCACGACTTCGTCTTTTATCCAGGAGGTTTCAACGACGTTCTTTACATTATTATAATATATATAGCTGTTTATTGTGTTCCATGATGTATCGTATTTCTGCAGCAGGCCATAAACGGCACCCGAAACGTAGCACATATCGGAAAGTTCAGGACAAAGTTCCGAAATTGCCACGTTGCCATCGGAGTCGATATACTGCAAAGCGGGAGGCACGTCGCCGTAATTGCCTTGTGATATGACATAGACGCCTATACCGTCGGAATGCACGACTGTCGGATTAACCGCAACGTCAATCTTCTTTGTTTCAGTGAACGCGCAAAGGTCGATAACCGACACTGTCTTGTCGTAGCCTTTGTCAGTATTCCAGTCGAGACCGCCTGAATTAGCCACATAAAGAGTATTGCCCACAACAGCCAGCTGTTCGGGGTTACGGCCGACCTTGATTTCAGAATCGACCGCAAGGGTCGCTGTATCGATGCGCGCTACATAACCGTCGTAATAGGTTACATAGACCTTGCCGCCGGCAGCCGCAAAATAACGGGGCTGGTGAGTCATGCCGCAGCTTATTTGTTTTATCGATTTAGCATTGAGGTCGGTCACCTCAACGGTCATTTCTCCCGAAACGGCTATATACATCTTGGAGCCGTAGACCAAAATATCGTTAGGCAAATTGCCCAACCCTCTGTTATTCTGCAAAAAGAAATAGTCTTGAGTAACATCGCCGTTGTTCTTGTCGTAACGTGTCAGCGATGAGTTACTTGCGTCAAGACCGCTGTTCAAGGCATAATAGCAACCGCCCGAGTTTACAGCACCGCTCATGTCACCGTCCGAATCACCGTTATCGCACGCCGCTGACATCGTCGCCGCCAAAACAAATACAAATGGTTTAAGAATTGATTTCATAGCCGTATATTTATTAGTTAAACAAAAAATTATCAAAAAGAGAAAAGCGCCGACAGCCGCCACTGAAAGCCCGGCATGGGATAGAACTTTATTATTTCGTACTGCTTGTTCCCGACATTCAGCAGCTCGCCTTGCAGTTGCAGGCAATAACGGCCGAAACGAAATTCCCTGTTTGCCGAGAATGAGTGTTCGGCATACCCCTCTATTCTGTTACGCTGCGTGTTCTGCGGCAGCACGTAACGTTCGCCGACAGCGGTGAATATGTACGACACGTTCACATAAGAACTGAGAAATGACAGGGTAAGCTTGCCCGAATGAAGCGGGGTATAAGGCAGCTGATGACGATAGTTCTTAGCGGCAGGGTCGCTTATATCGACAGCATGCTGGAAGGAGTAACCAGCGTCGAGCTGCAGACGCATGCCATGAGAAAGGTCGAGCAGAACTTCGGCGCTCGCATCGAGGCCGGCAATCTCAGCCTCGCCCGAATTGAACATTTTCCAGACATACATTGTAGGCAAGGCAACGATCTTGTCATACACACGGTTGTAATAGCCGTCTGCAATAATCGAGAGATACTCCACTACCCCGCCGAAAGAGACGCTCCACGTCGCGCCGAAGTTGAACTGCGAGGCTCTTTCGGGCTTAAGCCCCACGTTGCCGAGACGCAGATAGTAGAGGTCGGTGAACGTGGGCACACGGCAGCAGTCCTTGTACGATGCACGCAAGCGGAATGGGACTCCCGCAAAAGGCTGCACAGACAGAGCCACCGAAGGCGAAAAACGGAAGAAAGGAGACGGCGCCGCGCCGTGACTTACATTGTCTTTTATATACGTCGCGAGCAATGAAGCGGTAGCCGAGAAACGCCCCAAGTCGTAACCTGCCGCAAATACCGAAAGAGAACTTAGACGGCGGGGTTGCCTGCTATCGTTGAAATTGTTGCAGAGCGTCGTGTATGAAATGTCCGACGTCAAAGCCAGCGACAGGCTGCCGAAAGGGAGATACTTAACGCCGACCGAAGCGTAGCAGCTGTTCTCCGAGTTTACATTCTCTTGCTCGCCGGATGCGTAATTGGCGCTTATGTTTTTGTAGCGTGTATACTGAAAGTCGTACTTAAGCCTTGCCTTAAGGGTAAAAAATCGGTTCATGCGACGCTCGTACGAGGCTTGTGCATAGAAGTTATCGTCCCACAGACGTTCTTTGTTCTCCTTATTGTAAAGATTGACGGCTCCAGGCAACCCGCGTTCCGAATCAAAGAAATTCAATTTCACGGCAAGGTCGCCGCCGAAAAGCCTGCCGAACAGGTTACCCTCGACGCCGAAGGTCATCACGTCGCTCTCTTCACGTTTCTCGACAGCCGTGTTAGCTCCGTTGGAAAGGAGGAACGGATACCGCCCTCCGCTGCGCATGAAGCTGCCCTGCAGAGATGCCGACCAGCCGTCGCCGAAGCATTGGCTATGACGCAGCATGGCATCGACAAGACCGAAAGAGCCGGCACGCAGACGCACAGACGAGTTCGTAACCGAAGGACGCAGGGTAGACAACGTAAGAAGCGACGACGACATATATTCCGTAGCGCTCCTGAAGATGTCGCCGTCGTACCCTAACGATAGCGCCGCCATACTCACGTTTTCGAGAGAGAGCCTTCCGATATCGACATGCCCGCTCTGAGCATTGGAAAGCACGAGACCGTCGTAGCTTACGGCCGTATGTTTTGCCCCCAGCCCCCGGACCGACACCGTCTTAAGGCCTCCCACGCCGCCATAATCATGAACATCTACGCCCGTCATGCGTTTGACGGCATCGGCAAGCGACAATGCCCCGTTACGCAGAAAAGCGTCACGCTCCATCACCTGCAAAGGAGAGGAGGAAACGAGCGGTGACGGCACGGCCTTGCCCACCACTTCAAGTTCTTGAAGCGGATTACAGTCCAACGTGTCGGGCTCGGAAGCCTGCAACGGAGAAAAGAGGGAAGACAATGCGCCAATGGCGCATAAAATTCTGCAAAAATGTATACGTGGCATAAAACGGTCTATAAAAGCCTTTACCCGAGGCTCGTTATAAAACAAAACGGATTGGCAGGTTTTCTGGCTTATCCCTTCAACGGCGCCTTCCCGCCCGAAAGCAGTGGCAAAAGAATACCGTGAATACAAGGACTTACAGCTACGGGTATAGCTCCGGAATTTAACCGGATTCCCTTTTACTAACGCCGGCTGACGCCGGAGTTACACCATAATCCGAGGCAAATATACGCAAAGTTCCGCAACGACAAAAGAAAGTTCGGACAACTTCTTATTTTTTTTGCACAATATTGTCGAAATTTAAAAATAGTTGTACTTTTGTGAATAAACTTATAACGATATGCTCACACTTGACAAAATCTATCATGCATCGTATGTACTAAAGGATGTCATACGCCGTACAGAACTTATTCATGCTCCTAACATCAACAGCAAGTGCAATGTCTTCCTCAAACCCGAAAATCTGCAGCTGACAGGCTCGTTCAAGGTACGAGGCTCATATTACAAGATTTCACAGCTTTCGGAAGAGGAGAAAGCGAAAGGCGTTATCGCATGTTCTGCGGGCAACCATGCTCAGGGCGTGGCTCTTGCGGCAACAAAGAACGGCATTAAGTCTATCATCTGCCTGCCCGACGGCGCTCCAATCTCAAAGATTGAGGCTACGAAGAACTACGGAGCGGAGATTTGCCTCGTAGAGGGCGTTTACGACGATGCGTACAACCGTGCGCTCGAACTGCGTGACAAGCACGGATATACATTCATTCACCCGTTCGACGACGTGGACGTGATTGCCGGACAGGGCACTATCGCTCTTGAGCTTGTCGAGCAGAAAAAAGACATCGACGCCGTCATCGTACCTATCGGCGGAGGAGGACTCATTTCGGGCATTGCTTTCGCAATAAAGTCACTCAACCCCAACATAAAGGTATACGGTGTCCAGTCGGCCGGCGCTCCGAGCATGAAGAATTCCGTTGAGCATAAGAAGATTGAACGTCTCGCAGGCGTTTCTACCATCGCCGATGGCATTGCGGTAAAACAGCCGGGCGAAAACACTTTTGACCTTTGCAGCAAATATGTGGACGAGATTGTAACCGTTACCGACGATGAGGTATCTTCTGCAATTCTTTCCATGCTTGAAAAGCAGAAACTCATTGCCGAAGGCGCAGGCGCCGTGGCAGTAGCCGCAGCAATGTTCGATAAAGTGCCTATCGAAGGCAAGAACGTGGTATGCCTTGTTTCGGGTGGCAACATTGACGTGAACATTCTTGACCGAGTAATCAAACGCGGTCTCTTCAAGGCGGGACGTGCCGCTCTTCTCAAAGTAGAGCTGCTCGACAAGCCGGGCCAGCTGCTGCAGGTGTCACGCATCATTGCGGAACTCGGCGGCAACGTTATTGGAGTACACCACGAGCGTACCAACGCAAATACCGAAATCAACGGCTGCTTCATACGTATCAACCTTGAGACGCGCGACTTCGAGCATACTAACAATATTAAGAATGCCCTTAAGAAAGCAGGCTTCAAGATTTGGGACTAAAAACAATATTCATTAACAATAAAAAACTTAAAGAGATGCTTAAGAAAGTTTATACAAGCAACGCACCAGAGGCTATCGGCCCATACTCACAGGCTATCATCTGCGGCAACATGCTGTTCACATCGGGTCAGATACCCATCAACCCCGCTACAGGCAATGTAGAGGCCGAGGGTATTACAGACCAGGCAACACAGGTAATGAAGAACCTTTCGGCGGTTCTTGCCGAGGCAGGCACATCATTCGACAAGGTGGTCAAGACCACATGCTTCCTGAGCGACATGGCAGATTTCGCCGCATTCAATGCGGTATACGCCGAATATTTCACAAGCAAGCCCGCACGTTCTTGCGTAGCAGTGAAGACACTCCCCAAGAATGTTCTTGTAGAGGTTGAGGTTATCGCTGAAATCTGATAAGAGCGCGCCTCTTGACACAAAGCCCCCAAAGCCGGAACAGCGCTTTGGGGGTCTTTTAAAGTATCGCCACACCATAAATTGCAACAAAATGAAGCCCATAGGCATTGACGAACTCAAAAAGATACAGATTGACATCCTGAACGAGACGGTTGCGTTCTGCGAAAAGAACGGAATACGCTATTTCCTTGCCTATGGCACTCTTTTAGGCGCAGTAAGGCATAAGGGATACATACCCTGGGACGACGATATTGACATACACATGCCACGCCCCGACTATGAGAAGTTCATCGAGCTTTACAACAAGGAGCAGAACGAGAGATACGCCATTGTCACCCATGAGCAGAACAGAAAGTACCAGGTTCCTTTTGCCAAGATATTCCGCAAAGGAACCATTGTCGATGAGTTCTTCTACAAGCAGAGCGTATTCGGCGCATACGTAGACATATTCCCGCTCGACGGCATAAAATCGAAGTGGCAGGCATGGCTGTGCGGGCAATGCATTCGCTTCATGTATATAAAGACACAGAGGTTCTGCGACAGGCAGACCGCCGCACGCAAAGCGAGACTGCTGATAACGAAGTTCATTCTGTTGCCCTTCTCCCCGCACATGATATTAAGCACTATAAGAAAGGTCGCCACGATGCACTGCTTCGAGAAGTGCGAAAAGGTATGCAGCTTCGGGTCACGGACAGCGTTGAGAGAAATTCTACCGGTCGAGGTATTTCAGGAGCATACGACAGCCGAGTTCGAGGGTGCTGAATACCGGATACCGAAGGGGTATGACAAATATCTCAGATCAAAATACGGCAATTATATGGAATTGCCGCCCGAAGAGAAGAGAGTTTCGACCCACGATTCACAAGCGTACTGGATATAAAACTGTCGCCGCAATACAATTGCGGCGACAGTTTTATAATAGCAAATGACCAAGATAGCTAATATTACTTGGGCGGCCATGTACTACCCGTTCAGCGTCGCTCGTCATCACTTTTTCTTCAACGCTTTATATGCAAGATAGGCTACAATGAATATTGCCAGGACAATAAAAACGATGCCTATTTCGCTGCTGTACTCTTTAACCTTGTTCATGACAGCCTCTTCGGTCTGCATACCGGGAACGTACGCCATATAATAGCCGAGAAGGGCGAGAATAAGATTCCATGTGCCGGCACCGAGCGAGGTGTAAAACACGAAACGGCCAAGCCCCATACGTGCCAGGCCGGCAGGTATAGAGATAAGCTGACGAACTGCAGGAACAAGACGTCCGACAAAGGTCGATATAGCGCCATGCTTGTCGAAATACTCTTCGGCATGCTTTATTTTCGCCTCGTCTAACAGACACATGTGACCGATGCGGCTGTTTGCGAACTTGTACAGTACGGGACGCCCGAGCCACACAGCAAGGTAGTAGTTCACTAATGCGCCAATGAGAGCGCCCAATGTAGCGAACACCACAACCAAAGCGACGCTCATTTCGCCTGTTACGGCAGCCTTCCACGCTGCAGGAGGCACGACAGCCTCGGAGGGGAAAGGAATGAACGAACTCTCAATAGCCATAAACAGTATTACGGTCCAATAGTTAAGATGGTCGAGGCAGAATTGAATCAGTGTATCCATAGAAATTGTCTTTATATATTTTTGTCATCATTTTTTATTCTTACAATAAACTTGTCTATTCGTGCGGCATCCATATCAGCGACCTCGAAGACAAAAGAATGCCATTCAAAGACCTCGCCGACCGGCTACCACGTTTGGCCGATGCCTGCAGGCTCGATCTACGTGCAGACACAAGGGAGATTTCCGCCATAGCGAAAAGCCCGTTAAGAAGCACTAAAGCAAGTATAATAAAGATTTCTCCCATCTCATTCATCTCTTTTAGCGAACAGACGCATCAGTTCCCCTGTCCACAGCACCGCTGAAGTCGAAGCGATTATTATTCCCCAGCTCTTGGCTGTAAGCTGCACAACATTGAACATTTCGCCGCCGAAAGTAACTATCAGGAACTGTCCAACAAGTATCACGCCGCAGACAAGCAGAAACGTGCCGTCGGCAAAAAGTCCTTTGAAAGCCGACTCGCCCGTCATGTAAGCCTTTGCGTTGAACATGTTCCAGAACTGCAGCATCACGAAGAAAGTGAAGAATTCCGACTGTTCGTAAGCCGAAAGGCCGCCGCGGTCGTTCATCCACAGAAGCAACGCAAGCTGCACCGCAACAAACGCCGCGCCTACTGCGAATATGTTACATGTCATAGACTTGGTTATTATAAAATCGCCGTTAACGCCGCTCTTGCGGGGACGGTCTTTCATTACATCCCAGCTCGGCGGCAACGACGCGAGAGCCGCAGCTGCGAAGGTGTCCATTATAAGGTTTACCCATAGCATCTGGGTAATTGTGAGCGGCGACGACGTTCCTATAAGAGAGCCGAGCATTACGATTATACACGCCGCGACGTTTATAGTCAATTGAAAAAGCAGGAAACGCTGTATGTTTCGGTAGAGAGAGCGTCCCCACATTACCGCACGTGTTATGCTGCTGAACGAGTTGTCGATAATGGTTATGTCGCTCGCCTCCTTAGCGACTGATGTTCCGTCGCCCATTGAAAGGCCTACCTGAGCAGCTTTGAGAGCCGGAGCGTCATTCGTTCCGTCGCCAGTCACCGCCACGACGGCATCCTGCTCTTGCAGAAGCCTTACAAGACGCTGTTTGTCCATAGGACGGGCACGGCACATTATCTTAAGCCCCATGACACGCTTTGCGGCCTCGCTGTCGCTGAGAGCTTCGAATTCAGGGCCGGTGATTACCGTGTCGGCAGGCGTATCCTTGTCGCAGATGCCTATCTGACGGCCAATCTCGCGGGCCGTACCTGGAGTGTCGCCCGTAACTATTTTAACGTCTACGCCGGCTTCGAGACAACGCCGGACAGCTTCGGGAACGTCGGCACGCACAGGATCCGATATAGCCACAAAGCCGATAAAAGTGAGGTCAGTGCCGTTCAGACGGCCGTCGGCATAAGGAGCGGTATTGTCATTATCATCGAGAATTTGGTAGGCAAAGCCAAGAGTACGCATCGCCATGCTCTGGTATTCGAGCAGTTTTGCCTCTATTGAGCCGCGGCGGCTCTCTACGCTATCTGTTCCGCCGGCCGAGATTACACGGTTAGAGTTGGCAAGAACAATTTCGGGAGCGCCCTTTACATAAAGTACCCTTTTTCCGAGCAACGGCGACTCCACTACAGTCGCCATGTATTTGCGCTCCGTAGAGAAAGTAAGCTGGCTCAGTACCTTAGCGTCCTCACGCAAGATGCGGTAATCGGCGTTCTGCTTGTCGAGCCACAACAGCAACGCCGCCTCTGTAGGGTTACCTATCGTCTTTACATTGTCACCCTCCTTGTCGAGGTTGGCCGTGGAGTTCACCGCTATGCCCTCTTTTATTATGTCGCTATCAGCGCCGGAGGAGAGTTCGCCGCCTGCAAGCGCAAAGAACTGCGTTTCATGCACCTGCATTCTGTTCTGCGTGAGCGTCCCTGTCTTGTCCGTACAGATGACTGTAGCTGCGCCCATTGTCTCGCATGCATGCATCTTGCGTACGAGGTTATTCGTCTTGAGCATTCTGTTCATGCTCAAAGCAAGAGAGAGCGTGACGGACATAGGCAAACCCTCGGGGACCGACACCACGATAAGAGTGACAGCTATCATGAAGCTGTTGAGCAGATGTGAAATGACGCCCATTGCGTTCATCGGTTCCGCCTGCCAGAAGAGCTTTAAAGTGAGAAGCACGAATGTTATAGCCGCAGCCGCATAGCCGAGCTTGCTTATGAGAGAGGCAAGACGTTTGAGTTGCTGCTGCAAAGGTGTGTCAAGGTCGTTATCAATCAAAGCTCCCTGATTGACCTTGCCGTATTCAGTGGCATCTCCTACAAGGTCCACTACCATAATGCCGTGACCGTCCACGACGGTGGTGCTGCGGAGAATTCTGTTCGAAGGATATGTCGCTTCGGCATCAAAATCGGCCTCAACGGTTGTCTTTGATATTACAGGCTCGCCTGTAAGCGTCGATTCGTTTATCTGCAGCGAGTGGCTCTCAAGCAGCAGGCCGTCGGCGGGAGCCTCGTCGCCTGTGTTAAGCATGACGACATCGCCCACGACGATATCCTTGCGTGACACCTCTTGCACCTTGCCGTTACGTACGACTGTAACCATTATCTCATCATTCACGGTATTGAGCACCTCGAACGCGCGTGCGGCCTTGACCTCGAAGATGAAACCTATCGTACTTGCAAGCATTATGGCAAAGAAGATGCCGAGCGGCTCAAGAAATGCGGCGAAACCTTCCTGCTCCGGACCCCAGCAATGAACAGAAGATATAATCATAGACAACGCCCACGCTATAAGCAATATGCGGATTATGGGATCCTCGAACTTCTCCAGAAACTGTTTCCATAACGAAACCCTTTCGGGGGGAGTCAGAACGTTCTCGCCATGAAGACGGCGGCTCTCTTCGACCTGCTCAGAGGTCAAGCCTGTAATTTTCTTTTCTGCCATACCAATCAATTCACCTGCAAATTATTGTATAATATATACTGCAAAAGTAGAACAAGTTTATTACCTTTATGTTACATAAACAACTTTTAACCGTTCCGCACGCCGCTAAAAGAGATTGAGTTTGTTGCCGCGCGCCTCTTCGAGCGAACGCAGGGCAGGCACGGCCGCCGCCTGCGAGTTCTGACGCAAGGCCTCCTGTTCTTTTCTCAAAGAGTCGGTGAATGCAGCGCGACGCTCATCGCCGCCGAGCAGTTCGGCCGCCACGATGACATTCTGCGAAACATCTTTCACATGTATCACTGGCGCAGAATAGTGCGGAGCGATCTTCAATGCCGTATGCAGAGGACTCGTAGTCGCTCCGGCTATCATAACGGGAATATCGAGCCCCGCGGTCTCCATCTCCTTGACAACGGTTATCATTTCGTCGAGCGAGGGCGTTATAAGACCGCTTAGCACTACTATATCGACGTTATTGCTTTTCGCCTCGCTCACTATTCTTTCTGCCGGAACCATTACGCCGAGGTCTATAACATCGTAGCCGTTGCAGCCCATGACAACCCCTGCGATATTCTTTCCGATGTCATGGACATCGCCCTTTACCGTCGCATGAAGCACCCTGCCTGCCGAACGGCCGGGTTCAAGACGCTCTCCCTCTATCAACGGCTGAAGTATCGCGACGGCCTGCTTCATCGTACGGGCGGTCTTTACCACTTGCGGCAGGAAGAGTTTGCCCTCACCGAAGAGATTGCCTACTATGCCCATACCGTCCATCAACGGACCGCTGATGACATTGACCGCAGAGCCGTAGAGCTTGACGGCTTCGGCGAGGTCTTCGGCAAGAAAGTCACCGACACCCTTCAGCAGCGCCCGTTCAAGACGTTTTTCGACACATTCGTCACGCCATGCATCGTCGCTCGCATGCTGTACGGCAGTACCCTGTCCTTTCAGCTCGCCGGCAACAGCGATAAGCCTTTCCGTCGCATCGGCACGGCGGTTAAGGACAACATCCTCCATAACCTCACGAACGTCGGCGGGGATATCGTTATACTGCACCTGCGACTGCGGGTTTACAATACCCATGTCCATGCCCGCCTGAATTGCGTGATAGAGGAATACCGCATGCAGGGCCTCGCGTACATAGTTGTTGCCGCGGAACGAGAAAGAGAGGTTGCTCACGCCTCCACTTATATGCGTGCCCGGCAGGTTTTCCTTTATCCATGCGCATGTCTTTATATAGTCAGCAGCGTAGGCGGCATGCTCCTCTATGCCTGTCGCTACAGCAAGTATGTTCGGGTCGAATATTATCTCATAAGGCTCATATCCCGCCTTTTCGGTAAGAAGCCTGAAAGCCCTGCCGCATATTTCTGTCTTGCGGCTGAATGTGGTAGCCTGCCCCTCTTCGTCGAACGCCATTACCACGACCGCCGCGCCGAGACGCTTCGCCTCTACGGCATGCTGCACGAAAAGTTCTTCGCCCTCTTTCAGAGATATCGAGTTCACTATAGCGCGACCTTGAATGCATTTGAGGCCGGCACGGATTACCTCCCAGTCGGAAGAGTCCACCATTACGGGAATACGTGATATGTCGGGCTCGCATGCGAGCATGTTGAGAAACCTCACCATTTCTTCCTTTACGTCAAGCAGGCCGTCGTCCATATTTATGTCAAGCACCTGCGCTCCGTCTTCAACCTGGCGGCGAGCTATCTCAAGAGCTTCGCTGTGGTTCTTTTCGTTTATGAGCCTGAGGAATCTACGTGAGCCCGCTACATTGCATCGCTCGCCTACATTCACGAAATTGGTATTTCCGTTCACCGCCAGTCTTTCAAGGCCCGAAAGCCAAAGCTCGGCAGGCTTCGCGACGGGACGGCGGGGCTGCACGTTCTCTGTCATCGGCGGGAACAGAGCTATGTACTCTTCATTGGTGCCGCAGCAACCGCCTACAATGTTTACAAGCCCCTCGTCGATATATTCCTTGACGATAGCCGCCATTTCGGCCGGCGTCTGGTCATATCCTCCGAGTTCGTTGGGCAGTCCGGCATTGGGATAGACGCTCACGTAGAAAGGAGCGATGTCGGAGAGACGTCTAAGAAACGGCTTCATCTCTGTAGCTCCGAATGAGCAGTTCAGGCCAATCGACAATATGTCGTAACCCGACACGGAGGCGAGGAAAGCCTCTATTGTCTGGCCCGACAGTATACGCCCCTGAGAGTCGGCGATGGTGAACGAGAGCATCACGGGCACCTCACGCCCTGCAGCCTTAGCAGCCTCGCCGGCCGCGTACAGAGCCGCCTTAGCGTTAAGCGTGTCGAAAATCGTTTCGCACAGCAGAGCGTCCACGCCGCCCTCTATGAGAGCTGTCATCTGTTCGGCATATGCAGAGGCAAGCTGGTCGAACGTTACGTTGCGGCACGAAGAGTCCTCTACGTCGGGACTCAACGAGCAGGTGCGTGACGTCGGGCCCACAGAGCCTACGACAAAACGTGGTTTTTCAGGAGTAGAAAACTTGTCGGCAGCCTTGCGGGCAAGTTCAGCAGCCTTGCGGTTTATCTCCCTGCACAGTTCTCCGCACTGGTAGTCGTTCTGTGATATACGGTTGGCATTGAATGTTGATGTCTCGATAATGTCGGCTCCGGCGGCGAGGTACTTCATGTGTATCTCGCTTATGATGTCGGGACGTGTAAGCACGAGAATATCGTTGTTGCCCTTTAGCATGACAGGATGCGAGGCGAACCTCGTGCCCTTGAAATCACTCTCCTGCAACCCGTAACGCTGCACCATCGTACCCATCGCGCCGTCGAGTACGAGTATCCGTTCTTTTAAAAGTTCCTTTAGTCTCATTTTCTGCGGGCAGACTCATGCCCTTTCTAAAACCGTCGAGGGCGGCCGAAATCTCGGCAACCCTCAATATAATTAATACACTTTCCTTATTCTGTCCATCTCGCGCTTGTCGTCGCGCTCCTTTATCGACTCACGCTTGTCGTATTCATGCTTACCCCGAGCAAGCGCTATGACAAGCTTCGCAAGCCCTTTCTCGTTAATGAAGAGCCGCATTGGCACAATTGTGAAACCGGGGTTCTTTACGGCCTGCCTTAGCTTGCGAAGTTCCTTGCGTTCAAGCAGGAGCTTGCGGTCACGGCGTGCGGCATGGTTATTGTACGAGCCGTAGAAGTATTCGGCCACATGCATGTTCTTTACCCACAATTCGTCGGAAATGAACGTGCAGTACGTATCGACAAGGCTCGCCTTCGACTGGCGTATCGATTTTATCTCGGTACCTGTCAGGACAATGCCTGCCGTGTATGTCTCGCTCACGATGTAGTCGAACGAGGCGCGGCGGTTCTTTATATTTATGTCGGGCTTTCTTTTATCCATTCGGGAAACTGATTTATTCATGCATAGGATTGCTGAACTCGCCGTAATAGACCGGAACAACGTTGTCGAACACGGAGTCCTTTTTGGTAATATGCTTGTAATGCATCATGAACTTCAGTTTTTCATACTCTTTCAGCGATGCAGCCTCTTCGCTTGTCAGCAGGCTTTCGATGCCCGATAGGTCGAAGGTGAGCAGTCGGGAATGGACGCTGTCGCTCGCAGCGTAGCTTTTGCCGAGCAGATTCATATGTACCGTATCGTTCACCACATTACGGACCTCCATAGCGAACTTGGTATCGGCGGCAAGCGATTTGAAGGAGACGTTCACGTTCAGTTTGTTCTTCCAGAGCCATGTCGGCCACAAGTAACGGGCGCTGAGTTCATAAGGTGTTATGCCTGTAAAGGGCATGTCGCATGTATCGGCGTCTATATTATCGCGAGGCGTCACTTCCAATGTAGGTATTTTCTCCACTACGTTAATTATCTTCCACTCTCTTCCTTTAGAACTGTAGAAGTCACGATAGAAATAAAGCAGCACATGCGCACGGTCTCCGTCCTTCAGCTGGTCGGTAAAATCGCTGAAATTGCTGATGCGATAGAACGTATCGGCGAATTCGGGACGCAAAGCGTACTTATCCACTGTATATACGTGGCTTTCATAACCCCACTCCTCTTGCGAGTTCACGGCAGGTCCGCAAGAGAGAAGAGCGGCAACGGCGATGATAACTAAAGGGAATATCCTGACAAGTTTGTTCATAGTATCGTACGTGTTAAAAAAATCGACTGCGAAGATACGAAGAAAATAGGGAAAAACACGCCTATCGCTTATTAATATAATTATCTGTTATATTTTTTTAGTAAGTATTGTATTTTTTACAAACATTTTTTGCCGCCATCTTTGTTGTACTCATTATTTTAGCTATCTTCGCAAAGCGAAAATGTCTATGTTTCACATTTAAAACATATAAAAGATTATGGTTTATTCACACGAAGTAGAAAACATGTGTGTAGTAAAGAAGGGTCCCAACCATGGTCCTGCTCCAATTCCCGAAGAGGGCAAATGGATTAAGGCTAAAGAGGTTGCCGACATCTCAGGCTTTACACACGGTATTGGTTGGTGCGCTCCTCAGCAGGGTGCATGTAAGCTTTCTTTGAACATCAAGAACGGTATTATCCAGGAAGCTCTCGTTGAGACAATCGGCTGTTCAGGTATGACACACTCCGCAGCTATGGCATCGGAAATTCTCCCGGGCAAGACTATTCTTGAGGCATTGAACACTGACCTTGTTTGCGACGCTATCAACACAGCAATGCGCGAGTTGTTCCTGCAGATTGTTTACGGCCGCAGCCAGTCAGCTTTCTCAGAAGGCGGTTTGATTATCGGTGCAGGCCTTGAGGACTTGGGTAAAGGTCTCCGCAGCCAAACAGGTACCCTTTATGGTACTTTGGCAAAGGGCTCACGTTACTTGGAGATGGCAGAGGGCTACATCACACGCCTTGCTCTCGACAAGAACGACGAGATTTGCGGTTACGAGTTCGTGAACCTCGGCCAGTTGATGGAAGAGATTAAGAAAGGCACAGATGCTAACGAGGCTGTTAAGAAATTGACTAAGACATACGGTCGTTTCTCAGAGGAGGCAGGTGCAGTTAAATATATTGACCCACGTAAAGAATAAGGAGGACAACGCTATGATAAGACCAGTTAAATTTGAAAGTCAAGACCGTCGTATCAAGCAGATCCTTGCTGTTTTGAACGAGAACGGTATCGCCAGCATCGAAGAGGCGAACGAGATTTGCGAGCAGTATGGCATTGACCCTTACAAAACATGTGAGGAGACACAGCCAATCTGTTTCGAGAATGCAAAATGGGCATACGTTGTAGGTGCAGCCATCGCTCTTAAGAAAGGTTGCAAAAATGCAGCAGACGCAGCCGAGGCTATCGGTTTGGGCTTGCAGGCATTCTGTATTCCCGGTTCAGTTGCCGACGACCGTAAGGTAGGTATCGGCCATGGTAATCTTGCAGCACGTTTGTTGCGCGAAGAGACAAAATGTTTCGCATTCCTTGCAGGACACGAGTCTTTCGCTGCTGCCGAAGGTGCCATCAAAATTGCCGCTAAAGCAGATAAAGTGCGTAAAGAGCCTCTCCGTTGTATCCTCAACGGTCTTGGTAAAGACGCAGCACAGATTATCTCACGTATCAACGGTTTTACATATGTACAGACAGAATTCGACTACTTCACAGGTGAGTTGAAAGTTGTTCAGGAGATTGCTTATAGCGATGGTCCTCGTGCAAAAGTACGTTGCTACGGTGCAAACGATGTACGCGAAGGTGTTGCTATCATGTGGAAAGAGGATGTAGACGTTTCTATCACCGGTAACTCTACCAACCCCACCCGCTTCCAGCACCCCGTTGCAGGTACATACAAGAAAGAGCGCATCCTTGCAGGTCGCAACTACTTCTCTGTAGCATCAGGTGGTGGTACAGGTCGTACATTGCACCCCGATAACATGGCTGCAGGCCCTGCTTCTTATGGTATGACAGACACTATGGGTCGTATGCACTCAGACGCACAGTTCGCAGGTTCTTCATCAGTTCCCGCTCACGTGGAAATGATGGGCTTCCTCGGTATCGGTAACAACCCCATGGTAGGTGCTACAGTTGCTATCGCAGTGGATATCGCTACTGCATTGAGCAAGTAATCTAATAAAACGATTATAACTTTATCTCCTGTAACCTTACGGTTGCAGGAGATTTTTTTGTATATTGTATAAAGTAAGAAGCAAGGCTCTCTTATTCAATCATAAATAAAGCTTTCCGAAAATGGGTAGGTATAAGAAAAATCGGGTGATACAGAACGGAACTTATAAAATTAATGGCTAACTTGTATAAATGTCGCAAAAAAAGATTATATTTGCGACAAAATATAATCTAATGTAATATGCAATCCATTGATGATAAGATACTAATCAAGATTAGAAAGTGCGGAAGAGGTACAATATTCTCATCTGCTAACTTCACTAACTTGGGAGAACCAAAATCCGTCCTTAAGGCATTAGAGAGAATGGCAAATGCCGAAACTATAATCCGTGTAGCACGAGGTATATATTGCTATCCTAAGATTGAAAAGACTTTAGGCTTGGGGGCTATATACCCAACATTTGAGGAAATTGCTCAATACATAGCCAAACGCGATAAAGCAAGAATTGTTCCGACAGGAAACTATGCACTAAATGTTCTTGGACTATCAACACAAGTGCCGGCTAATGTAGTGTTCTTAACTGACGGTTCTCCGCGAAGCATAACTTTGAAATCGGGACGCGGGATTAAATTTGTCAAAACAGCTCCAAAAAATCTTGCCTTCAGAAACAAATTGGCTATGCTACTTACTTTTGCCTTAAAAGAGATTGGGGAAGGCAATGTAACAAAAGAGCAAGAACAGCATATTGCCAGACTATTGAAAAACGAAGAAAAGGCAGCTATAGAAAAAGACTATCCTATTATGCCTAACTGGATTCAACTTCTAATATCGAATTTATATGAATAGTTTCCATACATTACCGGAGAGTTCAAGGAGAATTATTATTGAACAAACTGCCCTAAAGCAGGGATTGTCCAAACAAATCGTAGAAAAAGACTTGTGGGTCAGCACCCTGCTTGAAATAGTTTTCACACTTCCTTTTGCCGACAAACTCGTATTCAAAGGAGGAACCTCTTTAAGCAAAGTATGGGGGTTGATTGAGCGTTTCTCCGAGGATATTGACCTTGCAGTAGACCGTAGCTTGTTTGGATTTGAAGGAGATTTGACTACAAAACAGATTAAGAAACTCCGTAAGGCATCTTCATTATTTGTAAGCAATGAATTCCTAAGTGAACTGCAAAGTGCCATAAACAGGTTTGACTTAGATAAGTTTATTGAATTGGAGGTACAGCCCGATGGCGAAGGTGACAAAACATATCCTGAGCCACGTCAGATATTCATAAAATATCAATCACTGTTCGATACAGAACTATCATATGTCAAACCACAAATAATTCTTGAGATAGGTGCACGTTCTTTGTTTGAGCCTACGCAAAAGTCCAGTATCAATAGCATTGTTGCTACAGAGTTCCCCAATGTGCAGACATCTGTTATCTCGGCTGATATTACAACCGCCGTTGCTGCCAAGACATTTTTAGAAAAGGCTTTCTTATTGCATGAGCTCTTTACAACAAATGGATGTAGTAAAGCAGAGCGAAAAAGCCGCCACTTATATGATCTTGAAAGGATGATGGATAAAGAGTTTGCATTAGAGGCCATTAAAGACGACGAGCTATGGAATACTATTCACCATCATAGAGATGTGTTTACCCATATCCACGATGTCGATTACACTCCCGATATTCGTGAGCGTATAGTGCTTGTGCCACCAGCAGAGCATTATCAAACCTGGGCTAGCGATTATGCCAATATGCAGTCGAGCATGATTTATGGCGAGTCGATTCCTTTTGAAAATTTGATTGAGAGAATGAAAGAGTTGGAGGAAAGGTTTAGAACAAGCACATATTATTATCAAAAATATTAACTTATTATTTAAAGAATAGTCAAGGAATACTATATGCAAGAATTGAAACGACTGTTCGTTATGCATTATATGAAGTATACAATCACAATTCATCTGTAATACAAACAATTACAGGAGAATAACAAATATGCCCCGTATCGTTTCTACATCAATTAAGTTGGTATGACAGATACTATGGGTCGTATGCACTCAGACGCACAGTTCGCAGGTTCTTCATCAGTTCCCGCTCACGTGGAAATGATGGGCTTCCTTGGCATCGGTAACAACCCCATGGTAGGTGCTGTAAAAAGATAAGGAGAGCCCAGCTTGTTGGGCTATCGCAGTGGATATCGCTACTGCATTGAGCAAGTAATTAAGCAATATAAAAACTAAAGAACAAGAGTCCAAACCAAAAAACATTTGGTTTGGACTCTTGTTCTTTAGCAATTCTTATCGTTTGCTTTACATATATCTTGTCCACGTCGTTATGTTAGAATCGGCAGGAGCCCCATTGCATCCATAGTTCGGGCTGTTCTTTAATATTCTCCTCGAACATTCTCACAAATTCATCGGTGTATGCAAATTCGTCCTCTTCGGGGTTTGTTCGTGGTTTTATCTCTTTTACTTCTACTTCGTAGTATCCACGCTTTGGCCTTCTTATGTGTGCATAGCAGAATACCATGTTAAATCTTCGTCCTAATTTTTCTGCTCCGGTTTTAACCTCTAACATGTGTTCAAGGAATGGTGCAGCGTGCTTGTCATCTTTTTTGGGGTCTAAGTCGGAAAGTGAGCCAAAGAGATAGCACTTATATGGACTTTTACCTTCGTCCATCTCTTTCTTTAAT
Source organism: Bacteroidaceae bacterium (assembly GCA_045589695.1). GTDB lineage: Bacteria > Bacteroidota > Bacteroidia > Bacteroidales > Bacteroidaceae > HGM04593. The sequence continues at coordinate 18,665 of JAZNPP010000054.1, forward strand.
CTAAGTAGCGATTTCAATGGATTGTTAGATGGTATGTTTATAGCACCATATTTTCCACGCTCTTTAAGCATCCATTCGAGCCCATCGCTTTGTGGAGCAGACATATAGAGGTGGCACATTCCAACATCCTTGGTGTGCATGGGGAGCGATGTAAACATTTCGTAGTTCACGACATGTCCACTGAAACAGAGAATGAACCGGTGCTTTTGGGCAAGCCTCTCCAATAGTTCGACATTTTTGAACACACAATGGCGCTTCATCTTCTTTTTGCTGAAACTTGTCATTTTTGCCATTTCAAAAAAGAAGTCGATGAATGCACGGAAGTATCTGTATGTCATTCTTTTTAGTTCCTTATCGGGCAGGTCGTATACTCGGAAAAAGTTACGGTATGGTATTTTTCTTGCTTTCTTGGAATGAACAAGAATAAATGCGAGAAAAGAGGAGAATGCATAAAGGACAAAGAATGGCGTATATGAAATCAGTTTTAAGAAAAACAGTCCAACTTTTAACATCATATATAAAAACGGGACAAAGTATAAAACTCCGTCCCGGGTGTTTGTTATTTAATAATTAAATTATTAGCAACAGCAATCAATGATACAGCGCAAGCAAGGTATGCTATCGATAATAGCATCACAGATGCTGTTCGATAGGCTCGAAGAAGGACAACATCCCTTTTTCTTTTTTTCTTCTTCTCTATCTTTTTTTGCTTCGCGCTCAGCCTCAGCTTTACCTTTCTTAAATGCAGAATAATTCTCTTTATTTACCCAAGCCTTGTGTTGTTTATCGGAAAGTTTATGGTCTACATCACCCACTTCTTTGCCTTCGAAATTATTTTTCCAACTACCACCGTCATAAGCCTCAGCTTCTTCCTTGCAGAATCCGGCCAAAAGTAATGCACCTTGCACATCTTTGTGAGCAGGTTCACCTGTTGATGGAGTAGCGACAGTCAATGTGAAACCTTTTTGAAGGTCCTTAGGTTCTACACTTGCACCAGAACGGCCTCTAACGGGGCTTGATACATTACTTTTTGAGATTAAAATCCAATTTGCCATGTTAATTGTGTTTTATGTGTTAATTATTATTGCGAACTACGCAACGATATTTTTGCAAAGGAAACACTTATTAACACGACCTTGTTGGTTCATTTTAGTTCTTTTACCCCCCCCCCTAAATGAAGTTTTTTATATATTACAGCAACTTAAAACCTATTTATTATTAACTTTACAAAAAAATCTCCGACAGCGTTGTTACATATAGTAATTGTAAAAGCGGGAGCGATACAAATCTATTACAGAAAAGAGAACAGAGGATATTAACAGGAGTTTAGAGGATATTAAGGGGAGACTTTAATAATGTTCCTTACATTATACTATGGAATCATCGGAAATAATTGGTAACAAAATAAAATTCGAAAAAGCTGAATTGATTAATGCTTTTAGCAGTACTTCGCATACATACAAAGTGCGTATAAACGGGAAATCATATTTTATGAAAAAACTACTTCCCGAATTTGCAAAAGAGGAACGCTACAAGCAGATGTTTATAAAGGAGTTTGAGGCCGGAAAATCCATTGACAACCCTTACGTTGTGAAATATCACAGCATGGTGCATGACGAAAACGGGCAATATCTTCTTATGGATTTTGTAAATGGGTGCAATCTCAAGGAAAAACTCGAATGTGAACCGGCATTTTTCAAAAAGAGTGCCAACCTCTACAAGCTTGTATTGCAGATATTGGAGGCTTTAAATGCCTTGCACAGAAGCAACATCATATACCTAGACCTGACCCCAAGAAACATCATGCTCACAAAAGCGAACCATGATGTAAAAATTATCGACCTAGGGTACTGCATAAACGACACAAACGACTACACCGCCGGCAGCACAGAGTGTTTTAGGGCCCCGGAATGCGTGGCAAGCAATGTGAGCAATATTGATGCGCGTGCCGATATTTATTCAGTAGGATGCCTGCTACGATATATTGAAGAGAACGGCATAAAATTACCCTACTACTTGCGCAAGATTCAAAAGCGTTGCATGGAGCCCGAGAAGGAGAAACGCTACCAATATATCGATGAGATTATTGCCGAAATAAAAACAAGAAAACAGAAAAGCGTTGTAGCTATGATAGCCGTTGCCACGATAGCGCTGTTTCTGCTTGCACCATTTACGTTGCAGACGTTCAATGCCTATCGCGATTATCTTGCGTGGGAAAGCGGAGAGATACCCGATAAATTTGAAGAGGGTGGCATTTTCTATCGTGTAACCAACCACGATGCACGCACCGTAGAGGTTACCTACAAAGGCGACCACCCCGATGAATATACATACGAGTACAAAGGTGGTAGCGTGGATATTCCGGCTACGGTTACACACATAGGAAGAACATTCCAAGTAAAATCTATTGCAAGTTATTTTTGCAAGAACGAATACATTTCCAGAATGAGCATAGCCGAAGGTGTGGACACTATACACAAGAATGCTTTCACTAGATGTATTTTGAGCGACACCGTACATATTCCGGCAAGTGTAAGATATATTGGGCAGGAGGCATTCACCCCACACGCATATATAAAAGGGTTTGTAGTGGATGAGGGAAATAGAGTCTATGATAGTCGTGGTGGTTGCAATGCCATAATAGAGACCGCCACAAACACACTGCTTTCGGGTTGCAACAACACCATCATCCCCCATGACATAGTGAGAATTGAACGATGTGCATTTGAGTATATTCTGCTAAGCGAAGAGATAGTATTGCCACCGAGCATTAAAAGCATTGGCGAATATGCATTCTACTGCGCAAATATAGAGAGAATGATTATTCCCGAAGGCGTTACCAACATTGAGCAATATACATTCCAATGGTGCGAGAAACTGCAACACGTTCAACTGCCTAAAACACTGAAAGAGATTGGCCACGCCGCATTTTCACACTGTTCATTCAATGATTTTGTCATTCCAGACAGTGTACACACCATACAAGATTATGCTTTTGATTGCAACAACAACCTGCAAACAATAACTATTGGTAGTGGGGTAAGAAGCATAGGCTACGCGGCATTTGAGAATTGCAACAACCTTAAAAAGGTATTCTCACACATTCCTGCCGACAAGGTTCCGGAGATTGACTGTGGCACCTTCAATGGCATCAACAGCGATTGTGTGCTGTATGTACCTCGCAATGCAAAAAGCCGATACGAGAAAACCAAGGGTTGGGATGTATTCAAGAAGATAGAAACTTTTGAGTAACGGACACAGGTGCTATAAGAATCAATCTGTTAGAATCTTAAATTTCACACCACCCACAATGCCACACACATAGTTTGTAGGCGGATTACCTTCGTGCACAAGACAATAAAGATGTAGCGGTTCTCCGTCGATGATATTGTCGCACATAAATGTATCGCCACTACTCAACTTGCTGTTTATGCTCTCTACAACTTTGAACATTCCCATACCTTCGTAGTTTATCGTTACACGACGGTCGGGACGCCACAACAACTCTATTTTATCGTTTCTGCGCAATGAAGAGGTTCTGACACAATCGTTAGGCAAGAAATTGCTATGCGCTACTCCACTGCTACCGGTTTCACAGAATGCTTCCCAATCGACGTAACCGACATAGCGTGCAAGTGTGTTAAGAGTAAAGCGACTGGGTGCAGTTTTGTATTTATCGCCAAGATAGCCCCAGAAACGTTTTAAAGTAATTGCAGAAAGATACTGTTTTGTACTATCGAGAATACGCATAGATAAATAGTCAAAATCGCGTGGGGTGGCGATTTTACACCCGACAACATTCTCTACCAACTGTTTCAGATTATTGTACAAAATATCGTTTTCTGCCATTGTATTTGTTTTTTTTTGCAAAAATAGTACAAAAAAACAACTGCAAGCAAACTTTGAGTGTATGTAAAGTTATGGGAATGGTGTAAAGAACCAAAATGAACTTTTGAGTAAGTAGAATTTTAAGCAAAGAGGTGCAGATTACTAATATTAAATTTTAATGATTTTTCTCCTTTAAAGCCTCGGAATCCAAAGAGTTGCTCTTTCTTTAAACCATTGCGCTTATGTTTTTAACTACATTCTTAAAATAGCACTTTAATATATTGTCCTTTCTGTGCCGACAGAAAGGACCAAAGAACTCTGCGTATGGGCGTTTTCTTAACGAAAAATGTAGCTATTTTTTGGAGGCTCCGGAAGCATGCGCTATTGCGTTGTAGAAAAGATAACGGCATAGCGCATTATGTCCTCGCTTTTTCTCCAAAAAATGAACGCTACATTTTCCTAAAAACTTAATGCGCAACGCGAACAACGAAAACAGCAGCAAAGGTAATTTTAAAAGATACGGCACTGTCTGTGCCGGTTTTTGTGCCCTTTTTTTGAAAAAAGGCACAAAAAACCGGGGATGCGAAACGCATCCCCGGATATGTTCACTTAATAATAAAACCAATATTATTTATTAAGCAATTTAACGCTACGAACAAGTTCGCCATCCTTCTCAACGCAAAGGATATAAGTACCCTTAGCACCAAGAGCAACGTTCATAGAGTTACCTGCAACGAGAGAAGCAGCCTTAGAAGCTACTAACTGACCGGCAGCAGTATAAACATTAACAGTGTAGTTACCAGCCTCGGCAAACTCAACAACAGCAGCACCCTCTACAACGTATGTTGCAACCTCTGCTGCACCAACACCTTCAACACCGGTGCTACCACCGTCTACCTTGATAACAGCGAATGTCTTAGAATCGCTACCCAAAGAGTTAGAAAGTATAAGTGTTATATAGTTGTCGCCACCCTTCTTATAAGAAGCAACTGCAGAACCTGCCAAGTCATCACCCTCGATATTTTCAACAACAGCTCTGTTTGCTTTAAACTCGGGAGTTGTAATAACAGGATATGAAGTACCGCTAACGAAAGGAGAACCCGATGTATAATCAGGAGCAACCCATTTCAAAGTACCCTGTCCTTCTGTATCACCTGCTGATGATTCATACACATGCATACCAGAACCGATACCGCTCATTGTACCTACAGATTTGAATGCATGACTGGCATCTGCCTCGTCCTCGAAATCCCAAAATGCCGCAAGACCTGCAGGGAGGTTGTTGGGGTCGATATCACCCATTGAAGCCTGTACATCTTCTGCTGTCATCACCTTATTCCAGAACTGGAAGTTATCGAGCACGCCATCGATACCAGAACGACCATGTGCAGGACCACCGACATTAAGCATCATACGATCTTCGATACTGTATAGGCCGGTTTGGTAGCCCGGGTCGTTAGTTCTCTCTGTTGGATCATTCTGACGATTCCATGCAGCAATCTCTTGTTTAACACCATTTACATAGAAATCGCTACGTAAGTCACCGTTAGCATTGTATTCAAATGTGAATGCCAAGTGAACCCATTTACCAACAGGAATTGTGGTATTTCTATAGAAATATCTTAATTCGTTATTACTGCTAACGTCTGTTCCACGGAATGTGTAGTTACCAAATGAACCGTCGGGATTTATGGTTGTCCAAAGCCAACCCCAGTCGGTCTTAGGCCATGTAGAACGTTTGTTGTAGATAGCAAGAAGCTGTGTTCCTTCGGCCGGTGAAAGTTTGTTAATCTTTATCCAGAATGCTGTTGAGAAATTCTTTTTACCAACAATGCCAAGATCAACAGCTTTTGCGCCAAAGTTATTCTCTTTGAGGTCGAGAGCACGTGATGCGGCACCATTCGCTTTGCGACCTGTGTAAGCAAGAGCAATCTCATCGCCTGCATTCACTGTGATATCGGCATCTTCACCATTGGCAGTGAATGAGAGGATTTTAGGTATTGCACCCGAACCGGCACTTGTAATCTGGATATAATCGGCAAATGTACGAGTTGTCTCTATACGATTACCTGTGTTATTACCTTTATCATCATATTCGTATTCATATCCCTTGAGTGTCAATGTGTAGTTACCTACAGCAGGAAGACCTTCGTTTACAGCGAATACAATACCGCTACCTGTTGCAACAGTTGCACCGGCAGCATTGGTAATAGTCCATGTACCCTCTTCGTGACGCTCATCGATATAAGCGATTTCAAACTCCTCGTTAGGTTTGATTGTTGTCTTGCTAATTTGGATATCGTCGTTGTAGTCGTAATTTCCGGCATTGGTATAAGCACCCCAAGCGATGTTAGACTCGCTCTTCATGTCGAGAGAAACAGCAGAAACACCAAAACGAACTTTGTTAGCCTTAGCCATGTCCATAGGAACGGCAAAGTAGAGGCCGGCCCAAGATGTTGTTGCACCCATGAGGATAGGCTCGCAACCCTCTTGTTGAGCATACAATTTGAACATAGATGCATTTACATCGATATTGTAGCAAGGCACACCGGCTGCTTTGTCGTTAGGCATGTTAAAGATAATCTTACCATCTACACCTGAGTTATTAAAATCGAGAACAGAAGCAGACTCTAAGATAGGTTTCTTGGGAGTAGCCGCTGTACCGCGAACGATTGAGAACTCACCAAGCAAGAGGTCGAGATCCTGAGCATTCTTGAACTCAAGAGCAACCAATGCAACATCTACATTTGCATCAACTGTGAACTTGCGCTCTACCCATGCTTCGTCATCAGCCTCATCGGCAACTGTGTTTACGCTGTATGATTTTGCAACAACAGACTCGCTGCCATTAGCAGTCAAAAGAAGATTTACATCGGCTGAACCTTTTCTTAGTTTGTAACGGAATGTTACAACATCGCCTGCTTTAACAGCAAAGTTTGTTTTGAAGAGGTGCAAATACTCTTTGTCTATTGAACCGAAGATGCGAGCAGTTGAGCCACCCATGTATGCATCGTCCCATGTAAATTCTGCGTCCAAACCGTTTGCAGGAACATCAGATGCTGTGCGACCAAGCAATTTGCTTGCAAACCACCAACGCCATGTAGGTAGGTAGTCCTGAATACCGATGTTGTACCACTCGTTATTGTGCTGACGAACACCGTTCCAGTTGAAGAATTTACCGTTACCAAGGTTGAAGTATGTTATGAAAGGCTCTGTTGCCAAGTCCCAGCACAATGTACTGCGAGCAGACATCATTGATGATACTCCATGGAAGTCGTAGTTATCGGCAACATATATGAGAGAGTTTATGGTTGCAGGACATGTAACCGGGTTACGTGTGCCACCTGTGAACCAACGCTCTGTACGCAACATATATGTACGCTGTTTAACATTGAAGAAGAGCCCTTTTCGCCGCGGCCCTCCCAGAACATATTCTGGCTGTGAGCACCCCACAAACCAATAGAGATAGGATAGTTTACAAGAGTCTTCCAGAAATATCCCTCACCACCTTGCATGTTCATGCCGGCATAGATATTCAAAGGATTAAGTCCGATACTTTTTGCATATTCAACCGAACTAGGCAAATTGCCACTCCAGTTGTAGTTAAAGAACAAAGATGCTCCTTTTAAAATATCGTCGTTATGTGTACCAAGACCTCGGTCAAATGAGATTGAGCCATATTCATTGGTTCCATCATACCACATATTTTCAAAAATGGAGTTCTTGTCTTTCATATATTCAACAAGGTCTTGATGATATTCTACAAGCAACTCTGTTGTAAACGAGCCATACCATTCTGAGTTATAGCCAAGACCATCATTACCATAGTAGTTCAAGAAATCACCTGTAAGTTCTGCACCAAGGTCATACATGCCCTCGAAACATATACCCCAATCACTATTATCTACATTGTCACCATAAGGCACACCGGCAACACCGGATACAGCCACACCATTTTTGTGAGCTACGTCGGCAAAGTTTCCGGGTACACGACCAAGGGGAGCTGTCCAGTTACCATAGTGTGTAACATAGTTCCACATAGAGAACACCTCGGAGTCGTAAACACCGTTAGGCAAAGCATTTTCCGATGTTCCCGAAGGAGCTTTGTCGGCAGCATCGTCAATAGGCACCCACATAACCAATTTTTTGTCGTTAGACTCATTGATGTTGGTGCGTACCTGAGTGTTTACATTACGGAATGTTGCTTTGGGTTTAACACGCGAGATAAAGAAATTATCATCGTCGTTAAGTTTTTTGTTGTTTTTCCATGTCTCTAAGGCTGTGTGGAATTGTGAACCACCTAGACCCCAATCAACATAGCCATCTTTTAGGTTCTGCGCAGTTGCACTTACGGCAAACAGCGAAAGACCTGCATAAAGAATAAATTTCTTTGTCATAATGGTTAATTTAAGATTAATAATTAAGATTTTCTTTTATACGGTTATGAGGGCAACAATTGTTGCCCTCACTATCATTTGTTAGAAGTTAGGAGCATCGACATCCCACCACAA
>JAZNPP010000055.1:0-38591 GCA_045589695.1 Bacteroidaceae bacterium
AAGACACTCGGTGAAAGATAATAATCAAAATTCAATTAGTAAAAACAATTTAAATTTATACGAAAATGGCAGATTTGAAAGCTCTTGCAGAAGAATTGGTTAACCTTACAGTAAAAGACGTTAACGAACTTGCAACAATCCTTAAAGAAGAATATGGTATCGAACCCGCTGCTGCAGCTGTTGCTGTTGCTGCTCCTGCTGCCGGCGCTGCTGGTGCTGCTGCTGAGGAGAAGACAGCGTTCGATGTAGTTTTGAAGAGCGCAGGCGCTCAGAAGCTCGCAGTCGTTAAGGCTGTTAAGGAGGCTTGTGGCCTTGGCTTGAAGGAGGCTAAAGACCTCGTAGATGCTGCTCCTAGCGTGCTTAAGGAGGGTCTTCCTAAGGCAGAGGCTGAGTCTTTGAAGAAGACTATCGAGGAGTCTGGCGCTGAGGTTGAAATTAAGTAAGCTCACCCAAACCCTGCACAAGGGTATAATGGTTAAGAACCCGTTTCTTGGGTTCTTAACCTTTTGTGCGTAAAAAGAAAAGTAAGTTCAATAACATTTTACCACAATGTCGTTAAAAACTGATAATCAAAGAATTAACTTTGCTTCTATAAAAGATCCAATGCCATGTCCGGACTTTTTGGAAGTACAATTGAAGTCCTTTGAAGACTTCCTCCAGTTGGACACTCCACCCGAAAAACGTGTGAATGACGGTCTCTACAAAGTTTTTGCAGAGAACTTCCCTATCACCGATACAAGAAACAACTTCGTATTGGAGTTCCTGGATTATTACATAGACCCGCCACGCTATTCAATCACTGAATGTTTAGAGCGCGGTTTGACCTATAGTGTTCCCTTAAAAGCAAAGTTGAAGCTTTATTGTACCGACCCCGATCATGAGGATTTCGATACAGTCATTCAGGACGTGTTCCTGGGACCTATCCCCTACATGACAAAGCAGGGTACATTTATCATTAACGGTGCCGAGCGCGTTGTGGTTTCACAGTTGCACCGTTCACCCGGCGTGTTCTTCGGTCAGAGCGTACACGCTAACGGTACACCGCTTTATTCGGCACGTATCATCCCGTTCAAGGGATCATGGATCGAGTTCGCTACCGACATCAACAATGTCATGTACGCATACATCGACCGTAAGAAGAAATTGCCAGTAACGACTTTGTTGCGCGCTATCGGTTTCGAGAGCGACAAGGATATTCTTGAGATATTCGACCTTGCCGAAGAGTACAAGGTTACCAAGACGAACATGAAGAAGGCTCTTGGCCGCAAGATGGCCGGTCATGTTGTCAAGACTCGTCAGGAAGACTATGTCGATGCCGATACCGGTGAGGTCGTATCAATAGAGCGCAGCAATGTTGTCGTAGAGAGAGGTTCAATTCTTGATCAGGAACTCGTTGAACGCATTCTTGACAGCGGTGTCGAGACAATCCTTCTCCATAAAGAGAACGATGGCCCCGACGCGGTTGACTACTCTCTTATCTTCAACACACTTGACAAGGATACAAGCAACTCGGAGAAGGAGGCTGTAAACTATATTTTCCGTCTTCTGCGTAACGCGGAGCCTGCCGACGACGCAAGCGCGCGTGAGGTAATCAACAACCTCTTCTTCTCAGAGAAAAGATATGATTTGGGTGATGTTGGCCGTTACCGCATCAACCGCAAGCTCGGCCTCTCAACCGATATGGATGTGAGAGTGCTGACAAAGGAGGATATCATCGAGATTATCAAGTACCTCATCGGTCTTGTGAACTCTATGGCGACAGTCGATGATATCGACCACTTGAGCAACCGTCGTGTACGTACTGTAGGCGAGCAGCTTTCTAACCAGTTCGCTATCGGACTTGCGCGTATGGCACGTACTATCCGTGAAAGAATGAACGTGCGTGACAACGAGGTCTTCACTCCGACAGACCTTATCAACGCAAAGACAGTCTCTGCTGTCATCAACACTTTCTTCGGTACCAATGCTCTTTCACAGTTCATGGACCAGACGAACCCGCTTGCCGAAATTACTCACAAGCGCCGTCTTTCGGCTCTCGGCCCCGGCGGTCTTTCGCGCGAGCGTGCAGGTTTCGAGGTTCGTGACGTTCACTATACACACTATGGCCGTCTCTGTCCTATCGAGACTCCTGAGGGTCCGAATATCGGTCTTATTTCGTCACTCTGTATCTATGCGAAGATTAACGAACTCGGTTTTATCGTGACGCCGTACCGTTCTGTATCGAACTGCAAGGTCGATATAGACAACAAAAATGTCGTATATTACACCGCAGAGGAGGAAGAGGGCAGAATTATCGCTCAGGGTAATGCGCCTCTTGACGAGAAGGGCAACTTCATCCTCAAGAAGGTAAAGACACGTCAGGATGCCGACTATCCTGTCGTTGAGCCCGAAAGAGTAGAACTCATGGACGTCTCTCCTCAGCAGATAGCGTCTATTGCGGCTTCGCTAATTCCGTTCCTCGAGCATGACGACGCCAACCGTGCATTGATGGGATCTAACATGATGCGTCAGGCAGTTCCATTGCTTACGACTGAGGCTCCTATCGTCGGTACAGGTTTCGAGAAGCAGCTCGTTGAGGATTCACGTACACAGATCGTTGCCGAGGGTGACGGTGTCGTTGAATTTGTAGACGCTTCAAGAATCGTTATCAAGTACGACCGTACAGAAGAGGAAGAGTTCGTAAGCTTCGAGCCTGCGTCAAAAGAGTATATCATCCCTAAATTCCGTCGTACCAACCAGAACATGACAATTGACCTTCGTCCTATCTGCGACAAGGGTCAGAAGGTTAAAGCCGGCGATATCCTTACCGAAGGTTATTCAACGCAGGCTGGCGAGCTCGCTCTCGGCAAGAACCTCTTGGTCGCATACATGCCGTGGAAGGGTTACAACTACGAGGATGCTATCGTTCTCAATGAGAAGGTTGTACGCGAGGACGTCCTTACATCAGTTCATGTAGACGAACTCTCTCTTGAGGTGCGCGAGACAAAACGCGGAATGGAGGAGTTTACATACGATATTCCTAATGTCAGCGAGGACGCGACTAAGGATCTTGACAAGAATGGTATCATCCGTGTCGGCGCTTATGTCAAGCCCGGTGATATTATAATAGGTAAGATTACGCCTAAGGGCGAGTCTGACCCGACGCCTGAGGAGAAACTTCTCCGTGCGATATTCGGTGACAAGGCCGGTGACGTTAAGGATGCGTCATTGAAGGCCTCTCCTTCATTGCAGGGTGTTGTTATTGACCGCCGTCTGTACCAGCGTGCCGAAAAGACACGTTCTGCGAAGATGGCCGACAAGGCTAAGCTGCCGAAGATCGATGACGAGTTCCAGCAGAAGGTGGACGCTCTCAAGGATATACTTATCGACAAGTTGCTGAAGCTTGTAGACGGACGTGTGTCACAGGGCGTCAAGGACTTCATGGGTACCGAGATTATCGCTAAGGGCGCTAAGTTTACGCGTCCTGAGCTTGAGGCTCTCGATTTCACATCGGTTCAGCTGAGCAAGTGGACTGCAGACGCTCACGCCAACGAACTTATCCGTACGCTTATCATCAACTTTATCCACAAGTACAAAGAGCTTGACGCAGAGGTTAAGCGCGAGAAGTTCGCTTTGACTATCGGCGACGAGTTGCCTTCAGGTACTATGAAGATGGCGAAAGTCTACATCGCTAAGAAACGTAAGATTGGCGTCGGTGACAAGATGGCGGGACGTCACGGTAATAAGGGTATCGTTTCACGTGTCGTACGTCAGGAGGACATGCCGTTCCTCGAGGACGGTACGCCGGTAGATATTATTCTTAACCCGTTGGGTGTGCCTTCACGTATGAACATCGGTCAGATATTCGAGACCGTTCTCGGACGTGCCGGTAAGGAACTCGGCGTTAAATTCGCTACGCCTATCTTCGACGGCGCTAAGCTCGATGACTTATGCACATGGACCGACAAGGCAGGTCTCCCTCGCTTCGGCAAGACATACCTCTACGACGGCGGTACCGGCGAGCGTTTCGACCAGCCTGCGACAGTGGGTGTCAGCTACATGCTGAAGCTCGGTCACATGGTCGAGGACAAGATGCACGCACGTTCAATCGGTCCTTACTCACTCATCACTCAGCAGCCTCTTGGAGGTAAGGCCCAGTTCGGCGGACAGCGTTTCGGTGAGATGGAGGTTTGGGCTCTTGAGGCGTTCGGCGCCGCGCACATCCTGCAGGAGATTCTGACAATCAAGTCAGACGACGTTGCAGGCCGTTCAAAGGCTTACGAGGCTATTGTCAAGGGCGACCCGATGCCTACACCAAGCATACCGGAATCTCTGAACGTATTGCTTCACGAGTTGCGCGGCTTGGGCTTGAGCATTTCATTTGAATAATTAATCCTTCACGTTTGTCAATATAAAACTATGGCTTTTAGAAAAGAAACAAAGACAAAAACAAATTTCTCGAAGATTACCATTGGTCTTGCTTCACCGCAGGAGATACTCGGTAATTCGTGTGGAGAGGTGTTGAAACCGGAAACAATCAACTACCGTACCTATAAGCCCGAGCGTGACGGATTGTTCTGTGAGCGCATCTTCGGACCGGTTAAGGACTATGAGTGTCATTGCGGTAAGTACAAACGCATCCGTTATAAAGGCATTGTCTGCGACCGTTGCGGCGTTATGGTGACAGAGAAGAAGGTACGCCGTGAGCGTATGGGACACATACAGCTTGTAGTTCCTGTGGCTCACATATGGTACTTCCGTTCATTGCCTAACAAGATAGGTTATCTGCTCGGTCTTCCAACAAAGATGCTCGATGCGGTTATCTACTACGAGAAATATATAGTTATACAGCCCGGCGTCATGGCTCGTAAGGATGACGAGACACGTCAGGATATTCCGGGCAAAGAGAATGTGCTTGACGGCGTTGAGACGTATCAGCTTCTCACCGAGGACGAGTACATCACAATCATGGACAACCTGCCTCAGGGCAACGAGTATCTCGACGACAGTGATCCTAACAAGTTCATTGCCAAGATGGGTGCCGAGGCTATCCAGGATCTTTTGGCGCGCATCAACCTCGACGAGCTCTCTTACGAGCTGCGTAACCGTGCCAACACCGACATGTCGCAGCAGCGCAAGAACGAGGCTCTGAAGCGTCTGCAGGTGGTTGAGTCATTCCGTTCGTCTATGGCTGCCTCTAACGGCAACAACCGTCCAGAGTGGATGATTATGACAGTTATTCCTGTCACTCCTCCTGAATTGCGTCCATTGGTTCCGCTCGATGGCGGCCGTTTCGCCACATCGGACCTTAACGACCTCTACCGTCGTGTAATCATACGTAACAACCGTTTGAAGAAGCTTATCGAGATTAAGGCTCCCGAGGTTATCCTGCGTAACGAGAAACGTATGTTGCAGGAGGCTGTCGATTCATTGTTCGACAACTCACGTAAGGCAAGTGCTTTGAAGTCAGACGCCAACCGTCCTCTCAAGTCTCTTTCAGACAGTCTTAAGGGTAAGCAGGGACGTTTCCGTCAGAACCTTCTCGGTAAGCGTGTAGACTATTCGGCACGTTCGGTTATCGTTGTTGGCCCTGAACTCAAAATGGGCGAGTGCGGTCTGCCGAAACTTATGGCAGCCGAGCTTTACAAGCCGTTCATTATACGCAAGCTTATAGAACGCGGCATCGTTAAGACCGTAAAGTCCGCAAAGAAAATCGTAGATCGTCGCGAGCCAATTATTTGGGACATCCTTGAGCATGTAATGAAGGGCCACCCGGTATTGCTCAACCGTGCGCCGACACTTCACCGTCTCGGTATTCAGGCTTTCCAGCCTAAGATGATCGAGGGCAAGGCAATTCAGCTTCACCCGCTTGCATGTACTGCGTTCAACGCTGACTTCGACGGTGACCAGATGGCTGTTCACTTGCCGCTGAGCAACGAGGCTATCCTTGAGGCTCAGATGCTCATGCTGCAGTCGCACAACATTCTTAACCCCTCAAACGGCGCTCCTATCACCGTTCCTTCACAGGATATGGTACTTGGTCTTTACTACATTACCAAGCTGCGTGAGGGCGCTAAAGGTTCGGGCATGACATTCTATGGTCCCGAAGAGGCTATGATTGCCTACAACCAGGGCCGTGTGGCGGTTCATGCGCCGGTTAAGGTTATGGTTGAGGACCTTGACGAGAACGGAGAATATGTTCAGGTTATCCGCGAGACATCAGTAGGACGTATCATCGTTAATCAGATTGTTCCTCGCGAGATGGGCTTCATAAATACGATTATCTCTAAAAAGTCACTTCGTGATATCATTACGGAGGTTATCAAGCGTGTGGGCGTTGCCCGTTCGGCCGAATTCCTCGACGGTATCAAGAATCTCGGTTACCAGATGGCCTTCAAGGGCGGTCTGTCATTTAACCTTGACGATGTGATTATTCCTAAGGAGAAAGAGGAACTTGTACGTAAGGGTAACGAAAAGGTTGAGGAGATTCTCGCAGAGTATAACCTCGGTCTTATCACGGATAAAGAGCGCTATAACAAGGTTGTCGATGAGTGGACACACGTTAATGCCGTCCTTGCCAATGTCCTTATGAAGACAATTTCTGCCGACGACCAGGGTTTCAACTCAGTATTCATGATGCTCGACTCAGGCGCCCGCGGATCTAAGGACCAGATCCGTCAGCTCTCTGGTATGCGTGGTCTTATGGCCAAGCCGCAGAAAGCCGGTTCTGAAGGCGCTCAGATTATTGAGAACCCGATTCTTTCGAACTTTAAGGAGGGACTTTCGGTGCTTGAGTACTTTATCTCTTCTCACGGTGCCCGTAAGGGTCTTGCCGATACCGCTTTGAAGACTGCCGATGCCGGTTATCTGACACGTCGTCTTGTCGATGTATCTCATGATGTCATCATCAACGAGGAGGATTGCGGCACTTTGCGCGGTCTTGTATGTACAGCTCTCAAGAACGGCGACGAGGTTGTCGCTACTCTCGGCGAGCGTATCATGGGCCGTGTTTCGGTACATGACGTGGTAGATCCTACAACAGGAAAGATACTTGTTCACTCTGGCGAGCTTATCACTGAGGCTATCGCAGACGAGATTGAGAAGTCTCCTATCGAAAGCGTTGAGATACGTTCGGTTCTTACCTGTGAGTCCAAGCATGGCGTATGCGCCAAGTGTTATGGCCGCAACCTTGCTACAAGCCGCATGGTTGAGAAGGGTGAGGCTGTCGGCGTTATCGCTGCTCAGTCAATCGGTGAGCCTGGTACACAGCTTACTCTCCGTACGTTCCACGCCGGTGGTACTGCTGCGAACATCGCGGCCGACGCTACAATCAGAGCAAAGCATGCGTCTAAGCTCAAGTTCGAGGAGTTGCGTACAGTAGACTACCTTGAGCCGGACGGCACACCTGTAAAGATTGTCGTAAGCCGTTTGAGCGAGGTACGTTTCGTAGACGTGAACACTGGCATCGTACTCTCTTCACATAACATACCTTACGGCTCTAAGCTTTATGCCGCTGAGGACGAACTTGTTGAAAAGGGCAAGGTAATAGCGTCTTGGGACCCCTTCAACGCGGTTATCGTTACCGAGGTTGCCGGTAAGGTTGATTTTGAGTCAGTCATCGAGAATATCACATACAAGGTAGAGACCGACGAAAGTACGGGTCTGCACGAAATCGTCATTATCGAGTCTAAGGATAAGAACAAGATACCTACTGTTCATATCAATGACGAGAACGGCAATTCGCTCCATAACTACAACTTGCCTGTGGGCGGTCACGTGGTTGTCGAGAACGGAGACATGCTCAAGGCCGGTGACGTTATTGTCAAGATACCGCGCGTGTTCGGTAATGCGGGTGATATCACCGGCGGTCTGCCGCGTGTAACCGAGCTCTTCGAGGCACGCAACCCCTCTAACCCTGCTGTCGTTTCCGAAATTGACGGTGAGGTAACAATGGGCAAAGTAAAGAGAGGTAACCGTGAGATTATCGTGACCTCTAAGGTAGGTGACGTCAAGAAATACCTTGTCGCTCTCTCTAAGCAGATTCTTGTTCAGGACGGTGACTATGTACGTGCCGGTACTCCGTTGTCGGACGGTGCCGTTACTCCGTCGGATATCCTTGCCATCAAGGGACCTACCGCAGTTCAGGAGTATATCGTTAATGAGGCGCAGGACGTTTACCGTTCACAGGGCGTGAAGATTAACGACAAACACTTCGAGATTATCGTTCGTCAGATGATGCGTAAAGTACAGATTGACGAGCCGGGCGATACACGCTTCCTTGAGCAGCAGATTGTAGACAAACTGCAGTTCCAAGAGGAGAATGACCGTATCTGGGGCAAAAAGGTTGTCGTGGATGCAGGTGACTCTGAAAACCTCAAGGCCGGCCAGATTGTTACTGCGCGCAAGCTTCGTGACGAGAACAGTACTCTCAAACGCCGTGACCTCAAGCCTGTCGTTTCACGTGATGCTCAGCCGGCTACATCGACCCAGATTCTGCAGGGTATCACACGTGCGGCGCTCCAGACTCAGAGCTTCATGTCTGCCGCATCGTTCCAGGAGACGACAAAGGTCCTCAATGAGGCTGCAATCAACATGAAGAGCGACTACCTGCTCGGTATGAAGGAGAACGTAATCTGCGGTCACCTTATCCCTGCCGGAACAGGCCAGCGTGACTTCAACAGAATAATCGTAGGCTCAAAAGAGGACTATGAAAGAGTTCAGGCAAGCAAGCGAGCCGTACTTGACTTCTCGGACGACGAAGAATAAAAAGTACAATATAAAGTAGAAACGAGCGTACGCGAAGTACGCTCGTTTTTTTATGTCCTTGATATTCTGTTAAAAATTTTGTATTGTTGATTTTTAACTATATTTTTGCATTAAACACATTAACTTAGGTAAATAAGGCAATGAGCACAGCTTTAAAAATTGACGTGGAGGCAATTCTTGCCGCCAAAGCGGGGAAAAAGGCACGCTACGTACCACGTTTCCTTATCTCTTATCTAAAAAAGATAATACATCAGGACGAAGTAAACAGCTTTCTGTTGGCTAATCACGACAAAAGAGACCTTGATTTCATTAATGAGTTCATGAGATTCTTCAATAATTCTTTCGATGTCACAGGTCTTGAAAATCTGCCGAAAGACGGCCGCTTCACATTCGTGAGCAATCACCCTCTCGGGGCTCAGGACGGTTTGGGTTTAGCATATATTCTCGGTCCGGTCTATGAAGGAAAGATAAAATTCCTTGTAAACGACCTGCTTATGAATATACCTCATATATCTTCGTTCTGGGTGCCTATAAACAAAACCGGAAATCAGGCACGCAACTTCCCTCAACAGGTAAACGCGGCCTTCTCAAGCGATAATCACATAGTAATGTTCCCGGCAGGTCTCTGTTCACGCAAACGTAAGGGCGTCATTCGTGACCTTGAGTGGAAAAAGACATTCATAACGAAGAGCGTTCAGACACAGCGCGACGTAATTCCAATACATTTCGAAGGCGAAAACTCGAAGTTTTTCTATCGCCTCGCTAACTTGAACAGAATGCTCGGTATCAAATTCAATATAGCGATGCTATATCTGAGCGACGAAATGTTCAAGAATACAAACAAAAAGTTCAAGGTGACAATAGGAAAGCCTATACCGTGGCAGACATTTGACAAATCAAAGACCCCTACAGAGTGGGCTCAGTATGTCAAAGAGTTAGTATATACACTATAAAACACTGTTCATTACTATGAAAGATATTATAGCTCCTGTTCCAAAGGAACTTTTGAAGGCTGAACTGACGCCTGAAAGACGTCTTCGTACTACGAATCGCAGCGACAATGAGATTTATATCGTGACGGCGCATGAGGCTCCTAACGTAATGCGTGAAATTGGCCGTCTGCGTGAAATCGCATTCAGAGCTTCCGGCGGCGGAACCGGCAAGGAGGTCGATATTGACGAGTTCGATACAATGGAGGTGCCATACAAGCAGCTGGTCGTGTGGAATCCTGATAACGACGATATTATAGGAGGCTATCGTTTCATATTCGGCCGCGATGTACGTTTCGATGAGAACAATGAACCTATAATCGCTACAGCCCACGGAATGTTCGGTTTTTCCGAGAAATTCAGAAAAGAGTATCTGCCCCATACGCTTGAACTCGGGCGCGCTTTTGTGGCTCTCGACTATCAATCGACACGTATGGGCTCTAAAGGGCTCTTCGCACTTGATAATCTGTGGGACGGCCTGGGAGCTTTGGCAATAGTGATTCCCGGGATGAAATACTACTTCGGAAAAGTTACCATGTATCCGTCATATCCTACAAAGGCCCGTGACATGATACTCTATTTCTTGCGTAAGCATTTCCAGGACAAAGAGGCTCTTGTAGCCCCTATAACACCCTTGCGGCTTGAGACTGATGAAGCGGAGCTGAAGGAACTGTTCTGCAAAGACAACTACAAGGAGGATTACAGAATACTGAAGCAGGAGGTACTCAAGATGGGACAGGTAATTCCTCCTATGGTAAATGCCTATATGGGCTTGTCGTCTACAATGAAGATATTCGGCACAGCGGTCAATTATGACTTCGGCAATGTAGAGGAGACTGCGTTGCTCGTTACAGTGAACGAAATGGTCCCTGAAAAGCACAACAGATACATGAAGACTTTCTTGGAGACATATAAAGGCGAGTGCAATCCTTGTTATATGCCCGTAGAGAAATAAATATTCTATAATCATGAACTCCGGGAACAATTGAGTCGGCCCGGAGTTTTTTAATTTATAAGAAGTATGAAAGTGGAAATAATAAATAAGTCGAAACACCAGTTGCCGGCGTATGCTACAGACCTATCTGCCGGCATGGACTTGAGAGCTAATCTTGACGCTCCCGTCGTGTTGGAGCCGTTGCAGCGTGCATTGGTGCCTACAGGCCTCTTTATGGCGTTGCCTGCCGGCTTTGAGGCTCAGGTGCGTCCACGCAGCGGTTTGGCTATCAAAAAAGGTATAACGGTCCTCAATTCTCCCGGAACTATTGACGCCGATTACAGAGGAGAAGTCTGCGTGATACTTGTAAACCTCTCTAACGAGCCGTTTACGATTGCTGACGGCGAGCGTATAGCTCAAATGGTCATAGCTCGTCATGAGCAGGTAGAGTGGCGTGAGGTTGAGGTTCTTGGCGAGACAGAGCGAGGAGCCGGCGGATTCGGACATACAGGCGTTTGACGGTGATATGGCACGGTTGAGGCATTTGGTTTTTCTGCTCCTCGTTCTCACGTTCTCTATGAGTGCGGGAGCCCAGGAAAAATACAGGGACGATGACTCTGTAGCGCATGCCCGTGCTTTGGACTATTACTATATTCAGGCCAGGTCGTATCTGATGCAGGACAGTATCGACCGCAGCTTTGAGCTGTTGCGGCACTGCTATGCAATCGACCCCTCTTCGGCATCGGTAATGTTTGACCTCTCGTCGTTCTATGCATTTCTTAAGAAAGACAGTATCGCTCATGCGATGTTGAGCAAGGTTGTGGAATCCGACCCTCAGAACAGTGATTACAACAAAGCGCTTGTAAACTATTATCTGAATGCTGGTGACATAGAGTCGGCAATAGAGGTGTATGAAAAGATGCTTGAGACAGACCATTCGAAGAGCGAGACCTACGAATATCTCTATTCGCTTTATGCCGAGGCCGGCAAGCATGATAAGGCCATAGAGGCTCTTGAAAAGCTCGAGAAGCTCGAAGGCAGCAATGAGGAGATAACGTTTCAGAAGCTGCGTCAGTATATGTCCGTCGGCGACAGCGCTAAGGCTGTAGCTGCAGTGTATAAGCTTATAGACGATAACCCCGACGATTCACGCTGCTGGACGCTGCTCGGCAATGCGTATTCGCTTCTTGGAGACAGGGACAAGGCCGTAAAGGCGATAGACAAGGCTCTTTCGCTGAGGCCTGACGACGGTTATGCGTTGTCTTCGTTGGCTACGATATATGTGAACGATGCCGACGATTCCATGTACTGCAATGTTATTGAACGTCTTCTCAAAAGCGAAAATCTTGGTTCAGAGGCACGTATCAAAGCTCTTGTTCAGTATATCGAATACAAATATCCTACTGATAGCGCAAGGGTTGGCAAATTAATGAGCGAGATGATAAAGTTGCCTTTTGACGTGGCAGAGATCGCCAACGTGCATGCTCAATATCTTGTGTTGGCAAAAGCTCCTTCCGATACGATAGTATCCGCATTCGAAAGGGTGCTTGCCCTGGAGCCCGAAAATGTTTCGGCAATAATCAAACTGCTCGGTTATGCGATAGACAGGAACGATACCGACGCTGTGATAAAGTATACCGACGAGGCTTTGCCTTATTTGCCCGACAAGTTGGAACTGTATTACTATAAAGGCATATCATATTATATACAGAAGCGGTACGCCGACGCAGCCTCGGTGTACGAAGAGGGGCTTAGGAAACGTAGCGATGAGACCGCAACGGAACTTGTATCGGATGTTTACACCCTTTTGGGTGACCTTTATCACGAGCGGTCGATGATAGACGAGTGTATGCAGGCGTACGATTCAGCCCTTGTGTACGACAGCTCGAATTTGAACGTGCTTAACAATTACGCCTACTATCTTTCGCTCGACGGCAAGGATTTGCAGCGTGCGCTTGACATGAGCTATAAGACTATTGTCGCAGAACCCGACAATGCGACGTACATAGACACGTACGCTTGGGTGCTGTTCAGGCTCGGACGCTACGAAGAGGCAAAGGCTTATGCCGAAAAACTTATCGCTATTAATGATATGAGCGCCGTGGTATACAGCCATTGCGGAGATATTTACGCAAAATGCGGCGACATCGAGAAAGCTGTCAAGTATTGGATTATGGCCCGTGATGCCGGCGATAACTCGAAATTATTGGAAAAAAAGATAAAAAAACGGAAATATTATGAAGATGCGAAACGCAGGAAGTAAAATATTGCTTTCTCTTTTTGTCGCAGCTATACTGTTGGCTGGCTGCAAGAGCAAGAAAAGCGTTGTTGAGGTGAACAAAGCCTACATTGAAAGCATGGCTCTCGTCTCTGCGGCTCCGGCTGTGGCTTCGCCATGCACGGCCTTATCGGGCAACCTCAAACTGTCGGTCGATGTCAATGGAAAACCATTTTCCGCTAAGGGTACAATGCGTATAAAAGAGGGCGACGGCGTTCAGATAGGCGTTACGGCTCTCGGTCTTGTCGAGATAGCCTGTCTTGAATTTTTCCCCGATAACGCCCGCCTCATATACAAGCTCGGCAGGGAGTATACCGACGTGCCCTACGTTGATGTGGCTTTTCTGCAAAAGTCGGGAATCAACTACGAGATGCTTGAGTCTGTGCTGCTGAACAGAATCTTCTCGCCGGACGGAAGACCGGCTGTGCAGGCTCTTCCTGACATGACATTTGCCGACGAGGGCGAATATGTGACGGCGACGACACGCCCGTCAAAAGGGATTGTTTATAAATTCTCTATCGACAAACTTACAGGCAACCTTGTCCGCAGTGAGGGAGTTCACGAGAGCGGAGGTCATGTGGTGTGCGATTATTCGGGCTTCGCTGACATTGACGGCGTAATGTTCCCGCATACGATAAGCCTGGTTTTGGAAGGTGTTGGAACGGATGTGGCTCTAAGTTTCGTGCTTAGCCGTGTCGAAGTAGGGGATGTCGTCTTTACTCCTCGCCGCATATCATCTTCATACGACAAGCTCGCCCCGGAGCAGCTGTTGAAGTCCGTTATCAAGAAATAAAGCAAGAACCCCTAAACGACAATAATGAACACGACAAGACTTAAATATCTTTTGCTGCTTATTGTGGCGGTAATATCATTCTCGCAAGCTTCTGCACAGAACTCCTCAATCAAGGATATGCGTGCAAAAGCCGGCTCTCTGCGCAAGGAAATAAGCGAGAAAGAGAAGATTTTGCTGTCGTCGCAGAAGGATGTCAAGAGCAAGCTCAACAACCTTGATATAATTACGGCCCAGTTGCGTGAGATAAAAAAGCTCGTGTCGCATCTTCAAAAGGAGGTTAAACTAATCAATAACGAGATTGCCGAATATGACAAAGAGATTGAGCGTCAGGAAAAGATTGTAGAGAAATCGCGCGAGGAGTACGCCGAGGCGTTGCGTAGGGCACGTAAGTACAGCAATTTCCAGAGCAAGCTGCTGTTCATCTTTTCTGCCGACGACTTCAATACTATGGCCCGTCGCTATCGTTATACAGGCGAGTTTATGGACGCTCACAAGGCTCTTGCCGACAGCCTTAAGGTACAGATTGCCGCTCTTGAGGTAAAGCGTGCCAAGCTTGAGGCCGCGCGTCTTATCAAAGCGCAGGCGCTTAAAGAGCAGGACGCTGAGCGTGCCAAGCAGCAGCGTCTTGAAAAAGAGCAGCGCAAGATTGTAGAGTCGTTAAAAAAAGAATCGAAGAAGGTTGAGCGTGAACTCAAGAAAAAACGTGCCGACCTGCAGAAACTCAATAAAGCCATTGACAAGGAAATAGAACGGGTGCTTGCCGAGGAGAGGGCCGCAAAGAAAAAGACGGCTGCGAAAAATGTGCCGGGCAAGCCGTCAAAATCTTCCGGCGAATACATGTACGATGCGGGTGTCGAGGCAATGTCCGGCTCGTTCCTGAGCAACAAGAAGAAACTTCCTGTACCTATAACGGGGCCTTATCTCGTTGTAGAGCGCTACGGCGTGAAGAATGCGATATCGGGCAAAGGCAATGTTCCCATAAACAGCGGCGGAGTAACATTCGAGGGTAACCGAGGAGCTGCCGCGCGCTGTATATTTGACGGTAAGGTCACGGCTGTTCTCGATACGGGCAACTACACGTTCGTGCTTGTCCGTCACGGGAAATACATATCGGTATATTGCAATCTTGACAACGTACGCGTCAAGGGCGGCGAGAATATAAAGGCCGGAGATATAATAGGTGATATTGCGGTCGATGTCAAAGAGGGCAATCCGAGAATGCTTTTCCAGCTCCGTCAAGAGAAAAAGACGCTGGACCCTGCAGAATGGTTGAAAATGTAATCCCTTACAATACGGCTCCGTATAATTTTTGTACGGAGCCGTATTGTCCTATTCATCGAATATATAGGGCTTGATGTATTTGCTATACTGCCGTTGCAATCTTCATAACAGTGTCTTATATATTGTCTACAAAATTATTAATAAAAAAATGGGGGTGACTAAAAAGTAAATTTCTGTGTTACGTTTGCCTTCAAAATCCTCATTTACGCTCAGTAAACTGCGGTTTTGAAGCCTGCACAAGCCTTGAACTTTGCTTTTTATTCATCCCCGACGACATGAGGGTGACTTTTGGGTCACCCTCATTCCTGCTAAAATTGTTATTATATTATCCTATTATCCTAAAAGTCATAGCCTGCTATATATTCGCTGTACTGTGACCACTGGCTCTTGTATAATGAGACTGATTCCATTGGAACATAGATTCTATTAAGATTGTCGCAACTATTGAATACGGCGTCCTCAATAGTTGGAGGTGTTGTCGCCTTACAATAAACTGTATTAAGTTTATTGCAGTTAAAGAAGGCTTTGTATCCGATGTTTATAACGCTGACAGGAATCGTTATACTTTGTATTAGGTTGTCGTTCGTAATAAAATTATCTCCTATTGCATAACTTTCTCCTTTATAGTTTTCTGGTAGCTCAAGATTTATTCCTTGATTTGTCGTAAGCTTGACATTGGAAATTCTTGCTTCATCATCGCCGTTCGATGTGCTTCCATCTTTTGTGTATGCAACTACAACCTCTATACTATGGTTATATGCGAATGTGTATTCATATATGCCGCTGTCTTCTCCGCTTTTATTCAATACTTCACTTCCATTTACTTTGATAGAAAATTTGTCATAACCGCTTTCGCTGCTTACAGCCCAATAAAAAGAGAATTTATCTCCGGTACTGCCGTTCACTGTATACGTTTTGCTGTTAGTTGAGTTATTAATCTTATTTGATGATGTCCAACTATTATATGTGCTTTTTAAGTTAGCTCCAGAGGATGTGTAGTTCGCTCCAATTAGGGTTGGTGTTTCATCTTCGTTGTGGAAAACGTAGTCGCCTATAAGTTCTGCGCCCTCTGGCGTGTTCAGAACTTGGTTGGCATAGTAGGCTATATATCCATGATTGGTAGACCCGGCTTTAAGATTAAGGCCAGATAAGTTGTATATAAGTTTAAGTGAGTAACAATTCTTAAATGCGTTGGAGCCAATGCTTGTTAAACTTGTGGGGATTGTAATTTTGGCAAGCTGACTGCATCCATTAAAAGCATCGTCTTCAATGATTTCAATTCCATTAGGGATAGTAATGCTTGTTAATTGGCTGTTTGCGCGAAAATACCTACCTAACGAATTTATACTTCCATCAAGCAACAACAGACCGGAATCGTCGCTATATGTGTTTGTTATAACACCATTATGAGTGTATAGCTCAGCCGGCTTGTTGTCTTTTGTCGTATAATGGATTTCAGTAACAGGCCTGTTCTCATCTATCAGTTCAAATTCTCCGTTGCACCCTGTAATAAAAAACAAGGTCGCTAATATGGTAAAGGTCTTTAAAATGTTCTTCATGACTGTTCATTAAAAGGTACAACCTAATTTAAAGGAAAAATTCGGAATGGTTCTGTTTGCTATATATGCGTGGGTGGGGTCGGTAAACTTTAGTTCATACGGCAAACTGCTTATTTTGGAACCTAATTGCAAGTTTATGCTGACTTTTGAGCTAAGGCGAACATCTAAGCCTAACATCGGCTCCATAAAAAGACCGGATGTGCTAAACTTGACGTTAGTTAATAATGTGGTATTATCATAGTACATTCTTCCAGCATATACCTCTGCCTCTTCTCTTAATGGAAGTCTTATGTCACCGCCCATGGACAATGCGAAAAATGGCTGGAAACGTTTTTTTGACATATAAATCCTGCAATGAATGTATAGCGGAATACTAAAAAAAGGTATATAAAAGCTATTATAATCATCATATGAGATAGTGTATAATCCCCTAACATCCCCACCATCAATGTTGAAGTCCAGGCCTATACCTGCTCCGGCGTATAAATATTTGTTTACTCTATAGCCTGCGATATAATCAAGGTCAATGTCTATGAAATCTCCTGGGCTTAAATACATACCCCATGTTACATTGTGCTGTAGCCCGGGCTCTATCGGTTTCAGTGGCTTCCTGACTCTTTTCTTTTTAACTTTTTCCTTGTATTTTACCGTTTCAATGGTCATGCCGCCGCTTATATTGTCGTATCCTTGTGAAAATCCTGCTTGCGGCAATAAAAAACAGAAGAATAGTAAAATAAATAGCAATCGTTTCATAAATATCTCTGTCTATAAAAAATACCTATTATTTATTTTCTACCTCAACCTGTTTTACCTGAAGCGTAGATTCCGGTGACCTCAGGAGGTTTGTGCCGCTCTCAGCCTTTATCTGTTTTACCTCTTTCTGCAGCTTCACATCATCGCTCTTCACGTTGCGGAACTTAGTGTAATAGGCAGGGTAGCCCGAAACGGAGATTTCCAATCGGCCATCTACTGTAACTACGTCAATTGTGGTACCGACAAGCACGTCGGCGTTGTGAGCACGTGCGGCACGAGAAATGGCTATCTTCTTCAGCTCAACGATGTTTTTCAGCATGGCTTGTGTAATTTCCATGTCCTTGAACATATCCTTCTCTTCGTAACGTACCTTCTCTTCCGATACTCTCAAGTCGGCAATGATTGGAGTGAGCATCATTGCGTGTTCGGGCTCAAGAACTCTTGCCGACGATTCCATGTACTCAAGCGTACGTGCGGTTTCTACATACTCTTTCTTTGTTGCACAGCTTGACAATGCGGCAACGACGATTACGGCAGCATAAAAAAGTTTTTTCATAATAAATAGATGTTCCTGCTCACAGGCTCCTGAATGAGCTGTTTAAATAAAGAAAGTGTGGAGCCCGTTCGTTTATCTAACAGGAGGTTGTGGAAGGACCCGAACAGAAATAAACGATGCAATACCCCACACTTGAATAGTATGAGAATATGCGCATGGCATATACACATAGCTAAACAAGGAATGAGTGCTGTCCGTTCGCCTATCTGTTCTGAAACTTCCACATTTCCCTATTATAGGCTAAAGCGAAAAACACTTTCTAAAAATATGTCTGTCGGGCATTTGCCCGATACTGCAAATTTAAAGTTTTTTTCAAAAACGAACAACACTCATTCGGGATATTGCATATAAAAATGCAAAACCGATATCTATATCAGCAAACATGACGAGCTTGGTGCCCGTCATGTATATTAATTATGTATAATCTTTAGAAACCTGACGGCTTCAGCTGCAGGCCTACAGTCTCTGCAAGGCCGAACAGCAGGTTCATGTTATGTATGGCCTGTCCGCTTGCGCCTTTAAGCATGTTGTCTATGATGGATGTTATAAGCAGCTTGTTGTCGAACTTTTCGAGGTGAATAAGGCACTTGTTCGTGTTGAGTACCTGTTTCAGGTCAAGCGGCTTTGTCACTACATGAGTAAACGAGTCGCGCTCATAGTATTTCTCGTACATCTTGTAGAGCGTGTCAATGTCAAGGTCGCATTTAACTACGAGGGTCGCGTATATTCCGCGCGGGAAGTCTCCACGGTAGGGGATGAAATCTATTTCGCCGTCATAGTCGGGTTGCAGCTGCTTGATGCTCTGCATTATCTCCGGTATATGCTGGTGGCGGAACGGCTTGTATACGCATATATTGTTGTTTCTCCAACTGCTTCGTGTGGCTTCGGATTGTTGGGCGCCTTCGCCGGTGCAGCCCATAATGGCATTGACCGAGATGTCGCCTTTTAGAAGCTGCTCTTTGGCAAGCGGAAGAAGGCCAAGCTCAATGCATGTGGCGAATCCGCCCGGGTTTGATACGTAGCGGCTCTTGCATGTGTTGCGGCGGTTAAGTTCAGGCAGGCCGTATATAAAGTCGTTGTTGGGGCTTTTCAGGCGGTAGTCCATTGAGAGGTCTATGATTTTCATCTCGTCGGGCAGCGCATGGCTCTCCATGAACTTGCGTGTCTCGCCGTGCGCTGTGCATATGAACAGCAGGTCAATCTGCTCGAACGGCATCTTGTCCGTGAAGATAAGGTCCGTGTCGCCGTGCAAGCCTGAATGAACGTCTGCGATGCGGTTGCCTGCGTTGCTGACGCTATGCACGAACTTGATGTCTACTTCGGGGTGGCATACCAACAGCCGTATAAGCTCTCCTGCAGTGTAGCCCGCTCCGCCAATTATGCCTACTTTAATCATGTGTATGTTCTTCTTTTTTTGTTTTGTGCGTAAAGATATTAAAAACAGATGAAATAATAAAGCGTGACGCGCTATTCCTCTTCATCATATATTATGGTACGCGCTTTTGTTTTTAAATATCCGGTATTATGTTCCTTAAGGCTCTCAGTACCATGCCTCTGCTTACATTCTCGGCAATAACAATCATGACAGTGTCATCGCCGGCTATTGTGCCCAAAATCTCCGGGAAATTGCTGTTGTCGATGTTATATGCCAATGTTGCCGCATAGCTCGGCTTTGTTCTTATAACGGCTATGTTGCCCGAGAACTTTATCGACACGAATCCGTTTGCCTGCTGTCCCGGCGTTACCGGGCGTACATCTTCGCCTCCGTCATTGTGCCTGTATTGCTGTTGTTTGGTAAGTATGTATCTGTATCGGCCTTCCGATGCTATGCTCTTGACTACACGCAACTGATGCAGGTCACGCGACAGAGTCGCTTGTGTCAGCTTGAAACCCTCTTTCGCAAGTTCGTTAAGCAGTTCCTCCTGACTGCCTATCTCTTGTGTCGAGAGGATAAGTCTTATGGCGTCAAGCCTTGAGTTCTTAACTTTCATTGTCCTGTGTTTTTTGTTCCCATAGACAAAGAGAGCAACCAAAAATTACGTTTCAGTCGCTCTCATTGTGTTCTCTTTAGTCAAGTTCCTGGTCAGCTTCGTAACCGGCGAACTCCCGAATCTTGTTCTTGAGCATCGCGAACTGCTTGAACAGGTCATGTACGGGTTTCTCGCCGTCCTTGTGCATAGGAGCCTTGCAGTAGAATGACATGAATTCCTGTATGCCGTACTCGCCTGCGCGTAACGCAAGGTCACTGAATAATATGAGGTCAAGCACCAGGGGAGCTGCAAGAATGGAGTCGCGGCAAAGGAAATTCACCTTTATTGTCATCGGGTAACCCATCCAACCGAAGATGTCGATGTTGTCCCAGCTCTCCTTCTCGTCGCCGCGAGGAGGGTAGTAGTTTATGCGTACCTTATGGTACATGTCGCTGTATAGTTCGGGATAAACGTCGCTGTCAAGGATATTTTCCAACGCCGAGGTCTTGCTGCGGCGCTTTGTTTCGAAGTTCTCGGGGTTGTCAAGAACAACACCGTCTCTGTTGCCTAAAATATTCGTAGAGAACCAACCTGTCACGCCGAGCTGACGCGTGAAGAATGCCGGGGCAAGAACCGTCTTCATCATGGTCTGGCCGCTCTTGAAATCCTTGCCTGTAATCGGTGTCTTTGTCTCTTCGGCAAGTTCCCACATCGCCGGTATGTCTACGCACAGGTTCGGAGCGCCCATGACGAACGGGCAACCCTCACGCATGGCTGCGTATGCATAACACATGCTTGGAGCGATGTTCTTAACGTCATTGGCTTTCATCGCTTCCTCGAATGCTTTAATGGTGCCATGAACTTCGTCATTGCGGGGAATGTATTTTTCGGTACTTGCAATCCAGATGACAACTACACGCTCGCAACCATTCTCTTTCTTGAAGCTGCGTATATCCTCACGCAACTGTTCTGTAAGCTCCCAACGGCTGTTGCCGGCCTTTACGTTCGGACCGTCGATGTTGCATGCATAACTTTTGTCGAACAGGGCCTTGTAGGGGCGTATGGCTTTCAACTCCTCTTTTACAGGCTCAATATCCTGTAACTTAAGCACGTTCGCCTTTATTGCCGCGTCATATGCGTCATCTTCATAGATATCCCATGCTCCGAACACAATGTCGTTGAGGTCGGCTACGGGAACAATGTCCTTTACCTCTTTATAGCATTTCTCCTTGCCTTTCCCAATACGCATTATTCCTTCGCAGGCGAAAGAGCCTACAGGCTTAGCGAGCCCTTTGCGGGCCATAAAGGTACCAATGATAGTAGTTGTAGTTACCGCGCCCAATCCGACGCACATCACACCAAGTTTTCCGTTTGCGGGTTTTACAAAGTTCTCTTTCATCGTTTCAGTTTTCTTTTATTTAGCAAAAGAACGGTTTTTTATTGAACAAACCTAAATTTTATGTAAAATGTTCTGACGAAACAACCATTTTTTCACATTTATATTACAATTCCTCAAATCTAACCGATAAAATTGATCGTATAAACATAAGTCAATAAATGCCTGCTTTTTATAATGGCTTCACGCTTCAAACAATGTCTCTTTTATTATCTCGCTTACAGTGGGGTGCGGGAACACGCATCTTTTTATCTGTTCCGCGTTCATGCCGCAGCTTATAGCGAGGCTTGCCGTGCTTATGAATTCACTCGACGGGTTGCCGAGCATGTGCATGCCTATGACTTTCCCGTCTTTGTCAGTCAGTATCTTGCATAAGCCTGTCACGCCTTCGTTCTCGGCAACGAAACGGCCCGAATATGTCATCGGCAATTTATGTAGCCTGTACTCAATGCCGGCCTTTACAGCCTGTTCTTCGGTGAAGCCAATACCGCTGACCTCAGGGTTGGTATATACGACGCTAGGTATTGCGTCATATCTCATCTTGTCTGCAGCTCCTGTCATGTGGTTTACCGCAACCTCGGCCTCACGGCTTGCGGTGTGCGCAAGCATGGAAAAGCCTGTTACGTCTCCTGCCGCATATACATTCTTCATGCTTGTCTGCATACAGCCGTTTACTTTTATTCCGTATCCGGTCTCTACCGCAATGTTCTCAAGTCCGTATCCTGTCAGGACGGGTCTGCGGCCTGCGCTTATGAGTATCTTCTCGCCTTCTACGCACCCTTCTTCTCCTTCGTTGTCGGTGAAATGAACTTTGTTGCCGTCGATACGGGTTACTTTGCATTGCATCTGGAACTTAACCCCGCGCTTCGTATATATGCCACGCAGCATTCCGCCCGTCTCGCAATCCATTCCTCCAAGAATCTCGGGCATCATCTCAATTACTGTTACAGGTATGCCTAAGCTGTTGTAGAAACTCGCGAATTCCATTCCAATGACGCCGCCGCCGATTATAACGATGCTCTGCGGCGCCTCGGTCAATGCAAGAATCTCTCTGTTCGTAATCACGGCTTTGTTGTTCTCGATGCCGGGGATAGGGGGTACGAAGGCCTCGCTGCCCGTGCATATAAGCAATTTTTCGGCCATGTATTCAGCGCCGGCGCATGAAATCTCTATACGGTTTTCATTGCCGCCTTTGATATATGCCTCTCCACGTACGACTTCGACGTTATGGGCCTCCATCTTCATCTTTATTCCGGCAACCAGCTTGCGTACGACTTTTGTCTTGCGGTCGGCGATCTTCTTGTACTCAAAAGATACTCCTTCGGCTGTAATGCCGTACTTTTTGCCGCCCGTCGCATGGTCGTACATCTTTGCGCTGTATAATAATGTCTTGGTGGGTATGCACCCTTCGTTAAGACACACTCCGCCAAGTTCACGCCGCTCAAAAAGCACGACCTTCAAGCCTTTGGCTCCGGCATTCTCCGCAGCCACATATCCGGCAGGTCCTCCGCCGATTATCGCCAAATCATACATAACCGATACTGTTAAGGGTTACTTATCTTACTACAACCTTCTCTCCTTTCACAATGTATATTCCCGCAGGCACTTCTATGCGTGTCGTTCCCTCTTTTGCTTTGACGCTGTGAACCTTGCGCCCATCAACGCTGTATACAGCAATCTCTTCAGCTTTCAATAATGTTATTGAGATGCATTCGCCGCCCTCTATGAGCATTTCTGTACCTGTGTAGCCAATGCCTGTAGTCTGGCTGAAGTTCACGAAGCAGTCTTGTATTCTTAGCTCATTGTTGTTTTCGTCTACTGCAAGTGTCTTCTTTATATCCACTTTGCGGTTCTGCTCATTTATGATTTCTGTCGCAGTAAAGGTGAGGCTTACAATCGCATCGTCTCCTGTAGAGAAGGTACGGTCCTCGTCAGAATATGCTATAAAGCGGTAAAGGTTGTCGCCCTTGTCTACATACGAGAAGTTGTGTCCTTTCAATGCGTTTTCGCCTTGAACGTCAATCATTATTACTCCGTCCGGCAGTTCAACGTCGAACTGTATAGCTTTGTACTGTTCTTCGTCGTAGCTTTGCAATTTGACCTGTATGGTCTCTACATCGCCCATTTCAAGGACGAAACCGTTTGAATACATTTCGCCTGCGGCGGGCGTCTTGCTGTACCAGTATGCCGCTGAAGGAGCGTCTCCGCTTTTTATTAGCCCTGCGACCGCTCTCGCATCGGCAATTTCAATTGTACCGTTCTTGTCACAATCAGCCTTAGCGTCGCTCATCGTCGCATCGGTTTTGCCGTTGAGATGGGCCGTGATTAATGCGGCGTCAAGTATGGTAACGGTATTGTCGCAGTTCACGTCGCCGGGCACTGCGTATATCAGGTCGTCGATGTCGCAAGAGTCAAGGTTCTCGTATATATGGTTCTTTCTTTCGATAAGCCATCTCTTGTGACGCTCCTTGTCTATTTCAGTAAAAGAGTTGCCCCATAGTTCTTGCTCGTTTTTGAAAGAACTATTCGCGAAATTATAGTAACAATCTATGTAATCGATCAGTTCGTCTATGGAATTGTTGTTCAGGAAATTCTTCCATAATTTGTAATAGTGTCTTTTAAACTCTTCTCGACTTATCATGTCTCCAATAAATTGGGCTGCCTCGAACTTGTAATTAATGATACTGTTTTCAGCTTCGCTATAACAATACGTCTTCGTCGCTTCATATCCATATCCCCAGTCGAAGTCCCATATAGGACCGAACTTGAGTTTTGAATTGCTGTCATTCTCATTTTCTTTGAAAAGGAATGTGCTTTTCGGGTGGTTTATTTCTTGGTTTAGCGATAAATCATTAGGGAGCATGAAGCGTGCGAAAGCTTCGATATCGAGCATTTCTTGAATTTCCTCGCCGGCTGCCAGAGCGTCGCAGAAGCCATTTATATCTCTCTTTATATTTTCTAAGCGTGTTTTGGCAATATTATACTCATACTCCGTAAGGTCGGGTTCTTTAATATTTACGGGCAGCGAATAAGAATTTGTCCTGAACTTATATGCTTCGTCATAGTTCGTGTCAAACTCAAGGAGATATCCTGTCTCTTCATCCACATCTACGCTGTTGTTAGCCATTCCGACTTTTTCGGTAAACATGTAGCCTCCCATGTATCTTCCGTTGATATACAACTCGACAGGTACAATGTGGTTGGTGTATTCTGCTCCTGACAATTGCCCAATCTTCATTGATATCGCATTTGCCATTTGTGAACCTGTCTGGTAGTTCGCGAGCAGTACCCAGTTCTTGCCCTTTGTCATTCCGAACGGTTTTACTTTTTCCGCAAACTTAAGTCTGTAAGGTTTTTTAGGGTATCCCCATGTCGTGTTCCCTCGCCCTTTTATTTGTACTGAGTCTTCGAATGATTCGTATACGCCAAAACCTGTTATTCGGAATTTCGCATTGAGGTAGTAGTCCTTGCTCGTTACGGTTTCGCCGCCATCAATGTCTATGTCTATTCTTGGCACTTTGTTAATGCTCTCGGTCAGCCAATTGATGTTTACATTATATTCATTGCCGTACGGAATACGCCTGTACTCATATATCGCGTCCTGAAGTTTTACGGAATCTGTAGAAGCCTTTTCTACTTCATAAAGACGCAGTTCGGCAAGCGCAAGGTGGTTCTTGCTGTATTCGCATCCGGTCTGAACAAGTCTTATCTTAGAATAGCTTCCTTTAAGGTCTATTGTCGGGGTCGTAAATGTTCCGCTGGGTTGCTGCAGGGGCAGGCCGTCGGTATCGGCCGTGAACGTGCGGACATTATTCCACTCTTTACCGTCATCGCTTACATGAATCTCAAAACCTGTCGGGTTGCGGCTCGGCAAGATATTGCGTGTCATATAGTACAATTGTATCATCTCGACATTTTCCGGCAAATCGAACTCAATGTGCGGATTTACCGATGCGTCGTAGTTCGAGCTGCCCCACGTTGAATGAAACATTGAGTATGGGTCGTTATCAAACAGATTTTCGAAACCTTCATCTTCGCGGGGAGGCTTGTTCGTGGACAGCATCGATGCGGTTAGCTGTATCTCCTTTGCGCCGCCCGTGCTTGGCTCGCGCCACACCTCGTCCTGTATCTTGACATATCTTAATATGTTATATCCGGGGTATGTTACTGTATATTTTACGCCGTTAGCGAAACTCTGTCTTGTCTCTTTGCTTACTTGAGGAACTGTGTCTACGTATGCAATAGCTCTGTCATCGCTAAGGGTGAAACTCGCCGTGAGCCATTTGCCGATAGTGTTAAGGCTCAAGTTTATTTTGTTTGTTATATTTGCGGCTACGGCATCTATGAAGAGGCCGGGATTGTACTTGTTGTTGAATTTGTACGACACCATTGTGGGTAATTCGGGTCTTACTGTAGAGACACTGTCATACTCTTCGCTTGTATAGTATAAGACCTCGTCGTTCTTCAAAGGTATATACAGTTTGTTGCCCTCAGTGTAATGATTGCCGTCTATCGAGGAGATTTCATAGATGTCAATATTCCCGTTTTTGAGGTATACGTATATAAGGTTTTCATCAATTTTGTCTTCTTCTGTTTCTCCGCCTCCAGTACCGGTCGTGATCAATGTGCTGTTGAAAAGTTCTATGTCTCTGTCGAGTTGAGTATATATGGCCTCAAATTCTTCAGCGGAATATTCGCTCGCCTTTCTCTTGGCATTGGCTATCGTTTCAAGAGAACTCTCGAGAATGTCTCTTGAACTCTCGGGGTAGGTCCCTGTCACGTAATTCGGGAATGTCGAGAATTCGGACTCGGCCAATAACATGTTGATGTCGTTGCTGTACTTGTCGAGTTTGACAGACATATATGTGGCTATAGCCGATTCCAACTGCTCCTTTGCCGTTACGATGTTTACGTAGCTTGTCGCATTGTCGCTTGTAAGGGCTTCGCTTTCGTCGATTCGGCTTCTCAGGCCATCGTCCTCATTATTTGTGCATAGTCCGTTGAAATCGCCGTACTGTTCAAGTAGGGATTTCGCCTTGTTTATGACAGAAGCAAGGAACATATTGGCAATGCTCGACATTTTCAAAGCGTTCTCGTCGAAAGTCGTTTCATCGACAACAGCCTTGAATATAGACCAGTTGAACGCTATCGGCAAAGAGAAACCTTGACTGTAGTCGCCGTTTTCAAGATATTGTTTGTGCTCAAGGTCAAATGTTTTCATTTTGGAAGCGACATTGTCGCGCAATTCCGCTCCTATGTAAAACGTTATAGGACTATTATTGTATGCGGTGCTGTATTGCATCTCAAAATAGCCGTCACCTGTAGATGTTATTTTGACCTTTGCGGCCTCTTTTATATTCGTCGTGCTGTATTGCCATCCGTTAAGATTGTTGTAGTCTGCATGAGAATCTTTGAGGAACTTTTGGCTGGCAGGCCAGTATACGAAATATTCTCCTGTTCCGGTCGGGATAAGCTGCATTATGTGCGTTGCTGTAGCCTCTTTGCTGCCGCTTTCGGCACAGTTCATGTATATCGGTCCGCTGCCTGTATATGTCGTTCCTGTGCTTGCCGTAAAGGATGTCCGGGCATTTCCTTTTAATACAAAGAATTGTTTTTCGGCTGAAAGATCATTCTCTTCTGTGACAACGTCGCCTAAGGCGAAATCGGCATCAAAACTGCCCGGAGTATACTCTGTGCCCAAGGTTATTCCCACCGATGTCGGAGAGTCCTTGTCTAATCCGACTCGTGTTGTCCATTCTATGCTGAATGCGGAAACCGATCTTGAAAGAGCAAGCTCTATATAGTGGTATTCCGTTACCGGCGGGGTACCGTACATTGAGTGGAAGTAGGTTTCTATGTCTTTGTCGTTAAGCGCATCAAGTCCCTCTCCGTCAATTTTGCCGGTAATCGCATTGTAATCGGCGTTGGAATAGGCCGTGTATGAGACCTCGGTCCCGTTCTCGTCGTATACCGTAAGGCTCGACAGCGCGAATATCATGTTATTGCCGTTCGGCATCTCTTTGTCAAGGTTTTCTGTAACGGTAATCCTTATTATATCAACTGTTCCGCCAGGCGTGAACTCCTGTGACTTGAATGTGTAGAAATGCCTGCCCATGTATGCGGCGTCATCTCCGGGCAGTCCGTCAATTGCGGTAATTGTTGCAGACCAGTTCTGTGCGGTTGCGGCAATGATCGATGTCGCGGCGAAGAGCGTGAACAATAATTTTCTCATATTCTTTGCGTTTTATCTATCAGATGGTTGAATTGTCTTGCATCGTTATGATGCAAGACGCAACATTTTGCAAAGTAAAGAAATAAAGATAAAATATGGCAAAAAAATACATTTTTATTTTAATTATTATATAAAAAATTAATAATGTATGATTAAACGGCTTTATTGTCATAACAAAACGCTATCTTCGTATGTCGAATAATTGAGAGTTTTTTTATGAAGGTTGTCTTAGACGAAAAGATACCATATTTAAAGGATGTGCTTGAAACGCTCGGGTACACAGTGCTGGCAAAGCCGGGCACTGAAATCGGACGTGACGATGTAGCAGACGCTTGCGCTCTCTTCGTGCGTACGCGTACACGATGCGGCGAGGCGTTGCTCGGAGGGTCGGCTGTACGTTTTGTGGGTACCGCGACGATAGGACACGACCATATTGACAAAGAGTTCTGCAAGAGTGCCGGCATTGTATGGAAAAATGCTGCCGGTTGCAATGCCGACGCTGTGTTGCAGTATGTCCAGTCTGTGATATATACATGGGCGTCCTCGCTCGAAGGGTTGTCGATAGGTGTTGTCGGTGTCGGGGAAATCGGCTCAAGAGTGGCAGCATGGGCCGAACGTGTCGGCATGACCGTACTGAAGAACGACCCGCCTAAAGCTGCTGCGGGAGAAAAGGGACTGGTGCAGCTTGAAAAAATTGCGGAAGAGTGCGATATAATAACTATCCACACGACCCTTGAGTGTGGCGGGGAGTTCCCGACCTGGCATCTTGCAGACGAAAAATTCATGAATTCATTAAAACGCTGCAAACTGCTTATAAATGCGTCGAGGGGCGAAGTGGTCGATAACAAGGCTTTGCTTTATGCTTTAAAGAACGGCTGGGTAGGAGCTGCGGCTCTTGACGTGTGGGAGAACGAGCCGTTCATTGACAAGGAACTCCTCGAAAGGGCTTTTGTGGCGACGCCGCATATCGCAGGCTATTCGGCCGAAGGGAAAATGAACGCGACCCGTATGGTGCTGGAATATTTCTTCGACTTTATGGGGCATGACAAAGGCAAACTGTCGGTCTTAAGGCTTATGCCTCCGGAAAATGACGTCGTGATAGCCGCTTCGGAGCGTGAAGCTGCGCTCGCGATCTATTCTCCGCTTGCCGATACAAAGAACTTAAAAGAGAAATGTGAGGAATTCGAGAGTCTGCGTAACAATTACAACCTTCGCCGTGAAACAAAATCTTATAGAATAATGTTAAAATAGAGCGGTTTTAATACGCATTTTGCACAAACAAAAGTCTTTTGTGCAACCAAAAAGTAAAAAAAATCGTTGTTTCTTTGCAGTTCATGATTTTTATCATATTTTTGTAGCGGATGATTTTTAATCTTAAAAAATTACAACTATGTCAGAAATTGAATCAAGAGTAAAAGCTATTATCGTTGAGAAATTCGGTGTTTCAGAATCAGAGGTTACATCAGAGGCTAACTTTACAAACGACTTGAGCGCAGACTCATTGGATAGAGTAGAGCTGATTATGGAAATCGAGGACGAGTTCGGTATCTCTATTTCAGAGGATCAGGCCGAGAAGATCGCAACAGTAGGCGATGCAGTTAAATATGTAGAGGAGAAGGTTGCAGAGAAATAATTTCTCGCACTCCTTTATATAATAACTATTCTATATGAAATTTAGAAGAGTTGTTGTAACAGGTCTTGGTACCGTTTCGCCAATTGGCAATGATGTCCCCACAACGTGGGAGAACGCGGTCAATGGTGTAAGTGGTGCAGGGCCTATTACTCATTTTGACTCATACCTTTTCAAGACTCAATTCGCTTGCGAGGTCAAGGGCTTTGACCCTACATCGGTAATGGACCGCCGTGATGTCCGCAAGGTAGACGTTGATACGCACTTTGGCGTGGCTGCGGCTATCGAGGCTATCAATGACAGCGGCATGGTGATAGAGCAAGAGGATTGCAACCGTATCGGAGTCGTATTCGGAGAGGGTATCGGAGGCTTGGGCGCGCTCGAAGACGAAGTACGCGCGTATGCCTTGAATCAGGAGAACGGTCCTCGTTTCTCGCCTTTCCTTATAACCAAGATGATCGCCGACATGACATCGGGAATTATATCTATAAAATACGGTTTCAAAGGGCCAAACTATGT
The DNA here is from genome assembly GCA_045589695.1 of Bacteroidaceae bacterium. Classification (GTDB taxonomy): domain Bacteria; phylum Bacteroidota; class Bacteroidia; order Bacteroidales; family Bacteroidaceae; genus HGM04593. Next base: position 29,636 of record JAZNPP010000055.1, read on the forward strand.
GACTACAGCAGCTTGCGCGTCATCGTCCAACGCTATTATCGACGCTTATGACCAGATACGTCTGGGCAGAGCCGATGTTATGGTGTCCGGCGGCGCCGAGGCTGTAATATGTCAGCTTGGCGTAGGAGGTTTCAATGCCATGCACGCTCTGTCGGTACGTAACGATGACCAGCAGGGCGCGTCACGTCCTTTCAGCAAGAGCCGGGACGGCTTTGTCATGGGCGAGGGCGCAGCATGTCTTATTCTTGAAGAGTATGAGCATGCCGTTAAGCGCGGAGCCAAGATATATGCCGAAATTGTAGGAACGGGCCTTACTGCCGACGCATATCATATTACATCGCCGCACCCCGAGGGCGAAGGCGCGTATAATGTGATGAAGGCCGCATTGGACGAAGCCGGTCTTGTTCCCGAGGATGTTGATTATATCAACGTGCATGGCACGTCTACCTATGCGGGTGATATTGCCGAGGCTAAGGCTATCAAGAACCTCTTCGGCGAGCATGCATACAAACTGAATATCAGTTCCACAAAGTCAATGACCGGCCACCTGCTCGGCGCTGCAGGAGCTTTGGAGGCGATGTTTACCGTGCTTGCTATTAATAACGATATTGTGCCGCCAACAATCAATCATGCAGAGGGCGATGACGACCCGGACATTGACTACGGTATGAACTTTACGTTCAACAAGGCGCAAAAGAGAAACGTGAATGTGGCGATATCCAATACTTTCGGTTTTGGAGGCCACAACGCATGCATAGCTTTTAAGAAGGTTGAAAGTTAATAGAATTTTCAAAAAAGCGATAGACAAGATAAGACTTCTGTCCCATAAGGACAGAGAGTCTTATCTGTTGTTATATTCCATATTGGGTTACGTGCCGAACGATATCAATCTGTATATAATGGCAATGACCCACAGTTCGTCATCACATTCAGGCAGCAAAAAACTCTCTTGTAACGAACGCCTTGAATTTCTTGGCGATGCCGTGCTGAGTTCCGTTATTTCGGACTATCTTTATTCTAATTTCGAAAAGGAACGTGAAGGTTTCCTCTCCAAGTCGCGCAGCAATCTTGTCTGCCGCGAGACTCTTAACGAACTGGCCGTTGATATCGGTATCGAGAAGTTCTTGACGGTGTGCGGTCTCCCTTACCAGCACAACAGCTATGTATACGGCAATGCCTTTGAGGCGCTTGTCGGTGCCATATATATCGACAAAGGGTACAAGCAGTGCCGCCGTTTTCTGCTTGACAGGGTCTTCTCGCATCATTTGGACGTAGAAGCTATGGTAAGGCTCGACAAGAACTACAAGAGCCGTCTCATCGAGTGGGGGCAGAAGAGGCACAGCGATGTGGAGTTCAGGCTCGTGAGCGAGGAACTGCGCAAAGAGGGGGCTTATTTTGTAAGTGAGGTCTATGTGGACGGGCTGCTTTGCGGCACCGGAGACGGCTTCTCAAAGCGTGAGAGCCAGCAGAAAGCTTCCCGTCAGGCTCTGGCAAAGTTGGGAATTCCGTAATTTATCTTTTTGTCTTCAGCGTAACGCATGCGCTGAGCCTGTCGCCTCCCATAGGGGGCGTGTCTTTGCATATGGTTATCTCAATATCTGTGACATTCTCAAATGCTGAATATATGCTTTCGCAGATTCTTTTTCCGGCGTGTTCTAACAGGTCGGATGGGACGGCCATCTCTTTGCGTACGATGTCATAGATGTCGGCGTAGCTTACCGTGTCTTCTATATTGTCATCCTCGGCGCATCGGCAATTGCTGATGCCAATCTCCAGGTTCAGTGTGAACCATGCGCCTACTTGGCGTTCTTGCGGCATTACGCCGTGGTACGAATAAAGGTGTACGTCGCGAAGTCCGATACTGTATCTGCTTATCTTCATGGCTCTCTTTTTTGCTGTTGAAGCACGCCTGTAAGGCGTGCTTCAACAGGGGTTTATATATTGTTTTTACGAAGGTTCTTGCCGGTATCAACCGCATTTCGAGTAACCGCAGCTTGGGCAGTGCAGACAGCCCTCTTCGAATATGAGCTGCTGTTTGCAGTTGGGACATTTCTCAGCAGTGGATGTGCCGTCTTTGATGTATCGTTTTAAGGCACGCTCAACGCCGTTCTTCCATGTGTTGATGTTGTCCGACTCAAGTTCAAGCGAAGATATGAGCTTGATTACCTGCTCGATAGGCATCTTGTAACGCAACACGCCCGAAATGAGCTTTGCATAGTTCCAGAATTCGGGGTTGAATCTCTCTGACAGTCCCTCGATTGTTGTCTTGTAGCCAATTTTGTTCTCGAACTGGAAGTCATAACGCTTTGTGCCGTCCTCGTTTGTATGCTTGATGATAATGCCGTGAGTGACGTTCTTTGGCAATGGAATACCGTCTTCGTCGTCCTGCTGTCCTGTAAAGATTTCGTATGGCTCGCCGTTGAGGAGTCCAATGAATGCCACCCACTTCTCCTTGTTGTTCTGGAAACGTACAACGTCTGCTTCGAGAACGATAGGACGGGTCTCGGTGATTGTCGGCTTCATCGCTTCGGGCTCTTTCTTCTCCTGTTTGCTGTCGGTAGATACAAGCACGCCGGCACGAGAGCCGTCACGGTATACCGTGCAACCCTTGCATCCGCACTTCCATGCGGTTATGTACAATTCGTTCACCAATTTCTCATCGACATTGTTCGGCAAGTTTATTGTCACGCTGATAGAGTGGTCTACCCACTTCTGAATACGTCCCTGCATCTGTACTTTCGCGACCCAGTCGATGTCGTTTGAGGTAGCTTTAGCGTACGGCGAACGTGAAACGATGTTGTCGATTTCGACCTGTGAGTATTTCTTCGTTGTGTCGATGCCGCACTTCTTCATCCACTCGACGAACTTGTGGTGGTAAACGATGTACTCCTCGAAGGTGTCGCCGTTCTCGTCAGTGAAGTCTACATGTACTTCGGGGTCGTTGGGGTTCACCTTTCTGCGTCTTTTGTATACAGGCATGAATACCGGCTCAATGCCCGATGTGGTCTGTGTCATGATGCTTACGGTGCCGGTCGGCGCGATTGTAAGGCATGCGATGTTGCGGCGGCCGTATTTTTTCATGTTCTCGTAAAGTTCAGGGTCGGCCTCGCGCAATCTGTTGATGAACGGGTTGTTTTTCTCTCTTTCGATGTCGAATATCTCAAAAGCGCCGCGCTCTTTAGCAAGCTCGACCGATGAAGAGTATGCTGTAAGCGCCAAAGTCTTGTGTACCTCTTCGGAGAAATTTATGGCCTCCTCGCTGCCGTATCTCATGCCCATAGCCGCAAGCATGTCGCCTTCGGCGGTAATGCCTACGCCTGTACGGCGGCCCTTGCTGCTCTTGCTGTAAATCTTCTTCCATAGGTTTACTTCGGCCCATTTAACCTCTTCGCTCTCAGGGTCGCTTTCAATCTTTTTCTGTATCTCTTCGATTTTCTCAAGCTCCAGGTCAATAATGTCGTCCATTATGCGCTGAGTCTTTCTCGCATGCTCCTTGAACAGCTCAAAATCAAAGTAAGCCTCGGGCGTGAACGGGTTTACGACATATGAGAAGAGGTTTATCGCAATAAGACGGCATGAATCGTAGGGGCAGAGAGGTATCTCGCCGCAAGGGTTGGTCGAAACGGTCTCGAAGCCGAGGTCTGCGTAGCAGTCGGGAATAGACTCCTTCTGTATGGTGTCCCAGAACAGAACGCCGGGCTCAGCCGACTTCCATGCATTATGTATGATCTTGTTCCACAGACTGTTAGCGTCAATCTCTTTTGCGTATATCGGGTTTTCCGCATCTATCGGGTATTGTTGAATATACGGTTTGTTGCCGGTAACGGCCTTCATGAACTCATCGTCAATCTTTACCGAAACGTTAGCTCCGGTTACCTTGCCCTCGGTCATCTTTGCGTCGATGAAAGCCTCTGCGTCCGGGTGCTTGATTGAGACGCTGAGCATGAGCGCTCCTCTGCGGCCGTCCTGCGCCACCTCTCTCGTTGAATTCGAGTAACGCTCCATAAACGGAACAAGGCCGGTAGATGTCAATGCCGAGTTCTTTACGGGAGAACCTTTCGGACGTATGTGTGACAGGTCATGGCCTACACCGCCGCGACGCTTCATCAGCTGTACCTGCTCTTCGTCTATTCTTATGATGCCGCCATAAGAGTCTGCTTTTCCGTCCATGCCGATAACGAAGCAGTTCGACAGCGAAGCAATCTGGAAATTGTTGCCGATGCCGGTCATAGGACTTCCCGACGGAATCACATATTTGAAGTGGTCAAGAAGGTCGTATACCTCCTGGGCTGTCATAGGGTTTTCGTATTTTGCCTCGACACGGGCAATCTCATTTGCTATACGCCAATGCATATCCCTCGGAGACTCTTCGTATATTGTTCCGAAAGAGTCTTTCATGGCATACTTGTTTACCCAAACACGTGCGGCGAGTTCGTCACCGTTGAAGTAATCAACCGATGCTTTGAAAGCATCATCGTAAGAGTAACTTTTCTTTTCCACTTTATGTGATTTTTTTAGTGTTATGTGTTTTTTATTCAGCGGATACAAAAATAAAAATCTAATTTATATTTACCAAATAAAAATACGGCAACTTCTCAACAGATTGTAAAGTTTCCCCAAAATTTTCTGAACATCTTGAATATCAAGTGTTTGCATTTTTAACATTGGGTAAAAGTTTTCTGAAAAATAATTTTGTAAAATTTACGCCTCTGCCAAGTTGCTTAAAAAAGAAATTCAAAAGATTTATAATGAAGATTTATTGCTCGGACAGCTTCACTGTTTCGGCAGGTTGATGCACAAAAAAAGTCAGCGATTTATTTCGCTGACTTTTAAATTTTGGATTTTTTTTAGAGTGACTGCAATGAGAGGTCTATCTCGTTCAGTTCGCAACGGAACTGCTTGTCTGTCTCTGCAAGGTTGGTTATTGTCTTGCATGCATGCAGTACTGTCGCATGGTCCCTCTTGCCTATATATTGTCCTATTTTTGTAGTGGACATGTCGAGGTATTTGTTTGCCAAGAACATCGACACTTGTCTTACAAGTACAATTTCACGTTTGCGCGAGCGGGTGTTTATCGCCTCGATCTCGACTCCGTAGTAGTCGGTAACCTTCTTTATGATATCGTCTATTGTAATGCTCTTCTTTTCATAGTCCGAGAAGTCTCCAACTATTCTTCGTGCAAGGTTGAGGTCGATATCGGCATTGTTTATTGTCGAGTGCGCCATTAATGAAACAACGATGCCTTCAAGGTCGCGGATGCTTGCATTGACATGCTCGGCAATGTATGAAATTACCTCTTCGGGGAATTTAAGACCGTCTTTGTGTACCTTGCTGCGAAGGATGTTCTTGCGCAGTTCAAGGTCGGGCTTCTCTATTTCCGCAGTCATTCCCCATTTGAAACGGGTAATGAGTCTCTCTTCCATGCCTTGCAGCTGTGCCGGCGAGCGGTCCGATGTCATAATCAGCTGCTTCCCGTTCAAGTGCAGGTGGTTGAATATGTGGAAGAAAGCGTTCTGCGTCTTTTGCAGGCCGGCAAACTCCTGAATATCGTCAATGATGAGAACGTCAATGCTCTGGTAGAACCTCATGAAGTCATTGAAATTCTTCTGAAGTATTGAGTCGGTATATTGTACCTGGAAAAGGTGAGCCGATACATACAGTACACGAAGTTCCGGGTGCAGTTCTTTTATCTTGACGCCGATGGCATTGACAAGGTGCGTCTTTCCGACACCTGACGAACCATGTATGAAGAGCGGGTTGAACGCTCTTCCCGGTCTTTCGGCCACGCTTGCCGCTACAGAACGTGACAAGCGGTTGCTGATTCCCTCTACATAGTTTTCGAACGTGTAGCGGTTGATAAGCATTGAGTCGAGTTCCTGAACGGCCTCCTGCATTGGCATTGGCGTGCTGTTTCCGCTGTTGCCCGTACCTCTTCTGTTTGCGTTCTCTGTGCTTACCTCCATGCTAAGGTTATTGTCTTTGTCGGTAAGCACGCTGTACATTAACTGCGTGCCGTTGCCCATAACCTTGAAAAGTGTAGAACGCAACAGGTCTACGAAATTGCCTTCAAGGAACTCATAGACAAAGTTGCTCTTTACCTGTATGGTAAGAGTGTTGTCTTCGTACCTTAGCGGCTTGATGTCGGCAAACCAGGTAGCGAAGACTGCTTCGGGGACATTATCGCTGATAATCTCCAAGCATTTGTTCCACTTTGTCGTTAAACTTGAGTTCATTGCTGTTGCTGTATGCTTTAAAAGAAGGCAAATTAAAAGAGGCACACGTATTGGCCTCTCCGTTGTACCATTTCTAATGCAAATATCTATAAATAAAAAAGAAAAAACAAGCCGAAAAATGTTGCTCCTTTTTTTGCATAAAATAACCCGTTGTTTATCAGTGGTTTATGTTTTCGGGTTTTGTAAAGGTTGTTCTTTTGCGTGAAATTTTTTATACGTTGATAATCAGCATGTTAGATTGTTTAAAACTCTTTGCGGAGCAGCTGTGAAAAAGGCTTTTTCAAGCATGTTTTTGCTCCTTGTCGGTTTTTGGTGCGTGTATGCTCTTTTTAATCCAGCTGTCTCTCTTATTTGGAATAATTCTATATAATGTGATAAATTTTTTTATTTGGAAAATATTCTTAAGGCAAAAATAAAGTTTCATTCACGCTTGTTTTTTATGGAAATATATATTAAAATATTGGCGTTCCTTTTTAAGGGGAACGCCAATATTTCTGTTTATGTAATTACCTCGCAAGTTCAAGGTTTAGTTCTTTTCTCAGCTTCTCGACAAGCGGGTTTTTCTTGGCGAGTATTTCGTATTGTTTGCCCGGGTCGCTTACATGTCTTTCAATGATTACCTTGTTTACATTGACGATAAGCCTTAGACTGACTTCACCGAGCTCCTGTTTCATTCCTTTTATTATGCGTGATGCCTCTTTCTCGAACATCTCTGCTACCATCTGGTTGTCTACTGCTATCGAGAAGACGTTGTCGCTCTCCATTCGCGGCGTGAGTATCTTCATTCTGTCGGCAAGAGCCCTTTCATTCTCTGGCAGCTTAAGAGCGTATGATGTCCATGCTTGCATTAGTGTTTCGTTCGTTACTCTGTTTTGTGTCTCGGGGGCTTTCTCGGCTTGCCGGGGAAGCGGGTTCGGCATAGTCTGCTGTGTGCCGGCTCCGTTCTCTATGGCATTGCGTGACCGGCGGAACATGCCTCCCAAGCTGTTGTCAGCTTTTTTGGGCGTTTGCATCGCCGCCGGTCTTCCTTGCATTACGGCCGGGCGTTGCGGCGTTGCTGCTGCAGCTTCTGCGCTGACGTCCTGTCTGGTCTCCGTCTGTACGCCCGTGACCGCTGCGGGCTCTTTCACGGCCGGTTGTGCGGCATAGCCTTGCGGCGCTGTTGTCTTAGCCTGCTCCTGCTGCGTAGCATTGCTCGCGGCAACCTTGTTGAATATGGGTTTTAACGTCTTAGGGCGTTGCCCCCCATCTTCGCTGTCGCCGTCGCCAGCCTGAACAAGTTCAATCATTGTCAGCTCAACGAGCAGTCTCTTGTTGCGGCTTGTGCGGTAGTTCATGCTGCAGTTGTTACATAGCTTTATGGCGTTGAACAGCATCTTGGAGCTGCATCGTTTTGCCTGTTCTATATATCTTTTTCTCAGCTCGTCGCTGCCTTCGAAGAGCGTTGCTGTCGCCTCGTCGCTGTTCACGAGCAGGTCCCTGAAGTGCGAAGCCGCGCCCTCTATGAAAATGTTGCCTTCGAACCCTTTGTTAATGACCTCGTTGAAAAGAAGAAGGCTTTGGGACACTTTTCCTTCGAGGATAAATTCAGTCAGCCTGAAGTAGTACTCATAATCAAGTACGTTGAGGCTCTCTATAACCTTATTATATGTAAGGTCGCCTTGCGTGAAGCTCGCCATCTGGTCGAACAGCGACAAGGCGTCGCGCATGCAGCCGTCCGATTTTTGGGCGATTATACGTAAAGCCTCATGTTCGGTGTGTATTCCCTCCTTCTGCGCAATGTTCTGCAAGTGTCCGATAATGTCGCTCGCTTCGATGCGGCTGAAGTCATATATCTGGCAACGTGACAGAATAGTTGGTATAATTTTGTGCTTCTCTGTTGTCGCAAGAATGAAAATCGCATGTGCGGGCGGCTCTTCAAGCGTTTTCAGAAATGCGTTGAAGGCGGCTTGCGAGAGCATGTGCACCTCGTCGATGATGTAAACCTTGTATTTGCCTACCTGCGGCGGTATTCTTACTTGTTCGTTGAGAGAGCGTATATCCTCGACGGAGTTGTTGCTCGCAGCATCGAGTTCATATATGGAATATGAACGTTGTTCGTTGAACGAGCGGCATGACTCGCACTCGTTGCAAGGCTCGCCTTCGGCAGTCAGGTTCTGACAGTTGATTGTCTTGGCAAAAATTCTTGCGCATGTGGTCTTTCCTACGCCTCGTGGGCCGCAGAAGAGGTATGCGTGAGCAAGCTTGCCCGTTTGTATCGCATTCTTTAGCGTTGTAGTAAGCGATTTTTGGGATACTACAGACTCAAAAGTGTCGGGGCGATATTTCCTTGCCGAAACTATATAGTTTTCCATTATTGTATTATTCTTTTGATTTTTACAAAGATAGTGCAAGCCGAGAGGAGAACAAAATAAATTTATTTATTTTTTCTCCCGAGGCCCAGCCTATCTTGGCCGCAGGCAAAGATAGTGCAAGCCGCTTTGTTGATTTTTCTCCCGAGGCGTAGCCTATCTTGGCCGCAGGCAAAGATAGTGCAAGCCGCTTTGTTTATTTTTTCTCCCGAGGCGCAGCCTATCTTGGTCGCAGGCAAAGATAGTGCAAGCCGCTTTGTTGATTTTTTCTCCCGAGGCGCAACCTATCTTGGCCGCAGGCAAAGATAGTGCAAGCCGCTTTGTTGATTTTTCTCCCGAGGCGCAGCCTATCTTGGCCGCAGGCAAAGATAG
>JAZNPP010000056.1:0-69129 GCA_045589695.1 Bacteroidaceae bacterium
ACAAGTAATGCCAGCGTTCAGGTAATGTTGTTTCGTGACAGATTGGAGGTTTGGAATCCTGGTACATTGCCATATGGATTAACAGTACAGAAATTGCATGGTCCTCATAAATCTTTACCTGCTAATCCGCTACTTGCCGACCCAATGTATTGGAATGGTTATATTGAAAAGGTGGGTACAGGTACAGAAGACATCATAAACAAATGTCGTGAATATGGGTTGAAGTCACCAGAATTCTATCAAGAAGAAGATTTTAGAGTTGTCATTTGGCGAGCAAACAACGAAGGAAGTGATCCAAAGCGTTCCAATGATGATCCAAAGGTGTTCCAAAGCGTTCCAACGGACGAAGAGAAACTATTGGAGGTCATAAAGGAAACTCCCTCAATTTCAAGAGCAGAACTTTCTAGGCGATTGGAAATCAGTGAACGTCAAGTTAGAAAGATAACAGACCAATTACGAGAAAAAGGCGTATTGATTCGTGAAGGCGGAAATTCTGGAAAATGGATTATTAATAAGATATAGTGCCAAAAGTAGCCAAACTATTTGTTCATTCAATAAGTTTGGCTACTTTTGTATCAGAGTTGTTTGACAAAGCATAACGCAGAAGATTGGTGCAATTCCGATGTTGCCAAATCGTTACCAACAACTTTCTACCATAGCATTCGCTATTTGTGTATCAGTCAGATACGGAATAATTGATTATCTACGGCAAAGATACAACGAAAAACTTTGCATGTAATACATTGATTTAATTAAAAAGCGTCAGTTTCTACTGGTTTTTGTTATTCTTAAGTATCTGCAAGTTCACTAAGGCCTGTTCATCGCCCATTTCAGCCGCCTCGGTGAAAGCCTGTTCCGCCGCATGCCTGTGGTGTCTTCTGTATTCTGCTATTCCTTGCAGGTTAAGCACTCTCGGGTCGTTGCGGTACATTTTAAGCTCTGCTATAAGTCTGTCATAGTCGGGCTCCGGATTGTTTATCAGCTCATCTACTATGCGGTTAAGGGCGACAGCTGTGCTGTCCGGGCTATTGCTGTAATATATGGCTGTGCAGCATGCCATGCGGTGGGCAGGGAACATTCTGTCAAGCAGGTCGCGGTAGAGTCTTCCGCTGTCGTATCTCTTCAGTATCGCTAACCTCTTCTGCGGCGTTCTTTCTCCTTTCAGCTTTGTAAGCAGTTCATCGGTGCCGGGCAGTCCCAAAGACTCGATGTCGCTGTATATCATCGGCCAGTTCATTCCGCCGTCGGCTACCTCGAATATTGAATCGGGAAGGCTGTGGTGTCTTTTTATATGCTCCCGTATCGCTTTCGCGCGTGCGAGTCCGAGTCCTTTGTTGTCGGCTTCGGAGCCGTCGGGCGATGTGTATCCTACAAACTGTACCGACTCTACAGTAGTGCTGCTGTCGGCAAGCACCTCATTTATTATGTTCACCATATCCTCAATCGAGTTGGCATTCTGAAGGTACTCGGGATTAAGTTTCGCGCTGTTGGTGACATACCGCACTACATGAGGCGTTACGCTCATTTCTTCGGCATTCTCGTCGTTGAGCGGAACATAATGGCGTATGCTTTTTATATGCGGGTGTTCTGCCGCTATGTGGTCGGCAAGGCTCATTGCCGGCTGCACTCTGTGACAGCTCATGGATGGTGCCTTCGGCATGCATATCATTACCGTGTCATACGACTGGCTGCATCCCTTCTTGTCGTTGTATTCGCAGTACGTGATGCCGTAAACGGTATCGCATATAGCCGTTTCGGGTACGCTCAACGTGCATCTGCTCCATCCGGCAGGGGCGAGGTCGGGCGAGGTTCCGTTTCTCTTTACGTACCTCCTGTTATAACGCTTGCCCTGATAATGGCGTGTACTTGAACTGATGCATGTATCGGGCGTACACAGGTGCGTAACCACGAGCATGCCCTCGTTCGACGGCATCTTAGGAGTGTTATAGTCAAAGGTGAAATACCAGCAACTGTCGCTGTGGGTGGCACTGTATTGTTCGGGGCTTACCTGAGCGTACGATGACGCAAAAGCCAATGCCAAAATAATGAAAACAGTTCTTCTCAATTTCATAAGGGTAGTTTTTAGTTAGTAAATTACCCTTATAAAACGCATTTGCTATGTTTATGGTTTATAGACCTTTCGCAATAGCGTCAATCGCTTGCGGCAGTTCCTCAAGGCTTTTTATTGTCGTTGTGGGCCCGTGTCCTTCTATTACCGGTTCTTCTTCCCAGCATATGTTCTTCAGCCATACAGTGCTGCAGCCGAGCGTACTCGACGGGTATATGTCTTTCCGGTACGAATCGCCCACTACCGCAATATCTTCGGCTCTCATGCCTAAGGCCTCAACTCCTAAAGAGAACAGGGCCGGGTCGGGTTTGCGCAGTCCTACGGCCGACGATTCTACAATTGTCTTGAAATATGCCGACAACCCGAACTCTTTCAGCACTACGGGCATGTTGCCGTAAAAGTTAGTGACAAGCACGATGGGAAATGTTTTTGACAGCTCTTCGACAATGGCGCATGTCTTTTTCAGTGTCTCCTTGACCCTGCTGTAGCATCCTTCTGCAATCATCTTCTCGTTTTCAGGCGCAAACTCTGCTCCGGTCACGGTTTGACGCAGCTTGTCGAATTGTATTGCGATTTTCTTTTCAAGCAGTCTCTTGAATGTGTCTGTCGGCTCTATTACCGGGTTTTTTGCAAGGTATCGTTCTGCGTACACGTATGCCTCCCTATACTCTTCGCGCGTAATGTTTATGCAGGCTCTGCGGTATTCGCTCCAAATAAACTCCCCCCAATGTATTCCGTCGGTGTCGATTGTGCCGCCGTAATCGAATATTATGCCTTTAATTGAACTCATAGCCCTCCTCAATCTTTCTTGTAAGTATTTTGCATAGCGACTCATGCCTGTACTGCATGTAGAAGAACAGAATCATAAGTATTACCATTTCAAAAAATATGTAAAGCCATAGTTCGTTTATGAGCAGGGTGAAACACAATGTTATCGCACGTGAATTGAATGTAAGGATATTGGTATATTTCATCAACGGAAGGCTGCCTTTGCGGAACTCCTGACGCAGCGATGCGGGAATGTCCGTTCCGTACTTCTCATGTACCAGCTTTATGAATTTCTGAAAGCTCGGCGACATTCTCTCCTGATTCTCGACGTATGCGACATAGAATCTGAGGAACAGTTTCCAGAAGAATGCCGTGCGCCACGATGTACCTTCATACTCTTTCTTTTCCATTACCGAATTGTGGAACTCATGTCCGTTCTGTTCGTTCGAGAAGTAGAGGTGTATGTTGCGGTAGTAGTCGGCGAGCTGGCATTGCGAGCCGTGTATCCAGAAGCCGCAGAAGGACAACAGTATCCAGATTATTACTCCCCACTCATGCTCGGGGGCGAACGGTATCGGCTGGTGTGTCTCCCTCAAAGCGATGGCGAGGTATATGAAGAAAAACCAACAGTCGCCCGCAAAGCCGTCGAGTATTCGTCCCCAGCGTGTCTTTTGTCCTGTTATACGTGCAAGCTGCCCGTCGGTGCTGTCATATATGTTTGCCCATATAAGCAGCAGCATGCCTATCATGTTCCATCTGAGGTCGGGTATTGCGAAGCATATTCCGGCGGTGACGCCTAAGAATATCGACGCGATGGTAATGATGTTGGGGTGAACTCCCCGGTTGCGGAAAAACAGCGCGCAATGGAAACCTACGGGACGGTAAAACCACATGTCGAGGAACTCCTCGGTGTCGGGTGACTTAATCGACATCCTGTATAGTTTTTTGTCTTCTTCTTTCATCTCTTCTGTTCAGTTATACTGTTCATAATTGTCTTTGCAATCTCTTTTGCCGCCTCTTCACGTACTGCCGAGAAGCTCGGGAAGTCATTGAGGTCTATAATGGTTATCTCTCCCTTTCCGTTTACGATGCAGTCGCCTCCATAAATCTTCAGTCCGGTGGCCTTTGCGGCTCTGAATACCATTGAACGCATCGCGTCGGCGTCAAAAGGCAGATTGCGGGGAACGCCGTTAATCTCCTCAAGTCCGAATTTCGTCTGTCCGCTCTTCGGGTAGCAGTAGTTGAAGTACCGCTCCTCGACACCGTAGAATTTAATGAGGTCACCCTCAATGTGGCGTGTGTATACGAAACTCTTTATGCCTCTTTCCTGCATAGCTCCTACAGCCTCCCGAGCCTCTGCGTAATCCCTGGCATAGCGTATATCGTCCTTGTGGCAACTCCAGCCCTCGCCCCGTTTTATCCAGGCAGGATAGGGAAGCTCTTTCAAAGCCTCATGGCTGTCCGCAATAAGGAATAGCGGTTGAGCGATGCCCTCTTTTTCAAGAATTTCCATTGTTCTTGTGCGGGAACAGTTCTCGACTGCTGCCGGGCTGTTAAGCACTGTTATGCCGCCTTTCTCGGCTATCTTCAGGGCATCAAGGAGTTTGAGATCTCTCGACATATGGCATACGGCGTCAATATCCTCAGGCAGGCGCTCGCCATTGGCTGCCGTGACCTCGGCTCCCGCTTTTTCAAGTTCTCCTTTAACGCATTCAAGTATGGCAGCGTCCTTGTCTGCCATGTTAGGAGAGTTCTCCGGGTTTCGTGATATCAGTGCAATTTTCATTTACCGGCAATAAAAATCTCTGCTTTGGCGATGTCCTCCGCATGGTCAATATCTATTATTTTCCCCATCGGGAACGCCTTTAGCTTCATTCCGCTATCGACAAGCCTGCGTTGGAAATTGCGCATGCGGTGAATGCCATCTGCCATGCATTTGTCAAGAATGTCGAGCGCTTTTGTACCGAGCCCGTATATTCCGCCCGAAATATATCTCGTATCGTCGGACGGAGTGTCAAGGAAACCTGTTATTCTTAACTCTTCGTCTGTGGCGATGTAGAGCGGTTTTTCGTCGTCGATGTAATCGGTAACGGCCATCATGCCGTCGCCTTCGTACTCCTCGAACGCCTTTATGTAACGCGCGAACTCCTCTTCTTTAAAAAGCGTGTCTACGGTCGTAAGGCAGAATTTGCCGTTGCGCAGCATGCTGCGCAACGCATGGAAACTGTGCATTGAGCTTGGCGTGCTTTTGACAACTATGTTCAACTTGCATGCGCGCTCAATGCTATTGAGAAACGCCAACGTTTCGGGCTGCAGCTCATTTATGACAATGCTTATGCTCTCGGCGCCGTGCCGCTCGAAAATTCTTATCAGACGCTCGATGATAGGCGTTCCGTTCAGCTCTACTAAAGGCTTGGGCTTAATCACGCCCTCATTTGCCAGTCGTGACCCCTCGCCTGCGGCTATAATGGCGAAATTCATTATTCCTCGTCGTTCTGTTGAAGGTTCAGGCGGTTGCTGTCGTCACGTTTCTCGAAGTAGAGCTTGCGTAGCGGGTTGCGTCGCGCCTTGTCATACATGTCACGGTTGCGCTGTATGTCAATGGCTGAATATATTGCCTGACGGAACGAGTTCTCGTCGGCAACGCCCTTGCCCGCGATGTCGAGCGCGACGCCGTGCGCAGGCGACGTGCGTACTACCGGCAGCCCGGCGGTGAAATTCACCCCTTCGTTCATGGCCAGTGTCTTGAACGGAGCCAGTCCCTGGTCGTGGTACATCGCGAGTACCGCATCGAAATCGGCATACTTGCCGCTGCCCATAAAGCCGTCCGTAGCGAACGGGCCGTAGCAGAATATGCCGCTGTCGTTCATCTTGCGTACGGTGGGAGCTATAATCTCCTGCTCTTCGGTGCCGAGCAGGCCGTTGTCTCCCGCATGCGGGTTGAGCGACAGCACGGCAATCTTCGGCGCGTCAATATTGAAATCCCTAATAAGGCTCTCGTTGAGCAGGGTTATCTTCTCTTCGAGAAGTTCTGCGGTTATCGCTGCCGGTATGTCGCGCAGAGCCATGTGCGATGTGGCTACAGCTACCCTCATGTCGCCGCTGCACAGAATCATTAATGACTTCTCTCCGTTTCCGCAACGCTCCTGAAGGTATTCGGTGTGTCCAGGGAAGCGGAACTTGTCGTTCTGGATAGAACTCTTGTTTATCGGTGCCGTTACCAATGCGTCTATTTTGCCCTCCTGAAAATCCTTCATTGCCGCTTCAAGAGCTTCGAAGGCCGCCTGTCCTGCATCGCTGGTGGCTGTGCCAAACTCAATATGTATCTCGTCGCTGTTGCAGTTGATGATGTTCAGTTTCCCGGCCTGCGCTTCGTCGGCGTTGGATATAGTGTTGTATGGCGTCTCCATCTCAAGAGCCTTGCGGTGGTATGCCGCAGCCTTCGGAGAGCCGTAGATGACAGGCGTGCAGATGTCGAACATCTCAGGGTTGTCGAAAGCCTTGAATATAATCTCGTAACCGACGCCGTTTATGTCGCCTTGCGTAATTCCGATACGCATTTTTCTGTTCTCACTCATTTTGAAATATATCTTGTTTATTGTTTTTCTTCTTTTTCCGTTTCGGTCTCAATGACTACCTGCGGCAAGTGTATGCTGTTTTCTATGAGCTTGTCTGCCGGCAGCTTCAGCGTGTAGAGCGACGCCTCAAGCTTTCTAATGAAACGGCCTTTCTTCTGTCCTGCAGCATACACGAAAGCCTCGACCACGATTACTCTGCCGTTCTGCTCGTCTACAACGGAGTGCGACACGAACGGGCCTCCCATCATGTCGTTTTCCATGTACCATAGTCCTCTCGCTATCTGCAGGTAGCGGTCCTTGTACGATGTCTCCGTTATATTTACATATCCGGGTTCGGTCTGTATGTACTGTCCCGGTTTTCCTCCGGGCATGTTTATCTTCATCACCGAATCACGCCTCTGCGTGTAGCTGTCAAGGGAGAAGTTATCGACCGAAGTGTAAGGGTAGCTGTAAACCGCGAAACTGAGAATTTCAGGGTTTACCGAATTGAAGTCCGACAGCCATACGAAATTTTCTCCTCTCTTTTCTCCGTTCATCTCAACGGGAATCAGCAGCTCGCAGTCGAACATCTCCTTTACTGTAGCCAACGCATTAGGGTTGTGACGCTGTTTCAGGTTGTCTATCTGTCTGTTCATCTCCACCGCCGTGAAGAAGTCTACAATAAGCTGGTAGTTCTTTGTAATGTATTCCGCCAGTTGTGCGTTCGACTGAGCCTGCATCGTCATAATCATCTGCGGCCTTGCGAATATGTCTTCCGAGTACTTGAATAACGCTCTTGAATACATGCGTTCGTTTATGTCAATGTTGATTATGTTGCGGAACGGCTTTGTCATGTTGCTCAATTCATTCACCCTCGATATTCTGAACGAACGTTCCGACTGCGGAAGCCCCGGGATATCGGTGTCAAGAGCATTCTCCAGCGCTCTGCCGGCAGGTGAGTCCCAAAATTCCTGGCTGCAAACGACAAGCACTTCGTACGGGTTGCCGACAGCGCTTCTCTTGAATGTGTCGTTGTTGCCTCCGCATGCGGCCAACAGTATTGTCGCAAGTAAAATGGATAAAATCTTTTTCATATTATCAATTGTTTTCGGTTATTCTGTTCTCATTCTCCTGCTTGAGCGTAGAGAGCATGCCGCATGCGGCAAATATGTCTTCTCCCCGTGAGGCTCTTATAGTCGTGAAAAGGCCGTTCTTCGTGAGGTAGTCCCTCAGCTCCACCATTCCTTTTTCGTCTACACCTTCAAGCGGTACTCCTGGTATTGCGTGGTAACGTATCAGGTTTATCCTGCAATCGATGCCGCTGAGCAGTTTCAGCAGCTTCCTGGCATGGAATTGCGTTTCGTTAATGCCTTTGAACACAATATACTCGAATGTGAGCCTTCTCTGGCGGCTGAAGTCGTACTCCCTCAGCAGCTCAATCATTTCTGTAATAGAAAAACCCTTCTCGGCAGGCATTATCTCTGCGCGTTTCTCTGGCATAGGGTGGTGCAGGCTTATGGCGATGTGGTAATCGCCGGAGTCTAGCAGCCGTTTCAGCCCTTTACGTAATCCTACCGACGAAACAGTCAGGCGGTGCGGGCTCCATGCAAGGCCATAGCCGGCCGTGAGTATCTCTATTGCCTGCAACAGGTTGTCGAGATTATCGCAGGGTTCTCCCATGCCCATGAACACTATGTTCGTAAGCCTTTCGAATTCCGGCAGGGCGAATATCTGGTTTATAATCTCGTTAGCTGTAAGGTTTGCTGTGTACTTCTGCTTTCCTGTCATGCAGAAGAGGCAGTTCATCTTGCAGCCCACCTGTGACGACACGCAGAGAGTGGCACGTTCGCCGTCAGGAATGAATACCGCCTCGACGAAATGCCCGTCATTGACCTTGTAAAGGTATTTGACGGTTCCGTCTGCAGACCTCGCTTCGTCGGCAGGCGATGAATAGCCCACTTCGAAAAGTTCGTTCAGCCTCTCCCTGTTCTTTAGCGAAATATTTGACATCTCGTCTATTGAGCGTGCCCTCTTCTTGTATACCCAGTCGGCTATCTGCTTTGCCGTGAACGCAGGCATGCCGGCCTCCTTGACAGCCTCTTTGAGCATGTCAAGCGTCATTCCCGCCAATCTCTTCTTGTTAGAACCCATCTTCTATCCTTATGAATCTCCGCACTATCCGGAATATAAACAATAATGCGAAGATAGTGCAAAAAAGTGGTTTTCTCTTTATATCTTTAAATAAAATATATTTATATAACTAAATATTCATCCTGCTTGTTGCGTGATTGCGCCTCTTTTTATTAAATTCGCAGAAAATAGTTTGTTATGGAAAATCGCTCGATAGAGCTGTTCATTCCGCTCGAGTATGCCGGTGAGCTGCCTGCATACGTAAAATCGTTGGCGGCGGAACAGCGGATAAAACATATATGGCTGTGGAGCATGTCGCCCGTTGAAATACGGCTTCCGGAGAAGATGGAAATGGTTATCACCGACTCAACGTTTTCTACGGCGTTCTTCAAGAAAATGGCAAGGCTGGCTACGGCGGACTATATGCTTTATGTAAGCAAACCGGGAGTAAGTGTCTTTGCCGAAGCGCTTTTTGAACTGTGCGATACTATGCCTTCCGGGGCCTCTATGGCATACGGCCATTACCGTAAGATTATCGATGAAAAGGCGCAGGACGCTCCGACTATCGATTGTCTTGACGGCAGTCTGCGTAACGATTTTGACTTTGGTCCGGTGCGTCTGTTCAAAGTGTCCGCTTTGAAAAAGTATATTGAAACGGAACTTGCCGAATACAAATACGCAGGTCTTTATCAGTTGCGTCTTGCTCTTTCAAGAATGGGCGCGATACATCATTATAACGGCTGTCTGTCAGCCGAAAATGAGAGCGACAACCGCAAGAGCGGCGAAAAGCAGTTCGACTATGTAAACCCATCGCAGCGCGACGTGCAGTTGGAAATGGAACGTGCGTGTACCCGTCACCTCAAAGACACGGGGGCTCTGCTTCCGCCGTGCAAGTATAGCGGAATAGACCTTTCTATCGGTGATTTTCCTGTTGAGGCCTCGGTAGTCATACCTGTTTTGAACAGGGAAAAGACGATTGCCGATGCGATATCTTCCGTGCTTGCTCAAGAGTGTTCGTTCAAATTCAATGTGTTAGTGGTAGACAACCATTCGACAGACAGGACAGGCGAAATAATAGAGTCGTTCGATGACGGCAGGGTCGTGCATATTATCCCTGAAGCCAATGATCTGGGAATAGGCGGCTGTTGGAATCTTGCGGTGAACGACTCACGTTGCGGCCGTTTTGCCGTACAGCTTGACAGCGACGACCTCTACAGTGACGGGTCTGTATTGCAGAAGATTGTCGATGAATTCTACAAACAGGGCTGCGCCATGCTTGTAGGTACATACCGCATATGTGACTTTGATTTGAATACGTTGCCTCCCGGGGTCATCGACCATAGGGAATGGACCGAAGAGAACGGACGTAACAATGCTCTTAGAATTAACGGTTTAGGCGCTCCTCGCGCTTTTTATACGCCTGTAATACGTAAGGTCGGTTTCCCTAATGTCAGCTACGGCGAAGATTATGCGGTTGGCTTGCGTATATCCCGCAGCTATCGTATCGGCCGGATATACGATGTCCTTTACCTTTGCCGCCGTTGGGGCGGAAATTCCGATGCGGCCCTTTCGCACGAAAAGGTAAATGCGAATAATCTTTACAAGGACTCTCTTCGTACAGCGGAACTGAACGCCCGAAAAGAGCTGATGAAATCGATGAAAATACCCGCTATGGAAGAACTCGTACGGTTCTTCGAACGGCAATTGGAGTGTTGGAGCGATGCGGCCGAACGTTGTCGTGCCCTTGAAAAGGTCAGCCAAAAGAGGCTCGGCAACGGCATTACGCTTCAGTTCAACCCTTCACGCGCCGTTTCAGCATCGGCGAAAGTGGACAAAGATTCGATAAGGCGACGCGAATGTTTCTTATGTGCGGCCAACCGTCCCTCCTGCCAATTGGTCGAAGATGTTCTCGGAAGTATGGAGCTGCTCGTGAACCCGTACCCTATACTGCCGTTCCATTTTACGTTGCCTATGAAAGAGCATGTTCCGCAAGAGTTGTCAAGAATGTATGCCGACATGCTGCTGCTTGCAAGAGAGTGGCAAGGCATGGTCCTGTTCTATAATGGTGCCCGATGCGGCGCTTCGGCCCCGGACCATGCGCATCTTCAAGCGGTAAGGGCTGCCGACGTTCCCATGCTCGGCGGCGAATGGCGCGAAACAATCTCTTCATCGCTTGAGCCTTTGCGTTACAACGGCGGTGGAGTTATATACAGAGCCTGCGGCTACCTTGTTCCGCTGTTCATGATTCAGGCTTCCGGCGTAGAGGAATCGATGCGGCTTATGAGGCTCATGGTCTCTGCTATGCCTCTCATTGACGGCGAAAGCGAGCCCGGAATGAATGCGTTCTGCTATTATACCCCTTCGGACGGTTATGTTACTATAGTAATCCCGCGCTCGAAGCACCGTCCCGAATGTTACGGTACCGAGGGCGAAAAGGGACGTATGATCAGCCCCGGTGCTCTTGACATGGCTTCGCTCATGATTGCTCCGCAAGAGAATGATTATATGTATCTTTGTGCCGAAGAGGCCCTTGCTATTCTCAAAGAGGTGGGCATAAGCGAAGAGGATGCCGCCGAAATTTCAGAAAATATAATTTCCGCTCATGAAAACAATTGATGTCGGCATATTGCGTTCTTCGCGGATAAGCTTCGATTTAATCGGGAGTTTCAGCTCCTCAGCGGGAAAGGCCGCTGTAAAAAACGACGTTTTCATCGAGAACGGAAAACTCTCTTTTGGCGGCAGACTGTATGACTCGCTCAAGTTTACTCCATGTAACGGCGATTCTCTCTTTACCTTGCATGACGTTACGATAGGCGTGAACTTCCATTGGCAAAGAAAGGAGTCGCAAAGCTTTAAAGGCGAGTTGCTTTTTATTGTCGAAGATAACGAGGCGCGTGCCATTAACAGAATTGCGGTCGAGGATTATCTCGTAAGCGTAATATCGAGCGAGATGTCCGCAACTTCTTCTCTTGAATTCCTTAAGGCTCATGCTGTTATATCACGCAGTTGGCTTTATGCGCAGCTCGAAAGAAAACAAAAGGTTGAATACGGAACATTGGGCTTTGAGAACGAAAAAGAGGTAGTGCGTTGGTACGCAAGGGAGGACCACACGCTGTTTGACTTCTGTGCCGACGACCATTGCCAACGTTATCAGGGCATTACCCGTGCCGCAAATCCTAACGTGGCTCTTGCTGTGAATGAGACAAGGAATCTGGTGCTTAAGTACGACGGCGAGGTCTGCGATGCCCGTTTCAGCAAGTGCTGCGGCGGAGTGACGGAACTTTTCTCTTCGTGTTGGGAAAGTGCGGAATATCCGTATCTCAAGGCTCTCAGGGATGCCGCGGGTTGCGGGCCTGTTCCCGTTCTTTCGACCGAAGAGGGGGCAAGAATGTGGATAGAGTCATCGCCCGAATCTTTCTGTTCAACAACGGAAAAAGTTGTGCTGTCGCAGATACTTAACGGCTACGACAAGGAGACCAATGACTTCTACCGTTGGCGTGTGGAATATTCGCAGAGCGAGCTTTCTGAACTTGTAGCGGAGCGCTCCGGTATCGATTTCGGAACAATCGAGGAACTTGTGCCGATTGAACGGGGCTCTTCGGGCAGGATAGTGAGACTGCGTGTGGCAGGCAGCAAGGCGGAACGCATTGTCGGCAAAGAACTCGAGATACGTCGTTGGCTCTCGAAGAGCCACCTCTACAGTTCGGCTTTTGTCGTTGATAAGGTCATGCGTGACGGAGTATGCTTCTTTGTCATCAAAGGCGCTGGCTGGGGGCACGGAGTCGGACTTTGCCAAATTGGAGCCGCAATGATGGGCGAGCAAGGTATGGGTTATAAGGCGATTCTTGCCCGTTATTACCCTGGCGCATCTTTGGAAAGTGCGTGAATGAAATTATTATTGTTGAATAAAACATGCGTATTTAATCTTTTTTTATAAAAAATGTATTTTGTAAGAAACTATTTAGTACTTTTATACAGCAATTTCATAATATTAAACAAATATTTCCGTTACCTATTATAAGCAATAATATATTTCTTGAATGAAGATTCTATTTATCACCGACAATTTCCCGCCGGAAGTAAATGCGCCGGCGACACGAACATACGAGCATTGCAAGGAATGGGTAAATGCCGGTCACGACGTGACGGTCATAACTTGCCATCCTAATTTTCCTGTCGGGCGTGTGTATGATGGGTATAAGAACACATGGAAAAAAAAGGAGGTTGTCGATGGAATAAACGTTATCCGTGTCTGGACGTACATTTCATCAAACAGAGGCTTCTTAAAACGAATACTTGATTATATAAGCTTCTCGGTCACATCATTTTTGGCGGGTCTTTTCTGCAAGTGCGACGTTATTATAGCCACTTCGCCTCAATTCTTTACGGCCTTGTCGGGCAGGACTCTCCATTTTTTCAAACGTAAGCCGTGGATAATGGAGGTGCGTGATTTGTGGCCGGATTCAATAAAGACTGTCGGCGCAATGAAAGAAGGTTTGGTGCTGCGTTACTTCTCTAAAGAAGAGATGTGGTGCTACCGCTCTGCCAAAAAGATTGTCGTTGTGACTGATACGTTCAAGAAAATCATATCGGAGCGAGGCATTGACCCCGAAAAGATACATGTTATAAAAAACGGCAGTAACCTCGAACTGTTCACGTCCCGTGAGAAACCGAAAGAGCTTGTTGAAAAATACGGGCTTGAAGGAAAACGTGTATTGGGTTATGTGGGTACAATAGGCATGGCGCATAATATCGCTTTCCTTATAGATTGCGTGAAAGACTTGCCCGAATATAAGTTCATGATATTGGGCGAGGGCGCAGAAAAGGACAATCTTAAAAAGAAGGTTGCGGACGAAGGCATTGATAATGTCTTTTTTATCGACTCCGTATCAAAGGATAAGGTTGCCGATTATGTTGCTCTGCAGGATGCGGCTCTTGTTAATTTGCGTCGTGACCCTCTTTTTACTACGGTAATACCTTCGAAAATTTTTGAGACCGCCGCCATGCGCATACCTATCTTGTTGGGAGTGGACGGCGAGGCGCGTTCATTGGTCGAGAAATACAATGCCGGTCTCTTTTATGAGCCCGAAAACAGGGACGACTTTCTTAAGAAGCTCGACTCGCTTTTTAAAGACAAGGATGTCTATGCCGCATGCCAAGAGGGCGGAGTTAAGCTGTCAATGGATTTTGACCGCAAAAAATTAGCGGCACGCATGCTCGAAGTGGTAACTGATGCAAAATAAAGGATCGTTATGGCTATGAAAGACGGAATGAATGCCTTTGAACGTGCTATAAAACGTATCTTCGATGTCATTTGCTCGTTTCTTGGACTCGTTGTCTTGTCTCCTTTGTTTTTGGTGATATTTGTCGTGCAGCTTGCGCAAAGTCACAAAGGAGGCGCCATCTTCAGCCAAAAAAGAATTGGGTACAAAGGCAGGCCTTTCCGTATATATAAGTTCAGGACAATGTATGCCGGCTCGGAATCGGACGGCGAGCCTAAATTGGCGGTCAAGGACGACGAGAGGCTGACAAAGGTGGGCAAATTTCTTAGGGAATACCACCTTGACGAGCTTCCGCAACTTTACAATGTCCTTGTAGGCGACATGTCTTTCGTCGGGCCTCGTCCCGAACGTGAATATTTTATTGATAAGATAAGAGAGAAAAACCCCGACTACGATTATATATTCCTTATGCGTCCGGGCTTGACGTCTAAGGCTACCATATACAATGGATATACCGACACTATGGAGAAGATGCTTGTGCGTCTGGATATGGATCTTGATTATTTTCGGAATCGCTCTCTTTGGGTCGATATCAAGATAATAGCGACAACGGCCCTTTATATTATAGGCGGAAAGAAATTCTAAGAAGCGGTTTCAGCCGCGTCTGTCCGTTATTTCTCCAGCTCGCATTCGCTGAACATGAACTCCTTTTCGGCGATATCTTTCGGGAAACAGTAATATGTCATCTCTGCGGTAGAGCATGTCGTGCCGTTGTGCGTTATCGCTGCTTCTATGAACACGAAGTTACGTTTTGTCTCTCTCACGCGGGCACGTACCTCAATTATAATGTCTTTTCCTGTGGGCACAGGCTTTTTGTACTTTACGTTCAGGTTTGTCGTCATGCCCGATGTCTGGAATTTGCGCGCTATTATCCAGCCGCCGATTTCGTCGAGCAGAGTGGCTTGGATGCCGCCGTGCAGAGTGTTCAGCCAGCCCTGATAATTGTCCTGCGGGTTCCATAGCGAAACGATGTCGTCTCCGTCTTCGTAGAATTCCATTTTCAGGCCGTAGGGGTTGCCCGGAGCGCATGCGAAACAGTTGTATCCCTGGTCTGTGAGCCCTATCCACGGGTTTTTGATTTTCTTCATGATCTTTTATTTTTATTGTCTGCTTGCGAAGATATCCCAAATCCGGAACATACATCCCGTTCATGGCTCTATTTTTGTTTTTTTTAGCATGTTTGCAGAAACCTTTCGCCTAAAATGTCTAACTTTGCGGACAAAATGTACTTTCCATGGCAAGGATACTGGCGATAGACTACGGCAAAAAGAGAACGGGCCTGGCGGTTACCGACGAGCTTCAGATAATTGCGAACGGCCTTACTACGGTCGCTACGGCGGAACTTGTAGACTTTCTGCTCGATTATGTCGCCAGAGAGCCTGTCGAACTTATCGTTGTAGGCATGCCTAAGCAGATGGATAATACGCCCTCGGAGAACATGGGACGCATAAGGCCGTTTGTAGGCCGCATACGCAAGCTGCTGCCCGGAATTCCTGTCGAGTATCACGACGAACGTTTTACCTCGGTGCTGGCTCACCAGGCTATTCTCGCTTCGGGCATAGGCAAGATGGCACGCCGCAACAAGGAACTCGTAGACGAGGTGAGCGCTACCATAATACTGCAGTCGTACATGGAGAGCCGCAGAATGAGAAAAGAGTAATAGTTAAACAGACGAATAATGATACTACCTATTTATCTTTACGGACAGCCCGTACTGAAAAAAATCGCCGAGGACATCACGCCCGATTATCCTCAGCTCAGTGAGCTCATAGAAAATATGTTCGAAACGATGCATCATGCCGAAGGTATCGGCCTCGCCGCTCCGCAGATAGGTCTGGCGATACGCCTTGTTGTCATAGACCTTGATGTGCTGTCGGACGATTATCCCGAATTCGCCGGTTTCCGCAGGGTTTATATCAACGCTCATATCATTGAGACATCCGATGAGACCGACTCTATGGAAGAAGGCTGTCTGAGCCTTCCCGGAATTCATGAGAAGGTAAGCCGCCCGTCACGTGTACATGTGCAGTATCTCGACGAGAACTTCGTTGAGCATGACGAGTGGGTGGACGGTTATCTCGCCCGTGTCATGCAGCACGAATTCGACCATCTCGAAGGCAAGGTCTTTTCGGACCGCCTCTCGCCGCTTCGCCGTCAGATGAACAAGAACAAGCTCGGAAATCTTCTCAAGGGCAAGGTCAGCTGCAACTACAAGACAAAAAGAACGCTTAGATGAGAGCGCTGAAGGCTATAATCCTTTATTGCCTGCTGTGCGTGCCGGCTCTGTGCAGCTCGCAGCTCAACACCGCGCGTGTTATGGAAATAGGTCGCAATGCGCTCTATTTCGAGGATTATGTGCTTTCGATACAATATTTCAACAAGGTCATCGACGCTAAGCCGTTCCTTCACGAGCCCTACTTCTACCGCGGGTTGGCGAAATTCTACCTCGACGACTTCGTCGGGGCTTCGGAGGATTTCACAACGGCTATCGCCAAGAACCCGTATGTGGCGCAGTGTTATCAGCTGAGGGGCATGTGCCTGGCACGTATCGACAGTCTTGCGCTTGCCGAAAAGGACTTCCGTACGGCTATAAAATATGACCCTCAGAATCCCAATCTGTGGCAGAATCTCGGAGTGCTTGCCATACAGGAGGGGGATTGGCAAAAGGCATCGAATGTAGTGGATTCGCTCCTTCTGTTCTCGCCCCGTAACAGTAGCGCATATCTGATGCGTACTCAGGTGTCGCTTAACTCCGGCGATACGCTGCTGGCGCTCGAAATGGCCGAAAAAGCCGTCATGCACGACAAGTTCTCGGCCGACGTGTACGACGCGAGAGCTATCGTGCATTACGAAATGGGAAACTATGAGGCCGCCGAAAAAGATCTTGACCGTGCGGTGGAACTGATGCCGGCACGCAGCGGGAGTTACATCAACCGTGCGTTGGTCCGCTATTACAGGAATAACCTTCGTGGCGCGATGGAGGACTACGACATGGCTCTTTACGTTGAGCCCGGAAGCTTCCTTGCCCGCTACAACCGAGGACTGCTGCGCATGACGGTCGGCGACGACAATCTTGCCATTGAGGACTTCGACAAAGTGCTTGAGATTGACCCCGACAATACGATGGCGCGCTTCAACCGTGCGTTGCTGCGCGAGAACGTGGGCGATTACCGGGGCGCTATAAGCGATTACAATATCGTTATCGACAATTATCCTAACTTTGAACAGGCGTACAGCTGCCGTGCGTCGGCGCGCCGCAAGGCGGGCGATGCTGAAGGTGCCGAAGCCGACGAGAAATGGCTCTTTAAACGCCAGCTCGATATCTACAACAACGGCGTCGAGTCGGTAAGCGAAGAGTATTCTGCCGAAAATGACAAGACCCGCAAACGTTCCGACGAGAATGTACGCAACTACAACAAGATGGTTGTCGCCGACAACGCATACGGCAAGCAATACACGACAGAGTACCGTGGCAGAGTGCAGGACAGGAATGTTTTTGTGGAACTTGAGCCCTTCTTCGTTCTTACATATTACAAGAACGAAAAGGAACTCGAAGAGACATCGGACTATTGCAAGCAGCTCGAAGAACTGAATGCCACGTTGAGTCTTCCCCTTCTGCTTGCGAACGACGAGCGTGCTTTGGCGGGCAACGAAGTCGAGCGTTGCTTTGACAATATAAACACCCTCTCGAAACGGATATCGGAAAATCCGGAGTCGCCTAAAGAACTCATGCTCCGATCGCTCAACCACTATTTCGTTCAGGACATGGAGTCCGCAATGGCCGACATAGACAGGGCTGTAGCATGCGGCGGCGCTTCGTGGGAACTCTTCTTCGTGCGTTCTTTCATACGCTATAAACTGCTTGAGACTCAGCGGCTCGGCAAAGAGGACGGTGCGGGCCCGAGACACGACGCCTTGCCGAGCCTTGACTACCGTCTTGTCAAGAACGACCTTGACGCTGTGCTTGAGCTGCAGCCTGGCTTTGTCCATGCGTTGTTCAACAGGGCGAACGTGTCGGCCAAACTGAACGACTTCAAGTCGGCGATAGTGGACTACACGAAAGCGCTGGAGGCCAATGACCGCTTTGCCGAAGCCTATTTCAACCGCGGCCTCGCGAGGCTGTATACAGGCAGTGCCGAAGCGGGCATCGCCGACCTGAGCAAGGCGGGCGAGCTGGGAATCTTTCAGGCATACAACGTGATAAAGCGTTTCCAGTATTCGGGAAAGTGACGGCCGGGCGGCAGCGGCTTTATTGCTAAAATGGCGTAACTCTTTGCTGATTGTCGGTTTTTTCACTATCTTCGCACTTGAAAAGGCAGCGCCTTTAATTTAAATAGATTAAGAATTAATAGATACGTATATGATCAGAATTTCATTCAACGGTGATGTACGCGAGTTTGCCGCAGAGGGCAAGTCGTACATTGAACTTATATCATCGGTCGATCCTAAGCTGCTCGGCAGCTATGTAGCGGTAAAGGACGGCGACAACGTGATTGATTTGCGTGACGTTCCTGCCGACGGCGCCTGTGTTGAACTTGTAGGCCTTGACTCAAAAGAGGCATTGCATGTGTTGCGTCATACGGCTACGCACATTATGGCCGAGGCTGTGAAGCATCTCTTCCCCGAAGCCAAGCTTACCATAGGTCCCGCTACCGATACAGGTTTCTTCTATGACTTCGAGTGCGCTCCGTTCACTAAAGAGAACCTCGATGCGATAGAGAAAGAGATGAAGAAAATCATCAAGTCAAGTCCCCGTATCGAGCGTCAGGTAGTGACGCGTGATGAGGCTATCGCAATGATGAAGGCCAAGAACGAG
This sequence comes from Bacteroidaceae bacterium, assembly GCA_045589695.1. GTDB lineage: Bacteria > Bacteroidota > Bacteroidia > Bacteroidales > Bacteroidaceae > HGM04593. The sequence continues at coordinate 18,622 of JAZNPP010000056.1, forward strand.
CCCTATAAACTCGAACTTATCGACGCGATACCCGGCGACGACAGAATAACCATATATTCTCAGGACGACTTCGCCGACTTGTGCATGGGTCCCCATCTGCTCAATACACGCCTTATCAAGGGCTTCAAGCTTCTTTCTACCTCTACCGCATATTGGCGAGGCGACAAGAACAACGCTTCGCTGTCACGTATATACGGTACGGCTTTCTTCACCAAAGAGGATTGCGAGGCGTATCTGGCGCACCTTGAGCATATAAAGAATATCGACCATAACAAGATTGGCCGTGAAATGGAACTCTTCACGACTGTCGATGTTATCGGCCAGGGCTTGCCCTTGCTCATGCCGAAGGGAGCTAAGATTGTTCAGACCCTTCAGCGCTGGATAGAGGATATTGAGGACAACGAGTGGGGCTATATACGCACTAAGACCCCTCTTATGGCAAAGAGCGACCTTTATAAAATATCAGGTCACTGGGACCACTACAAAGAAGGCATGTTCGTCCTCGGTAACGAAGAGACCGACAAAGAGGTGTTCGCATTGCGTCCTATGACATGTCCGTTCCAGTACTATGTCTACAAGGCTACGCATCACTCATACCGTGACCTGCCTTTGCGTTACAGCGAGACATCGACCCTGTTCCGCAACGAAGACTCAGGCGAGATGCACGGCTTGACGCGTGTACGCCAGTTCACAATCAGCGAGGGTCACCTCATAGTACGTCCGGACCAGATGGTCGAAGAGTTCAAGAAGTGCCTTGCTCTTGCAAAGCATGTCATGGAGACCCTCGGCCTGCAGAATGACGTTACATACGTTCTTGCCAAGTGGGACCCCGAAAACCGCAAGAAGTATATCGGCGAAGCCGAAGTCTGGGAAGAGACGCAGCAGCATATCCGTGAGATGCTTACCGAGCTTGAGATACCTTTTGTCGAAGAGACGGGCGGCGCTGCGTTCTACGGCCCGAAGGTCGATATCAATGCCAAGAACGTTTACGGCAAGGAAGACACTATGATTACCGTACAGTGGGACGCTCTGCTTGCGGCACAGTTCGACATGTATTATGTAGACCAGAACGGCGAGAAGGTGCGTCCTTACATCATCCACCGTACAAGCATGGGCTGCTACGAGCGTACTCTCGCATGGCTTATCGAGAAATACGAGGGCAAATTCCCCACATGGCTCGCTCCTGAGCAGGTGCGCATTCTGCCGATCTCGGAAAAATACGGCGACTACGCCAACGAGGTGGCTGCGGAGCTGAGAAAGAACGGCGTTCTTGTCCATGTCGATAACCGTTCCGAAAAGATTGGCTACAAGATACGCGAGGCCCGCAATAACCGTGTGCCTTACATGCTTGTACTCGGCCAGCAGGAGGAAGAGAACCGTACCGTTGCCGTGCGTAGCCGCTTTGCGGGCGACGAGGGCGTTAAACCGATTCAGGAGTTCGTTTCCGCTATTTGCGAGGAGATACGTACCAAGACAATACGTAAAGAGGCCGTTCAGGCAGAATGACAGATGCGATGAATTATACAGGCGACTTCCGAGCCATGGCTCGGAGGTCGCTGTTTCTTGAGGGCTTTGCGGTATTCAGAAAAACGGAGGTGGGCAAGGCGGCTAAGGCTCCGTTTTCAAAGCCGAAAGTTAATCACCTGTTGGCGGCATCCGTTACCGCAATTCATGCGGCATCATCTTCACCGATGCCGCGCATGACGGAATGCGGCACGTGTCGTCGAAGCTTCGCTTTAATCGTTTGGCATTTCAGCAACTTTTTTGCCTTTAGGGCGAAAAAAAAACCGAAACCTCTTCGTTATGTGATAAATATATGATAAATTTGCAACCGATTTTGAAAAGTTATGCCCTTAGGGCTTAGGTAAAAAGGAACTTATATAATTTTTAATGAAGAACGACAACCTGAAGAACCAGTATCGTGTAAACGAACAGATCCGTGCCAACGAGGTGCGTATTGTAGGCGAAGACATAGAGTCGGTAGTAATGCCGTTGCATAAGGCTCTTGCTCTTGCCGAAGAGAAAGAATTGGACCTTGTGGAAATTTCTCCGTCGGCCAATCCACCGGTGTGTCGCCTTATCGAATATTCAAAGTTCCTTTATCAGATGAAGAAGCGCCAGAAGGAGCAGAAGGCGAAGCAGGTTAAGATTGATGTCAAGGAGATCCGTTTCGGCCCTCAGACCGACGAACACGACTACAACTTCAAGCTGAAGCACGCCATCAGTTTTCTCCAGGACGGCGACAAGGTAAAGGCTTACGTTTTCTTCAAAGGACGCTCGATACTTTTCAAGGAACAGGGCGAAATACTTTTGCTTCGTTTCGCTAAAGACCTCGAAGAGTACGGCAAAGTAGACATGATGCCCGTTCTCGAAGGAAAGCGTATGACAATAATGATTTCGGCAAAGAAAGCTGCTCCCGCGAAGAAGGAGAAACCGGCGAAACCGCAGCCTGCTGCCGGAACCGCAGTTGAAGAATGAAAAAGCGAGTAGTGTTGTATAGTACGCTACCGATATTTGTTAACTAATAATTTTTAAAAAAAATGCCAAAAGTTAAGACTAACTCCGGTGCCAAAAAAAGATTCGCTCTTACCGGAACAGGTAAAATCAAAAGAAAGCATGCTTATCACAGTCACATCTTGACAAAGAAGACAAAGAAGCAGAAGAGAAACCTTGTTCACTTCACAACTCTCGACGCTGCTAATGTTAAGGGTGTTAAAGAATTGTTGTCATTGCGTTAAGTATTGAATTATTAACCGAATGTATTAGCAAAAAAGTTCGCAAGACGGCGACGCTAACATTCAAAAGATTTTAAAACTATGCCAAGATCAGTAAATCACGTTGCTTCAAGAGCAAGAAGAAAGAAAATTTTAGGTTTGACCAGAGGTTACTTTGGTGCAAGAAAGAACGTATGGACCGTAGCTAAGAACACTTGGGAGAAGGGTCTTACATACGCATTCCGTGACCGTCGTAACAAGAAGCGCGAGTTCCGTGCGCTTTGGATTCAGCGTATCAATGCGGCTGCTCGTCTCGAGGGTATGTCATACTCTCAGCTCATGGGCGCTCTGCACAAGGCCGGTATCGAGATTAACCGCAAGGTTCTCGCTGACCTCGCTATGAACAACCCTGCCGCTTTCAAGGCAATCGTAGACAAAGTGAAGAAGTAATCAGCTTCTTCTTGTATAATAAAACACAAGCGCTGTTCTTTTCGGGACAGCGCTTGTGTTTTATATGTATAATAATGCAATCTTAACAAATACGTTCTGCTGTAAATGAAAGACGCCCCGCCGCAGGGCAGTCAAAAAATTGCGTCTCTTTGGAAGAGATGCAACTTTTATAAGAAAACCGACGGCTCACCGGCAAACTCCGGGGACTAAGTAACTTTTTGTTTAAAACAAAAATCTCGCTTCCGCTCGCCGTTATATTCTACCGCAGTCCTCAACCTTAAACTGCTGATTGTCACAATGCGTAGGTCTTTCTCTCATTACTTTTTCTCTCGTGAAAAAGTAATCAAAAAACGCCGGTCACGCGAAAAAAACAGTCGTTCGTCGCTTTGCTCGCGAGTCGCACAGCGACATAACTCGGTCGCAGCGAACTTGCCGTTCAGCTCTTTCCGTCGTTCCTCAGGGGCACCGGAACTCGCTCGGCGTTGCGTTACTGAATAATAATATAACGGCACGCCTCGCTCTGCATGTCCTCGCCTTTTCCCTGAGAAACAACGGAGCCTCACTCTGTTTTTAACGGTGACGGTATTGTTCGGAAATTACTCTTGCAATGGAATAAACAACAGCTGAAGTAACTTCAAAATAAAACCGGCACTATAAGCGAGAGAGTGTAAAGCCCTGCCGGATGCAGGCCATAAAACTGAAAACAGCGAATTCTTATAGTTTATTGTTTCATTGTTGCACATTAGAGTTTTTAGCAAAACATTACTCTTGCAATGAATAAGCGACAGCAGAAGTAATTTTCAAAATAAACCGGCACTGTAAGTGAGAGAGTGCAAAGCCCTGCCGGATGCAGGCCATTGCGCGAGGACTGTATGAGCGAAGTGCGGGTATAATTTACATTGCATAGCCGCACGAAGCGAGTTCCGCAGCGCCCTGCGGACGGCAGAAAGGCTTGAAACGGCAAGCGGACGACGGACGAGTTATATTGCCGGCGGCAATTCACGAGCAAGAGGAGAAAGCGGCTCGAACGCCCTGTGCCGGGCCTTTTGGTACTTTTGTGCGACAAAAGTACATGACAGAACGACAACAAAAAGAATAAAAAACAACAGGTCAAGGGTAAATCGCAACAAGAATAAAACATCCTACCCCACAGCCTTCGCAGGTAAGCATTAAAAGTTGTAAGAGCGAAAGAAAAATTGATTTATTTAAAAATAAAAAAGGAGAACTTATGTTCTCCTTAAAGTAGCGGGGGAAGGGATCGAACCTCCGGCCTTTGGGTTATGAGCCCAACGAGCTACCACTGCTCCACCCCGCGATGCGGTTTTCAAAACTGATGCAAAGGTAATACAATCTTTCTTTCAAAACAAATATTCCGGAGATTTTTTCTCAAAAAACCATGTTTTTGTACTTTTTTCATATTTCCGTTATTGCACATCTGTGCATAAAAGTGTAATTTCGCGACAAAATATAAAAATATGGCAGCACCCGACACGAAAGAGGTCTTAATAAAAGTCGCAAGAAAATTATTCGCGAAGCATGGCATAAGCAATATAACCATGAATGACATAGCTCAGGCTGCGGAAAAGAGCAGAAGAACGGTCTACACATACTTCCAGAGCAAGGAAGAGCTGCTTGAGGCGTCCATTGAAATGGAGGTCAAGAAGATATCGGCAGCCATGACAAAGGTAGCCGTGTCGGCCCTGCCTATCGACAAGAAGATTATAAAGCTTATTTTTGTACGTCTGCGCATGACCCGCAGCATCGTACGCCGCAACGGGTGCCTCCATTCCGACTACATCGTCATTGTCGAGCATATACGAAAGAGTTTCGACTCTAAGGAGATTGCGTTGTTCCGCCATATAATAGCCGAGGGGAAGCAGAGAGGAATATTCAAGACCGAAAGCCCCGACCTTGCCGCAAGATTTCTGCATTTTTGCCTGAAGGGCATCGAGATTCCCTTTGTCAATGGCATTGTTAGCAAGAACAACGATGAGAAATTCGTATATCACTTCACCGAGAATGTAATATTAGGCGCTCTCGGACATACAGGAACCATTAACAGCATCTGAGAATGAACGTACTCTACGAAGACAACCATATTATAATAATAAACAAGGCTGCAGGAGAGATTGTCCAGGGAGACAAGACCGGCGACGAGTCCCTGTGCGAAAAGATGAAAATGTTTCTCAAAGAGAAATACGCAAAGCCGGGGAATGTTTTTGTCGGTCTGCCGCACCGTCTCGACCGTCCCGTCAGCGGCATTGTCGTGTTCGCAAAAACGAGCAAAGCGCTCGAAAGGCTAAACACGATGTTCCGTGACGGTGCCGTAAAAAAGATATATTGGGCTATAACAAAGGGCGTGCCTGTACCGGGAGAAGGGGAGATAAGCAGTTGGATTCTGCGTAACGAAAAGATGAACAAGAGCTTTTCCTACCCAAAGGAGGTAAAAGGCAGCAAGCACGCCTTGCTCTGCTATTCCCACATAGCGTCGTCGCAGAACTACAGCCTCATCGAAGTGGAACTGAAAACAGGCCGCCACCACCAGATACGTTGCCAGCTGGCATCAATCGGCTGTCCCATTAAGGGCGACCTTAAGTACGGAGCGAAGCGTTCCAACCCCGACGGCAGCATATCCCTGCACGCTCGCAGCATTGAGTTCATTCATCCTGTATCAAAGGAACATATAAAGATAACAGCTCCGCTGCCGAATGACAACCTATGGAAAAGTTTTGAAAACGATTAAAGTTGCGTGACGAGCCCTCAAAATTTAAATTCAGTCCCGAACCCGCCTCGGCGGCTTCGGGACTGAATCATCAAATCACTGCTCCGCGGCCGTTCCTGCGGCTGCCTCCGCCGGCTGAGCCTCGGCTGTTTCAACCGGTTGTGCCTCTTCGACGACCTCAACCTTTTCTTTGTTGAACATCGGCAATGGAGAAGGAGCTCCCGCGAATGCCAATATATTGCCGAGCCAAAGGCCTGCAAGCACCACAGCGACAGAAATAAGAGATATTATCACCTTAAGCCATGCAGGAATACCTTTTCTTGCATACGGGTCCTTAAGTTTAAGTTTCGGGAAATGCGCAACATCCGTCAATGTCTCGCCGAACGGTATGCTTATCTTTGACGCGGCATTTATCGCCCATCCGTTAGCGTTGAGCAACGGCGCTATGTTACGACGACGCAGCTTCATCCATGCCATTACCATAGCAGGACCGGATATGACGAGCATGACACCGATGAATGCAGCTATCAGCTGCCACCAATTAAGACCAAATACACCTCTGAAGATGCTTGTAAGGGTTGCACCTATCATGCCGACAGCCATACCTAAGGCAGCAAAGATACCGGCGAATTTGGCAATATCGAACGGCTGCGCCGGAGCCTTGTTCTCCTCATTCTTAGGCAATGTCGTGGGGGTTGCGTTTATCTTAGCGTTCACATCCTTCATCATGGCCGCATCCTTGTCGGCAGCGCTCTTGTTGATAAGGTTTTCTACGGTCGTAGCCATGCGACGGTAAGGCGACCAGAACGCCTGTCCTATACTTATAGGATTGTCTATTATCTTTGTCACTACCGCATCCCATACCTGTCCTTTATTGTCGTAGTAGATGGCGTTCTTTCCGACGACAAGGTCGCCGATGTTGCCTACGGTAATCGCAGCCACAATGTTCAGTTTGGAAGGATTTGTCTTTGTCGTGCAATCGCAGTATACAAGATACATGCCGCTTGCCGCAGCCATAGTGTTGTGCTTGGCCATATCGGCAACCTGCATACACATGCGGCATTCACGCTGGTCGATAAGCAGACGTCCGCTCTGGAATACGGCTCTTACTTTTTTGTTTCTTGAATAGAAGTCCTGGAACGTCACGAAGTTGCATAGCAAGCGGTAGAAGTCACGGTATATATGCAGGAACTTGTCCACCAGGTCAATGCCCTCAGAAGCCTCTTTGAGCGCCACGTCCTGAGCCACGAGATCGAGCAACGCCTGCTTCTTGTCGTCGGCAATCATCTTCTTTATCGCATCAAGGCCTAACGTCTCTACCTCACCGCCCTTCTTGGCAACCTTCCATGCATTATATTCAGCGAAAGAAGCGCCTATTGCGGCCCATGACTCTTCGGTAATAACCTTTCCTTTGGGCTTTACTATAGAAATGAGCGTATTGAACTTTGAGGCCCATGCAGGATTAATGGCCGCATTGATGTCAAGTTCAGCCTTTCCGGTGATGCGAGCGACAGGATATGCGGCTATATCATCGGTCTTGCCGGTAAGGTTTTCCGCGCTTATCGCCTCTATGAGGGCAGCCTGCACGTCGAGCTTAGCTGCGCTCTCAGGTGAGAACGACGCGAGCTGCGAACGCACGAAATAGTCCTTCACCTTGACGTCAAGCGCATTGTACGCTTCTATAGCCTTGTCGGTATCGGCACCGTATGGAGCTTCAACGGCCGCCTCCTGCCATGCTACATAGTCGGCCATAGCCTGATAGAATTTCTCTATCAGCTCGGCATTCACGCCATTCTCGCCGCTGCGGTCGGCCACGCCGCCAAAAGCATTGATGATTGCGGCTATCGCAGCCTTCTCTTCTTCGTTTTCCGAGGTCTGACCGGTGATTACGCCGTCACCATTGAAACGGGTCTTCGCAAAAATCGCAACAGTGTCGGCCGCGTCGGCCAAAGAGATTACAGAACCCTCTTTGCCAAGATTTACAAGTATCTGCTTTGCCGAATTATGCAATATAAGACCGTCGGCATTTTCCTGATTGAACATCTCGACGTCGATACTGTCAGCGCCCTTTACCAGCAAATCGGCATCTTTGACTACCGATGTAAGCCATTGCGATGTAGCTACCACATCGCTTACACGGATACGCCCGTCATTATCGGCATCGATATATTTCAAGCTCTTGTCGTCGATATCAAGCCCTGTAGTGGGGCATGAAAGCACCGTCCACTTCTTAATGTCCAGTTCCCCGAGATGAGCGATGTCGGCACCGGTAGCGACCTTTACACGCGTAGCGCCACCAATGTTTTCATAGTTCCATGAATGTTTTCTTGTTGCCATAATATGTTTAAAATGTATTGATGTGTTCTTTCGTTCAGCCAAGCTACTGCCATCGCAAGGCAGATTTTGTCCTTGCGGTAATCACGGCTTATTATATAATAAATCACAAAAATAACATACAAATTATTATTCTGCAAATATAATTCAAACAATGCCGTTTAATCGCGACTTTAACTTCGTTGAAGCCTTCGTTCCAGCGGATGTGAAATCCGATGGTTATATATTTTATAAGTAACAAAAACACCTAAGACAAGCGACGGAATATCAAATCCCTGCATGTTGGACTCCGCAATCGTTAAACCTACCTCTTCAGATACCAAAGCACCGAGGCGTTTCCACGGCGGAATAATTCTTTTGCGGCGGAACGCAGTTCTTGTGCGGTAACAGCACGGTATTTTTCAGGCTCAAGAAAGTGAGAATCGAGGCTTCCCCGCATCTCGGCGACGGCGATATTGTTGCATAAGTTCTCGCCGCCGACATTGCGGAAGTAAAACTCCGACTCGAAGCGGTTACGCACCTTGTCAAGTTCTTCGCACGGCACAAGCTCGCTCTTCAGCAGCTCCAGTTCGTGCCATATCGCCTCTTCGGCCTCTTTTACAGACACTCCGTCGGCGACACGTGAATATATCCAGAACATGCCCGGGTCTTCGCAGCCCGAAATGAAAGCGTCAATTCTTGAAAAGAGTTTTTTCTCCTTGACCAAACGTGCCGACAGACGGCCCGAATATCCGTTTGACAGGACATCGGAGATAACGTCACACGGATAGTAGTCGGCGCTGAGTCTGCTACCCATGTGAAAACCCATGTAAAGGGCATTTTCGGGAACGTTGCGGTAGACGGTCTTGCGGCGCATGCGTGTCTGACGTGGCTCTTGCGGCAGCACTGCGACCTTGTAATCCGTTGCGGGAATGTCGCCGAACCATTTGCTGCACCACTCCATCACCTGCTCAAAAGAAACATCGCCCACGACTGCCAGAACAGCGTTGCCCGGCACATAATGACGTTTGTAGAAGCTGCGTATGACAGGCAGCGGAACATCGGCGATGTGCCTCAGTTCGCGTCCTATTGTGGACCAGCGGTACGGATGCCGTTTGTATGCCATTGAACGGAGAATGGTACTCGCGTCGCCGTAGGGTTTGTTGAGCTTAGTCTGCTTGAACTCCTCCATTACCACCTGACGCTGTACGGCGACTTTCTCTTTCCCGAACGTAATATTGCGCATGCGGTCGCTCTCGAGCCAAAAGGCGAGTTCGGCGTTCTGCTTGGGAAGAGCTATATAATAACTTGTGACATCGTTCGTCGTGTATGCGTTGTTCTCTCCCCCGGCATTCTCTACAGGCTCGTCAAACGAAGGAACAGCCTTTGTGCCTTCGAACATCAGATGTTCAAGCAGGTGGGCTATGCCGGTGTACCGGTACTCCTCGTTGCGGGCCCCTACTCCGTAAAGCAGGTTTATATAAACCATCTGCTTGCCCGCTGCAGGGTAATGCACCACCCGCAGCCCGTTCGGCAGTTGTCCCTTACTTACCATAGTTATCGAGAAGCGTTGCCTTGTTTATCTTGATGTGAACGCGAGGACGTCCCTTTGAGGTTGCGTCCGCCGCAGAGATTTTATCCACGACGTCCATACCCTCGACAACCTCTCCGAAGACGGTATAGTAGGCGTCGAGATGCGGAAGGCCGCCCACATTCATATACTCTTTGCGTTGTTTTGCCGAATATGAGAACTCGTTTCCCTTGACTGCCGCGCGCGCCTCGGCCATGAGTTTGCTGACAAGTTTATTGAGTTCCTCTTTCTTCTTGGCATCATGCTTTGCCGAATTGTTCAGTCGCAGTATCTGCTGGCGATACGGAATCTGTACTTCGTGAAACTTCTTTGTTACAAGTTCTTCATTTATCTTCCGCTCGCTCAGCTTCAGTTCGTTATCTTTTGCGGGCTGCCCGGTAACAATATAGAAATGGGCTCCCGATGAGTAGTCGCCCCTGTTGAAACTTGCGGCAGCCACTGCTCCACGTTTGTGATAGCGTTTCGCAGGGTCTATCTCCGACGGCACGGTAAACTCGACGTCGGTAACGCCCAAGTCGGCACCGTCAGGGTTAGTCTTTGAGGTATAATCGCCTGTCTGAATGAAAAGGTTTTTCTTTACCCTATAGAATAGCTGGCTGTCGTAAAATCCGTTCATGACAAGATTGACAAAATTCTTGCGGTGGCCGGGAGCCTCACGATAGAGTTTGACTGTGATGTCGCCCATGTCTGTCGAGAGCAGCACGTACTGGTCACTGTCGGGACTATTAACATTGAGGTCTTTCACAAGTTCTTCTTTCTTGTCTTCGTTCTGCGGTTTTTCGTTGCCGCCGCAAGAGAGCGACAGAAGAGATATTGCTAAAAGCGATAGATATGCAATTCTTTTCATTGACGTCTGTTTTTGGATTTACGAGAGGCAAATTTAAAGATATTTGAAGAAAAAAACAATATTGCGGCCAAAAGTTGCCCGCCCGTATTTGTTTATGAATAACAGCAGGCAATGATAAAAAACATTTCAAAAAAAAATGGCATACTTATAATAAATTTATATTACTTTGTATTCTAATATGGAAAAAAGGAGCAGGACATACAGAATTTTCAAGGCTGCGGCTATCGCCGTGTGCCTCCCTGTCGTCCTTTTATGGTTCTTTATCGTATTGCTGTATATCCCGCCGGTCCAGAGATTCGCCGTTGAGAAAATCCGCGAAAAGGTTGGCGAAGCGAGCGGTTTCGAGATAGACATGGGCTCTTTTCACCTTGCGTTCCCCCTTAAACTGAGCATATCGGACTTTCAGGTGTCAAGAAGCGACACTGCCTTTCTGCAAGGAAAAGAGGTTGAGGCCAACATTTCGTTCCTGCCGCTGCTGAGAGGAGAGGTGGAGGTAAATTACGTATCTATTGAGAAGACCGCCGTAAACACCGCCGGCCTTATCGAAGGGGTAAAGATAGAAGGCGAGATAGGATTCTTCAGAGCTGTCGCGCGCAACATTGACTTAGAGAAAGAAACAGTAAACCTGAGGCAGCTGCACCTGCATAGCACGGACATGAACATCACTCTCTGCGACACAACTGAGAGCGAGGATGACGACGAGCCTCTGAACTGGGTAATAAACCTTTACAAGGGAGGCATTGAGAACAGCAGCGTGAAGATAGACTTCCCGCTCGACACGATGTCCATCGCCGCCTGCATCGGCAAGCTGCGCATAAGAGAGGGCACCGTAGACATAGGCAATGAGATATATTCTGTCGGCAAGTTCGCCTTGAGCAACAGCAGAGCAAGATATGACGCAGGAACAGAAAGTCCTGAGGCAGAGCCGCTGAGCCACATAGCATTGGACAACATCAACATCGGCTGCAAAGATATTATATACAGCCCATTGTTTTCGTCTATTGACGTAGAGCGTCTTACATTCATTCAGCCGGGAGGCATAAGAGTCACCAACGCCGCTGCATCGCTCACCGTCGATAAGGAAAAACTGAGCATAAACAAATTTGCGCTGAAGAGCAGGAACGGCACGGAGCTTGACATAAAGAGCGAACTCCCCTGGCAATCGCTCGGAACGGACGGACAAGAGAAGCTCGCAGCCATTCTGTCGCTGTCGCTCGACAAGAGAGACCTCACCGCCCTGCTGACAGAGGAACAGCAGAGCTATCTGAATATTTTTGAGGATGATATGCTTAGAGCCGAAGCCGCAGTACAAGGCAACATGAGCGAACTGAAGATTGACACCCTCGATGTTACAGTTCCCTCACTCGCCGCGCTGCACGCAAGCGGGTACGCAAGAAACATCATTGAGCCGGACAGCATTGAAGCGTGCCTCGACATCTTCGACTCTACGGGCGAGCTGCGCAAGCTGCTGGCGGCAGAGGAGAACGACAGCATAACAGGCACCGGGCTTACGATAAACGGAAAAGCCGCATATAAAAAAGGTACGGCGGACGCCGACCTTGTTATCGACGGTATCGGAGGCAAGATTTCGGTACAGGCGATGTATGACATAGGAAGAGAGGCGTATGACGCGAACATAGGCATAACGGGAATAAACGTATCGTCATTGCTGCAGGACATTCCATTAAGCGGCCTTACAGCGAGCCTGAACGCAGCAGGCACAGGCTTTGACATCTTCGACGAGCAGACCCGTTACGAAATAGGCATCGCCATTGACACCCTTTTGTACGACGGGACAGAACTGAAGAGCATCAGCCTCAATGCGGCACAGCAGAACAGTATCTCGAAGATTGTCGCTGCCGGCGACGCTAACGACCTCAAGTTCAGCGTCGATGCCGACACGGAACTGAAAAAGAACGACATAAAAAACAAGACGTCCATTGATATATCAAAAGCCGACTTCATGATGCTCGGGCTGACAGACGCAGAGCTTGGCACTGAGATAAAACTGGATATTGAGGCTTCGACCGACATGCGCGAGAGCCATGCGTTGCGGCTTAACGGAAAAGGACTGAAGATTATAACAGAGAAAAAGAGCTTCACTCCTGCAAACATTTCGATAGACTTCTCCACAACGCCCGACTTTTCCTATTTGAAGGCAAGCAACGGCGACCTGCATATCGACGGCAGCCTTAAAAGCGGATACAAAGGATTGTTCAGCTCTTTAGGCAAGCTCGAAGAGATGCTAAGAACAGCCGCAAAAGAGGAAAGCACCCTGTACTACCTTCAGGACTACGAGAAGGCTCTGCCTGACATAACGCTCGATTTCAGCTGCGGACAGAAGAACGTTCTGCACAACTACCTTGCCATGAAAGAGCTGAATGTCAATAACATGAACTTGACCATGAAGCTCGACAGCGTAAAGGGCATCAACATCAACGGCGGAGTATACGGTTTCAAGAGCGGAGAACTGAACCTTGACACGATAAGGCTATTCACACGCCAGGAAGACAACAAGATAAGATATCTGGCAGGCGTGCGAAGCACCACGCTTAATCCCATGCAGGAGAAGATGACGTTCAACGCCATGCTGTTCGGAAATATTTTCAACGACTCCGTAACCACAAACTTCGTGTTCCGTGACAAGGAAGAGGGGGTAGGCATAAAGTTCGGGGCAAAGACACTTGTCAAGCCAAAAGAGATTGAGATAAGGTTCGACCCCGACGCTGTTCTTTTCGGAAGCAAATTCAGGTTCGAAAAGAATAATTATATAAGGTTCGGAGGGCTGTACTCCATTGATGCCGATGTAGCCGTGACAGACGAACATGACGCCGGCATGCGCCTCACAGCGTCGCCCGACGAAGAGAAAAGACTCAATTCAAACCTTGAGCTGTTCAACGTGAACCTGAAAAAGCTGACAGGCATGATGCCGTTCGTGCCCGACATCGGCGGCATGCTCAACCTTGACCTTTTTCTCAGAATGGAAAAAGAGAAGCTGCTGCTGAGCAGCGACATAAGAGCAGACAGCGTTTCGTACGAAGGAACACTAATAGGCGATGAGACACTCGAAGTGGTATACTTCCCGAAAGAGAACAGCATGCACTACCTTGACGTGAAGCTGAGCCACGACAACGAAGAGGTGGCGCACCTCGAAGGCGACTACTTTAACGACAACGAAGAGCCGGGACTGAAAGGAGACATAACACTTACAAGATTCCCGCTTGCTGTAAGCAAGGCCTTCATGAAAGATGCGGGCATGAGCCTCGACGGTTACGTGAACAGCAGGGTAAACGCCGTAGGCAAGCTGTCGGAACTTGACACCGACGGATACATACAGTTCGATTCGGCATTCGTGAACGCTCCCCTGTTCGGCGCCGACCTGCGTCTGTCGGACAAACCCGTGATCATTGACCGCAACAGAATTCAGTTCAACAGCTTTGACATTTACGCCAAAGGAGAGAGCCCGTTCAAGCTGAACGGCACGGTAGACATGAGCAAGATGTCGAACCCGTCGTTCAACCTCAGGATGAATGCGAACGACTATGAGCTTGTAAACGCTCCAAGACGGAAAGGAAGCATGCTGTACGGCAGAATGTTCATCGACTTCAGAGCATTCATCGGCGGCACGCTGAACAGCATGAAGGTATACGGCAATGCGACATTGCTCGGCAAGAGCAATATCACATACGTGATGCAGGACGCTCCAATAGGAACAGACAAGGAGCTTGACGGGCTTGTGGAGTTCGTCAATTTCTCGGACACGGCAAAGGTTGAAGCGGCCGAAGAGGAGGAAGCAGACTTCGGAAACACGAACATCAGCATGGGACTGAGAATTGAGGACGGGGCGAGAATAAACGCCGACTTCGATGCGAACAGGAACAGCTACGTGACGTTGCAGGGAGGCGGAAACCTTAACATGAGCTACACCAGCAGCAACGGGCTTAACGTGTCGGGCACATACACTATGAGCGACGGCGAACTGAAGTACGAACTGCCTATCATTCCGTTAAAGACGTTCAACATAACCGACGGCAGCAAGGTCACATGGACCGGAGACATTCTTGACCCGACAATTGAAATAACGGCATTGGAGCGGATAACGACATCGGTGAGCATGGACGACGGAGGCTCGCAGCCCGTAGCGTTCGATGTGGGCGTAAAGCTGAGCAACACATTGAGCGACATGGGACTGACGTTTACCATTTCGGCACCCGAAAATGCCGTAGTCCAAGACCAACTGAACAGCCTCGACACCGAAACGCTCAACAAATATGCCGTGACAATGCTCATAACAGGGACATACATAGGCAACAGCAAGGGCATGAGCGTGACAAACGCCTTAAACTCCTTCATCGACGCCAAGATAAACGACATTGCAGGAAGCGCAATGAAGAGCGTAAGCGTGAATGTAGGAATAAACGATGCCGAGAACGCCGAAACGGGAGGCACATACAAGAATTACTCGTTCAGTTTCAAGAAGAGGTTCTGGAACGACAGGCTGACGATAGTCATTGGCGGCGAAGTGAACAGCGGCGACCGCCCTACCGCCAACGAGAGCTTTATAAACAACGTTTCGCTCGAATGGAAGATAAGCGAAAGCAGCAACCGCTATCTGAGGCTGTTTTACGACAAGAACTACGAGTCGTTGCTTGAGGGCGAGATTATAGAGACCGGCATAGGTTACGTTTACAAACGCAAACTTGAGAACTTGCGCAATCTGTTCATCTTTAAACGGGGAAAAAAGAAAGAAAAGGAGCTAACCGGCCGGGATACGACAGACACTGACAAGAAAAAGGCAAAGAGCGAATAGCATGAGATTGAAAAGTCTATACATAATCACAATAACGGCATTGATGCTTGCGGCATGTTCGACCACCAAACTGATACCTGACGGCGAACAGCTTTATACCGGCATGAAAAGCACCGAATTTGTCGGCAAGAAGAAATATGCCGCTACGGCTACAGGCAAGAGCGCTATCGAGGAGGTGACATACGCGCTTGACTGCGCTCCCAACGGCTCACTTCTCGGCAGCTCAAGATGGCGTGCCCTGCCTATCGGGCTCTGGTGGTACAACGCCTTCCGCAATTCAAAAAGCATGCTCGGCAAATGGTTCTTCAACACATTCGCCACCGACCCTGTGCTTATTTCAGACGTAAACCCGGAACTGCGTGCCGAAGTAGCAACAGAAGTGCTTAAATACTACGGATACTTCAACGGCAAGACAACAGCTGAGACAATCACCGGCAAGAAAAACGCAAAGACGGCCAAAGTAAAATATACCGTAACGCTGAACGAGCCGTACATGTACGACAGCATCTCGTACAGCGGCTTCCCCGCTCCTGCCGACAGCATAATAAAGGCAACGTGGAACAGGCGGCTCGTGAAGAGCGGCGAGCAGTTCAATGCTGCATTAATGGAGGAAGAACGCACAAGGCTGAGCAAACTGTTCAGGAACGAAGGTTACTACTATTTCCAGCCCGGCAGCATAACATATCTCGCCGACAGCGTGAACGCCCCGGGGAAAATATCCATGCGCATACAGCCGGCCGCCAACCTGCCCAAACGTGCATTGCAGCAATGGAAGTTCGGCAAGATAAACATCCGTATTCCGCAGAACAGCTCAACCGGCGGCAACAGAACAGCCGAGAGCGACACGCTGAGCCGAAGAAATTTCTCTTACATTTACAACGGCAAGAGACCGCCTGTAAAGATAGGCGCCTTGCTTCGTAACGTTCAAATCAGGACCGGGCAGCTATACTCGAACGACAAACAGCAAGAGGCGTTCAAGAGACTGAGCCAGATGAACATATTCAGCAACATTAATTTCGCCCTCACGCCAAGAGGAGAGAGCGACACTCTTGACTTAAACATCACAGCTCAGCTCGACAAGCCGTACGACTTCAGTTTCGAACTTAACGCCACATCGAAGAGCAACGACCAGATAGGCCCCGGAAGCAGGATAAGCCTTGCGAAAAAGAATGTGTTCCGAGGCGGCGAAATGCTCAAGTTCACTCTTAAAGGCTCGTACGAGTGGCAGACCGACAAGAATGTCACGGGACGCTCAAGCGTGATAAACTCATGGGAAATAGGCGGCGACGTAGCGTTGTCCTTTCCCCGCCTGTTCTTCCCTATCGTTCACCGCCGTTACCTGCGCGTACCATCGACAACGTCGCTGAGACTGCACGCGAACGTGATGAACCGTTCAGGATTCTTCAGAATGGTACGTGCCGGAGGCGATGCCACATACAAGATATTCTCGCACAGCACGACAACGCACACAGTCATACCGTTCCGCCTGACATACGACATGCTGCTCAGCACCACAGCGAAGTTCGACTCTATCGCAAAGAGCAACCGTTCTATCGAGAACAGTTTCCGCGACCAGTTCATACCGGCTATGCAATATACATACTTGTATGACAACACAAATACCGACCACAGGAACAAGACAAGCATCGAGGTGTCGGTGACGCAGGCCGGAAACATAACGTCCCTGTTCTTCTATGCGTTCGGAAAGGGTTTCAACACCAAGAACAAGAACATATTCGGTAACCCTTACGCGCAATTCGTCAAAGCTACCGCAGAGATGAGACAGCTGTGGAAGATTGACCGCAACCAGTACATAGCGACAAGAATACTGGCCGGAGCGATACACAGCTACGGGAATTCCGAATATGCCCCGTACAGCGAACAGTTCTACATCGGCGGCGCCAATAGCCTCAGGGCATTCACGACACGCTCCATAGGCCCGGGAAGTTTCAGGCCCGACGGCAAGAACAGATACTCCTACCTCGACGAAACAGGTACTCTGAAGTTAGAGATGAACGTGGAATACCGATTCAGGATTATACAGGACCTGCACGGCGCCGTGTTCGTCGATGCGGGAAACATCTGGCTGATGAAAGAGGACCCCGAACGCCCGGGAGGTGAGATAAAAGCCGATACGTTCGCCAAACAGATAGCCTTGAATACAGGTTTCGGCATAAGATACGACCTTGAGTTCTTAGTACTCAGACTTGACTTCGGACTCGGACTGCATGCGCCTTATGAGACAAAGCGGAAAGGCTATTTCAACCTCTCGCCGTTCAAGGACGGCTTTGCCTGGCATTTCGCTATCGGATACCCGTTCTGATGTATATAAAAAAGTTTTTTACTGTTTTTTTGCAAATTATTAACTTTTTAATTGTACCTTTGGAAAGAATGGCTCACGACAGCCGCTCTCACACTGAAAAACATTTATAATTAACACTTAATATTTACAAAAATGAAACCTACACTTTTTGTTTTGGCTGCAGGTATGGGCAGCCGTTATGGCGGTTTGAAACAGTTGGACGGTCTTGGTCCTAACGGAGAGACAATCATGGACTACTCTATCTTTGATGCTATCCGTGGCGGTTTCGGCAAATTGGTATTCGTTATCCGCAAGGATTTTGAAGCGGACTTCCGTGAAAAGGTATTGAGCAAGTACGAAGGTCACATTCCTACAGAACTTGTATTCCAGGCTATCGACAACCTCCCCGAAGGTTTTGAGGTGCCGGCGGATCGTACAAAGCCCTGGGGCACAAACCACGCTGTACTTATGGGAAAAGATGTTATCAAGGAGCCTTTCGCAGTAATCAACGCCGATGACTTCTACGGACGTGACGCATTTGCCGTTATGGGCAAGTGGCTCAGCGAACTTCCCGAAGGCAGCACAGGCCGCTACTCAATGGTAGGTTTCCGCATCTGCAACACATTGAGCGAGAATGGCAGCGTTGCGCGCGGCGTTTGCGAGAAGAACGAACAGAACATGCTTACAGGCGTTGTAGAGCGTACAGAAATTATGCGTGTAGACGGCCCTATCTGCTTCAAGGACGAAGAGGGCGCATGGCAGCCTGTAGCGGAAGAGACACCGGTATCTATGAACTTCTGGGGCTTCACACCTGACTACTTCAAGTATTCAGAGGAGCAGTTCGTGGACTTCTTGAAGGAGAACATCGACAAGCCGAAGGCAGAATACTTCATCCCGCTTGTAGTGAACAACCTCACCACTTCCGGTACAGCAAGCTGCGAGGTACTTGACACGACAGCAAAGTGGTTCGGCGTTACATACGCAGCTGACCGCCCAGCAACAGTCGAGAAGATTCAGTCACTCGTTGATGCCGGTGAATATCCCGAAAAGCTGTTCTAAAAAAGGAACAGAATTCACAAAAACAGGCTTCCGAAGAAAATCGGAAGCCTGTTTTTGTGAAGAAAAAAGTAATAGCCTGCAATGTACGAGAGATTATCTTATAGGAGCGTAAACGAAGTCTCAGCTATTCTTGCTCCGCAAAGAACCCCGACCCTAACAGCTTACCAAGATGAATAAAGCAGGCCCCATGGACCTGCTTTGCTTTAGAGCGGCAAACGGGGCTCGAACCCGCGACCCTCAGCTTGGGAAGCTGATGCTCTACCAACTGAGCTACTGCCGCAATGCATCTTCTCTGCGAAGATACAACTATTTTTCATGATTCAGCCAACAGCGATTAAATTTTTCTAATAAATTAACACCTGACCCATCCGATCATTCAGAATTCCCCTCAACCTCGGAACTTGCTATAGTCAGCAGATTGTCGCCCGGCAGCAGTTCGACCATACCTGTCGGAACAATGTATTTCTCGCCTCGTTTAATCATTACCACAAGCACCCCCTGCGGCAAGCCGAGCGACTTGAGAGTATTACCTTTTTCGGCGATAAGTTCCTCGGTAATCTTTATCTCGCTTTGTTCTCCGGCCTCTTCGGGCAAATCCACATTAAAATCCACCTCCTTCTTGACAGGCAGCAGCAGATTCAGTTTTTTCGCGGACGCGACGATTGTGCTGCCTTGCAGAACAAGGGAGAGCAGAGTTATGAAAAAAACAATATTAAAGATGTCATTGCTGCCAGGCACATGCTCCACAACCGGATAAATCGCGAATATTATGGGCACTGCTCCCCTGAGTCCCACCCATGATATGAAGAACTTCGAGGGCACCGTGATATTCTTGAACGGCAAGAGAGAGATGAATACACTCAGCGGCCTTGCCACAAGCATCATGAATATACCGATGAAGAGAGCGGCTACAGCAGTCTTCCACATCTCGCTCGGATTTACAAGCAGGCCAAGCAGCAGGAACATGCATATCTGAACTATCCATGTCATTCCGTCGAAAAAGGCGTACACCTGTTTTCGGCTCTTCATCTTGTTATTTCCGACAATTATACCCACAATATACACGGCAAGGTACCCGTTGCCGTCGAGAAGGTCACTGAAGGCAAAAGTAAAGAAGACGATGCTCAGAAGCATTATCGAATAAAGAGGTATATTATCTATATTAACCCTCTTCATAAACCATACGGCAGCAAAACCGGCACACACGCCTATCATGGCGCCTGCGGCGAACTGCTGGACAAGTATCTTCAGCGAATCGACAAACAGCAGAGCGAAGTCCGTACCCGCCGTGCCGGACTCGCCTAATGTCAAAGAGAGCTGTATAAGCACAATGGTAAGTATATATGCCATAGGGTCGTTGCTTCCGCTCTCAAGTTCGAGCATCGGCTGAAGATTATTCTTCAGGTTAATATTCTTGCTCCTGAGAAGATTGAATACCGATGCAGAATCGGTTGATGACATTGTCGCCGCCAAAAGGAAACATGTCACCAATGGAAGTTCAAAGGAGAGAAGCGGCCATTCCGCAAGCATGAATATGAATGTTCCCGTCAGAAGCGTAGTGAGAAGCACTCCAACTGTAGAGAGAGTCAGTCCAGGCCCCATGACAGGCTTTATATCGCCGAGACTTGTCTCAAGACCGCCTGTGAACAGAATAACGCAAAGGGCTACCATGCCCACAAACTGCGCCTGCCCCATATTGTCGAAATGTATTCCCAAGCCGTCACAGCCGAACAGCATTCCCGCTACAAGAAAAAGCAGTAAAGCAGGCAAGCCGAAACGGCCGCCCGCCTTTGTGATGAGAATACTGCAAAAAATCAGTATTGACCCAACAAGCAACAGATTACCCGATGTAAAGAATATCATATACTCATTTCGTTAAACGCATCAATAAATACGTATCAGCAAAAGCCCGACAAGCAGCGCCACCGCTGTAGCCACAAGCCCCGGCATCATGAACGAATGGTTCAGTATCCACTTGCCGATACGTGTAGTGCCCGTGCGGTCAAAGTTAATGGCAGCGACAAGCGTAGGATAGTTAGGAATGAAGAAGTAGCCGTTCACCGCAGGGAAAAGAGCAATGAGCATCATTGGGTTTATGCCTAACGCCACTCCCAACGGAACAATGGCACGTACCGTCGCCGCTTGGCTGTAAAGAAGTATGGACATCACGAACAGCGCGCCGCCGAAAAGCCAGGGCATGTCGGTAACCACATGCTTTATGGACTCTGTAAGACCTGTTATATTGCCGTTTATGAAAGTATCGCCCATCCATGCGATACCGAAGATCGCCACCACCGCCTGCATTCCGGCAGAGAAGACACTGCCCTGAGCGGCCTTCGTTCCGCTCGTACGTGTCACAAGAAGAATGACGGCCGCAACGGCAAGCATGAGTATCTCTATCAGCGACGGCATGTCAAGCAGTTTGCCGTCGAAAGATGGACGCAGTGAAGGCATTGAGCCGAACAGCACGATGAGCAGCGTCGCCGCAATGAAAAGCATTACCGAAACACGCGCGTTGAAAACATTCTTCACATCCTTCAGTTCCGCATGCTTCACATCCATTTCGCCGGCATTCAGCCTTTTCAGGTATTCGGGATCTTCGACAAGTTCCTTGCCGACCCTCATTGACGCGAAGGCGCCGACAAGCACGCCTGCCAGAGTCGCCGGGATGCTGACTTTGAGAATGTCGAACAGAGTGATGTCATACCCCGACAGCAGACCGAGCAGAGCGACTGTTGCCGCAGAAATAGGAGAAGCCGTAATAGCCTGCTGAGAAGCGATTACGGCAATGCCCAACGGTCTTTCGGGACGGATTTTCGTTTCCGTCGCCACCTCGGCTATCACGGGAAGCACCGAATAGGCCACATGCCCGGTGCCTGCAAGAAATGTGAATGTATAAGTCACCAAAGGAGCCAGAATTGTAACATATTGCGGATGTTTGCGCAAAATACGCTCGGCCACCTTCACCATGTAGTCAAGGCCGCCCGCCGCCTGCATGCATGCCGCGGCGGATATTACCGCCGCAATCATCAGCATCACGTCTATCGGCGGCGCGGTAGGCTGAAGGCCGAACACGAATGTCAGCACAGCGACGCCTACGCCGCCCATGACGCCAAGACCGATACCTCCGAGCCTCGCTCCCAGAATAATGAACGTAAGAACAAATAGTAGTTGAATCAGCATAAGTTATAAGCCATTTGTCGCTCCGTCAAAAAACGGGCAGTTTGTATATAAAGCCCAATGATACCCTTTGCGTGCTATAGTTGTCGTTTCCGTAAAATTCAGCTCTTTCAGTAAACATGTGCGTCTGCCCAATAAAAGCAAGGTAGAAGTGCAGGTTCGACTCCATAGGATAGAACTCTATTCCGCCCTGATAGCCCACCGACGTGCGGTAGTTGCCCTTTTTGAGCGTACCGTTATCCTTATATACCGATGCCGTCTCGAACATGCCTTGAGCGAAGAAATTCCACTTAGGCAAGAAGCGGTAGTTTACCTTTGCCACGAATGAGTTATACATGGTGTTGAAAGTATTATGACCGGCGAAAGCGACCTGGCCGCCGCAGATGTTAGTAATGATGCCCTTGCGGTCGAGCTGCTCCGTAGAAGTCATGATATCGAAGTACATGTTGCATTTTTCGGAGAAATTGAATTGGTTGCCCAATGCGAAGTAGAACATATACTTGTCCTTAGCCTCATTCATAACCGAAGCCGACCAACGTGTCTGATATATGCCCATTGTACCGTTCCAGTTTACAGAATATACAAGCGGAAGACGTGAAGCCTCAATGCCTCTGCCGTATTCCGATTCCGTGCTGCCGTTAAGGCTGTTGAGCGCCTGGAACTGAAGCTGATGCTTCGGATTGATGTCATAGATAAGAGTCAAACCGGTCATAAAGTTGCTCATGTTCTCAATCATTTCGCTGTACTGGTATATCTCTATCGGGTTAAGGTCGTACTCAAAGCCGCCGTACGCAACGCCCTGCTTGCCGGCAAAGATTGAAAGATGCTTGTTGAACTTGACTCCTATAGCCGCATAATCGATAGACTTGGGCAAATTGTCTATCATGCCTCCGCCTTCGTTTCCGCGATTAAGACGCTGGCGCCAACGGTATGACAGCCAATCGGTAACCTGTCCCGTAGCCTCGATGCGGAACTGCTGCATATTGAACGCTCCCTGATTGAAGCCGGGAGCGCCGTAGTTGAACTTAGCGTCAAAACCCGCATGCATGTTCAGGTACAGGTTGAACCAATCCTGCTTCTTCTCCATTTTTGCCACACGCTCAAAGAGAGTCTTCTCGTTCTGCGCAGACAACGCTGTTACTATAAACGCCAAAAAGAGTGTCGAAAAAAACTTTTTCATATCCGTGTCTTGTTTAATATTCATTGAAATATTTCTGTATAGCCTGCCAATCGTTTGTCTTCGTCAATGCCAGCATAAGCAGAATACGGGCTTTCTGCGGATTGAGTCCCCATGAAGCGACGAACTGGTACTTATTGTCATCGACCTCCGCATCGAGAGTAGTCGCACCTGTAGGCACACGGCTTGAACGCACCACAATCACACCGGCCTTTCGCGCCTTTTCGAGTTCCGGAAAGACATTCTTGTGAATATTGCCGTTTCCCACGCCGGCATAAACGATACCTTTATAACCCTTCTCGACCATCATGTTCACGACATCGCCTTCGACATTGGAGTAGCCGTACGCAATACCGACTTTCGGCAACGAGTATAGAGAACTTACATTGAAAAGAGGAGCGTGCAGAGGCTCAGCTGCCACCTTATAATGCACCTTGCCGTTGTGAACATAGCCTAAAGGACCGAAATTAGGTGACTGGAATGTCTCGACGCTTGTAGTATTCGTCTTTGTCACGTCGCGAGCGCCATACACCTTGTCGTTCATGCACACCACCACTCCACGGCCTTTTGACTCAGGCGACGACGCCACAACGACCGCATTGAAAAGATTTGCAGGGCCGTCGGCTCCTATAGCAGTGGAAGGACGCATTGCGCCGACAAGAACGACAGGTTTCTCATTTCCGAGAACAAGGCTGAGGAAGAATGCGGTCTCTTCCATCGTGTCCGTTCCGTGAGTAACCACAATGCCATCTACGTCGGGTTGCGCAAGCAGCTCCTTTATCCTTTTAGCGAGAGTAAGCCACACGCTGTCGCTCATATCCTGAGAGCCTATGTTCACGACCTGCTCGCCCTGTACGTCGGCGATGTCGTTTATTACAGGCACCGCATCGAGCAGAGCGCCTATGGCGACCTGCCCTGCCGAGTATTGTGACTTAGTGGCCGAAGAGCCCGAACCGGCTATCGTTCCGCCTGTCGCAAGAATTCGCACATTAGGCTTCTGCTGGGCAAAAGCTACACCCGCTGACAGCAACAATATTGCCGCAAAGAGATAAAATCTTTTCATTTTTTTCATAACTCAATATTTTTTATCATACATTTTACAAACACATGTGCGGGAGTTTTGTTGCCATACCATGCCGGAAGAGCCGCAGAGCGTCAGAATATCGACTCCATCGTTTCGGTTGTCAGCAGTTCAAGAGTCTTCATTCCCATTACGGAATTGCCCTTCGAGTTAAGACGAGGGCTCCACACCGCCACGGAATAGCGTCGAGGATAAACAGCCGCGATGCCGCCGCCAACGCCGCTCTTGCCCGGCAAACCGACAAGATAAGAGAATTCGCCCGCCTCATCATAGAATCCGCATGTCTGCATAACCGCATTTATGCGTTTTACTTGTGAAGATGTAAGAGAGATGCCCGAATAGCAGAATTTCTCATTATGGTTGGCGAACGCGAGGAACGCCCTCGCAAGCTCTTTGCAGTTCATCTCCAGCGAACACATCTTGAAGTAGAAAGCAAGCACCTCTTCCACATCGCACTCTATCTTTTTGTGATACTTCAGAAGATTGGCTATGGCCGCATTCAGATAGCCGTTCTTACGTTCCGAGCGTGCTACGTCAATATTATACCCTACAGTACCCGAGCCGCACAGCTCACGCACGAAAGAGAGAAAGTTCTCTTCGGGGTCGGCAAGCGATGTAAGCAGAACGTCGGCAAGCACAATGGCTCCGGCATTTATGAACGGATTGCGAGGAAGACCATGCTCCGCCTCAAGCTGCACCAAAGAGTTGAACGCCGTCCCCGACGGCTCCTTGCCTACACGCTTCCAGAGCCCTTCGCCTTTGATTGAAAGGCACATCGCAAGAGAAAAAACCTTTGAGATACTCTGCAACGAGAAACGCTCGCCGGCATCGCCCACAGAATATACGTGTCCGTCGATAGAATTAAGGCATACCGCATATTTATCGGGACAGACATTCGCCAACGCCGGAATATAGTCGGCAAGCTTGCCTTGCCCGGCCAAAGGCCTTACGGCTTTGGATATATCTTCAAGAACAGCTTGATAGTTCATCATATAATACTACGTTATACTATAACAATGCGAAGATAGTAAAATTTGTGAACAATATAAAATTAATAAAAATTTTATAAGCGTATTGCTGACGCCACCTTGCAACAAAGGAATAAAACAGCTACATTTGCCGTAATTTAAACGAAATGCAGATAACAGAGATAACATCGCTCACACAGCCCGGCGTGGAAATATTCAGCACGCTTACAGAAGCGCAGCTGCGCCGTGAGTATGAGCCTCAGCAGGGAATATTCATCGCGGAAAGCCCTAAGGTCATTCGTGTAGCCCTCAACGCAGGCTGCAGGCCTGTAGCCATGCTTTGCGAAAAAAGGCACATAGAGGGCGATGCCGCCGACATAATAGAGCGTTGCGGCGACATCGCCGTATACACAGGTGAACGCAGCCTGCTCGCATCGCTTACCGGATACACCCTCACTCGGGGAGTGCTTTGCGCCATGCAAAGGCCCGCAGAACCGAGTATCGCCGAAGTCTGCCGTGACGCTAAACGCATTGTTGTAATTGACGGCGTTGTAGACACGACGAACATCGGCGCCATATTCCGCAGTGCGGCAGCGCTCGGCATTGATGCGGTATTGCTCACCCGCAACTCATGCGACCCTTTCAACCGCAGAGCGGTAAGAGTTTCAATGGGAACGGTTTTCCTTGTTCCCTGGACATGGATAGACGATGTTTCAGAGGTAAAGAAGCAAGGTTTCACGACTGCGGCGATGGCGCTCACCGACAAATCCGTTCCGCTTGACACGCCTGAACTGAAAACTATCGACAGGCTTGCTATTATAATGGGAACGGAGGGTGACGGCTTGCCCGAAGAGACAATATCGCAAGCCGACAGAGTTGTACGAATACCGATGTCGCGCGACGTCGATTCACTTAACGTGGCCGCGGCTGCCGCAGTCGCATTCTGGGAGCTGAGGAGCAGAGATTAGCGCCCGCGATCTTTTGTTTTGCATTATTTTGAACTATCTTCGTGAAAAATTAGAATTATGAAAGCTATGATATTTGCGGCGGGGCTCGGCACTCGCCTAAAGCCCTTGACCGACACCCTTCCCAAAGCGCTTGTTCCTGTTTGCGGAAAGCCGCTTCTTGAACATGTGGCGCGCAAGCTGTTGGCTGCAGGGATAAATGACGTAGTCGTGAACATACACTATTTTGCCGACAAGATTGAACAATGGATAAATGAACAAGAGTGGATAGCCACTGGCGACAAAAGGCCTGCTGACGGCGAAATGCATATGGACATAAGCGACGAGCGTGCCCTGCTGCTTGAAACGGGAGGCGCCGTGCTTCATGCCCGCAAATACCTTGAGGGGTGCGGACGTTTCCTTATTCATAATGTAGATATCCTTTCGAACTGCGACATCGAATGGTTTGAATCGCAGGTAAACGAAGACGCTATCGCCACGTTGCTTGTCAGCGAACGGTCTACTACCCGTTTCCTGCTCTTCGCCCCGGAGAGCATGCGTCTTGTCGGCTGGATGAACACCGACAGCGGAGATTACCACGTGACATCGCCCGAAATCTCTCCGGCCGACTGCCGCGCCTTAGCATTCTCAGGCATACATATTCTCAGTGACAAGGTACTCGAACTGATGCAGCGATATGTCGAGGAGAGAGGCCTGCCTGCTGATGAGACGGCCGGCACACGATTCCCGATAATGAGCTTTTACATGTGGCTCGCCGCACGTTATCCTGTGTACGGCGTCGTTGCCAGTGACCTGGACTTCATAGATGTAGGCAAGTTGGACGCGCTAAAGCCTGCCGAAGAGTTCGTAAAGAGCGGGAAGTAACCATGATTAGCAATAAAAAACCACATAAAACAGAGGTATACGGAATTATTTGTTACCTTTGTATCATACAATAAATGACGAAAATACATGAGTAAAGCCAACAATAAAGAGTTCTACCAGAGAGCTATGTACTACGGCACATGGTTAGGCGCCGCATGGAGCGTAATGTATCTGCTTCTGTTTGCAGGCACCGAGAACATGGCAGCGCTGATGATATGCATATCCCTGTTCTTCGCATCTCCGGTAATAGCCGTAATGTCGGCAATAACATACCGCAAGAGGGAGTGTAACGACACGATGAGCTACATTCAGGCATGGATATTCATATTCTATATGTATATATGCGCAAGCATGCTTAGCGCTTTGGTTGCATTCATATACTTCAGGTTCTTTGACGGCGGCACGTTCTTCATGACATTGCAAGGCATGCTTGACGAGAGCATGAAATTGCCGGGAGCGGACGCCGTATTGGCCGAACAGCTGGCACAGACATCCAAGATTCTCGAACAGACGACATCCGCCGATTTTGTCTGGCAGCTGCTAAGCAACAATCTGACCAACACGACCATAATTCCGTTCATTCTGGCTCTTTTCGCAAAGAAAAACCCTAAAACGGCATAACCCTGACATATAACAACAACATATACAATGGACATTTCAGTTATCATACCATTATATAATGAGGCCGATTCGCTTCCCGAACTGACAGCATGGATAGAGCGTGTAATGGAAGAGAACAAGTTCTCGTACGAGATAATATTCGTGAATGACGGCAGCACCGACAACTCTTGGGAAATAATCGAGGGACTGAAAAAGAAAAACGACAATATTCACGGAATAAAGTTCCGCCGCAACTACGGCAAGTCACCGGCACTCTACTGCGGTTTCGAGCGTGCCAAAGGCGAAGTGGTGATAACAATGGACGCAGACCTCCAGGACAGCCCTGACGAGATACGCCCGTTGTACGACATGATAACAAAAGAGGGATACGACCTTGTGTCGGGCTACAAGAAGAAACGCTACGACCCGCTAAGCAAGACTATACCCACAAAGCTGTTCAACGCCACCGCACGTAAGGTTTCGGGCATAAAGAACCTGCATGACTTCAACTGCGGACTCAAGGCATACCGCAACGAGGTTGTAAAAAACATAGAGGTATACGGCGACATGCACCGATACATCCCCTACCTCGCGAAGAACGCCGGCTACGAGAAAATCGGCGAACGAGTGGTACAGCACCAGGCGCGCAAGTACGGCAAAAGCAAGTTCGGAATAAGCCGTTTCTTCCACGGCTACCTTGACCTCATGTCATTGTGGTTCCTGTCGAAGTTCAGTTATCGCCCGATGCACATTTTCGGTTTTTGGGGAACAATTATGTTCCTGCTCGGTTTCATCGCAGCAATCATTGTAGGCGGCACAAAACTATGGGCTCTGAGCCATTGTGAGCCGAGTCGCCTCGTGACAGACTCGCCATACTTCTACATTTCGCTAACGCTGATGATTATGGGCACGCAGCTGTTCCTGACAGGCTTCATCGCAGAACTTGTAAGCCGTACGTCGCAGGAGCGCAACAGATATAACATTTCAAAGGAGATATGACAAGCCGCATTGCCAAAAGAATAAGCCCGCTTATTGCCGCAATATGCATTGCCTTTTGCGGCTGCGACGGAGGATACGACTGCAGCATCGAGAACACCGCATACAATAGAATCGGTTTCTACAATATCGACAGCAACAACCTTGAGAGCAAATATGAGTTCCCCGGGGTGCTGACAATATCCATGGTGATAAACGGCAGGGATTCCATTGTCGTAAACCGCATATACGGCACAAGCGACCTGAAATTGCCCGTGAGCTATGCCAACGAGTGCGACACGCTGACTTTCAACTATGAGAACGGGGCTAAAGACACGCTTTTCGTCAAGCATGAGAACATCCCCTATTTTGTCTCCATGGAGTGCGGAACCGCCATGTACCACAGAATTCTGAGCGTAGAACACACCGGTGCTTACATCGATTCTGCCGCTATTGTGAACGACTATATTGACTACGACTACGATGAGAATATTAAGCTGTATCTTGTTCAGTAGCATTCTTCTGCTGACGCCCGCGGGACTTTCGGCGCAAGACAAGGAGGAGAAGGCTAAGAAAGAGAATGAATACAAGTTCTTCTCATTCAACGGCATGGGCGTCTCGGCCGACCTGTTCGGGCTTGTATATTCATTAATTGGCGAATACACGAGCGCAGAGGGCGCATTGGAATTCAACATAGGCAACAGGCTCTACCCCATCGCTGAGGTCGGATACGGATGGTGCAACCACACCGACGAGACAAGCGGCATACACTACAAAAGCGCGGCGCCATACTATAAGGTAGGAATAAACTACAACTTTTTCACAAAAAGAGAAAACCCTAACCCGAAACACTATATATACGGCCTGGCACGCTTCTGCTGGAGCGACTTCAAGTATGACCT
Organism: Bacteroidaceae bacterium; assembly: GCA_045589695.1. Classification (GTDB taxonomy): domain Bacteria; phylum Bacteroidota; class Bacteroidia; order Bacteroidales; family Bacteroidaceae; genus HGM04593. Next base: position 48,142 of record JAZNPP010000056.1, read on the forward strand.
TGACACTCCCGACATAACCGACCCCGTATGGGGCAACGCCGCATCGCTGCATCTTCGGGATGTAGAGGGAGCCAGCATGTGGGCCGAGGTCGGGGCAGGTATAAAAGTAAAGATAGCCAAAGGCTTTCACATGGGTTGGAGCATACGCTACAAGTTCCGAATTACCGAGAAGAACGGCCCCAATTCAAAGATTTGGTACATTCCCGGCTACGGAATAAACAAAAGCACATGCTTCGGCGGAACATACAGCCTTATTTACGATATACCGTTCAGGTAACGAGGAACGATAAGCGATTAACGATGTTTAAGAAGAAAAGGAAACAGCAATGAACGGAAAACTTAACGCATGGAAAATAGCATTTCTTATTTTCCTTATTATAGCTACCATATTTATATTAGGAAAACAGAAGCCTTACATCACCAATAGAGGAACGGTGTTCGGCACATATTACAACGTAACGTACAGCAGTGACAAGGACTTGCATGAGGAGATAAAGAAGAGCCTTATGCAAGTAGACAATTCATTGTCTCCGTTCAACAAGAATTCGGTCATAAGCGCCATAAACAACAACTGCGACACATTGCCCGACAGGATGTTCGTTCATGTGTTCAACCTCGCGCAAGAGATTTCGGCGAAGACCTGCGGCGCATTCGACATTACCGTCGCTCCGCTTGTGAACGCATGGGGCTTCGGCTTCAAGAAAGGCATTAATCCCGACAGCGCCGCAATAGATTCATTACGCCGTTTCATAGGTTACAAAGGCGTAGCCCTCAGCAACGGCAAAATAAGAAAGACTCACTCTCAAACCATGCTCGACTGCAGCGCTATAGCTAAAGGGTACGGATGCGACGCCGTGGCTGAAACGCTTGAGGCCAACGGCGTAAAGAACTACATGGTAGAGATTGGAGGCGAGGTTGCAACGAAAGGTGTGAACGGCAAAGGCGGCAATTGGAATATAGGCATAAGCAAACCTACAGACAATGCGACCTCAAGCAACAACGAACTGCATGAGATAGTAAGCATCACCGGCAAGAGCCTTGCCACTTCGGGCAACTACCGCAATTTCCGTTACGAAGGCAAGAAGAAACTGGCACACACCATTGACCCCTGCACGGGTTACCCGGTACAGCACAGTCTCCTTTCAGCGACCGTCATCGCGGACGACTGCGCGACGGCCGACGCATACGCAACCGCATTTATGGTAATGGGGCTTGAAAAAGCGATGGAACTATGCGAAAATACAGAGGAGATAGACGCCTACTTCATATATTCCGAAGAGAACGGCGACCTGAAGACAAAAATGTCCGAAGGTTTCGCGAGATATTTAAAAAAGTAACCGCCTTCAACCGGTTAATGTCGATTGCGGCAGTTACATTATTATTCCGTTCTTATAAATAAGCAAGCCATTAAGCTATCAGCTGAGCGTGTCGATGAAGTGCAGCAGGTTCGAAGTGAAGAGCTTTACCGAAATCGCCAACAGTATTATTCCGAAGAACTTTCTTGTAAAATAGATGCCTCCTTTACCGAGCAGCCTCTGCAAGTAAGCCGTAGAACGCAGCATGAAGAACACCACCACGGAATTCACGAGCAAGGCAAGGAGAATGTTTATCGCGCTGTACTCAGCTTTTAACGATAGAAGCGTCGTGAAAGAACCTGCGCCCGCAAGCAGAGGAAATACAAGCGGCACCATTGTCGCATCCTTAGCCGCAATTGAGGAGTCCTTGAAAATCTCGATGTCAAGCACCATTTCAATGGCCATAAGGAATATAATCAAAGCGCCGGCCACTGCGAACGAATTTATATCGACACCGAAAAGGTTAAGTATCCAGTCTCCCAAAAAGAAGAAAAGAAACATCAGGCCGAATGCGTAAAAGACGGCCTTCTTGGGTTCAATGACCTTACCTTTATCACGGATTGACAACACTATAGGCATGATGCCTATCGGGTCTATTACTGCAAAAAGCACTATGAAAGCGCTCAAAAAATCAACAAAGTTGAAAGAAGCGAAAAAATCCATATCATTAATTGATTAGTTGCCTCATGCGCCCTTTGCGAACAAGCGGCTGAGGCTGTTTCCGTTGCAAAACTACTAATAAAAAGTCATTATCGAAAATAGTAACGCTTCAAAATGCGGCATGAGAAGAAATAAGACACAAAAAAAGATGTATACATATTAAAAATATCAGCAACAAATAGCTGTTATTTAACAAATTTATTGTACCTTTGTGCCCGAATTCTATCAACATAATGTCTAACTCATTAACTTTTAAAAAATTATGAGCGAAATTCTAACAGGTACACCCGATTTCAATTGGGAAGAGTACGCAAAAGGTGAGAACATCTCAGGTCTCTCACACGAAGAGCTTGAAAAAGCTTATGGCACAACCCTTAACAAGGTATCAAGCCGTGAAGTAGTTAATGGTACAGTTATCGGTATCAACAAGCGTGAAGTTATTGTAGACATCAACTACAAGCAGGACGCGATTATTCCTATCAGCGAGTTCCGTTACAACCCGGACCTCAAAATAGGCGACCAGGTTGAGGTTTATATCGAGAACCTCGAAGACAAGAAAGGTCAGTTGAACCTTTCACACAAGAAAGCGCGCGCAAGCCGTTCTTGGGAGCTTGTAAACAAAGCTATGGAAGAGCAGGCAGTTGTACGCGGCTACATCAAGTGCCGCACTAAGGGCGGTATGATCGTTGATGTATTCGGCATTGAGGCATTCTTGCCCGGTTCACAGATTGACGTTAAGCCTATCCGTGACTACGACGCATACGTTGGCCAGACCGAAGACTTCAAAATCGTTAAGATCAATCAGGAATTCAAGAACGTTGTCGTTTCTCACAAGGCACTCATTGAGGCTGAGCTTGAGGAGCAGAAGAAGAAGATCATCAGCACACTCGAGAAGGGTCAGGTACTTGAGGGTACAGTCAAGAACATCACTTCTTACGGTGTATTCATCGACCTCGGCGGCGTTGACGGTCTTATCCACATCACAGACCTCTCTTGGGGCCGCGTAAACGATCCTACAGAGGTTGTTACTCTCGACCAGAAGATCAATGTCGTTATCCTCGACTTCGACGACGAGAAGAAGCGCATTGCTCTCGGCTTGAAGCAGCTCACTCCGCACCCCTGGGACGCTATCGACCCGAATTTGAAGGTTGGCGACGTAGTTAAGGGCAAGGTTGTGGTTATGGCTGACTACGGCGCATTCATCGAAATCGCTCCGGGCGTTGAGGGCCTTATCCACGTTTCAGAAATGTCATGGAACCAGCACTTGCGTTCAGCTCAGGACTTCATGAAAGTCGGCGAAGAAGTCGAGGCAGTCATTCTCACACTCGACCGTGACGAGCGCAAGATGTCACTCGGCATCAAACAGCTTAAGGAAGATCCTTGGGCAAACATCGAGGAGAAATACCCTGTCGGCTCTAAGCACTCTGCAAAGGTACGCAACTTCACGAACTTCGGCATCTTCGTTGAAATCGAGGAAGGCGTTGACGGCTTGATTCACATCAGCGACCTCTCTTGGACAAAGAAGGTTAAGCACCCGTCAGAGTTCACTCAGATCGGTGAGATTATCGACGTTCAGGTACTTGAGATTGACAAGGAGAACCGTCGTTTGAGCCTTGGCCACAAGCAACTCGAAGAGAACCCCTGGGATGTATTCGAGACAGTATTCACTGTAGGTTCTATCCATGAAGGCGTTATTACAGAGCTCATCGACAAGGGCGCGGTTGTATCTCTCCCCTACGGCGTAGAGGGATTCGCTACTCCTAAGCACCTCGTAAAGGAGGACGGCTCACAGGCTGCCGCTGACGAGAAACTCTCTTTCAAGGTTATCGAGTTCAACAAGGAAGCTAAGAGAATCATCCTTTCTCACAGCCGCATTTTCGAAGATGCAGCTAAGGAGGAGGAGAAGGCTGAGAAGAAGGCGGGTGCAGCAGCTCGCAAGAGCAAGAAGGCTGCAGAGGAGGCAACTCCCGCTATTCAGAACCAGGCAGCTTCAACAACTCTTGGCGACATCGACGCGCTTGCAGCTCTCAAGAGCAAGCTCGAGGCTGGTGAATAATCAGTTCAGACAATACTATCAGGAACAGGCCGCCACAAAAGGCGGTCTGTTCTTTTTTCATACAATACTTGCATATCTATCTCCTGAATGCTAAATTTGCGGACGATGGAACCGTTCGAAGTACATATATTAGGATGCGGTTCGGCGCTGCCTACCACACGCCACAACGCAAGTTCGCAAGTCGTAAAGATTGGCAACAAACTCTTCATGATTGACTGCGGAGAGGGCACTCAACTGCAATTGCGTAGAGGACACATCCACTTCTCATTCATAAACCATATATTCATAACGCACCTTCACGGCGACCACAGTTTCGGCCTTATCGGCCTCATATCGACATTCGGTCTCTTAGGACGCACGGCCCCTTTGCATATATATGCCGACCCCATGCTTGAGAAAATCATGAGGCCGCAACTGGACTTCTACTGCAAGGATATAAAATACCCGTTGTTCTTTCATGGCATAGACGCGGGCAAGCAGGATATAATATTCGAGGACAACACCGTTACGGTAGAAACAATACCTCTCAGCCACAGAATGCCATGTTGCGGGTTCCTTTTCAAAGAGAAGCCGAAAAAACGTCATTTGCTTGGCGATGCGGCAAACTACTACAACATACCGGCATACATGCGTACCGCCATAAAAGAGGGCGCCGACTTCACCACGACCGAAGGCAAGACGATACCCAACAACCAGCTCACAAGAGAGCCGGACCCGTCACGCAGCTATGCCTACTGCAGCGACACGAAGCCATGCCCAGCCATATGCAAGCAGATTGAGGGAGCCGACTTGCTTTACCACGAGGCGACATTCGCCGAAAGCGAGAAAGGACGTGCGAGACAGACATTCCACAGCACAGCAAGAGAAGCCGCGGAGATAGCCATGAGAGCGAACGTGAAAAGGCTCATCATCGGACATTATTCTTCGCGCTATGAAGACGAGAGCGTTCTTCTGAGCGAAGCAATGGAGGTTTTCCCCAACAGTTGCTGCAGCGACGAAGGAATGGTGTTCAATGTATGAAGAGCTAAATAAATAAATTAATTCATACCGGCATTAAACCCGAACGTTTGTCTCAAGTCTAATAAAAGACAAAACAAAGAAAACGGTGAACAGCACAGAATACAATGAGCGATTGATAGCCAAGCAGCTTAAGGATAAAAACTTAAGAAGTGCCGCTTTTTCGCTTATCGTAGACAAGTACAGCCGAAAGATATATTCCCACATACGCAACATGGTGCTGTCGCACGAAGACGCCGACGACCTTGTCCAGGAGACATTCATAAAGGCATGGAGCAACATCGACAAGTTCAGAGGCGACTCCAAGATATCGACATGGCTCTACCGTATAGCCATAAACGAGACACTTACATTTCTAAGAAAGAACCGCAATAATACAGTTTCGCTAAGCGGTTGCGAAACCGAGGTAGCCGATATGATTGTTGGCGACAGCCACTTCAACGGAGACAGAGCGGAAGCGTTGTTCAGGGAAGCCGTAAGCCGCTTGCCGAACAAGCAGAGACTTGCTTTCAACATGAAATATTTCGAAGAAATGTCATACGAAGAGATGTCGAGCATCATGGGTACGAGCGTAGGAGCATTGAAAGCGTCGTACCACATTGCAGTAAAGAAAATTGAACAATATATCAGCGAAAAGAATTAAACTTCAAAACTATTTTGACATCAAATAGAAAGAAACAGAAAATCTTTCGCAATAATACGGAGATATAAAAGATGAATTTGGAAAATTACAAAAAAAAGAGCGGCTTCACAGTTCCCGACGGCTACTTCGAAAAGCTTGAGAGCGAGATAAAAAGAGCCACATGCCACAAAAGCGGAGAGCCGGAAAAGAAGAAGACGATTTTCACCGGTTTCATGCGCTATGCGGCCATGATCGCAATTGTGTTCGCTGCTGCAGCCGGCATAATATACAATTACGCCGATGCCCCTGCCGCGTTCTTCACAAACGGCAGTCCTGTTGCGGAAATGAGCAACGCTTTAGAGGACAACGAGTATATCGGGAACATGCTTGCGGAGTACCCTATAGATGAATATACATTCTACTGCTACATGACAGATTCAGACAACTATTAAAAAAAGAACATATGAGAAAAGTCATATTCGCAGCCATATTGGCAATGATTACAATGAATGCCGCTACTGCTCAGGAGCAGAAAAAGCCGCAGGAGAGAAAAAGATTCTCACACGAGGAATATCAAGAGAAACAGCGCAGCTACATAACAGAGAAAGCGCATCTTACAGAAGGGGAAGCCGAAGCGTTCTTCCCGCTGTTCTTTGAACTTCAGAAAAAGAAATTCGAAATAGAACGCAACGTACGCAAAGGCATAAAGAGAGAACGCGGCGAAAAGATGACCGAGGAGCAATGCCGTGAATTTGTATACCGCATGGCCGATTCCAAGATTGAGATAGCGAAGCTCGAAAGGGAATACACCGACAAATACCTTAAAGTCGTAAGCCCATGCAAGCTTCAGCGCATACAGTACGCCGAACATTCATTCCAGCGTGACCTCATGGAAAAGATGATACGCAACCGTAATAACAAAGCCTCGGAATGCAAGCCCCAAAAGAACTAACACGCTAAATATCAATTAAAAGGCGACAACTGTTCTGGTTGTCGCCTTTTAATTTACATAAACTCTTTTTACTTCTTAGAAACACCGTCATTCGCCTCTTTTCGCTTCGTTCCAAAGCTCGTCCATTTCGGCAAGCGGCATATCACGCAAATTCCTCCCTTGCTCTTTCGAGCGTTGCTCTACATACGTGAAACGGCTACGGAATTTTGCATTTGTCAATTCAAGAGCATTGTCCGGATTTATATCATATAGCCTTGCCGCATTCACAAGACTGAAGAGCAGGTCGCCGAACTCCTTCTCGCAGTTCTCCTTATCGCCGCTTTTCATTTCGGCTTCAACCTCGACGATTTCCTCCTTGACCTTTGCCCAGACATCCTCTTTTTTCTCCCAATCGAAGCCCACGTTCGCGGCTTTTTCCTGCATTCTGAACGCCTTAATCAAAGAAGGCATTGAGTTCGGGACACCGCTGAGAATACTCTTGTTGCCGTCTTTTTCCGTCATCTTCAACTGCTCCCAATTCTTGCAAACTTCACCAGCCGTTTCGGCTACAACTTCACCGAAAACATGCGGATGGCGGTATATTAATTTGTCGCACAAACGGTCACAGACATCCTTCAGGTCGAACTGTTCCTTTTCACTTGCGATCTTAGCGTAAAAAGCTACGTGAAGAAGCACGTCGCCAAGTTCTTTGCATATGTTAGGCACATCGTCGGCGACGAGGGCGTCGGAAAGTTCAAAGCACTCTTCAATGGTATTCGGACGCAAACTGCTGTTTGTCTGCTTCCTGTCCCAGGGACATTTCTCGCGCAATTCGTCAAGAACATCCAAAAAACGGCTGAAAGCCTCTAAAATTTCATTTCTGCTATGCATTTTTTCATTTATTTACGCTGCGAAGATAAATAATTTAATAATAATAATTAACTTTGCAGATAGTATAAATTCGGATAATTATATAAAATTAAAATATCATGAGCTTAGCAAGCACCTACATACCCGCAGAGGTTGAAGAAAAATGGTACGAATATTGGTTGAAGAACAACCTTTTCCATTCAGAGCCAGACGAAAGAGAGCCATACACTATTGTGATACCGCCGCCAAACGTGACAGGCGTGCTTCACATGGGACACATGCTTAACAATACAATCCAAGACATACTTGTACGCCATGCACGCATGCTGGGCAAAAACGCATGTTGGGTACCGGGCACCGACCATGCATCTATCGCAACCGAGGCTAAGGTTGTAAAAAGACTTGCGGAGCAGGGTATAAAAAAGAGCGACCTCACTCGTGAGGAGTTCCTGAAGCATGCATGGGAGTGGACCGACGAACATGGCGGCATCATCCTGAAGCAACTCCGCAAATTGGGAGCATCGTGCGATTGGGACCGCACATCGTTCACTATGGACGAAATACGCAGCAAGAGCGTTATCAAGGTATTCTGCGACCTTTACAACAAAGGCCTCATATATCGCGGACTCCGCATGGTGAACTGGGACCCTAAAGCCCAGACTGCGCTCAGCAACGAGGAGGTTATTTACAGAGAGGAGAAGAGCAAGCTCTACTACCTGAGATATTATGTAGACGAGGCCGCAGGCTGCACCGACGGCGAAGATAACGGTGCTGTCACATTATCCCCGACGGATGCATTCGACCCGACAGTAAAGCACCAGATACTGCACCGTGACGCCAATGGCCGCCGCTACGCAGTAGTAGCGACCACACGCCCCGAGACGATCATGGGCGATACAGCGATGTGCATAAACCCTAAAGACCCGAAAAACACATGGCTCAAAGGCAAAAATGTCATCGTTCCTCTTGTAAACAGAGTAATTCCGGTAATCGAAGACCGCTATGTAGAGATTGAGTTCGGTACAGGTTGCCTGAAGGTAACGCCCGCCCACGACACCAACGACTACATGCTCGGCAAGACACATAACCTTGAGACAATAGACATATTCAATGCCGACGCTACACTCAGCGAAGCTGCAGGACTCTATGTAGGCATGGACCGCATGGAGGTACGCAAGCAGATAGCGAAGGACCTTGCCGACGCAGGGCTTTTGGAGAAAGTCGAGGACTACGACAACAAGGTCGGATACAGCGAGCGTAACGCCGACACGGCTGTTGAGCCGCGTCTTTGCATGCAGTGGTTCTTGCGCATGCAGCACTTTGCGGACATAGCATTGCCTCCTGTAATGGAAGACAGACTCAAGTTCTACCCGGCAAAATACAAGACGACATACAACAATTGGCTCTCAAACATCCAGGACTGGTGCATCAGCCGCCAGCTGTGGTGGGGCCACCGTATACCGGCATACTTCCTCCCGACAGCCGAAGGCGCTGAAGAGAGATACGTTGTGGCGGAGAGCCGTGAAGAGGCATTGAAGCTTGCTCAGGCCATTCCAGGATATGAAGACATCACAGCCGAGGAGCTGCGTCATGACGAGGATGCGCTCGACACATGGTTCAGTTCATGGCTATGGCCTATCTCCCTGTTCAACGGAATACTTGAACCGGGCAACAAAGAGATAAGCTACTACTACCCCACAAGCGACCTCGTGACAGGACCTGACATTATATTCTTCTGGGTTGCCCGCATGATGATGTCGGGTTACGAATACCAGGGCGAAATGCCTTTCAAGAATGTATATTTCACAGGTATCGTGCGTGACAAGCTCGGACGCAAGATGAGCAAGTCGCTCGGCAACAGCCCCGACCCGCTCGACCTTATCGCCCGTTACGGCGCCGACGGTGTACGCATGGGCATCATGCTCTCTGCACCTGCAGGCAACGATATTCTTTTCGACGAGAGCCTGTGCGAGCAAGGACGTAACTTCTGCAACAAGATATGGAACGCATTCCGCCTTGTAAAGGGCTGGAGCATAAGTTCGGATATCGAACAGCCCGAAAGTTCCAAGCTTGCAGTAGAATACTTCAATGAAACACTCGCCAAAGCAGCCTCATTGCTTGAGGACCAGTTCGGCAAGTATCGCCTCAACGAAGCGTTGATGAATGTATACTCGCTCTTCTGGGACGAGTTCTCGGCATGGTATCTTGAGATGATAAAGCCAGCATACGGAGCGCCTATCGACGCAGCCACATATGAGGCGACACTCGGTTTCTTCGACAGCCTGCTTCGCTTGCTCCACCCCTTCATGCCGTTCATTACCGAAGAGTTGTGGCAGAGCATCAAGGAACGTAAAGAGGGAGAGAGCCTCATGACACAGAGCGTCAAGGAACTTGCCGTTGAACACGATGAAGAGTACCTCGCAAAGATTGCGATACTGAAGGACGTTATAAGCAACATACGTTCTACACGCCAGCAGAAGAACCTGTCGCCCCGTGAGCAGCTCGCTCTGCAGATTGTAGGCGAATCTCCTGTTCAGGGCCTCGAATGCATACTGATAAAGATGGGCAACCTCACATCCATCGAGAACGTGGCTACACCCGATGACACGGCTGTTTCGTTCCGTGTGGGCACAACGGAGTTCGCTATCCCGATGGGGTCGCTCATCGACAAGGACGCAGAGATTGCCAAGATGCAGGAAGAACTTGCATACCACGAAAGATTCCTAAAGAGCGTAGAGGCAAAGCTCAACAACCCCAACTTTGTAAGCAAAGCACCCGAAAAGATTATAGCTATCGAGCGTAAGAAGCAGTCCGACGCCACAGAAAAGATTGCGATGCTTAAAGAGAGCATACAGAAACTTTCCAAATAACAACTGAAAGCGAAAAACGAGATGCAGGACAAAAAACGTATAGCAATCATCGCGCTGAGCGTTGCTGCGGCCATTCTCCTTATAGCCGGCATATACTTAGGCGTCGCCTTGCATAACAGCGAGGCCCATAATGCCGAGGTACAAGAGCTTATGGCGCTTGAGAAAGAGGAGATGCTGAACGACCTCGCGACAGCCCAGTTGCAGTACGACGAACTTATGGTACGCATAAACAATGACTCTCTAAAGTTCAAACTTGAGAGAGAGCAGATGCGTACGCAGCAGCTGCTTGAGGAACTGGAACTGACAAAAGCGACAAGCGCCGCCGAAATCACAAGGCTCAAGAAAGAGCTGAGAACCGTACGTGCAGTCCTGAAGAACTACGTAATGCAGATTGATTCGCTCAACAGAGAGAACGAATCGCTCAAAAAGGAGAACACCGCCGTACGCAAGAAATACCGTGAAGCTTCAAAGAAGATAGACAACCTCTCCGAGGAAAAGCAGAAACTGAGCGAAAAGATAACCCTGGCATCGCAGCTCGACGCAACAGGAGTCAGCATTTCTTTGTTAAGAAAGAACGGCAAAGCGACCCCGAGCATCAAGCGGGCAAAGCAGATTGAGGTAAATTTTACCGTAACAAAGAACATAACAGCCCAGACCGGCGACAAGGCCGCATACATAAGAATTATGCAACCTAACGGCGAAGTGCTTGCAAAAAGCGCAAGCAACACCTTTGTCTACGAAAACCGCAATATCGAATTCTCAATGAGCCGCAAGTTCGAATACACAGGCGAAAGCCAGGAGCTGACGCTCTATTGGGATATCGAGGAGACATTGCAGAACGGAGAATACAAAGCATTTATATTTGTTGACGGAAACATGATAGGTTCCGGCAGCGCAACGTTTGAACAATAAGCGAAAGATGAAACGAATACTTGTGACAGGAGGAGCCGGTTTCATAGGCTCGCACCTTTGCGAAAGGCTTCTGAAAGACGGCAATGACGTCATCTGCCTCGATAACTATTTCACCGGCAGCAAGGACAATATCCGCCACCTTATCGGCAATGACCATTTCGAGCTTGTACGCCACGATGTCACGCAGCCTTACACGGCCGAGGTCGATGAGATATACAACCTTGCATGCCCTGCATCGCCGGTACACTACCAGCACGACCCTGTTAAGACAATACAGACATGCGTTATCGGCTCGATGAACATGTTAGGACTTGCTAAGAGAGTGGGCGCAAAGATTCTGCAGGCATCGACAAGCGAGGTGTACGGCGACCCGAATATTCACCCGCAAGTAGAGAGTTATTGGGGCAACGTAAACCCCATTGGCATACGCTCATGCTATGACGAAGGCAAAAGATGCGCCGAGACACTGTTCATGGACTATCACAGACAGAACGATGTCCGCATCAAGATTATCCGTATATTCAACACTTACGGCCCTCGCATGAGCATGAATGACGGACGTGTCGTGTCGAACTTCATTGTCCAGGCACTGAAAGGAGAAAACATAACAATATATGGCGACGGCAAGCAGACCCGCAGTTTCCAGTATGTCGATGACCTTGTCGAGGGCATGGTGCGCATGATGGAGACCGGCGACAAATTCGTAGGCCCAGTAAACATAGGCAACCCCGGCGAGTTCACCATGCTCGAACTTGCCGAGAGAGTCATCGAACTGACAGACTCGAAATCAAAGATCGTATTCGAGCCGCTGCCGCAGGACGACCCCCGCCAACGCAAGCCCGATATTTCACTTGCCCACAAAGAGCTTAGAGGATGGAAACCCGAAATAAAGCTCGACGAAGGACTTGCAAAGACCATAAACTATTTCAGAACATTAATTTAAAGATTATACAAGATGAATATTTTAGAATTGAGCGAACAGGAAATTGTACGCCGTGAAGCTCTTGCTGAGCTACGCAACATGGGCATTGACCCCTACCCCGCAGCAGAATACCCGACAAACGCATTCTCAACAGACATAATCGCAGAATTCAAGGACGAAGATGAACCGCGCGAGGTTTGTATCGCAGGCAGAATGATGAGCCGTCGTGTAATGGGCAAGGCGTCATTCATTGAATTGCAGGACTCCAAAGGCAGAATTCAGGTATATATAACACGTGACGATATATGTCCGGGAGAGAACAAGGAGGGTTACAACGTTCTCTTCAAGCGTATCCTTGACATCGGCGACTTTGTCGGCATCAAGGGTTTCGTGTTCCGCACACAGACCGGCGAAATTACAGTACACGCTAAAGAGCTTACAATTCTGTCAAAGAGCATCCGCCCGCTTCCTATCGTCAAATACAAGGACGGCGTCGCATACGACAAGTTCGAAGACCCCGAATTGCGTTACCGCCAGAGATATGTGGACCTTGTCGTGAACGATGAAGTAAAAGAGATTTTCATCAAGCGCAACAAGATTTACAGTTCAATGCGCGAGTTCTTCAATTCAAAGGGATACATGGAGGTTGAGACTCCGGTATTGCAGTCTATCCCCGGCGGCGCGGCGGCACGTCCGTTCATCACTCACCACAATGCGCTCGACATTCCCCTTTACCTTCGCATAGCCAATGAGCTTTACCTGAAACGTCTTATCGTAGGCGGATTTGAGGGTGTATACGAGTTCTCGAAGAACTTCCGCAACGAGGGTATGGACCGCACGCACAACCCTGAGTTCACATGTATGGAGATATATGTTTCATACAAGGACTACAACTGGATGATGTGCTTTACAGAGCAGATGCTCGAGAAAATCGCTATGGACGTGAACGGCACGACCGATGTCCAGGTCGGCGAGAATGTCATCAGTTTCAAGGCTCCGTTCCGCAGAGTGACAATGCTCGACTCAATCAAGGAGTTCACGGGCTACGACCTCAACGGCAAGAGCGAGGAGGAGATTTTCGCTATATGCAAGGAGCTTAAGCTTGAGGTAGACGACACGATGGGCAAGGGCAAGCTTATCGACGAGATATTCGGCGAGTTCTGCGAAGGCAACTACATACAGCCTACATTCATCACAGACTACCCCATTGAGATGTCACCTCTCTGCAAACGCCACCGCAGCAACCCCGACCTTACAGAGCGTCTCGAGCTTATGGTAAATGGCAAGGAACTTTGCAACGCATACAGCGAGCTTAACGACCCGATTGACCAAGCCGAGCGTTTCCAGGAGCAGTTACGCCTGAGCGAGAAGGGCGACGACGAGGCGATGTTCATCGACAAGGACTTTGTCCGTGCGCTTGAATACGGCATGCCTCCTACATCGGGTATGGGTATCGGCATGGACCGTCTGGCTATGCTCATGACAGGACAGACAACAATACAGGAGGTTCTTTTCTTCCCGCAGATGCGTCCCGAGAAGAAGGTGCCAAAGGACAATGCCGCGGCGTTCGCGGCCATAGGCGTACCCGAAGAGTGGGTACCGGTACTGCACAAGGCCGGCTACAATCTCGTTAATGACTTGAAGGGCGGCAATGCGCAGAAAATCCAGATGGAGATTGGCGGAATAAACAAGAAGTACAAGTTAGGTTACACCAATCCTTCGGTGAATGATGTCGCCGCATGGATTGAAAAGCTTGCATAACCATAAACGATTATATCATGGAACTTTCCAACAAACAGGTTGCCATTATGGGCGGCGGCAGTTGGGCTACGGCTATTGCCAAAATAATACTCAACAATGTCGAGACCATAAACTGGTACATCAGACGTGATGACCGCATAGAGGATTTCAAGCGCTTGGGACATAACCCGGCCTACCTGTCTGCCGTAAAATTCGATACGGACAGAATAAATTTCTCGTCGGACATCAACAAAGTTGTAAAAGAGAGTGACATTCTGGTGTTCGTTACACCTTCGCCCTACCTCAAGAACCACTTGAAGAAACTGAAAGCCGACCTTGAGGACAAGTTCATCGTGAACGCAATCAAAGGAATCGTTCCCGATGAGAACCTTATAATTTCGGAATATTTTAATAAGGTATATAAGGTACCTTACGAGAACATTGCAGCCATAGCTGGGCCATGTCATGCCGAGGAGGTCGCTCTCGAACGCCTTTCGTACCTTACTGTAGGCTGTTCAAGCATAGACCATGCAAAACAGTTCGCTAAAAAGCTCGGCAACAGCTTCATCAAGACATCGGTAAGCGACGACGTTGTCGGCATCGAGTACGGTTCAGTACTGAAGAACATATATGCTATCGCTGCAGGTATATGCAGCGGACTGAAGTACGGCGACAATTTCCAGGCTGTGCTTATGTCGAACGCAGCCATTGAAATGAACCGTTTCTTGAGCGTGGTACACCCTATCGAGCGTACTATAAACGACTCCGTTTATATGGGCGACCTGCTTGTGACAGGATATTCACGATTCAGCCGTAACCGTGTGTTCGGAAGCATGATAGGCAAAGGCTACTCGGTAAAGAACGCTCAGATTGAGATGGAGATGATTGCCGAAGGCTATTACGCCGCAAAGTGCATAAAGGAGATAAACGAGCATTATCGCATAAACACTCCTATCATTGACGCTGTTTATAATATCCTTTACGAAGGCATTTCCCCCGTCATTGAGATTAAGCTATTAACCGACTCATTCAAATAAAACCATACAGCAATGAAAAATATATCATTGAACATCGACAAGGTAACAAGTTTTGTTACAAGAGAACAGATTATGGCTCTTGAGCCACAGGTAAAGAGCGCTCAAAAGGCACTCGAAGAGGGTACGCTTCCCGGCAACGACTTCTTGGGCTGGCTTCACCTTCCTTCTTCGATAACAAAGGAGCATATCGACGACATCAACGCAACGGCAAAGACCCTTCGCGATAACTGCGAGGTTGTTGTTGTAGCGGGTATCGGCGGCAGTTACTTAGGCGCTCGCGCAGTCATCGAAGCGTTGAGCAACAACTTTGCGTCGCTTTTGAACGACAATAAGAACCCGAAAGTTATATTTGCCGGACATAACATCAGCGAGGACTATCTGTTCGAACTTACCGAATACTTGAAGGACAAGAAGTTCGGCGTTATCAACATATCAAAGTCTGGCACGACAACCGAAACGGCCCTTGCGTTCCGTCTGCTCAAGAAGCAGTGCGAGGAACAGCGCGGCAAGGAGACGGCAAGCAAGGTAATTGTAGCTATTACCGACGCAGTCAAGGGTGCAGCACGCATCACAGCCGAGAAAGAGGGCTACAAGAGCTTTATCATCCCCGACAACGTAGGCGGACGTTTCTCAGTTCTTACTCCTGTAGGCCTGTTGCCTATCGCCGTTGCAGGCTTTGACATCGAGGCTCTCGTGAACGGAGCGAGAGAGATGGAAAAGGGATGCGCTCCCGAAGTTCCGTTCGAGGAGAACATCGCAGCAATGTACGCAGCTGCACGTAACGCTCTTTACGCCGACGGCAAGAAGATTGAAATTCTCGTGAATTACCAGCCAAAGCTCCACTTCACATCGGAATGGTGGAGGCAGCCCTACGGGGAGAGCGAGGGCAAAGAGAACAAGGGTATATTCCCTGCATCGGTAGACTTCACTACCGACCTTCACTCAATGGGTCAGTGGATTCAGGAGGGCGAACGTACTATCTTTGAGACAGTGCTGTCTATTGAGAAGCCAAACAGCTCGCTCACCGTTCCGAGCGACGAGGAAAACCTCGACGGCCTCAACTTCCTTGCCGGCAAGCACGTCGATGAGGTGAATAAGATGGCGGAATTAGGCACGCAGCTTGCGCATGTCGATGGCGGCGTTCCGAACATCCGTATCTCAATACCGGAACTCAACGCATATTACATTGGCCAGTTGCTCTACTTCTTTGAGATTGGCTGCGGCATAAGCGGTTATATATTGGGAGTAAACCCATTCAACCAGCCTGGCGTGGAGGCATACAAAAAGAACATGTTCGCGCTTCTTGACAAGCCGGGTTACGAAGAGGAGAGCAAAGCTATCCGTGCAAGACTATAATGAACTATAGAGAAGCGATTGAAAAATATAAGCGACTGCATGGCTATGAAGCCATGCAGTTGCGTGCTGTTTTGTTCGACATGGACGGCGTATTGTTCGACTCAATGCCCTACCATGCCGCGGCATGGTCAAAGGTAATGAGCGACGCCGGTTTCACATTCTCCAAAGAGGATGTTTACATGAACGAAGGACGTACAGGCGCCGACACCATAAACACGGCAAGCCTTGCACAATTCGGCAAGCCCTCGACACCGGAACAGATTGACGCCCTCTGCCGTGCCAAATGCGAGCTGTTCGACACATACCCCGCCACTCCGCGAATGGAAGGAGCGATAGAACTCGTAAAAAAGGTAAAGGCATGCGGACTGACGCCAATGATTGTCACAGGCAGCGGTACTCCGACCCTGCTTGACCGCATACAGAGCAACTTTCCCGGGCTCTTTGACGAAAACCATATTGTCACGAGCTTCAACGTGAAGCGCGGCAAGCCCTACCCTGACCCCTACCTGCTCGCAATGGAAAAAGGAGGACTTAAGCCGCACGAGGCCATTGTCGTCGAGAACGCCCCGTTAGGAGTCACAGCTGGCGTAGCGGCAGGGTTGTTTACTGTTGCGGTAAACACGGGTCCCTTGAAAGACAAGGTGCTGAGCGATGCAGGAGCAAGCATTGTATTCCCGTCCATGCCGGCATTGCGCGATGAATGGGAAAGACTGCACGACGCATTGACAAGATAGCTCGACATTACGATGAAGAGGATAGCCAAGCGCATAAGCGAGAATATCAGCAGCCACTACTCCGCAGGAGAGGTGGCTGCGCTTACTCGTATCATTTCGACAGAGCTGCTCGGAATCCCCGACATGGCATATTACCTTAAAGAGGATACGACGCTAACGGCAGAACAGCAACAGCTGCTTGACGATGCAATAAAGAGACTGCAGAGCAAAGAACCCATCCAATATATCCTCGGCTACAGCGACTTCTGCGGCCTGCGTTTCAAGGTAAACCGGGCAACGCTGATACCGCGTCCCGAAACAAGCGGACTTGTAGAGTGGATAGCGGACGAAAGCAAAGGCGGCGAACATATACTCGACATTGGAACAGGCAGCGGATGCATTGCGATAGCGCTCGCGAAAAAGATAAAAAGGAGCAAGGTTACAGCATGGGACATCTCTGCCGACGCTCTTGCGACAGCAGAAGAGAACAGCACGAACAATTCTGCCGATGTGACATTTGAGGAAGCAGATATTCTCAACCGCCACACATGCGGCAAAAAATTTGATATTATAGTGAGCAACCCGCCATATATAAAAGAGGAAGAGAAAAAAGGAATGGAAGCGAACGTGCTTGATTGGGAGCCGCATACAGCCCTTTTCGTTCCCGACAGTGACCCGTTGCTCTTCTACCGTGCCATAGCGGAAAAGGCCACGGAGATGCTCGCCGACGGCGGAAAACTCTATTTTGAGATAAACCGAATGTATGGCGAAGATATTTGCGGGATGCTCGCAGGAATGGGATACACCGGCATTGAACTGCGCAAGGACTTCGCCGACAACGACAGAATGATTAGAGCCGTGTTGCCATGAAAGAATACTCCGAAGCGGAAGCGTTGAACAAGGCGGCGGCATACTGCACCCTGTGCGAGAGATGCGTGAGCGAGGTGACATCCAAACTCGCCGCATGGGGCATGGACGATGACCGGCAGAGACGCATCATCGGAAGGCTTAAAGAGGAGGGTTTCATTGACGAGGCACGATACTGCCGCGCTTTCGTGAATGACAAGGTACGTTTCAACCGTTGGGGACGTATAAAAATATCGGCTGCCCTGCGTGAAAAACGCCTGCCGCAGGAGTACGTAAGAGAGGCAATGGCAAACATTGACGAAGACGCTTACATACAGGCGCTTAAAGAAGTGATCGCCGCTAAACGGAAAGAGTTGAAAGGAAAAAACGATATAGCGGCACAGCAGAAAATCATACGCCATACAGCAAGCCGCGGCTTCGAAGCGTCAATAATTCTAAAAGAGATTAAATACCAGGGCGATGAAATGGATTTCTGACCTCATAGACCTGCTGTTCCCCCGTCATTGCATCGTGTGCGGCGAAATTCTTTCCCGCCAGGAACAGGACATGTGCCTCGACTGCCTTTACAAGTTGCCGAAAATTGAACAGATGCACCTCGACGAAATTGAGAAAGTTTTTTGGGGAAAATGCGACATTGCTGCAGCAACGTCATATATCTATTACCGCAAAGGGTCGCCCTACAACAGGCTTATTCACAGACTAAAGTACGGCAACCGGCCCGATACGGGCGTCCGTCTGGCGAAAATGGCAGCAGAGAGCCTTATGGAAAGAGGGTTCTTCGAAGGAATAGACGCCATTGTTCCGTTACCCTTGTCAAAGAAGAAACAGCGCCGCAGAGGCTACAACCAATGCGACTACATTGCCGAAGGACTTTCTGCCGTGAGCGGGATTCCTGTAATAAAAGACTCTGTAACACGAAAAAAAGCCAACGAGACGCAGACCCGCAAGAGCCGTGACGAACGTTGGAAGAATGTTGAGGGAATTTTCGAACTTACAAAGCCGGAGCTGATAAAAGGAAAGCATATTCTGCTCATTGATGATATACTGACTACAGGAGCAACCCTTACAAGCTGCGCTTCCACAATACAGAATGGCTGTGAATGCACTGTAAGCATCTTTACACTTGCATATACTTATAATGGTATTTGATATAAAGAAGCCCGGAGCAGAAACTCTTACCCCGGGCAGCTATTAGTTAATAATTTCATTACTTGACAATCACCTTGCCATTGTCATAGACTTTACCTCTCTTCTGAATAGTGAAATTATACATTCCGCTGCGCATCATTGCAGCCTTTACCTTTACGGTGTTCTCTCCAGTATTTATTGCACGGCGTTCTACAAGCTGTCCGTTTACGCCTGTAATGATGAGTTCACGCTCCGTATCGTCCTCGTCATTGAGGGTAATGGTAATCTCTTCGTTGCGGTCAGCTACAGTAGGGCGTATATTCATGTTGCCACGTATTTCACGTACTTTCTGCACAGAAGTTCCGTTGCTACTCTTTTTCAGTTCGTAGAAAGATGTTTTTTCTTCAGTGTATTCGCCTTCGACATACTTGTATGATCCTACTACAAAATATTCTTTCCCTGAAATGTTTAGAAAAACGACACTAAATCTTAAATCTTTATCTTTATCCTCGTTTACAATGATTCGGAACAGTTCGTTGCCGTCCTCAGAAACTACTTTATAACCAATTTCTTCATTTTCATAATATTTGGTAGCTGTATTTTCGTATGAACTCTCATATGTACTCTCAAACTCTGCCATTACAGGTATTACGAACTCATATTTTTCGTCATCATTAAATAGAGTCTGGGTTATGCCAATGTTTGCATAATCTTCACTTCCAATTGAAGCTTGATAAAAACCTTCGTCGTAATAAAATGCATTGTATGTTCTTGTTGTTCGTGAGACCTCCTTATAATCGCTTAACGAATAGGTAAAATTCGCATACTCTACATCATTGTAACTACGGTATATCCATCCCGACTTAGGATAGCTCTCACCGTTTATATATTCAGTGTCTCCAACGTAATAAACGGTCTGTCCGTTGATTATTGCGTTGTAGTATCTCCTACTAACCCAATCCGACAGTACAGTCTCTGTTGTACCGGGAAAGGTCTCAACAAATTGGGTATAATTTAACCAAACTTCATTATCGTTCTCTTCATCATAGTAGCCAAACTCAAAACCACTATAAAAATCTTCTAAGCCTTTAGTATTATCTACTGAGACTTCAACCTCCAGCTGCTTTTCATATTTAACAGTTGTATTTGTAAATTCTTCAAAGAGAGGTCCCGATGTGAACTCTTTTTCAACTTGAAGCTCGTTGTTTAGAATAGATAATTTCTGAAGATATTTACTTGTTGTCTCTCCATACTCATTTGTTTCTCTTATAAATTCCGGAACGCACAGACGAGCCTTACCATCTTTTGCGTACTTTTCATATACGCAAACACCTTCAAATAGATCTTCGGACATAAAATCGAGCTCTTTTTTAAGTTCAAGGGACTGAGCCATTGCACAAGTTGTTATGAACAACGATGCGATTAGTAATGTAAATTTTCTCATAAGTTTTAAAATTGAATGATTTATAGTAATATGTTATTTAAAAATTTTTATATGTGTCTCTTTGGAAGAGATGTAACTTTTATGAGAAAATCGACGAATAAAAACCTATTTTTTGGGTTCAGTAGCAAAAGAGTGCCGGAGATAAACAAATTTGATTCAGAATTGTAACAAGACTCTTTAACAAGTATATTGCTGAATAATGCCTGCTTGCTTACTGTTCTTATTCTTAATAGCTGTTTTGTTCCTCGCTTTCGCTCGCCGTTATATTCTACCGCAGTCCTCAACCTTAAACTGCGGATTGTTACAATGCGTAGGTCTTTCTCTCATTACTTTTTCTCTCGTGAAAAAGTAATCAAAAAACGCCCGTCATGCGAAAAGATGCGATTAAGTGAGCGCAAAGGAAATTCATTTCCTTTGCCGAGCGTGAGCATCTTATCTAAAAATTAGTCACGGCAGCCTTTTTGTTGGCAACACCGCCTGGTCGCAAC
>JAZNPP010000057.1:0-13825 GCA_045589695.1 Bacteroidaceae bacterium
GTAATGAGAGAAAGACCTACGCATTGTAACAATCCGCAGTTTAAGGTTGAGGACTGCGGTAGAATATAACGGCGAGCGAAAGCGAGGTCTTTGTTTTAAACTCATCTACACTAAGCCCTAAACCCTCAACTCTAAACTCTAAACTTTCCTCGCTCCCCCGTTAATCGTTACCCGTTAATCGTTACCCGTTAATCTGTTGGCGGCATTCGCAATCGCAACCCAAGCGGCATCACTTTCAGCGATGCTGCGCTTGACGAGATGCTGCTCACGCCGCCGAAGCTTCGCTTTAATCGTTCACCGTTAAAAAAAAGCGAGGTTTTCATTGAAAACCTCGCTTTAAGCATTCCTTGACGCAGATTATCTACGCAAGCCGAGCTTAGCTACAATAGCACGGTAACGATTGATATCACGGTCCTTAAGATAGTTAAGGAGTGAACGGCGCTTACCTACCAACATTGTCAAAGCTCTCTGTGTGCTATAATCTTTACGGTTAGCCTTAAGGTGCTCCGTCAAATGGGCAATACGGTATGAGAACAAAGCAATCTGGCTCTCAGCTGAACCAGTATCAGTGTTAGACGTTCCGTATGTGCCAAAGATCTCTTTCTTTTTCTCAGAATCCAAATACATAGATTTGATGTTTTAAATGATTAAAAATTCTTTTAGCGGATGCAAAGATACAGCTAATTTCCGAATTAGCAACCTTTCTTCGACGAAAAACTTAAAAAATATCGCCGGAACAGGCTTTTGCGGCGGACATTCACACATTCGCGGCACTCTTCTTTTGACTCAATCCGGCATTTATGAACCGCTTTCATTCAAAATATCGGGCTTCGGGAATACTATTATAGCCATTCAGCGCTGAAATTCGCTCTTTTTGTTGTAACTTTGCAAGTGCAACGCACTTGCGTTCGGGAACAGAGAAAAGAAACAGCTAAAAGACAGTATATGCAAAAGATACGTAACATTGCCATCATTGCTCACGTAGACCACGGAAAAACAACGCTCGTAGACAAGCTTATGCTTGCGGGCAACCTGCTGAAAGAACAGGACAACGACAAGCTAACGCTTGACAACAACGAACTGGAGCGAGAAAGAGGCATAACCATTCTATCGAAGAATGTATCTATCCAATACAAGGATACCAAGATAAACATCATTGACACTCCGGGACACAGCGACTTCGGAGGAGAGGTTGAGCGTGTGCTCAACATGGCCGACGGCTGCATTCTGCTTGTAGACGCGTTCGAAGGCCCAATGCCGCAGACACGTTTCGTTCTGCAGAAAGCCTTGCAGATAGGATTGAAGCCGATAGTTGTCGTGAACAAAGTGGACAAGCCTAACTGCCGCCCCGAGGAGGTCTACGAAATGGTGTTCGACCTAATGTTCTCGCTCGAAGCGACAGAAGAGCAGCTCGATTTCCCCGTGCTGTACGGCTCGGCGAAGAACAATTGGATGAGTACCGACTGGCGTAAGGAGACAACAGACCTTACCGCCCTACTCGACGCTATCATCGAGCATATACCCGCCCCCGAGCAACTGGAGGGAACCCCGCAGATGCTTATAACTTCGCTCGACTATTCGCCATACACAGGACGCATCGCCATAGGCCGCATTCACAGAGGAACGCTCACCGAAGGCGCCAACATCACCCTCATCAACCGCAACGGCGAGGAGAGCAAGATGAAAATCAAGGAGCTGCACACCTTTGAGGGGCTCGGACGCAAAAGGACCGAGAGCATAAGTTCCGGCGACATATGCGCAATAGTAGGCCTTGAGAAATTCGAGATAGGCGACACTGTCTGCGACTTCGAGAACCCGGAAGCGTTGCCTCCTATCGCTATCGACGAGCCTACCATGAGCATGCTGTTCACCATAAACGACTCGCCGTTCTTCGGCAAAGAGGGCAAGTTCGTGACATCACGCCACATTCAGGAGCGTCTTGACAAGGAACTTGACAGGAACCTTGCCCTAAAAGTGAAGAAAGACCCGGAGGAGGACGCATGGACCGTTTACGGCCGAGGAGTCCTTCACCTTTCGGTACTCATAGAGACCATGCGCCGCGAGGGCTATGAGCTGCAGGTAGGACAGCCGCAGGTTATATACAAGGAGATTGACGGGGTACGCCATGAGCCTATAGAGGAACTTACGATAAACGTGCCTACCGACTATTCGAGCAAGATTATCGACATGGTGACACGCCGCAAGGGCGAGATGCTCTCAATGGAGGCGCAGGCCGACAGGGTGAACATCGAATTCAACATCCCTTCACGAGGCATCATCGGCCTGCGCACCAACGTGCTTACAGCGTCGGCAGGCGAGGCAATCATGGCGCACCGTTTCAAGGAGTACCAGCCATACAAGGGAGAGATTGAACGCCGCACCAACGGTTCTATGGTAGCTATGGAGAGCGGCACTGCGTTCGCATACGCCATCGACAAGCTTCAGGAGCGAGGAAAGTTCTTCATAAGCCCTCAGGAGGATGTGTACGCCGGACAGGTCGTAGGCGAGCATATCCACGAGAATGACCTTGTAATAAATGTCACGAAGAGCAAGAAACTTACCAACATGCGCGCCAGCGGCTCGGACGACAAAGCAAGAATCATACCGCCCACGATATTCTCGCTCGAAGAGGCGTTGGAGTATATAAAAGAGGACGAATACCTTGAGGTCACTCCCAAGTCGATGCGCATGAGAAAAATCATTCTCGACGAACTGGAACGCAAACGTGCCAACAAACAGTAAATGAGCAGAAGAGTCCTCATATACCTGATGCTGCTTCTCGTCATAGCCTCATGCGGCAATGGCGAGAGCATGCATTATACCATAAAGGGCAAGGCAGGCGAGGACAGCTGCAAAATACTTATTTTCGGCCTCGACAGCCGATTCGAGAGAGTCGATTCCATTATCACGAACGGGCACGGCAAGTTCACATACGTCATCGAGACCGATACCGTAATACCTCTTGCCATGCTGATGCCCGACAACAGCATGGTAACGCTTTACGCCGAACCGGGAGTGAAAGCGAAAATTTCACGCGACACTATTAAGCAGAGCGGATGGACAGTCACGGGAGGAGCCGCACAGCTGCTCCACGACAGCATTTTCACACAGCTCGAAGAGTGCAGAAACGACAAGGAGAGACTTGACTCTATCGAAAGTTTCATAAAAAAACACCCTGTCAGCGACGTAAACATAGAGATTCTGCGCCGCTGCTTCATCGAAAAGCCCGCTCCCGACAACTCGCAGATAAGAAGCCTCATATCAAAGTTAGGCGGCATACTGCAGGACCACGAATACTTGGTGACGGCCAACAAAAGCATTGAGAAAAAAAACAGCAACACCCTTCACAGGCTCTTCCCGTCGTTCAAGTACACCACGGCCGACAGCTGCAAGGAAGTTACATTAAGCGTATTCAACAAGAAATTCCTGTTAGTGACATTCTGGGCTCCGTGGGACGAAAGAAGCATTGGCGAAATGGGCAAGCTGCGTCAGCTCAAAGACAGCGTCAAGAGCAAGAACTTTGAAATCCTCAACATTGCCCTCGAGTACGACACCGCCGCTTGGAAGAAGAGAGTGGAGGAGGACAGCATAATCGGGAACAATGTCTGCGAGACAGAGGCCTTCTGCAGCGAGATCGCTAACAAGTTCAACATCGGCGCCCTGCCCTATTCAATACTCGTAAACCCTTACCAAAGAATTGTCAGATTCGACATAAAGCTCGGGGAGGACGGCAGCCTCATCGACTCGCTCGCTACAAAGTACGACAAAGAGCAGGAAATGCGGGAAAAAGAGAAAAAGATTAAAGAAAAACGGAAATCATCAAAACGCAAATAGAAGATGCTTGTAAAAGTCCTTGCAGCAGCCATTCAGGGCATTAACGCTACACTCGTCACCATTGAGGTGAACGCCTTGCGAGGTATAAAGTTCTACCTTGTAGGCTTGCCCGACAATGCCGTAAAAGAGAGCCAGCAACGCATAAACTCAGCGCTCAACCACAACGGCATGCGTTTCCCGAGCAAACAGATTATAGTGAACATGGCTCCCGCCGACATAAAGAAAGAAGGGTCGGCGTATGACCTTCCGATAGCCGTCGGCATACTTGCCGCCGACGAGGTCGTATCGGCGGCGAAACTCGGCAGATATCTTATAATGGGCGAGTTGGGGCTCGACGGCAAGCTGATGCCGATAAAAGGAGCCTTACCTATCACGTTGAAAGCAAAGGAACTTGGCTACGAAGGCATAATACTGCCCGAAGGCAATGCGGCCGAAGCGGCTGTCGTGAACGGCATATCTGTGCTTGGAGCGGGCGACCTCATGCAGGTAATACGATTCCTGAACGACGAAGAGAGCATAGAACCGTTCCGGGCAAACATCGAGAAGGACTTTTATTCAATGCAGAGCGCATTCCCGTTCGACTTCAGCGAGGTACGCGGGCAGGAGAGCGTGAAGCGGGCGTTGGAGGTAGCCGCCGCAGGCGGTCACAACCTTATAATGGTAGGCCCTCCGGGAAGCGGCAAGTCAATGATGGCGAAACGCTTGCCCAGCATTCTGCCCCCGCTCACATTAGAGGAGAGCCTTGAGACGACAAAGATACATTCCGTCAGCGGCATGATGCCCGACGGAGTGTCGCTGATAACACAGCGCCCATTCCGCAGCCCCCACCACACCATTTCGTCGGTAGCCCTCTGCGGCGGAGGCGGCAACCCTAAGCCGGGAGAGATATCGCTGGCGCACAACGGCGTGCTGTTCCTCGACGAACTGCCCGAATTCAACAGAGACGTGCTTGAGGTCATGCGTCAGCCGCTCGAAGACCGCAAGATATGCGTAGCGCGCGCCAACTACAAGGTAGAATACCCCGCCGGGGTGATGTTCGTAGCCTCCATGAACCCCTGCCCGTGCGGTTTTTACAACCACCCAACAAAGGACTGCACATGCAGCCCCGGGCAGGTACAACGCTACCTGAACAAGATAAGCGGGCCGCTGCTTGACCGCATAGACCTGCAGATTGAGATTGTCCCCGTACCGTTCGAGGAGATTTCAAACACTTCCCCTGGCGAACCGAGCGCAGCTATCAGAGAACGTGTCATTGCGGCCCGCAAGATACAGGAGGAACGTTTCATGAACGAGAAAGGCATCTACTGCAACGCTCAGATGACGCCAAAGCTCATAACGAAATATGCCGTTCTTGACGATACCAGCCTTGCGATGCTGAAGACAGCGATGACCCGTTTCGACCTTTCGGCACGAGCGTACGACCGCATACTGAAGGTTGCACGTACAATAGCCGACCTTGACAAAAGCGAAAACATACAGTGCCGGCACATAGCCGAAGCCATAGGATACCGCAACCTCGACAGAGGCACATGGGGAAATTAATCTAACACAAAAACGGACAATGGATATAAACAGAGTCTGCGTATATTGCGCATCGAGCAACAAGGCCGCCGAGGTTTACGGCGACACCGCGTATGAATTGGGGACGCTCCTTGCGAAGGAAGGCATCACAGTGGTTACCGGCGCCGGGAGCATCGGGCTCATGCGTCAGGTCGAGGACGGAGCGTTGGACAACGGAGGCAAAGCCATAGGCGTCATTCCGCAGTTCATGGTGGAGCAAGGCTGGCACCATACAGGGCTTACCGAACTGCACATAACCCGGGACATGCACGAACGCAAACAGCTGATGGCGAAGCTGAGCGACGCTGTCATCGCCCTGCCCGGAGGGTGCGGCACGATAGAAGAGCTTAGCGAAATAATAACATGGAAACAGCTCGGACTCTACTTCAACCCCATTGTGATACTTAACACCAACGGCTATTACGACCCGTTCATCGCACAACTCAACAAGGCCGTCGAAGAGCATTTCATGGGCGAGATACACAGCCGTATATGGAGCGTGGCAAACACGCCCGCCGAAGCTGTCGAGATTATCAGGAACACCCCGCTGTGGGATGCGTCGGTAAGAAAATACGCTGCATTATGACAGGAACTCCCGTACCATACAACATGCTGAACGACAATATGGTGATGACGATGTTCGTATTGAACATTATCGGCATTTCGTACGTCTTCCTTATGAACGGCGCAAGTATACTGGAACGCCTGAAGTGCATGTTCTATTACGAGAGCAAAGCCACTCCCTACAACGACAGGACGCACATTACAAGAATATGCAACCTTTTCATGTACGGACAGACAGCGTTCTACACAATGGTAACAGTTACAAAACTCCTTATCGAAAACGGTGTTTACAGCGACGCAAACGGAATTCCCAAGCTGTTCGGCATAATACTGCTGCTGTTCCTCGCTTTACTTTTGTTCAAATACATCAGCTACAACGCCGTGAACAACATACTCTTCTCGAAGCAGCAGTCGCAGAGATGGAGCGAAGTATACTTCTTTACACTCAAGCTGCTCGGTTTCGTTCTTGCACCCGCAGGAATTACAATACTTTTCGCCCACGACAGATTTATTAATTTTGTGAAAATTTATCTACTTTTTGCTCTACTGATATACTCTTACACGATTTTCAACAACCTCAGGAAAATCATTTTCACTCAAAGAGGCAACTATTTGGATATTTTTTTATATCTTTGCGCACTTGAATTTCTGCCAATGGGAATTGTGTGGAAATTCGCACTACAGATGAGTGAGTTTCTAACAGCAAAAATTTAGAACATTGAAGGTAAGTAAGATTCTGGTTTCACAACCAAAACCAGCTACAGGAAAGTCTCCATATTTTGATACGGCGGAGAAGCATAAGGTACAGATAGACTTCTGTTCCTTTATAAAAGTTGAGGGTGTTACATCAAAGGAGTTCAGACAGCAGAAGGTTTCAATCTTAGACCACACTGCAATAGTATTTCTTTCACGTCACGCGATCGATCACTTCTTTACACTCTGCAAAGAGCTGAGAGTGACCATTCCCGATGACATGAAATACTTTTGCCTCTCCGAGACCATCTCACTCTACATCCAAAAGTATGTCCAGTACCGCAAGCGCAAAGTATTCTTCGGCAACGGACACATTCAGGACCTTGAGCCTCTTTTCGCCAAGCACAAGACCGAAAAGTTCTTTGTGCCCACGTCAAACGTACATAATGCCGAGATAAACGCTCTGCTCGACAAATACGAGATTACGCACTCGCAGGCCGAGATGTACCGCACGGTAAGCACAGAGATTGACGCTGAATATATCAAGTCCTACGACATGCTTATATTCTTCAGCCCGCACGGTATCGACTCGCTGAAGAAAAACGTGCCCGACTACGTTCAGGGCGAGCAGCTGATCGCATGCTTCGGCAACGTGACAGCGAAATGCATTAAGGAAAACGGTTTGAGGCTCGACCTTGAAGCGCCGTCCGAAACAGCGACGAACATGCCGGCAGCTTTGGACGCATTCCTGACAACAAACAACAAGTAACATAAAGAGAGGGGCACTAAAAGAGCAGCCCCTTTTTTTAGCAGTAACACAATCCTATCACAGTTACCGAAATGGAACAGCCCACTCCACGAAACACATTCCCCCTGAAAGAGCATCTCAAGAGCAAGAAAGTTGTCGAGAAGCTATACGCCGAGGGTACATCGGTAACATCGTTCCCCTTGCGTGCCGTGTTCATAGAGCAGGCCGAAGGTGAGCAGGAGCCTACAGCCGCGATACTCATAAGCGTAGCCAAACGACGCTTCCGCCACGCCGTAGACCGCAACCTGCTGAAAAGACGCATGCGTGAAGCCTACCGTACCGGGAAGCACGGCTTTGTGGAGGCCCTTGAGAAGAGCGGCAAGAAGGTTGCGGTGGCAATAATGTATATCGACACCAAGCCAAGCGGCACAGCCTTCCTGAAACGGAAAATGGAAAAGCTTCTGAACAACATACTCTCAAAAGCCGAGGCCGTATGCGAAAAATAATCGTAGATATACTTGTGCTGCCGATAAAGTTCTACCAGCATGTCATCTCTCCGATGACGCCGCCATCGTGCCGTTTCACCCCCACCTGTTCACAATACGCAATAGAGGCGCTACGCAAACATGGACCCATAAAAGGGCTGTACCTTGCCGTAAGACGTATTCTCCGCTGTCACCCGTGGGGAGGGTCGGGATATGACCCTGTTCCATGACAAGTTCCGCAAACCTATGGAATTTACAGACATCCACACCCACATGCTGCCCGCTGAGGGAAAACCCGCAATTTACAGTTGCGGCACGGAGCATATTGCAGGAATAAAAGTGTCTGCAGGGATACACCCGTGGAATGTTTCCGATAACTGGAAAGAGAAGTTCAAGAGAGTCGAGGATATTGCACGGAAAGAGAATTGCGCAGCTATCGGAGAGTGCGGCATCGACAAATTGAAAGGCGGCGGCGCAGAGATACAGAAAGAGGCGTTCCGCGCCCACGCCATGCTTGCCGAAGAGAGAAGAAAGCCCCTTATAATACATTGCGTGAAGAGCTGCGACGCCATTATAGCCATGCATAAGGAGATACTCCCCGAGCAGGCATGGATAATACACGGCTTCAGAGGCAAGCCCCAACAGGCTATGCAACTGATAAAAGCAGGGTTTTACATCTCCTTCGGCGAACATTTCAATGCCGAAAGCGTAAGGAGAGTGCCGCTCGGGAGAATTCTCATAGAGAGCGACGAGAGCCGGCTGCCTATAGAAGAGATATACAGCCTTGCGGCGGAGGCTAAAGGGTTGGGAAAGCACGAACTTGCCGAGGCTGTAATGAAGAACGCAATAAACTGCGGAATTCAGCTTTAACAAGCAATTTCACGCAAAAAAAGCCGTTAATATAATTGTTATGGCTGTTTTTTAAGAGGAAACTTTAAAATTTACTGCACTTGCAGTGAGAATATTGAAGTAAACTTCATATTTTTGCATTAATGGACAAGCTGAAGACACATACCGACAAGCGCGGCAGCCTGACTCTTGCAGAGACGGGCGCAGAGATACCGTTCTCAATAACACGCGCCTACTGGATATACGACGTTCCTGCCGGAGAAGAACGAGGGAAACATGCCA
Organism: Bacteroidaceae bacterium; assembly: GCA_045589695.1. Taxonomy (GTDB): domain Bacteria; phylum Bacteroidota; class Bacteroidia; order Bacteroidales; family Bacteroidaceae; genus HGM04593. The sequence continues at coordinate 9,016 of JAZNPP010000057.1, forward strand.
ACAAGATATCCTACCAATACCTTATTGCCGTAAACGGCAGTGTGGACATTTGCCTTGAGGACAAGAACGGCCGAAGGACATACCGCCTCGACTCCAAAGACAAAGGGCTGCTGGTGCCCCCATTGACATGGAACGAACTCAGCAATTTCTCCGAGGATGCCGTACTGCTTGTACTTGCGTCGCACAGCTACGACCCAAGCACATACATCGATTCGTACGACGAGTTCAAGGAGTACATAAAGAGATAATACCGTCACATGATAAAATACTGCGACCTTAAAGATATCACGAAAAGATTCGAGCCACAACTTTCCGAAGCGGTAGGCAGGGTTGTCGGCTCCGGGTGGTATATCAAAGGCATAGAGGTCGAGAAATTCGAACAGGAGTTCGCAGGCTACTGCGGATGTCGTCATTGCATAGGCACAGGCAATGGCCTGGACGCCCTCACCATAATACTGCTCGCATACAGGGAGCTGGGAGTGATGCAGGAGAAAGATGAGGTCATCGTCCCCGCCAACACATATATAGCCTCGATATTGTCGATAATGGCAGCCGGACTTGTTCCTGTATTATGCGAACCTTCATGGGAAAGCTGCAACATTGACCCCGCAAAGATTGAACAGCTCATCGGCCCCAAGACAAAGGCCATTATGGCTGTACACCTTTACGGCCGTTGCGCAGACATTGCCGGAATAAAAAAGATTGCGCTGAAACACGGCTTGAAGATAATCGAGGACAGCGCTCAGGCCCACGGGGCATCCATAGAGGGCGTACGCACAGGCAACCTGGGCGACGCAGCCGGCTTCAGTTTCTACCCGGGGAAGAATTTGGGTGCATTGGGTGACGGGGGTGCCGTAACCACCAATGACAGCAGGCTTGCCGAGGCGGTACGTGCCATAGCGAACTATGGCTCGCAGAAGAAGTACGTGAACAGATACAAAGGCGTGAACAGCCGCCTCGACGAGATACAGGCCGCCGTTCTTTCGGTCAAGCTGAAGAAGCTCGACGAGGACAACGACAAACGCCGCAGCATTGCCGAGAGATATATGAGCGGGATAAGCAACAGGCTTATAGAATTACCGGCAGCCGCGAAAGGCAAAGAACATGTATATCACGTTTTCGCCGTGTTCTGTAAAGAGAGAGAGAGACTGCAGAGGTACCTTCTCGAAAACGGTGTCGAGACCATTATACACTACCCCGTTCCGCCTCACAAACAGGGGGCTTTCAAAGAATACAACGGGCTATCGCTCCCCATAACAGAGCGAATCCACGCCGAAGAACTGAGCCTTCCGTGCCACCCGGCAATGAGCGACGAAGAGGTTGAAGCCGTAATAAAGGCGGTGAACGGGTTTAATGTTTAACGTTTAACGATTAACGATTAACGAGGAAAGCGAAGCTTCGGCGGCGTGAGCAGCATCTCGTCAAGCGCAGCATCGCTGAAAGTGATGCCGCTTGGGTTGCGATTGCGAATGCCGCCAACAGATTAAAGCGAAGCTTCGGCGGCGTGAGCAGCATCTCGTCAAGCGCAGCATCGCTGAAAGTGATGCCGCTTGGGTTGCGATTGCGAATGCCGCCAACAGATTAACGGGTAACGATTAACGAGGAACGATTAACGAGGCGCACGAACGTCGTCAGCATTTTAACATGTAACGATTGACAGGGATGGTCTGCGTTGATAAAATTAGTAAAAAAAAACGCTATAATTTTTCAGCTAACAAGAATTTGATTACTTTTGCATTTCAGAAATTGGCAAATAATAAAACCACATATAACTATGAGCAAAAAACAGACAGAGAGTACAATTCTCGCAGACGAGGTGCTTGGCAAGTCAGAGGCATTCGTCATTAAATACAAGAACGCCTTTTTAGGCACAATTCTGGCTATTGTAGCAATAGTTGTCGGCTATCTCGCATACAGCCACTACATAGCAGAGCCAAAGGAAGCGGCAGCAAACAACGCCATTTTCAAGGCTGAACAGTATTTCATCAACGGCGACTTTGAGACAGCCCTCAACGGTGACGGCATCAACGCAGGCTTTCTTCAGGTTATCGAAGAGAACGGCGGCACGGATGCCGCAAACTTGGCATACGCTTACGCAGGTATCTGCCAGGCGCAGCTCGGCAACTTAGACGAGGCTATAGAGAACCTTGAGGAGTATGACGGCGACGACAAGATTGTCGCTCCTATGGTAAAATACGCTCTCGGCAACTGCTACGCTCAGAAGGAGAACCTTGACAAAGCTATCAAGCTCGTTCTTGAGGCTGCCGAGGACGCAGAGAACATCACAGTAACTCCTAAGTGCCTTTTCGACGCTGCCGCAATGTACGAGAAGCAGGGCAAGAACGACAAGGCTATAGAGCTTTACAAAAGAATAAAGACTGAATATCCTCAGTCACCCGAGGCTTCAGGCATTGACCGTTTCATCAATGCGAAGTAATTATAATTGAAGAACAGAATCGAGGCCGGCCGGAGAATTTTGGCCGGCCTCGATTTTTAATATTGACATATGGCTACAGAACTCAAAAACCTTTCAAGCTACGACCCCACAGCGGTACCGAACGGCAAAGGCCGTAAGATAGGCATAGTATACGCCGAGTGGAACGAGAAGATAACACACGCTTTACGTGACGGAGCTATAAAGACCCTCATCGACAACGGCGTCGAGGAGAGCGGCATTACCGTCGCAAGCGTACCGGGCAGTTTCGAACTGATATTCGGAGCCTCGCAGATGGTGAAAAGCGGTTGCTACGACGCTGTAATCGCCATTGGCTGCGTGATACGCGGCGACACTCCGCACTTCGATTATATATGCGAAGGCGTGACAGCGGGGCTTTCGAAGCTCAATGTCGAATATAACGTTCCCGTAATATTCGGCCTTATAACGACCAACAACCTGCAGCAGGCCGAAGAGCGCAGCGGCGGCCGCTTAGGCAACAAAGGCGATGAATGCGCCGTAACAGCATTACATATGATGTCACAGCGTTTCGACAACACGAGCGGCAACGAGTCACGTTAAGTGAGGGTTGCGAAAAGCGAGTATTGTCAATGCAAATCACAACACATCGACAACACGAGCAGCAACGAGTCACGTTAGGCCGTCGAAGTTTCCTGTGAGAGCCGTAGGAGCAGACCGATGTATCTGCCCAATAAAAAACAGCAAAAAATGAACAGAGAGCAACCCAAGTTTATCGTAACGGAGGATGGCATTCTACGTTTAGGAAGAGCAAGGCGGCATTGCGAGCTGCTCAAGGCCGGTGAACGTTGCATCGGCGGCGGGTACTACGAGTTCGACACCCTTTCGAACAGGCTTCTGCTCAGCGGAGCGTCGAGCGAGTTCGGCGAGCCTGCATGGGACAAAATAGAAAGGCTTAAGGTACACCCGTGCTATCAAGGACTAAGCATCTTATACAAGTCGTGGGACAGCTGGAAAGAGGAGTTCTCTGTGAGCGGAAATATTGACACCGTATATGAATAACGTAACGGGTTAAACAAAGCGATGAAGCAATTTTGAACATGCTTCATCGCTTTGTTTACCGGTCAAATCCCGTCCACCCACTTAAGGCTGTTGATATAATTGTATTCGCAGCAGTACTTAAGATACCATTTTGAAACAGCTTTCAATGCCCTCATTCCAGCCTCGCCGGATATTCGGCCGGGCTTGTTAAGCAGAAGAGCCGTGTAGTTATGCTTTTTCCCGTCATTTTCATCAATGTCGCTGAACGAGAGTTCCATATGGTCGCCCTCTATGACAAAGTGCCTGTCGAAAAGGATTTCAACTACTCCTCCGGTAGGAGTATGCAGAAAGACAGAACGATGCAACATTTTCTCTTCGTCGCTTTTATTGCACATTGGAGTTGTTCTAAGATACAAAATCTCGGGAAGTCCCAGGTTCAGCGTGTACCTTTCCATAATAGCTGTTTTAGGAGTTAGACATGCGGCGGCACACGGCAATGGGCATGAAAAAGCGTGAAGCCCACAAAACCCATTCCTATTCAGAGGCTCTAGCATGCCCGCAAGTAAAATGAATAATGCAGAGCCCCACGCTGATATTTCAACATCATTGAACTTTGGAAGTTCGCTTGAATGATGCAAACATCATTGGGGGGCATCTACGTTACTTTGTTTTTACTTACAATGAAATTTGCTAGATTCCTGAATAAAAAACAAAGCGTGTAAACGCCAAAAATATATTACGCTCCGCAGCCTTTACAGCCGCAAGAGCTGATGAAATTGCAGGCCAGGAGCAGTATGCCTGCCTGCAATTAAATGCAAATATAATTCAATATCGAGCCTTTGTCAAGACATGAAAGATAAAAAATGACATTTGTTTTATAAAAAACAAAGAGGAGAGCCCCTGCGAAGCGAGGCTCTCCTCTTTATTGAAATTATCAGTCTGTTACTTGAAATAGCGGTTGTAGAGACCCTCGAAGCCCTTGCCGTGACGAGCCTCGTCCTTAGCCATCTCGTGAACGGTGTCGTGGATAGCGTCGAGGTTCAGTTCCTTAGCGCGCTTAGCGATGCGGTACTTGTCGGCACATGCGCCAGACTCAGCGTTCATACGCTTGTCGAGGTTTGTCTTGGTATCCCAAACAACATCGCCCAACAGCTCAGCGAACTTAGCCGCATGCTCCGCCTCTTCCCATGCGTAACGCTTGAAAGCCTCGGCAACCTCGGGATAACCTTCACGGTCGGCCTGGCGGCTCATCGCAAGGTACATGCCGACCTCGGTGCATTCGCCGATGAAGTGGTTGTTGAGGTCTTTTATCATTTCGTCGTCGCAGCCCTTAGCCACGCCGATAACGTGTTCCTG
>JAZNPP010000058.1:0-4489 GCA_045589695.1 Bacteroidaceae bacterium
ATGTAGTTGACGGTCAACTCAACGACTTTACGCTCAAGCTTATCCTTCGTGACCTGCTTTTTATCGCAGCCGCGCTTGCTACGAGCATTGGCGCAATAATAGTAATACCATTTGCGACCGCTTTTCCCAGTCCCGCTTACTCCCTGCATTGCTTCTTTGCAATGACCGCAGAATAAGCGACCGGCCAAAAGGTATTCTGCTTTCGGCGACTTCGGCTTTTTACGTGTTCTGCGTTTTTCCATTTCCCTTTGAGCGAGGTTAAACACTTCGTCAGAGATAATACGAGGCATACCGTCTTTGACAACAATATCTTGATACCGATATTCCCCTATGTATTTACGGTTTTTAATAATTCGGTTGATACTATTCTTGTTAAACGGATTCCCTTGCACCGTACGCAGCCCACGCGAGTTTAGGAGCTCACAGATAGCCGCATTTGATTCGCCTTTGTTGTACATATCAAATATTATTTGGACTGTCTGGGACGATTCTGGGTCAATCTGGAAGTGTTTCTGCTCGTCCACGTAATAGCCGAGCGGTCTGCCGCTGCCTGTGCTTTGACATTTGAGCGCGCTCTCATTCATTCCGCGCTTGATTTTCTGAGCAAGCTCGGCTGAGTAGTATTCCGCAAGACCTTCCATAAGGCTCTCTAAGATTATTCCCTCGGGGCCTTCCGGTATGGCTTCGGCTGCATAAAATATTTGTATTCCGTTCCGCTTTAGCTCCCTCTTATATATGGCGCTATCGTATTTATTACGGGCAAAGCGGTCTGTCTTATAAACGACAACCGCCTCAAACTTCTTTTTCTTGGCGTCTGCAATAAGACGCTGAAATTCAGGGCGCTCGTCTGTACGCCCTGAAATATGTCGGTCGCAATATTCGCCGACAACAACAAGACCTTTTTGTTTGCAAAAGTCATGACAGACGCGGAGTTGCCCCTCGATACTTTGGTCCGTTTGTCGCGGACCTGCACTATACCTTGCATAGATGACAGTATTCAAGTTAACACCTCCTAAATATAACGTCGTTATGGTACTCCAAAAACTCCTTCTGAGGTACAAAGCGGGCAGGCCTTATAATTTGATTACCTTCGAGGCCTATTAGCCATTGACGTGTAAATTCATTATAGCTGAGGTCTTTTATAGTATCTGATACATGTATTATGTATTTAGTATCTACTGTTATAAGACCACTATCAAAAGCCTTGTCGTAAAAGCTGTTAAGTAGTAGACCATTTGTAGGGTCAGTGCGCTCCGATGAGGAGCGGCAAGCACGGTATGGTTTTATGTGACTTGCCGCCAGTAAACGCGGGAGCGCAAGACCTGATATACAGCATTTATTGTCATACGCAGCAAAGACCGCGGACCTGAAAAAGTGACGCTCACGTGAGACTTGCCTGTGATTCGTAAGCGAGGAAATGGGCTTTGCCCCATTGATTGGGTCTGCGTCAAATAAGGTAAGACCGGTTATTTGCTCAGCAAGGTAGCTCAGATTACCCCAGTCATGCTTAAACTCTTCAAATATTATATAATCACCTTTTGCAGCATGTGAGAGGCCTTTCTTTTGAGAGTTAGGGTCAATACGAGAAAAGTTTTGCATGCGCATAACTAATGAAGCGATTGAGTGAGGAAAATTTTCAGCGACTTGCTGAATGAGTTTATTTGACGGATTGATTTTGTTTAAGGGAGTTATACAGTAAAGGGCATACGCGACAAGTACGTCCTCACGACTCCAAGGAACACGCTTAGTCATTGCTCTCCTCCAGATTAAAGGCAAAACTCAAAAGCTCCATTCTACGACGAACGTCAAGAGAGTTATAGATTCTAATAAGCTCCTGCTCCTCTTTGGTGAGGCTGGGTGCATTTTCAATATGTATCTCTCCGGAGTTTTGACCGATAACTCCATTGTTGGCGCCTACGGTGCCGACTGTTACGTTGTTCTCCTCCCAGCCCATTAAATAGGCAGGTGAAGTATCGAGAGCTGCTGCAAGCTGCTCAATCATAGGACGACGTAAATTAACGACAATACCCGTTTCATATTTATTTATGGTAGCTTTGGTCACACCAACACGCTTACCAAGCTCCTCCTGTGTTAAGTCAAGATGCTTTCTGCGAGTGCGGATTCTATCTCCTATAGTAGTCATTGTTTCTTGCTCCTTTCCTAAAGTATCTTAATTATATCACATTTCGAGGAGAAAATAAATAATTTTTCGAAAAATTTTTCAAAAAGCTATTTACAAAACCGATTTTCTGCGTTATAATAAGTATCGTAACTCGCTACTTTGCGTCCGGACAACCTGTAGTCGATTATGAAATATAAGTAAAGGAGGTACCCTATGAATAAGGCTTTGCTTAAAAGTGCTATGGCTGAATACGGCGACACGCAAGCTACCTTGTCTGCAGCAATGGGGCTAAGTCTGTCAAGATTCAATGCAAAAGTCAACGAGCGGGACAATGCAGCTTTTACGCAAACAGAAATGTCATTTATCATTGAGAGGTATCATCTTTCAAATGATAAAGCAATGGCAATTTTTTTTTGCCGTTAAAGTATCTTAACTCGCTACTTTATGAAGCCCGATGTGCTACTTCACGCAACTGCTCACGCTCGAGAGCAGATAATGCTCGACCGCTTATGTGACGCGGTTAGAGTGTTCTTTAATAACCCATTAAATCAAAAAGCCTATGAGGCTTGGAAAAACAATAAGGAGGCTATCCATGCAACAGATAACAGTAACGGTCGATATGACCCCCGAAAATCTTGAAATTTTGAAACAGCTTTGCCCCGCCGGTGAAACTAAAAAACCTGAGGCAAAGAAAACCCCTAAGAAAACAACTGAAAAACCTGCTTCTGTAGAGGCTACCGACACTGACGCGCCGGAAACTGTAGAGGCTGACGTTCCCTCAGAAAAGACCGAGACAAAGGTCGAACTTACCGACGTAAGAGCGGTCGCGCTTAAGCTTTCCAAGGCTGGTAAGCAGGACGTGCTCAAGGCCGCATTCGCAAAGTTTGGCGGCAAAAAGCTCTCTGACATTAAGCCCGATGACTACGCGGCTTTAATGGCTGAGCTCACAAAGGAGGCTGGAGACAATGCCTGAGGCTCACGCTCTATTATCAGCAAGCGGCGCTCATCGCTGGCTTGAATGTACTCCGAGCGCACGCCTTGAGGAAACGTTTCCGTCTACCACTTCCAGCTATGCCGCTGAAGGCACTCTCGCTCATGAACTTGCCGCTGCTTGCGCTCTCTACTGGACAGACCAGATAACAGAGACCGAATACGAGGAACAGCTTGCTACCATTAAAGAAAGCAAGTGGTACACCGCTGACATGCTTGATGATTGCGTTGCTTACGCAAAGCTTATCCGTGACAAATGGCTCAAGCTTAAAGAGACTTGCCCTGACGCTACGGTTATGATTGAGGCGCAAATCAAGTATAAGGACTGGGCGCCTGAGGGCTTTGGTACTGCTGACTGCCTGATTCTCGCTGACGGATTCCTCGAGGTCCTTGACTTTAAGTACGGTAAAGGAAAGCGTGTTGACGCATTCGGCAATCCGCAAATGAGAATGTACACACTCGGCGCGTACAGCACGTATGGTCTCGTCTTTAACGTTGTGCATATTACCATGACCATTTATCAGCCGCGTCTCTCCGGTGTTATGAGCACTGACGAGATTATGATTGACGAGCTGCTTACTTGGGGCGAGGAATATGTCAAGCCGAGAGCTAAGCTTGCTTTTGAAGGCAAAGGCGACTTCTGCCCGTCAAGTGAGACTTGTAAATTCTGCCGCGCAAAGCAGCTTTGCCGAGCTCGTGCAAATGAGAATCTGAAACAGTTTGACGAGGCACCCGACGTTCTGCTTTTGACCCCTGAGGAAGCCGGCGAAATTCTTGAAAAGGCCGACGATATTAAAGCTTGGCTCGCTGACCTTGAAAACCTTGTTTTCGGTACCTTGCTTGAAGGTAACCCCGTTAAAGGCTGGAAACTGGTTGAGGGTCGCAGCAATAGACGCTTTGCCGATGTAACAAAGGTCGCAGAAGCTTTGAAAGCTGCCGGCTATGAGGAGGCTGTGATTTATAAGCCTAAAGAGCTTATCACACTGACTCAAATGGAAAAAGACTTTGGCAAAAAGACCGTCTCCGAGATTCTGGGCGAGCTTATTGTTAAGCCCGCAGGCAAGCCTACTTTGGCACCTGAATCTGACAAAAAACCCGCCTATATACCTTCTGAGGAGATTCTTAAAGCCTTCGACGAGGAGGATTGAGTATGCAAAACATTTATACAGACAGAGACAAAGCGCAGGCCAGACGCCTCGCATGGCGCAGACTTCGCTTGACCGCTTTAATCTCTATAGCTCTTAATCTGGCTATGCTGATTCTCGTTATCGTTTTACTGTGTACGAGAACAAGCGCCGCAAATACTCCCGCTGTGGATATGTCAAGGCCCAGTGTAACGGATGAGCACGTGATACCGCAAAGCTCAATCATTACTTG
>JAZNPP010000059.1:0-1977 GCA_045589695.1 Bacteroidaceae bacterium
GGGCGTTTTTTGATTACTTTTTCACGAGAGAAAAAGTAATGAGAGAAAGACCTACGCATTGTAACAATCCGCAGTTTAAGGTTGAGGACTGCGGTAGAATATAACGGCGAGCGAAAGCGAGATTTTTGTTTTAAACTCACCAACCCTCAACTATAAACCCTCAACTCTAAACTTTCTTCGTTAAACGTTACTGCTTCTTGCAGCAATTCTTTTTCATGAAGTCGATAATCTCGCTGATGTAGCCGAATGCCATGCCTACAACCGTGTCGGCTGCGCCGTAATACACGGCAACCTTGTCGCCGTCGTTGAGAGCGGCGCACGGGAACACAACGTTAGGCACGTCGCCGGCAAGCTCGTAAGGCGCAGCCGGAGCGAGCAGGTAGGGCTTCGTGCGGTAGAGTACCTTTGTCGGGTCTTCCTTGTCGAGCAACGCGGCGCCCATAGAGTAGCGGAAGCCGTTGCATGTATTTATCACGCCATGATAGAAGAGCAGCCATCCCTCGTCGGTGAGGATAGGCACAGAGCCGGCGCCAATCTTTGTGCATTGCCATGCGCTTTCGGGGAACGGGGTGACCTTCATCACGCAGCGGTGTTCGCCCCAGTATTTCATGTCGGGGCTGAAGCTTATGTATATGTCGCCGAAAGGAGTATGTCCGTTGTCGCTCGGACGGCTCAGCATGGCATACTTGCCGTTAATCTTCTGCGGGAACAGCACGCCGTTGCGGTTGAACGGCAAGAAGGCGTTCTCGCATTGGAAGAACTCCTTGAAGTCAAACGTGTAGCCAATGCCTATGGTTGGTCCGTGATATCCGTTGCACCATGTTATCCAGTAGCGGTCCTCAATCCATGTCACGCGCGGGTCGTACTTATATTCCGACTCAATCATTTCGGTGTTGCCCGCCTTGAACACTATAGGCTCATGTTCAATCTCCCAGTTTATGCCGTCCTTGCTGAACCCGGCGAAGATATTCATCTGAACGGCTTTGTTGTCGCAGCGGAATACGCCGGCATATCCGTCGCCGAACGGCACGACAGCGCTGTTGAATATGCTGTTCGATGTCGGTATAGCATAGCGGTCAATAACAGGGTTTTTAGAATAACGCCACATCACGTCGGTACAGCCTTCGGGACGCTCCTCCCACGGCATTTCAATCTTCTTGCTCATAGTATATTATTGTTGTTTGATTTTATTGCATGTTTCTCTTATTGCGAAGATAGTAATAAATGAGCAAACTCGTGCAAGCGGGTGAAGAAAAATGTTTTTACGATTATCGTTTAAAGCGAAGCTGTTCTATATTCTTGTTGCGGTTTACCCTTGACCTGTTGTTTTTTATTCTTCCTGTTGTCGTTCTGTCATGTACTTTTGTCGCACAAAAGTACCAAAAGGCCCGGCACAGGGCGTTCGAACCGCTTTCTCCTCTTGCTCGTGAATTGCCACAGGCAATATAACTCGTCCGTCGTCCGCTTGCCGTTTCAAGCCTTTCTGCCGTTTGCAGGGCGCTGCGGAACTCGCTTCGTGCGGCTATGCAATGTAAATTACACCCGCACTGCGCTCATACAGTCCTCGCGCAATGGCCTGCATACGGCAGGGCTTTGCACTCTCTCGCTTACAGTGCAGGTTTTATTTTGAAGTTACTTCTGCTATGAACAGCTGTAGGGGCGAACCGATGTGTTCGCCCTTCTTGCTCCGCATAGCCCTTAGTTCACAAGAAGAGGCCGAGCCAAAATTACTTTTGACCCGGCCTCTTCTTGTGAAATAAGGGGTATGCGGAGCAAGAAGGGCGAACACATCGGTTCGCCCCTAAAGTCGGATCGTAGCCATGTCGTTCTGTGAGCCAAGGAGTTGAATACAAATTTTGCCTTCCTAAGCCGGCTTCGGCTCCGACTTGCCGAGCCAAAATTACTTTTGACCCGGCCTCTTCTTGTGAAATAAGGGGTATGCGGAGCAAGAAGGGCGAAGACATCGGTTCGCCCCTA
>JAZNPP010000060.1:0-6080 GCA_045589695.1 Bacteroidaceae bacterium
CGAGTTATGTCGCTGTGCGACTCGCGAATTTGCCATAGTAAATCGACAACACCGCCAGCAATTGGTCGTGCGTAGCACAGACGTAGTTTGTGCCGCACGGGTTGCGACCAGGCGGTGTTGCCAACAAAAAGGCTGCCGTGAGCATCTTTTCGCGTGACGGGCGTTTTTTGATTACTTTTTCACGAGAGAAAAAGTAATGAGAGAAAGACTTACGCATTGTAACAATCCGCAGTTTAAGGTTGAGGACTGCGGTAGAATATAACGGCGAGCGAAAGCGAGGTCTTTGTTTTAAACTCACCTACACTAAACCCTCAACTCTAAACTCTAAACTCTCATCGTTAATCGTTAATCGTTCTCCGTTAAACATTAATCTGTTGGCGGCATTCGCAATCGCAACCCAAGCGGCATCACTTTCAGCGATGCTGCGCTTGACGAGATGCTGCTCACGCCGCCGAAGCTTCGCATTAAACGTTACTTCTTTCTCTTTATTGTCGCCGACACCTCTGCGGCACGCTGAAGGGCAAGGTGAATATTGCCGCAAACGTTATCTTTGCCTACCATATCCACTATACCGGCTTTGAGCAACGACTTTTCGACATTGTCGTGAACACCCGAAAGGATAATAGTTCTACCCTCTTTGTGCGACGCATTAATGAATATCTCAAGGTTATGCAGTCCTGTCGCATCGACGAAAGTAACCTTTCTCATACGCAGCACACGGATAGGCATCGCGTCGGTATCACGCGTAAGCTCGTCGAACTTATTGGCGATGCCGAAAAAGAAGGGGCCTTCAATCTCAAAGACCTCGGTATGGGCAGGGATAGAGAGTTTCTCGTCTTTCTCGCCGTCGTTATGCACCTCCATCTCGTTACGTATGACAGAGATATGCGCGCTCTCCATAGCACGTTTCATGAACAGCACGATAGCCATGACAAGACCGACCTCGATGGCAAGGGTCAGGTCGAAGAAGACTGTCAGCAACAGGGTCACGAAAAGCACGCTTGTGCCCGACATGCTGCTCTTGCACATTGAGACGATTGTTCTCCAGCCGCTCATGTTGTACGACACCATTACAAGCACGCCGGCAAGGCAAGGCATAGGTATATACTCCACTAAGTCACCGAGGAAGAGCAGCACGAGCAGCAGCACGAATGTATGCACGATACCGGCTACGGGAGTGCGTCCGCCGTTGTTGATATTCGCCATTGTACGGGCGATAGCTCCTGTCGCAGGAATGCCTCCGAAGAAGGGCACGACGATATTGGCTATGCCCTGGCCCACGAGTTCGGTGTTCGAGTTATGACGGTCGCCGATGACGCCGTCGGCAACCATTGCCGACAGCAACGACTCGATAGCGCCGAGCATGGCTATCGTAAACGCCACAGGAGCGAGGCTCTGCAATGTAGCGAAGAACGTAGCGTCCTCGGGGAGCGAAGGAACGACAAGCGACGGCAGACCGGACGGTAATGTATAAAGGTCGCCGATAGTCTTTATAGATGTTATGCCGGCATACTCACGCAAAAGCAAAGCTATAACCGTCATTACCACGATTGCGAGCAGAGAGCCCGGTATCTTCTTCGAGAACTTAGGAGTCACGGCGATTAGCACGACGCTGAGAATACCCATCAGAGTACTCCAGATGTCGATATTGCCGATATTGCTGAAATAGCACACCCACTTGTCGATGAAATTGGCAGGCACATTCTCTATTCCCATGCCGAAGAGGTCGTTCATCTGCGTAGAGAAGATTGTTATCGCTATACCGCCCGTAAAACCTATTATTATAGGATAGGGCATGAACTTTATTATTGTTCCGAGACGGCAGAGACCCATCACCACAAGCATGACGCCTGCCATTATGGTAGCTATCGCCAGACCGCCGAGGCCATATTCCTGTATTACCCCGTAGATGATGATGATGAAAGCTCCTGTCGGACCTCCAATCTGCACTTTGGAACCGCCGAAAATTGATATGAGCAAGCCTGCTATGACAGCCGTCATAAGACCCTCGGCCGGGCCAACACCGCTTGCGATACCAAAGGCTATAGCCAACGGAATAGCTACTATACCTACGATGATGCCGGCCATGATGTCGGCTGTAAGTTTCTCACGAGAATAGTTCCTGAAGACATCGAAGAACTTAGGATGAAAATCTATAAGATTCTTTGCATTCATAAAATGTATGTTTTTGCAATAGTATTTATGAGACCTTTTCGAGTAGTGTAAAATAGCAGAACAGACATCTTACGCACAAAACTGCAGCGATTGTCGGCATCTGTCTGGCATTTTCTCAGCGTTTTTCATTAATCGGGCGCAAAGTTACAAAAAAACACAGAAAAAAAACTATTAACGGCCGAGTTTATAGTTTCCTAAAAACCCGGCCGTCTCTACCCGTTCATCGTTAAACGTTCATCGTTAATCTGTTGGCGGCATTCGCCTTACACGTTATTCAAAATCTGTTCGGCGGCTTTCTTGGTATCGACCTTTGTGATGACACGCTCCACCACTCCATTACCGTCAATGACAAACGTAGAACGGATTATTCCCATATACAGCCTGCCCGCCATCTTCTTTTCCCCCCAAACGCCGAAGGCCATTATCGTCGCCTTGCCGGTATCGGCGACAAGAGGAAAGTTCAACTGCTGTTTCTCCTTGAAACGGCTATGAGACACTGCGCTGTCGGCGCTTATGCCCACCACCGCATAGCCCGCAGCTTTCAGACTGTCCATATTGTCACGCATGGAACACGCCTCGGCCGTACAGCCCGGAGTGCTGTCCTTAGGATAAAAATAGACTACCAGCTTTCTGCCGGCATAATCACTTACTCTGATCTCATTGCCTGCCTCGTCAAGTCCCAAGAGATCGGGGGCTTTATCACCAACTTGCAACATAACTTGTCCTATTTTAATTAATATTGGCGAAATTAATAAAAATACGGCATTACTCACGCACAGTCAATGTTTTTATCTTGAAAAATGTCCTATTTCAACCCCGTGCCTTAACCTTTCGCCCTTTCGCTCGTCGAGCATGTAGTACATGAAGCCGTTACCCTTAGGCACCATCGCTATGCAGCCTTCCTCGATGAGTTCGGCGATGACACCGTCAAGTCCCTCGTACGATTCAGAGTTAAGCGCCGTGTGACCGCTCTTCCTGTCCAGAGCGAACGCCGTCGCTATCTCTACAGGATAGGCGTTGCGGCAATGCGAAATGAACTTCTTCACGTTTTCGGCGGTAAAATTCTCCCTGCCGTCCCTCACCGGCTTCACATTATTGAACGACAGCTGGTCTATCATATGCCTGAGAACATCGTATGAGGAAAAGCCCCGCACCATCATCTCCTCGTCATGGTAGCTGAGCAGATAGGTAGGCAGCGACCGCACGTCGTACTCCTTGCACATGGCCTTACCCGTTTTGTATATATCCCTTATGCGGGTATCATTGTATATTTTACGGAACTCCGCAGGGTCAAAACCCACTGTCGCCGACAAATCGATGATATTCGTTTCGTCGTTCGTCACAACCGCATCGACGGCCGTAGCCTCCTGCATGCGGCGCAAGAAATGGAGATGCGCATCGTGAGAGACTTCGCCACGATGCTCTACGACATACACCGAGGCGGCGATGAAAGCGTAGTTCTGCGGCAAGGTAGAACGGCGCTCCTCGCTGAAAAGCCGAAATCCCGATTCGCACACGGGCATGCCATGCACCGACGAGGCTTCGAGCCAGCTCTCGTGTATCTTTCTATTGGATAGCGGTATATCGCCGCCTACAGCCAGACGGCGGTTGTTGAAGGTGGTTATGTCTTCAATGAGCCCGCTCATGACATATTCAAACTCAAGCTGCTCGCCATAATTGTAACGGAGCGCTCTTATTACAGGAACGCTGCCCCAGCACCAAGTGCATACAGGGTCGGCAAAAACGATAATCTTCACTCTGTTCATACTCTTTTTTATTTAGTAAACAAACAGAGGGGCATTTGGTTGCAGGTCTATAAACAAACCTCTCCTCATTTCGCAATTGCGAAATGAGGAGAGGTTATAACGACATTATTATCAGTCCCTCAGTCTGAAACCGAGCGCCTTAGCCACAATCTTCGCCTCTTGGCGGCCTATAAGAACAAACGTCACTCCATTAAGCGCAAGCGCTATGAGCGGCATGAACATAGGCCAAAGCATTTGAGCAGCAGCGCCGTCGGTCAATAGCAGCAGATACACCAGCAGAAGAATATAATAGCCGGCGAGCATGAGCATCGACAATATGGCGCATCGTTTCTGCAGCACGAAGTTGCTATACAATGATACAAGGATTGCGAAAGCATTGACAGCTACAGCGGCGACAAGCACTATGCCTAATGCGATTACTGCACGCGAAAGAGTGCCGTCTGCGGCCGTATAACCGAAATTGTCCATGACGGCCGTGGCGCCGTCGGGCTCTATCAGGTTTATCACAGGATTTACGAGAGCCGCGACAATCAATGCTATAGACGCTACGTAGAGCAGCTGATATAAACGGAACTTCATATTAGGCAGCAGCTTTTAGGCCTCTTCGTCCTCAGCCTCCTTAGCCGGGTCACGGAAATAGATTTTGTCATCGAGGAACTCCTGAGCCGCAATAAGCGTAGGCTTGGGAAGTCTCTCGTAGTAACGTGATATCTCTATCTGCTCATGATTTTCGAACTGCTCCTCAAGGTTGTCCGTTGATGAAGAGAACTCGTTGAGTTTCTTTAGCAGTTCCTCTTTCATCTCAGCCGCAATCTGGTTAGAACGCTTGCCGATGATAGCGACCGACTCATAAACATTACCTGTCTCATTTACAAAGTCTGCCATATTACGTGTGACAGTGTTTGTTGGAGCATTTGTCTTCTTGTAATCCATTTTATTTCAATATTTAGTTTTAATCTTTTACAAATTCCGTAGCCTCCTTGTAGTAACGGTCGGCCTCTTTCATGTGCTTGCTTCCCGGAAATTCGGTCTTGAAAGCGTAATATTCGTCTATCGTGGCACGGAAACGTTCCATCTTTTTCTCTTCGACGCTATGGAACGCCATCTTGTACCTCGCACGCAGGATAAGCATCGAAAGCTCCTCTCGGAACGAAGTGTAAGGGTAGTCGTTCAGAACGTTCTGAGCCGTGATGATGCATGCCTGGTAATTATTGCCCATATATGCCATATAGTCGCCGAGCTCATAGTAGAGCTTCGCCGACAGATACTCTTTTTCGACTAACAGGTCGTGCATTCTGAGAATCATCTTTTGAGCTTCGGGACGATGCTCACTGTAGGGGTAATACTCCATAAAAAGCTGCAGTTCGCTGATAGCCTGGTAGGTGTTTGTCTGGTCGAGTTCGGGCTCCGTTATTCCCTCGAAAAGCGACTTGCCCGAATAGAACCGTGAATATTCGGCGAACTCGCCGCGAGGATAGTTGGAGTAGTAAACCTTGAAGTACTGCGAAGCTGTCTCGTAGTCCTTTGAGTTGTAATAGCAGCGCGCGAGCATAATCAAGGACTCTTCGGCCTTGTCTCCGCCCTTGAGCATGGTAACCATTGACTCAAGCAGCTGAGCGGCTTTTGAATAGTTGCCCTCAAGATAATATGCCTTTGCCGCCTCATATTTATAATCGACATCATTGGACTTGTACACCTTGTTGAAAGTGTCGCAAGATGTCAAAGCCATGACGCTGATTAAAAGTATGTATGCTATTTTTTTCATCTCAAATTATAAAACACTTGGCCTGCAAACCGATAAACGGTGTTTGCTTCAATGTATCAATGCGAATACGGCCCACTTTCGCAATCAAATTCATATTCGATTTGCAAAGATAGTGCATTTCAACCAAAAATACAACCAACGAAGAACGATAATTATATTATATTAAGGTGAAATATGTTTAAAAAGAGTTGAGAGTTGAGAGTTTAAAGTTGAGAGTTGAGGGTTTAGAGCTTAGTGTAGGTGAGTTGAAAACAAAGACCTCGCTTTCGCTCGCCGTTATATTCTACCGCAGTCCTCAACCTTAAACTGCGGATTGTTACAATGCGTAGGTCTTTCTCTCATTACTTT
The DNA here is from genome assembly GCA_045589695.1 of Bacteroidaceae bacterium. Taxonomy (GTDB): domain Bacteria; phylum Bacteroidota; class Bacteroidia; order Bacteroidales; family Bacteroidaceae; genus HGM04593. The sequence continues at coordinate 6,055 of JAZNPP010000060.1, forward strand.
TTCTCTCGTGAAAAAGTAATCAAAAA
>JAZNPP010000061.1:0-26895 GCA_045589695.1 Bacteroidaceae bacterium
CAAGTTGATTGCTTTGCCAAGAACTGCAAAATCGCAATGCGTGCGGGATGTCCCATAGCTTTTGCAAAGCGTGCAACTTGCTCTTGCTTAATGCTATAATCTTTATTTGCCATAATCGAATATTGTTTGTTGTTCGCAAAAATACGAATAATATTTAAAACAACAAAGAAATCCCCAATTATATTTTCAATTTAGATTCTTTTTGTACGCTTTGTAGCATCAGAGTTATCACATTGAAGCATAACAATGAAGAACTTAGAAATACGAACGGTTGCTATCTCGTTACCCAATTTTCATGCAATCCGACCAACCGATTTATTCTAAGCGAGTTATCTTTTCTTGCCAAAGTTAGGCAAAATAGATAAATCAGCAACTTTTTGCATGCTCTGTTTGGCTATGCAATCTCGGGAAGCTCCACAAGCTCGCTGTCCAATGGAATGTTGTGCGCTTTGGCGCGGCTGTGCGAAGGGATATAGTTCTTTGCGATCTCGTAGCTCAGTTTGCTTGTAAAGCTTCTTCTTATTATTGACAAGTTCTTGTGCAGCGGCGCCTCTGTAGGGTCTACAAGGGTGCGGAACATACGCTCGATGACTGTCGGATTCTTTCGCCCCGATACTACGCTGTATATATTCTTAAGTTCCTGCTCGTAATCCTGTATCTCCTTGAGTATTATCCCTTCGGGGTGCTGCAGGAACAGTATATAAAGGGATTTCGGCAGCGGCTCAAGCGTAATGACAATCTGCGGGTATAATGGCAGTGAAATGTTGAACTCGCTGTCGAAACGTATCGGGCTTATCTCTTCGGTGACGCTCTCTTCGCCGCATATGTTCTCGGCCAGCAAGTCGTTGCAGATGCACTCTATGTTGTCCTCTCCTAACAATAGGTCTTCTTCAATCTTTTTAACATCCGGCAGTTTGTAATTGTAGCCGCTGAGGGCAACGGCATTTTTTTCGGGTATGATAAGAAGTGGGCAACGGCACAGCTGTACTTCGCTAAAGAACGCTTCGACCTTTTGTCCAAAATCTTTACCGAAGTCCTCTTCGCGGATTATATCCGCTTCATACTCTCCGTACCTGTTCGGCCTTACATCGTTAATGTAAATCAACTTGCTTCGGCTGTTTTCTGTGCTTCTTTTTCCTGCGGCCTCAATCTTTTCGTTCAGTTCCTGTTCGCTGAGCATCGGGTTGCGGCGAAGTATGAGATTTCTGACAAAGGAAATATCGTCGGCAAGGGGCTTGATAATGCGGAACTCACACTTGCAATCGAACCTTTGCATCAATTCGTCGTGCCTCTCTTCGATGTAGCTGTTGAGTTCTGCGTCGGCATCGCCCTCGATGAAGAAGAAGGACATTCTCGTTCCTTCGTATATCCTCGAACTGTCGGTGTATCGCTTCATGATGCAGGGTTTTACGCTTTCATTAATCTTGCAAGTGCGAATGTAGCAATAAATATTGAATTTGAGAAATAACGTCGAAGGTTGAGCGATTAACGATTAACGGGCTTGAGACGCTTATGGTGTATGAAATGCGCTTTGAGGACTGTCCTTTGAAATTTATTGTGAATTTAAACCGCTTCTTAGTTGGTAGTGCGGATTGTCTTTACTATCTTCGCTAAAATAATAAGTGAAAAACAATAAATCTATTTATGAACAGAAAAAGTCATACATTAAAATCTTGGTTGCTTGCGACACGTCCGTGGTCTTTCCCGGCATCAGCAATGCCTATTCTGGTATCTCTCGCATTCCTTTTCTGGAAAGGTTGTCAGGTCGATTGGCTTATAGGTCTTTGGACTTTAGTCACGATAATATTGTTCCATGCTGCCGGCAATACCTGGAGCGATTATTTCGATTTCAAAAAAGGGGTCGATGCGGACGACACCATAGGCGGCATGTCGATAACGAGCGGCGAGTTCGCGCCGGAAGAGATAAAGAGGCTCGCGATGTGCCTGTTTGCGGTAGCTGCCGTCTCTGGTATTGCCATTATGCTATGCACGGGTCTGCCTACGCTCTATCTTGGCTTGGCTGGCGTTGTACTGACAATGCTCTATCCGCAACTGAAATATCATGCTTTGGGCGATGCCGATATTTTCCTTACTTATTCGTTGCTGCCGATTATAGGCACATCGTATGTGGCGACAGGCGTTTTTGTAGATGACGTGCTGTGGCTGGTACTTCCGATAGGTCTTATAACAGTTGGTATACTGCATATTAACAACACGCGTGACATCGAGCATGACAAGCGTGCGGGAATTCGTACTTTCGCTATGCTTGCCGGCAAGCGTGCATCGGCTGTAATATTCAGCCTGGAGCTTCTCTTTCCTTTTGTATGGGTTGTTGGCTGTGTTATATACGGTTCTCTGCCGTTGCTGTCGTTGCTTGCTTTGCTTGCCTTGAAGCCGGCGATAGACAATTCGCGCAAGGCTCTCTCCTTCCCCGAAAAGGGCATGCAGGCTATTGTCGGTGTCGATGAGGCTACGGCAAAGTTGCAGCTTATGTTCAGTCTGCTGTTGGCGCTTTCTCTCTTTATATCCTATTGGTTATGATGAAACGCCTGCTTGTTACAATATTTCTCGCTGCGATACTTTGGACCGTTATGTTCAGTCCCTGGACTGCTCCGCATGTGAATTTCTGGTGGATGATGACCGGCTCGGCGACGGTATTGTCGTGCATGGCGACACTTTTCCGTCCGGGATGGTGGCGTACGGTACGCGTGACGCCTGCCGACATTCTTTTGGGTGTAGGCATCGCTGTCGCTCTGTGGGGTGTCTTTTGGGTCGGTGACAAACTTTCGCAGTTGATGTTCGACTTCGCGCGCCCTCAGGTAGATACTATATATTCAATGAAAGACGGTGAGTCTCCCTGGCTGCTCACGGCGCTTATGCTCTTTCTCATAGGCCCTGCCGAAGAGATTTTCTGGCGAGGATACGTGCAGCAGACTCTGTCGGAGCGTTGGAACGTGAATATCGGTTTTGCGGTTACCACGCTTATTTATGCTTTGGTGCATGCCGGCTCGTTCAACTTCATGCTTACTATGGCGGCTCTTGTGGCAGGCGCTGCATGGGGCTTGCTTTACCGGCTCTTCCCGCAACGCTTTGCGGCGATAATAATATCTCATGCCTTGTGGGATGTGGCTGTGTTCATCTGGTTCCCGATAATGTAATATCTTATGGCAAAAGAAAAGAGTATATTCTTATGTAACGAATGCGGTTATGAATCGCCTAAGTGGGCCGGCAAGTGCCCCTCGTGCGGTTCTTGGAACAGTTTCGTTGAAAAGCTGGTGCGCAACGCCCCGGCGGCACGTGCCGTAGGCATTGAAAGGGCGCAGTCGCGACCGGTGCTTATAGACGATGTCGCAACCGACGAACTGCCCCGTATAGATATGCGTGACGGCGAGCTGAACAGGGTGCTTGGCGGCGGTCTTGTGCCCGGGTCGCTTGTGCTGCTGGGCGGTGAGCCGGGCATAGGAAAGTCTACGCTTGTGTTGCAGACGATACTCGGAATGCCCGGCCGCAGGGTTCTTTATGTGTCGGGCGAGGAGAGCGTGCAGCAGATAAAACTGCGTGCCGACCGCATAGCGCACGAGAGGGGAGACTGCCATATTGTATGTGAGACTTCGCTCGAAACGATTTTCACTCACATAAAGAATGTGACGCCCGAACTGCTTGTCATAGACTCGATACAGACTATGTGCAGCGAGGCTGTCGATTCGTCGCCGGGCAGCATATCTCAGGTGCGTGAATGTACGGCGATGTTACTGAAATTCGCAAAAGAGAACAATGTTCCCGTAATACTTATCGGCCACATAACAAAGGACGGTACAATAGCGGGTCCAAAGATACTTGAGCATATTGTCGATGTCGTCATTCAGTTCGAGGGTGACCAGCATTATCTCTACAGGGTGCTGCGTTCTATAAAGAACCGTTTCGGCAGCACAGCCGAACTTGGCATATACGAGATGCGCCGTGAGGGGCTGCGTCAGGTCACCAACCCGTCGGAACTGTTGCTCAGCGAACGTCATAAAGGAATGAGCGGCGTTGCCATAGCCTCTGCGATAGAGGGCGTGAGCCCTTTCCTTATAGAAGCCCAAGCCCTTGTCAGCACTGCCGCATACGGCACTCCGCAACGCTCGGCTACGGGCTTTGACATACGCCGAATGAACATGCTGCTTGCCGTGCTTGAAAAGCGTGTGGGCTTCAAACTTGCCCAGAAGGATGTATACCTGAACATCGCGGGCGGTCTGCGCGTGAATGACCCGGCTATAGATCTCTCTGTGATAAGCGCTATACTGTCGAGCAATATGGATGTAGAGATTGAGCCTACGGTATGCATGACCGGCGAGGTGGGTCTCTCGGGCGAGATACGTCCTGTAAACCGCATCGAGCAGCGTATATCGGAGGCCGCGAAGCTCGGCTTCAAACAGATAATAGTGCCTAAAAGCAATATGAAAAGGCTTGACACGTCACGCTTCGGCATAGAGGTTTTGCCTGTGGGCAAGGTCGAAGAGGCGTTCAGACTGGTTTTTGGATGATAAAAAGTTGAGGGTTTAGAGTTTAAAGTTTAGAGTTTAGGGTTTAGTGTTTAGAGTTGGGGGAATGTCTGACTCTTCCGTTTTCACTTTAATATGGTATATGAATTTCAAATAAGAGTCCTGCCGCATGAGGCTGCCAACGAGCAGTCGCTGACGCAGTATGTTGCCCGCGACAAAGGGCTTGACCAACGTACGATACGTGCCGTGCGTGTCTTGCGACGCAGTATTGACGCCCGCCAGCGTACTGTCTATGTCAATCTTCTTGTGCGTGTTTTCGTCAATGAGATTCCTGCGGGCGAGGAGTTCGTGAGGCGTGAATACGGCGATGTAACATCCGGCGAACCTGTCATTGTGGTCGGTGCGGGCCCCGCAGGTCTTTTTGCGGCTTTAAAGCTTATAGAGTGCGGCTTGCGTCCTGTCGTCGTTGAACGAGGCAAGGATGTACGTACCCGCAAGGTGGACCTGGCCAATATATCCCGTACTCATAGCGTGAACCCTGAATCGAACTACTGTTTCGGCGAGGGTGGAGCAGGGGCCTACTCTGACGGAAAACTGTATACACGCAGCAAGAAAAGAGGCAACATAGAGGGCGTGCTCAATCTCTTCTGTCAGCATGGAGCGAGTACGACGATTCTGTCGGACGCTCATCCTCATATCGGAACGGACAAACTTCCCCGTGTAATAGAGAACATCCGCAATACTATTATTTCTTGCGGAGGCGAGGTGCTTTTTGAGACCCGCATGGAGGAGATTATCATGAAGAACGGCAAAGTAAAGGGCATAAGGACCAACAACGGCGAGATTCTTGCCGACGCAGTCATTCTTGCGACAGGACATTCGGCGAAGGATGTCTACCGTTCACTGAACGAGAACAATGTAGCGCTTGAGGCAAAGGGGTTCGCTGTCGGCGTTCGTCTTGAACATCCATCGGAACTGATAGACCGCATTCAGTATCACTCTCCGAAAGGGCGTGGAAAATATCTGCCTGCCGCAGAATACAGTTTCACCGCTCAGGTCGAAGGACGCGGCGTTTATAGCTTCTGTATGTGTCCGGGCGGCGTGGTAATACCGTCGGCGTCGGCAAAAAAAGAGTTGCTTGTCAATGGCATGTCGCCGTCGCATAGAGGCGGAGCATGGAGCAATTCGGGCATGGTGGTACAAGTAAATCCCGAAGATGTGCTGCTGCCCGAAATGCAGATAGAGTGCGAGGATATTGAGGCGGTCGCACCCGACTCTCCGTTGCGTGTGATGAACTTTCAAGAGCGTCTCGAACGTCTATGCTGGCAGATGGGCAATCAAAGGCAGACCGCTCCGGCGCAGCGTATGACGGACTTCGTGAACATGAAGCTGAGTTATGACCTTCCCCGCAGTTCCTACGCCCCAGGTCTTATATCTTCACCGATGCACTTTTGGCTTCCGCAGTTCGTGTCGTCAAGGCTCAAAAGAGGTTTCGAGCAGTTCGGGCGTATGTCTCACGGCTTCCTTACGTCGGAAGCTACGATGATTGGAGTGGAGACACGTACTTCATCGCCGGTGCGCATACTGCGTGACAACTTGACTTTGCAGCATGTGACAGTAGAGGGGCTTTTTCCGTGCGGCGAGGGTGCCGGCTATGCCGGCGGTATCGTGTCGGCGGCTGTAGACGGCGAGAGATGCGCCTTGTCGGCTAAAGAATATCTTGGAGTATAAAACGTAAACACTTAAATAGAACATTATGTATAAATTCAGACCTATCTTAAAATCAATGCTTTGGGGCGGAGAAAAAATAGCTCCGTACAAAGGTATCGCGACCGAGATTCGCTCTATTGGCGAGAGTTGGGAAATTTCGGGAGTAAAGGGTTGCGAGTCAGTAGTGGACGGCGGCAAAGATGACGGCATGTCGCTTACGGAACTTATCACCCGTGACAAGGCCAATCTTCTGGGAAAGAGCAACTATGAACGCTTCGGCAAAGAGTTTCCGTTGCTGATAAAGTTCATCGATGCGCGTCAGGACCTCTCTATCCAGGTGCATCCGAACGATAAGTTGGCGTGGGAGCGTCATCAGTCGAAAGGCAAGACCGAAATGTGGTATGTGGTGGATGCCGACGAGGGTTCACGTTTGCGTTCGGGCTTTGCGAAGCAGGTTACTCCCGATGAATACGAGAAGAGCATCGCTGACAATACCATAACAGACCTTCTCCAGGAATACGATATTCATAAGGGCGATCTTTTCTTCCTTCCTGCAGGGCGTATCCACTCTATTGGCGCAGGCGCATTCATCGCTGAGATACAGCAGACATCAAACATCACGTACCGCATATATGACTTTAACCGTTGCGACGATAACGGCAATCCGCGTGAACTGCACACTGAATTAAGCAAGGGGGCTATAGACTACACAGTCCTGCCCGACTACAGGACATATTACGACGAACGTAACGATGAGCTTGTACCTCTTGTTTCGTGCCGTTATTTCACTACATCGATGCTGCATCTTACAAAACCGTTCGAGATGCCTTTGGACGAACTTGACTCATTCGTGATACTCATATGCACTGCCGGCAGCGGTACTGTTACCGATAACTATGGCAATACCGTCGCGTTGCGTCAGGGCGAAAGCCTTTTAGTGCCAGCGAGCGTAAGAGGGTTGAAGTTCGGCGTGAACGAGAAACTCGATTTGCTCACCAGCTGGATAGCGGAGTGATGAGAGTGTTGAGATAAACCTGAAACAGGAGCCCGCGGGCTCCTGTTTCAGGTTTATCTCAATCGTATGACATCGCCGACCCTCAGCCTGGCGTTCCCTTTGTATATCGGGTTCATCTTATACAACTTTTTGAGCTTTATGCCGTAGGACTGAGATATGCGATAAAGGCTCTCGCCTTCTTGTACGGTATGGCGTTTGTTGCCTCTTTGCGCCTTGTTATTCTTCTTTTCAAGGTATATTATATCTCCCCCTCTTAATTCATATCCTTTATACAGGTCGTTGTATATCCTTAGCTTGCGCCTTGAAATGCCAAGCTCTTTTGACAGCTTCTTAAATGTATCGCCGTCATTGGCTATTGTATATATAAGCCCGTTCATCTTCAGCAGTTCATGTCTGTTGCCGCTGTCGTATTCAGGCATGGCTGGCTTGGAGATTGTCTTTGACACATTCTCTCCATGCGTTCTGCTAACTTCGGCTTTATTCTCTTTTCCGTTCTTCTTTTTGATTGTGTCGTATTGCTGCAGTCCGTATCTTTCAATAATGCTTATAAGCTTGTTGTGGTATTGCTTGTCTTCGGCATATCCGGCCTCTTTAAGTCCTTTGGCCCACCCTTTGTAATCGTCGCTGTCGAGCTTGAAAAGGAAGTCGTACCGGCTGTTGGACAGCAGGAATTTTGAATGGTCCTCGAACGACTCCTCCGTGCTTTTATATACTCTGAACTGGCACCACTTCCCGTTGTCCCATTTCGAGTATGTCCTGCCGCTCCAACGTTTGTCGGCCTTTACGCCAAAATGGTTGTTGGCGTTCTTTACGAGGTCGCTGCGTCCCGCTCCTCCCTCAAGCAGGGCCTGCGCAAGGGTTATGCTTGCCGGTATGCCGTGAAGTCTCATCTGCTGAACGGCCATAGGATAGTACTTATGAATGTAACGCTCGCTCTCGTTCAAGGGCTTTGACGCGTCGTTAGTGACGGTTGTGCTTACGAAAGTCTTGTTCGACGTGCATGATGCCGACAAAAGCATCGCCGCTGTTATAAAGTATATTAATCTTCTCATAGATTATAGATTAGTTGTCTACAAAATAAATGAATAAATTGCTTTTACGCAAGAATTCGCTTATATTCGCACTGTCGTAAACAGTTTTTACTGTTACTTGTTGTATGTTCATACAATAATAAGAGTAAGTATGAAAGAGATGATTCTACAAAGCAGGGTTATGGTATGTACCGTCGATGAACTGTCTGCGAAAGACAGAGAGGTTGTCGATGCGGCCCGCAAGGCTACTGCGAACAGCTATGCTGTATATTCAAAATTCAATGTTGGCGCGGCAGTACGTCTGTCAGGCGACATAATCGTTACAGGCAGCAATCAAGAGAACGCGGCCTATCCGTCCGGGCTGTGCGCAGAACGCACGGCTCTCTTTTGGGCCAATTCCCAGTACCCCGACAAGGCTGTCGAGGCGCTCGCCATAGCAGCCCGCAACGAACATGGCGAGCTGGATACGCCTATCCCGCCATGCGGTGCATGCCGTCAAGTGATACTCGAAACCGAAAAAAGATACAATACTCCAATCCGCATAATACTCTACGGAGCAAAAGAGTGTTATGTCATTGAAGACGGCATAAAAGCCTTGATGCCGCTCTCTTTCGATTCCGCCTTTTTGGAGTAATTTTGCGCTATGAAAAAGATAATGTTTGTCTGTCACGGAAATATCTGCCGTTCTCCTATGGCGGAGTTCGTGATGAAATCGCTTGCCAGGAAGACGTCGGCAGCCGATGAACTTTATATAGAATCGTCGGCAACAAGCCGTGAAGAGATTGGCAATGGGATATATCAGCCGGCAGCATATACTTTATCTATGCATGGCATTGATTGTGAAGGACATACGGCGAGGCAGTTCACGGTCGAGGACTACAATGGTTTCGATATGGTAATCATTATGGAAGATTACAACAAACGTAACCTTATGCGTCTCATTGGCTGTGACTGCGGGAACAAGGTGTGGAAACTGCTTGACTTCGTAACAGACAAGCCGGTGCAATGTGCAGGTACAGACATTTCAGACCCGTGGTATCACGGCAATTTTGACAAAACCTACAATGAGATCGTTTCAGGCTGCAAGGGGCTGATGCATTATCTTGGCTATTGATTATGAGAAACTGTTGCGCCGACGAAAGAGTTATAATGGGCATTGACCCGGGAACGAATATCATGGGCTACGCCTTTATCGGCGTGAACGGAAATCACGCCCGTCTTATCGCTATGGGCGTGATTGACCTTCGCAAGTGCAAGGATATGTATATGAAACTTGGCGAGATATTTACCCGTGTCCAAGGGCTTATAAACTCGTTTCTCCCCGACGAATTAGCTATAGAAGCGCCGTTTTTCGGCAAGAACGTGCAGAGTATGCTCAAACTCGGCAGAGCGCAAGGAGTGGCTATAGCGGCGGCGATAAGCCGACAGGTGCCTATTCATGAATATGCTCCGTTAAAGATAAAGATGGCGATAACAGGCAACGGCGCCGCATCCAAAGAGCAGGTTGCCGACATGCTGCGCCGCATGCTGAACATATCAAACGAGGAGATGCCTCATTTTATGGATGCTACCGATGCCCTCGGAGCTGCTTTCTGTCACTTTATACAACGCAACAGCCCGGTCAGCGAGAAGAAATACTCCTCTTGGGCGGACTTCGTGAACAAAAACCCGAACAAGGTAAAGTAAAAACAACAGGCAGGAGCAGGTTCGACGAAGTAAAAACGGAAAATTGAAAGATTGAGCTTTTCTCACCTCTCACCCCTCAACTCTAAACTCTCAACTCTCACCTTTCACCTCTCACCTTTCACCTCTCAACTATTATCGTTCACTCATACAGTTTGTATGTGGTACGCAGCACCTGGAACTCTGTACGTCTGTTGAGCTGGTTGCAAATCTCCTGTTCTTCTTCGCTTCTGAGGCCTTTGATAAACTCCTCGCTTAGGATATCGCCCTCTTTCAAGAATGTGTATTTCTCGGTAAGTTTCTTGTGTACCTGTTTTGGCTTTGATTCGCCGTATCCGACAGGAGTGAGTCGCTCTTTCTCTATTCCTTTTGAGATAAGATACTCTACAGCCGCCTCGGCGCGTGCCTGAGAGAGCTTTTCGTTAAATGTGCTGCTTCCTCTGAAGTCGCAGTGCGCGCTCAGTTCAATCGTAATGTTGGGGTTTTGTTCAAGCATCTCTTTGAGCTCGTCGAGCGACGCCGATGATTCTGCCGTCAGCTTGGCCTTGCCGAACTCATAGAAAATGTTGTCAATGAGTACGGGGCGTGTTATTGAAGGCAAAGCGAAATCACGTTGATATTCGAGCGACTCCTCTGTCATCTCGGTCTTAAGCTCTTGCATTACATTAAGGTATCCTTTGCATGTGCCGAGCATGACATATTCGACGCCGGGAGTAACCCGGACCTTGTACGAGCCGTCTTTCATTACCCCGAAACTGCTGTTCGTCCCGTCGTCACCTACAAGGTATATAACCCCTTCGGGCAGCTCGTATCCGTCTTTTTCGTAAATCCAGCCATAAAGGGTGTGTACCGTCTCGGGAAGGTAGAACGAATATATATGGTCCCATCCTCGGGCATCGCCTCTGTTCGATGAAAAGAAGCCTCTGTAAAGCCCCGGCGCGAACGTCATGCCGAAGTCGTCGCCGTTGGAATTTATCGGCGCACCTACATTGTTGATGTTCCACACGCTGTCGCTCTCCTGCTCGGCAAAGAAGATGTCGAGTCCTCCCATTCCGGGGTAGCCGTCCGAAGAGAAGAACAACTCGCCTCTCGGACCGAACACAGGGAACTGCTCGTCGCCCTCAGTATTTATGCACTCGCCGAGGTTTTCCACGATGCCCTCCTTTGCGCTGTTGCGTCCGATATAGAGTCTCCATATATCGAGTCCACCCATTCCGCCCGACATGTTAGATGTGAAATAGAGCCATTCTCCGTCGGGCGACACGGCCGGGTGGGCGTATGCCGACAGGGTGTCGTTCGAAATTATTACAGGCTCCGACTTTCCCCATGCGGCGTCGGTGCGGGTACTCTTGTGTATTGTGGCGTAACGGGGGTATTCGGGGTCGCTTTCGCAGCGTGTGAAGTACATGGTGCCGCCGTCTGGAGTGAAGCAGCATGCTCCGTCCTCATATTCGCTATTGACATCGCTGTCTATCCTTTCGGTCTTCTGCCACTTGCCTTTCTCGTCACGTTTAGTGATGAACAGGTCGGTGAACTTCTGCCCGGTAATGCCGCTGATATCGTCTCCTGTGGCGTCCTTGCGGCTGCTGGTGGTGACAATCATCGTAGTGTCTTCGCCTATATATGCAGGGCAGTAGTCACTGCGTTGTCCGTTCAGCTCTTTCGACATTTTTACTATGTATCGGCCCGGGTTTTTCTTCCATTCAAGCGACTGCATAGCCGACTGAAGGCCCACTTTCGCCATTCTGTTGCCCGGGGCGATCTCAAGAAACTGCGCATAGCTCTTCTGCGCCGCCTTGTAGTCGCCTTTCTGCAGCTGCGCACTGGCAAGGTATAATATAGCCGTAGAGTCGGGGTGCCCGTAACGTATGGCGTTCTGATAAGCTCCTACGGCATAGACAGGGCTTTTCCCCTTACGGTAGCATTCTGCCATTTTCCATGCGACTTCGGCACGCTTTTTGCGTTCTTTCGCCGGAACTTTCCTGTAGGCCTTCTTGTACTCTTTGGCAGCCTCGTTATATTCCATGATAGCGGCAAGCTGGTCACCTCGTTTGATGCCCTTCTCGCTGCTGCACGAAATTGTAAGAATGACGGCGGTCAGTATGAATATGTACAGTCGGATTTTTCCCACGATATAACTTGTCAGTTATATTATAACTAACAAAGTCCCGAAATATTATATCGCAGGGTTTTTATTTTGAAGTTTGCGCAGGTACTATGCGGCTGTTTACACGCTGCCCATTGCGTTGTTGTCACGCAACACGCTGTTTACGATCTCTGTAAGCATGGCTTTGAGTTCGTCGATAAATGTCTTGGCTTCGTACTCTCTCTTCTCTATGTCACGCAGCTTTTTCTCCCATTGTCCCGTAAGCTCAGCGCTTTTCAGCAGCTCGTTCTTGATTAGGCCGACAAGCTCTATTCCTGTGTCTGTGGCCACGATGTTCTTTTTTTCACGTCGTATATAGTTGCGTTTGAACAGAGTCTCGATTATTGCGGCACGTGTAGAGGGCCTTCCGATGCCGTTCTCTTTCATCGCATCGCGCAATTCCTCGTTTTCGACAAGCTTTCCTGCGGTCTCCATCGCTCTGAGCAGAGTAGCCTCGGTGTATGGTTTAGGCGGCTGTGTCCATTTTTCGGTAAGGCCCGGGATATGCTCCCCGTTCTCTCCTTCTGCGAATGACGGCAACAGTTTCTCTTTTTCCTCCTTTTCATCGGCTGTTTCTCCTGCAAAAACAATGCGCCATCCCGGTTCGGTAATCTCTTTTCCGCTTGTCTTGAACTTGACGCCTGCGCTCTCGCCGAGTACGGTCGTGGTCTTGAATTTGCAGTCGGGGTAGAATACGGCAATGAAATGCGTGGCAATTAGGTTGTAGACCTTTTTTTCAAGGTCGGTAAGGGACTGAGGGTACACGCCCGTAGGGATAATGGCATGATGGTCGGTAACCTTTTTGTTGTCGAATACCTTCTTAGGCTTTGGCAACGGCTTTTCCAAAAGCGGCAGAGTCAAGGTCTGGTAATCACGCAGTCCCTTCAGAATGTTGGCGCATTTAGGGTAAATGTCATCGCTGAGGTATGTGGTGTCTACACGAGGGTATGTCGTGATTTTTTTCTCGTAAAGCGATTGTATTGTCTGCAAAGTCTGCTCGGCCGACAGTCCGAACTTCTTGTTGCAGTCTACCTGTAGCGATGTAAGGTCATAAAGCTTCGGCGGCAGCTCCGTTCCGTTCTTTGCCGCAATATCTGTAACGGTGAACGGCGCTCCGGTAATTTTTTCAAGAGCTTCCAGTCCCTTCTCTTCGCTCTCGAAGCGCCCTTCGGTCACGCTGAAAGTAGTGTCGCGGTATAAAGTCTTCAGCTCCCAGTAGCGTTGCGGCACGAAGTTGGCAATTTCAAGGTGACGTTTCACTATCAGTGCCAGAGTCGGGGTCTGTACACGTCCGATAGACAGCACCTGTCTGTTCTTGGCATACTTGAGCGTGTATAGCCTTGTCGCGTTCATGCCCAACAGCCAATCGCCTATGGCACGGCTGAGTCCGGCCTCATACAGCGGTTGGTACTCGCTCTGGTCCTTAAGGCTCGCGAAGCCCTCACGTATAGCCTCTTCGGTAAGCGACGATACCCATAAACGCTTTACGGGACACTTAGCCTGAGCTTTCTGCATCACCCATCGCTGTATCAGTTCTCCCTCCTGTCCGGCATCGCCGCAGTTCACGATCATGTCGGCGCTCTGCATGATGTTCTCAATAATAGAGAACTGTTTCTCTATGCCCTTGTCGTCAATGAGTTTTATTCCGAAACGTGGAGGAATCATAGGCAGGCTGCTGAGGCTCCACCTTTGCCACATGGGGGTGTAGTCCTGAGGCTCTTTCAACGTGCACAGGTGACCGAAAGTCCAGGTCACCATGTACCCGTTTCCTTCGTAGTAGCCGTCGTGCCTGCTTCTCGCCCCCAGTACATCGGCAATCTCCTTTGCTACACTCGGCTTCTCAGCTATACAAACTATCATTCCCTCTCTTCCGGCTTATCTGTCAAGAAAAATCTTCATAAGCTCGCATGCGGCCTTAGCGACGCTTGTTCCGGGGCCGAATATGCCAATCACTCCTGCACGGTATAGGAACTCATAGTCCTGAGCGGGTATCACGCCGCCTGCGAATACCATAATGTCGCCTCTGCCGAGTTTTTCGAGTTCTTCGATAAGCTGCGGGACAAGGGTCTTGTGCCCTGCAGCGAGCGACGACACGCCTACTGCATGAACGTCGTTCTCGACAGCCTGGCGGGCAACCTCGGCCGGAGTCTGGAACAGCATGCCCATGTCCACGTCAAAACCGCAGTCGGCATAACCTGTCGCGACTACCTTTGCGCCTCGGTCGTGGCCGTCCTGTCCCATCTTGGCTATCATTACTCTGGGACGACGTCCCTCTCTCTTCGCAAACTCCTCTGTGAGACGGCAAGCCTTCTCAAAGTTCTCGTCATCCCTGCTTTCTGCTGAATACACGCCTGAAATAGTTCTTATTACTGCTTTATAACGGCCTGCGACCTTCTCGCAAGCATCGGAAATCTCTCCTAATGTGGCACGTGCGTGAGCTGCTTCTACAGCGGCTTCGAGCAGGTTGCCTTTGCCGCTCTCGGCATACTCTGTAATCTTGTCGAGAGCCTCTTTCACTTCTGTCTCGTTACGTGACGTACGGTTACGTTCGATAGCCTCAAGCTGCTCCTTGCGGACAGCCGTGTTGTCAATCTCGAGAATGTCGATAGGCTCTTCTTCGGCAAGACAATATGCGTTCGTGCCGACAATAATCTGTTTGCCGCTGTCAATGCGTGCCTGTGTTCTGGCTGCAGCCTCCTCGATACGCATCTTTGGGATTCCGGTCTCGATAGCCTTTGCCATGCCTCCAAGTTCCTCTATTTCCTGAATGAGTTTCCATGCCTTCTCGGCAATCTCCTGAGTCAGGCTCTCGACGTAGTATGAGCCGCCCCAAGGGTCAATCACGCGACAGATATTTGTCTCTTCCTGCAGGTATATCTGAGTGTTGCGGGCAATGCGTGCCGAAAAGTCTGTAGGCAAAGCGATTGCCTCGTCAAGAGCGTTGGTGTGGAGCGACTGCGTGTGTCCCATAGCGGCGGACATAGCCTCTATTACGGTACGGCCGACATTGTTGAACGGGTCCTGCTCGGTGAGCGACCAGCCCGATGTCTGGCAGTGCGTGCGCAGAGCCATTGATTTCGGGTTTTTGGGGTTGAACTGCTTTATAATCTTCGCCCACAGCATGCGTGCTGCACGCATCTTTGCGATCTCCATGAACGGGTTCATGCCTATGCCCAAGAAGAATGAGAGACGCGGAGCGAACGCATCGATGTCAATGCCTGAATTCACGCCTGTACGGACATATTCCAATCCGTCTGCAAGGGTGTACGCAAGTTCAATGTCTGCCGATGCGCCGGCCTCCTGCATGTGGTATCCCGAAATTGATATCGAATTGAACTTAGGCATCTTCTGCGACGTGTATGCGAATATATCGCCGATAATACGCATTGAGAATGCAGGTGGGTAGATATATGTGTTGCGCACCATGAACTCTTTAAGAATATCGTTCTGTATTGTTCCTGCCATCTCCTCAAGTCTGGCGCCTTGTTCAAGCGCGGCGTTTATGTAGAATGCGAGGACAGGAAGAACGGCACCGTTCATAGTCATCGAAACCGACATCTTGTTAAGAGGTATACCGTCGAACAGCTGTTCCATATTCTCCATGCAGCATATCGACACGCCGGCTTTTCCTACGTCGCCTACAACACGTTCGTTGTCGGGGTTATATCCTCGGTGTGTCGGCAGGTCGAAAGCTACCGAAAGGCCTTTCTGCCCCGATGCGAGGTTACGGCGGTAGAAGGCGTTACTTTCTTCAGCGGTAGAGAAACCTGCATATTGGCGTATGGTCCAGGGGCGGAAAGTATACATCATCGAGTAGGGGCCACGCAGGAACGGAGGTATGCCTGCCGCATAATCCAGATGTTCCATATCTTTGAGGTCATCGGCCGTGTAAAAAGGCTTTACCTTTATATGCTCAGCTGTTTCCCATACATTCTCTGCATTATATTGCGCAGCGGAGCATGCTGCAACTGCATTGTTCTCGAATATATTTATATTGTTGAAATCTTTTCTCATGGCTGTAGTTCTTAAATACCCAACTTGCTGTTCAGCTCTTTCAATGTATCGAGTACGTTCACTCTAACATGAATGAAATTCTCTATTCCTGCCTTTTGCAGTTCTGGCATGCATGCCGGCGCACCTGCGACTATGAATATCGCTTTGCCGCCTATCGCTTGGAACGCAGGTATTGCATATTCTGCGTATTCATCGTCGCTTGAACAAATAACCACAATGTCTGCTTTTGCCTCAAGCGCTGCGGCAACGCCCTCTTCAACGCTCTTGAAGCCGAGGTTGTCGATAACCTCATAGCCTGCCGTTGCAAGGAAATTGCATGAGAACTGGGCTCTTGCCTGTCTCATGGCAAGGTTACCGATGGTGAGCATGAAAGCCTTCGGGCGGCGTCCGCTCTCCTCAGTGGCAATGCGCAGCCTCTCGAATTCTTCGCCCAGGCGTCTTATATTCAATGTGACCTTTTCGGGGTCGTGACAGCCGCAGCCGCAGTTGCATCCTGCCGGCAACGGACGCTTGCCCTCTGTCGTTTCGCTGAAGTTTGGATACTGGTTAGTGCCGAGCAGTATCTCCTTGCGCTTTGCAAGGGCTGTGCGGCGGCTCTCTCCTGTAGCCTCAATGTCGGCCTGCACCTTGCCATCCTTGACTGCCTTGTGGAAGCCGCCGTCTTTCTCAACGGCAAGGAACTTTCTCCAAGCCTCGGCTGCGATGGATGCCGTAAGGCTCTCGATGTAATATGAGCCTCCGGCTGGGTCGGCAACCTTGTCGAGGTGGCTTTCGTGCTTGAGTATGAGCTGCTGGTTCTTCGCTATGCGCTGAGCGAAGTCGGTAGGTTTCTCATAAGCGGCGTCGTACGGCGTTACGGCGATCGATTCTATGCCTGCGATAGCGGCGCTCATGGCCTCGGTCTGTGTTCTCAGCATGTTTGCATAAGGGTCGAATACCGTTAGGTTGAACTCCGACGTCTCCGCATGGATTATCATCTTGCAGGCACACTTGCATTTAGGCCCGTATTGCTCCACAATCTTCGCCCACAGCATGCGTGCTGCACGGAACTTCGCAATCTCCATAAAGAAGTTGCTTGAGATTCCCATATTGAACTTTATGTTCTTCGCTACGGTGTCGGCCGGTATTCCGGCCTCTGTCGCCACGTTCATGTATTCGTTGCCCCATGCAAGCGCATAACCTAACTCTTGGGCTATATATGCTCCCGCATTGTTCAGTTTGCAACTGTTTACTGCGATGCATCGGAACTTTGGCATTGCCGATGTCGCTTCTACCAACGCCTTTATCACTTCGGTGTAGTTCTCGATAACCTTTCCGGCAAGCAGTTCTTTCGCTATCGGGTCATACTCTACCGAGCCTCTTATGTTCGCAAGGTCAAAACCTCTTTGCCTGTAATATTCGGCAAGCAGGGAGGTGAACTCCACAACCTTGCCTACGCATACGTTGAAGTTCAATTCAATTTTCTCAGCGTCAATGCCTGCGAGCAATGCAGGGATGTACTCTGGCGTTACAAGTTTGCCTTTTACTTTGAATGATATTGAATCGACTCCCTCTGCAATCATCTTCTTCGCCCTTGCGTTAGCCTCGTTAGCATCGGGTATGTTTATATTCTGACGTACGAGCCACTCGTTGCTCGCTCTGTTTCCTCTTGTGAACGGGTACTCTCCGGGCTTCTCCTTGCCGCATCCTTCTGGAAGGTCCTCCTTGCGGTAGAAAGGATTGACATTGAAGCCCTCCGCAGTTCTCCAAATCATTTTCTTGTCATAGTCGGCACCCTTGAGGTCCTCAATGATTTTCTCTTTCCAGGCTTCGGACGTTACCGGCCGGAATTCATTGAAAAGCTTTTCCATTTTTACTGAAATTATTTCGTTATACAACGGCATGCTGCCGTCAGATACCATATTAATAGCAAACTTACATAATTAAATCATTATAGCAATCAAAAAGATGTTTTTTTCTGTTCTCATATAGCTTGTTTATTTACATTCAATTTCAATTTCGTCCGTGAACAGCCAGCCGCCTTGTTTGCCGCATGTAGCCTTATAGCGTATGTAGCGCGCCTTCTCGGTCTTTTCGGCTCTCCAGCCGTAGTTCTTGAACGACAGTTCTTCATCTCTTATCACTTTATGTTCTATAACGGCAACCTCTCTGAAAGCGGTGCTGTCGCTTGACAAAGATATTCTCACCTCGGCAGGCATCCATACGTCGGGTATGCACATCTGCATAAAGTCGGCGTGAACAGCTGTGATGTCCATCTCTTCGCCGAGATCTATCGTGACGTCTACGCCGCCTTTGATGAAGCCTTGCCATTTAAGGTCGGTGTATGTCCAGCCGCCATGTATTCCGTCAATAAGAGCCTTGTCGCCGCCAGCGTTGTACTTTTCGTTGTAGGGACTGCTCTCGGCATAATATATCTCTTTGCCTTTTGCGCAATTGTTTGTCGGTGAAAGCGCCTCTTTACGTTGTCCGTACTCGTTTTTCAGGTCAAAGGCATTGTATCCCTTAGCGAGAAGTCCGTTCACGGCGTTCACGGCACGATCGCGGAACTCGCTGTAATTACGTTCCTGCGGGTTTCTCCAGCCAATCTCCGCAATAGCGAGAATGCGGGGGTAAATCATATACTCTGCCATCTCTTCGGTAGGTATGTACTCGGCCCACAGGTTGCCTTGAACACCGTATATAAGCTTCGCTTTCTCTTCGTCGAGCCCTTCGGCAGGATTGTATGAATAAACTTTCTCAAGCGGCATGTATGGCCCGAACGCCATCGGCTGCGTGTGCGGAGCGTCCTGGTATGAATCGAGGTAACAATATCCGCCCGGGGTCATTATAGCCTTTTGACCGCTGTTCACCGCTGCCAGGCCGCCCTCTGTTCCTCGCCACGACATTACAGTGGCGTTGGGGGCGAGTCCTCCGTCGAGTATCTCGTCCCAGCCGATAATCTGCCGTCCTTTGCTGTTGAGAAATTTTTCCATGCGATGTATAAGGTAGCTCTGCAGTTCGTTCACGTCTTTAAGTCCCTCTTCTTTCATTCGTTTCTGGCAAAGAGGGCAGTGCGGCCACGACGCTTTGCCAGCCTCGTCGCCTCCGATATGGATGTATTCCGAGGGAAATAGCTCCATAACTTCGGTCAGCACGTTCTCAAGGAATTCGTATGTCTTCTCATTGCCTATGCAAAAATCGGCCTGTTTGTACGGCTCATGCGTGCATGATAGTTCGGGGTAGGCTGTAAGTACCTCTTCGCTGTGCGCCGGCATCTCAATTTCTGGTATCACGGTCACGTAACGTTCCTGGGCGTACTTTACAATCTCGCGGATATCGGCTTGAGTGTAATAGCCGCCGAATGCGTTCTCGCTTCCCTCTTCGGCATAAAGACGGTCGCCGAACCACCAATCCTTCCACAATCGCTTGCTGCGCCATGCGGCGAACTCTGTCAAGCGAGGGTACTTTTTTATCTCTATCCTCCAGCCGGCCGCATCGGTCAGGTGCAGGTGCAGGCGGTTCATCTTGAAGTGTGAAATGGCGTCAATTTGCTTTTTGACGAACTCCTTGTCAAAGAAGTGCCGGCTTACGTCAAGCATCACTCCTCGATAGGCGAATTCGGGTTCGTCAGTGATTGTTCCGCATGGGATGTTGCCTTCTTTGTCGGCAAGCTGCAGAAGGCTCTGCACTCCGTAGAAGAGTCCGGCACCGCTCGTGGCAGTTATGGTAATCTTTTTGTCCGTTATCTCAGCCTTGTAGCCTTCGGGCGAAGATATATCGTCTATCTTCTCCGCAATACTCAGAACAATGCTGTTCGCACAATTTTTGTTGTTGTTTTTTGTGAGCTTAGAAACAGCTTCGGCAAGAATTTTCTTCTCCTTGTCGTTTGCCTCAATTATCACTTCGGTGTTTGCGCCGGCTTTGAAACTGCCGTTTTCAAGCTGGCGGCTTTTCGGCATTGGCAGCATTTCGTTGCAAGTTGTGGCATTATTGGCGCAACCTGCCATGAACAGTACAACAAGAAGGGCTAAAGCAATAGATTTCATCAGTTATCGCAATTTCCGTTATTATAGGGCGAAGATATAAATAAATATTAATGATTAACCGTTTATTATTGAAAAAGGTAAAATATGACTAAAATGCAGATTGACATTCCTTATCTGTTATTTCGGCAAAAGATTTTAGTGTCATAGCGGTAATGCCGGCATGCTGTACCATTATGTAAATTGGTTTGGATAGATATTATAAAAGCGGCATGTTTCCAAGAAACATGCCGCTTTTATAATTTAGAATACCATCTTTACACTGAAGTTCTGCTTGTCATCGACCTTGCCGGTAATGTAATATACAAGGCCTTCGTCGCTCTCTTCACGCACTCTGTAAATCTTCACTACGTCGTTTGGCATAACCTCCGCATCGTAGTTTATGAGAAGTTCCTTCAGAGGTCTTTCCTTTACTATGTCAGTGCCTACGGCGTCAATAGCCCAAACAACATATTTAACATTGTTCACATGACCCATGGCGTCAATCTCCGACCATGTTACCGGGTGCTTGCGTACAAGCTCAGGCTCAATGTCCACCGGTATGGTAACCTTGTCTGCAGGCTCTGCAATGGCATCCTCTTTTGTGCATTTGTCCTCGCTTGTCGCAAGCTCGTTGCTGCGTACGAGGCGGCGTGTGTTCATGTCAATAATGAGCCACGAGCTGGTAGCCTCGGCAAGGGTGTTGCCCTCTTCGTCGCTGAGTATGTAGTCACGAAGGTAGAAGAGTCGGGCTGTGCCTTTGTGCCATGTCTTTATATTCACGTTGTCACGCCATTTCGGGTAGTTCTTGAAACGGACATGTATGCGTGAGAGTACCCATGCGGTGTTGCTCTCTTTCATCTCGTCATATCCGAAACCGAGCGATGTGGCGTTTATGTTTGCGGCCTCCTGCATCATGTCTAACATTGCTGTGGGCCGCATAATCTGGTTCGCGTCCGCTTCGTAGCAGGTGATGGTGTGGTATTCTGAATACGGTGCCATATCTTGTTCTTTTAGATTATTTGCAATAATGTCTCAGCCAGTTGCCGAACAGTTTTCTGGCAGTAGCCTGCCATCTGTTTACAGGCTCGTTGGCAGGGTTGTCGTCACGGTAGTAGTTGAGCGGCGGTTCAATGGGGAGACCCTTCGCCACGTCACGTTTATACTCTCCGTCAAGAGTGTAGAGGGCATACTCTGAGTGGCCTGTTATAAAGAAATCCCTTGTACCTTTCTCCTGCATTATATATACTCCCGAAAGTTCCGATTCCGAAAGCAGGTCAAGCCTCTCTTCGGCCACGATATCCTCTCTGTGTAATGCCGTGTGGCGGCTGTGAGGAACGTAGATAAGGCTCTCAATGCCGTCGAACAGCGGCAGTTCGGGTTTTGCTATGGTGTGCGGGAATATACCGAACATCTTTGCCGGCAGCAGGTATTTCTGAATTCCGAACTTGCGGTACACGCCGGCCTGTGCGGCCCAACAGATGAAGAGCGTCGATGTGACATTGTCTTTTGCCCAGTCGAATATCCCGCAAAGTTCGGGCCAGTAGGCGACCTCTTCGAACTCTATCTTTTCGATGGGCGCTCCTGTTATGATAAGCCCGTCGAAGCGGCGTTCCCTTATGCTGTTGAACGATGTATAGTATCGCTCCATGTGTTCGGGCGTCGCATGCTTGGGCGTGTGGGTATCGAGTTTGAGCAATGTCAGTTCAATCTCTTCGTCCGACGACGCGAGCAGGCGTATGAAGTCGGCCTCTGTCGTCTCTTTCATCGGCATGATGTTCAGCAACGCTATTTGCAATGTCTTCGGGGAGTTTTTTTCAAGAATGTCAATCTTCACTCCCTCGTCAATGACATGTTGCAGTGCCGGCAGCCCGGCAGGTACTTTTATCGGCATTGTAATATCATGTTTCTGTTGTTACCAAATTCTAAGACGCTCCTCAACGGGCACGAACAGCGGGTCTTTCTCTGTTATTCCGAATGCCGTGTACCAGTCGTCGATGTGCGGCAGGGTGCCGTTCACTCTCCAGCGTGACAGCGAGTGCGGGTCGCTCTTAGTGAGGTTGCGTATCTCTTCGTCACGAATGTTGCCCGCCCACACGTTCGAGTATGAGAGATAGAATCTCTGTTCGGGCGTGAAGCCGTCCTTGACAGGCAACGGGTTCTCCTTTGTGGCGTTCTTGAATGCCTGCATGGCTATCGTGAGACCTCCGTGGTCGGCGATGTTCTCCCCTACGGTAAGTTTGCCGTTGGCGTTGAGGCCCGGCAGCACCTCGATTTTGTCAAAGAAGTCAATGATGACCTGAGTGCGTTCGTTGAAGCTCTTCGCATCGGCCTCGGTCCACCAATTGGCGAAATTTCCGTCTTTGTCGAATTGTCGTCCCTGGTCATCGAAGCCGTGCGTCATCTCATGCCCGATAACCACTCCTATAGCGCCGTAATTGAATGCGTCGTCTTCGTTCATGTCAAAGAACGGGTATTGCAGAATGCCTGCCGGGAAACAAATCTCGTTTGTCGTCGGATTGTAGTACGCATTGACGGTCTGCGGAGTCATGTGCCACTCGTCACGGTCTACGGGCTTGCCCCATTTCTCTTCGACATGCTTGTCCCAGCTGAACTCTGCCATTTTTCTGCAATTGTCGGGATAGCTGAGCGACGGGTCTATGGTCAGCTTGCTGTAATCCTCCCACTTGTCGGGGTAGCCGATTTTTACTGTAAAGGTGTTCAGTTTCTCATGCGCGGCTCTTTTTGTCTCGTCGCTCATCCATTCCTGTGCGTCGATACGCTCGCCAAGAGCGACCTGCAAGTTCTTTACAAGCTGTGTCATACGCTCTTTTGCTGCCGGCGGAAAATGTTTTTCCACATAAAGTTCGCCTATGATGTCGCCCAAAGCTCCGTTCACCGCCTCCAACGCCCTCTTCCAGCGTGGCTGCTGTGCTTTTTTGCCGCTAAGCGCCGTGCCGTAGAAAGCGAATGTCTCGGCCTCAATGTCATCGCTCAGTTCGTTTGATGTAGAGCGTATGACTTTCCATTGCAGGAAGGCCTGCAACTCGTCCAAAGGAGCTGTCTCAATTATAGCGGCAGCCTCTTTTATAGCTTCGGGATGAGCGAGGTTTATCTCCTCGATACCGTCGATGCCGAGCGTGCTGTAGTATGTGTCCCAATCAAAGCCGGGAATCTCTCTCTTCAGCTCCTCATAGCTCATCTTGTGGTAGCTGTTGAGCGGGTTGCGGCGTTCCACGCGTGAAAGGTGCTTGGCTGCTATGCGTGTCTCAATCTTCATCACCTTTTCCATTCTTTCGGTTGCCTCCTGCTCTGTAAAGCCATGCAGTTTGAACATGTTCGTTACATACTGGCGGAATTTCGAACGTATATTTTCCGACGCCTCGTCATTATCGCTGTAATACTCCTTTTCGGGGAGTGACAATCCGCCCTGATATATTCCTAACTGGTTTTTATCGCTGTTCATTATGTCGGTGCCAATGCCTGTGCCGAAGAAGCCGCCTATGCCGCTGCGGTAGTTTTTTGCGAGCAGCTTCGTTATTTCGCTTCTCTCGCCTATTGAGGCTATCTCGTCCAGAAGCGGTTTTACTGGCGATGCTCCTAAGCCGTTGCGGCGTGTGCTGTCCATTACCATATTGTAGAGGTCGCCCACTTTCTGAGCGTTGCTGCCTCGCTCGCTCTTCTTTTCGGCCTGTTCAAGGACAAGTTCCTTAAGCTGTTCACGGTTGTTCTCGCGCAGAGCGTCGAACTGTCCGTATCGCGCGTACTCGTCGGTCAGGGGGTTGGCTTTTCTCCAGTTTCCGGTGGCATATTCAAAAAAATCCGTTCCCGGCGATTGGGTGATATCCATGTTTGCTATAATTCTCGATTCCATCTTGTTCTCTTTCGTTGTGCATGCTCCCATCGTTGCGGCAAGAGCTATGCAGATAATACTTCTTTTCATATTTTATTGTTCAATTCTTCCAAACTCTCCATGTCGCTTTCCCAACGCGCGACCGCATCGTCGAGCTGTTTCTTAAGCGAGGCGTATCTTGTGAAATTCTCTTGCGTGCTGCCCTCGGGGGTACTCATAGCCGCTTCCATAGCTGCTATCGCACCTTCAATCTCATTTATTGCGTTCTCGTCGTCCTGCACGAGCCTTTCGAACTTTCTTTTCTGTTTCTGCAACTCCTTTTCCGCCTCGTAGCTCAAGCGGTTTTCGTTTGCCGGTTTTTCGTTTTTGGCGACAGGAGCGCCGGGCCTGCTTGCGGCTAAGGCTTCGTTAATGTTGCTTGCGTTTTTTGCTGCAAGGTAGTCGTATATTCCTCCGAGATGCTCACGTACCTTCCCTTCGCCGAACTCGTACACCTTCGTGACAAGGCCGTCGAGGAACTCTCTGTCGTGGCTTACTACAATGACCGTGCCGTCGAACTCGCGGATGGCCTCTTTCAGCACATCCTTCGACTGCATGTCGAGGTGGTTCGTCGGCTCATCGAGTATAAGCAGGTTCATCTGTCTAAGCAGCAGGCGTATCATGGCAAGGCGGCTTCTCTCTCCGCCCGAAAGTACCTTTACCGGCTTGTCCGACGCCTCGCCGCCGAACATGAACGCTCCCAGAATGTCACGAATACGCAGCCTTATGTCGCCAGTCGCTACATTGTCTATTGTCTGGAAAACCGTCAAGTTCTCATCGAGAAGCTGCGCCTCGTGCTGAGCGAAATATGCGGTCTGCACGTTGTGCCCTATGACAATCTCTCCGTCATGTTCCAATTCGTTCAGAATACAGCGTACGAGCGTTGTCTTTCCCTCGCCGTTACGTCCTACGAAAGCAACCTTCTCGCCTCGGTTTATAGTGAAATTAACATTCTCGAAGACAGTGTGTTCGCCGAAACTCTTTTTTACCTCATTGCATATTACTGGGTAGTTGCCGCTCCTTGCTGCAGGGGCGAACTTGAGCCTCAGACGGCTTGTGTCCTCCTCGTCAATGACGATAGGAATCATCCTTTCGAGGTGCTTGATACGGCTCTGTACCTGCACTGCTTTTGTCGGCTTGTAACGGAAACGCTCAATGAACTCTTTTATGTCGGCAATCTCCTTCTGCTGGTTCTCATATGCGCGTATCTGTTGTTCGCGGCGCTCCTTGCGGCTCTCCATGAATTTATCGTACGGCAGCTTATAGTCGTATATCCTGCCGCACGAAATCTCAATGGTCCTGTTTGTTACGGCGTTCAGGAACGCCCTGTCGTGGCTTACCAACAAAACGGCGTTGGCGCTGCGGGCAAGGAACTGCTCAAGCCATTGGATACTCTCTATATCAAGGTGGTTGGTAGGCTCGTCGAGCAACAGGACATCGGGGTGCCGCAACAGCAGCTTGGCAAGCTCTATTCGCATGCGCCAGCCTCCGCTGAACTCTTTGGTGGGGCGTTTGAAGTCCTCGCGTCTGAATCCGAGTCCTTGCAATGTCCGTTCTATCTCCGCTTCGTAGTGGCTGCCGCCCATGAGCGTGTACTGCTCGTTCAGGTGCGTGTACTCCTCGATAAGCTTGTGGTAACTCTCGCTCTCAAAGTCCTCGCGCGCTGACAGCTCTTCGTTCATTCCCTTGAGCCTCGCCTCCATTTCGTGAATATGGGCAAAGGCGAGTTCCGCCTCCTCGAATACTGTTCTGCCGTCGCTGTGGCGCATTACCTGCGGCAGGTATCCGATAGTGAAGTCTTTCGGCCTGGATACGCTGCCTTCGGTCGGTGCCTGAATGCCTGCGATAATCTTGAGAATAGTGCTTTTGCCTGCACCGTTCTTGCCGACAAGGGCAATCCTGTCTTTTTTGTTAATTATGAAACTGACATCGTGAAAAAGCCCTGTCCCGCCGAAATCAACGCTTATGTTATCTACTGAAAGCAAATCTATATCTATTTAATAATGTATAATGTACTCTGCAAAAATACTCTTTTGCCGCGAAAAATACAATATCGCGCACGGCAAAGGGGTTGCTGAATGGCGTTTTTCAATTTTTTTAAAATTTTTAGAAAAAAAGCCGCAAAATACTTGCTGTATTTGTAGAGTGTTTGTATATTTGCAATGATTTCAGAAATGAAATACAAAAAACGAAGCAAAAAGATAGAGATTATGGCATCAAGAGCGGATTTGAAGGATGAGTTAATAAGAGCAGGCATACGCCCGTCGGTACAGCGTTTGGCTATATTCGAGTATGTGCGCAACAGTTGTCAGCATCCTACTGCCGAGGTGGTATACGAGGCTTTGCGTGACGAGCTTGGATCGTTGTCTTTGACGACGGTATACAATACCTTGAAGCTGTTCGTTGATGCGGGGCTTGTTCTGATGCTTACTATTGACGACACATTCCGTTGCTTTGACGGCGATTGCAGCAGCCATGCTCACTTCCGTTGCAACAGCTGCGGCAAGATAATCGACCTTAAAATAAAGAAAGAGTTCCTTTCGTTGGTCGAGGGTGCCGAAAATCTTGAAGTCACCGACGCTCAACTCTATCTTAAAGGCGTTTGCCCCGATTGCAAGAAAAAACAACAATTGAAATAAAACATTATTAACGGCTTAAAACATTAAAATTATGAAAAAGTACATTTGTTCAGTTTGCGGTTATATTCATGAAGGTGATTCAGCTCCGGAGCGTTGCCCTATGTGTAAGGTGCCGGCTGAGAAGTTTAACGAACTGCAGGAGAACGGCAAGATAGAATTTGTTCAGGAACACGTTATCGGCGTGGCTAAGGGCTGCGACGACGAAATGATAAAAGACCTCAACAACCACTTCATCGGCGAATGCACCGAGGTCGGCATGTACCTTGCGATGAGCCGCCAG
>JAZNPP010000062.1:0-34075 GCA_045589695.1 Bacteroidaceae bacterium
AGAGTATGGGATGCAGAGCAGACCGACTGCCAGACATTGAAGCTCCACTACCTGTCAGCAGACATGGAGGAGGGATTCCCCGGCAACCTCGACGTTACAGTTGTCTATACATTCACAGATGACAACGAGCTTAAAATCGACTACACAGCTACTACCGACAAAAAGACTATCGTGAACCTCACAAGCCACGGTTTCTTCTCACTCTCAGGTATAGCCAACCCCACAGCAACTATTGACAACCTCATATGCGAAATCAACGCAGATTTCTTTGTACCTATTGACGACACATCAGTTCCTTATGGCTGCATAGCACCTGTCAAGGGCACAGCATTTGACTTCACTACCCCGACAGAGGTGGGTGCACGCATCGATGCCGACGAAGAGCAGATAAAGCACGGCGCCGGCTACGACCACTGCTACGTACTCAACAAGAAGGAGGTGGGCGAACTCAGCTTTGCAGCAAAGGTAACAGAGCCCGTCAGCGGCCGCACAATGGAGGTATACACCACCGAACCGGGCGTCCAGGTATACACATCGAACTGGCACAGCGGCTTTGCTGGCGCTCATGGAGCAACATTCCCCAAACGCAGCGCAATCTGCTTCGAGGCACAGCACTTCCCCGACTCACCTAACCGCGCACACTTCCCAAGCGTTGTATTGTGCCCGGGCGAGACATACAGACAGGTGACTGTATACAAGTTCGGCGTTGAGAAATAATAAGGAACAAACAAATCTTTTACAATAAACTAAAAACATTAAAAAATTATGAGTAATCAAAAGAAACAATGGGGAGCTATCATAGTTATGATTGCGCTCTTCGCAATGATTGCCTTCGTGACAAACCTCTGCTCACCTATGGCAAACATCATCAAGGCACAGGGTGACATTCCTGAAGTACTTGCACAGATCGGTAACTACGGTAACTTCGTTGCTTACCTCATCATGGGTATCCCAGCCGGTATGCTCATCGCAAAGTACGGCTACAAGAAGACTGCTCTTATCGGTCTTACAGTTGGTATCATCGGTATCCTTGTACAGTGGTTCAGCGGTATGCTCGATGCAAAGGAGAACCTGGGTCTCGTATTCGGTGTTTACCTTGTAGGTGCTTTCATCGCAGGTTTCTGTATGTGTATCCTCAACTGTGTTGTTAACCCAATGCTTAACCTCCTCGGCGGTGGCGGTAACAGCGGTAACCAGCTCATCCAGCTCGGTGGTGTATTCAACTCTTCAGCAGCTGTTGCAGTTTACATCATCATGGGTGCCCTCATCGGTGAGATCTCAAAAGACACAGCAATCTCTGATGCTACTCCAGCCCTCATGATTGCCCTCGGCATCTTCATCGTGGCATTCGTTGTCATCCTCTTCACAAAGATTGAAGAGCCCGAGCAGGCTCCTGTTGAGGTAAGCCTCATCAAGGGTGCTTTGAAGTATCGTCACTTCACACTCGGTATCCTCGCAATCTTCCTTTATATGGGTATTGAGGTGGGCGTTCCTACATACGTTAACATGTACCTTGTAAACACTCCTGAGCTCGGTATCTCAGCAGCTACAGCAGGTCTCATCGTTGCTGTTTACTGGTTCATGATGCTCATCGGCCGTTTCGTTGGTGCAAGTATCGGTAACAAGGTATCAAGCCGCACTATGATCACAGCCGTTTCTGTAGCAACATTGGTACTCGTTGCATTCGGTATGTTCTCTGACCCTGCAACTACTGTAGAGGTTCCCGGTATCGACTGGGGTACACTGACACTCATCTGGGCTGAGGTTCCTGTAGGTATCTTCGCATTCCTGCTCGTAGGTCTCTGCACATCAGTTATGTGGGGCGGTATCTTCAACATGGCTGTTGAGGGTCTCGGCAAGTACACAGCTGTCGCTTCAGGTATCTTCATGACAATGGTATTCGGTTGCGCAGTAATGCTCGCCATCCAGGCGCAGGTTGCAGAGATGACAGATTACATGACAAGCTACTGGGTCGTTATGTTCTGTGCTGCATACCTCCTGTTCTATGCTCTTGTAGGTTCAAAACCCGCAAAGAAGTAATTCAAGACAATCTTATTTAATAATATATAAAAACTTATAGCTATGGATATAGAATTTGTAAGAAGCCGCTTTATCAAACACTTTGACGGAACAACAGGAAGCATCTACGCCTCTCCGGGCCGTATCAACCTGATTGGCGAGCATACAGACTATAACAACGGTTTCGTATTCCCCGGTGCAGTGAACAAGGGTATCATGGCTGAAATCAAGCCTAACGGCACAGACAAGGTTTGCGCATACTCTATCGACGAGAAAGACTATGTAGAGTTCGGCTTGAAGGAGGAGGATGCACCTCGCGCGTCATGGGCGAAATACATCTTCGGCGTATGCCGCGAGATGATTAAGCGCGGTGTTGATGTAAAGGGTTTCAATACAGCATTCGCAGGCGACGTGCCTCTCGGTGCAGGTATGTCTTCTTCAGCTGCTCTTGAGAGTACTTACGCATACGCTCTGAATGACCTCTTCGGCGACAACAAAGTAGACAAGTTCGAACTTGCTAAGGTCGGCCAGGCTACAGAACACAACTACGTAGGCGTGAACTGCGGTATCATGGACCAGTTCGCAAGCGTATTCGGCAAGGCCGGCAGCCTTATCCGTCTCGATTGCCGCTCACTGGAGTACCAGTACTTCCCGTTCAAGCCGCAGGGTTACAAGCTCGTTCTCTTGAACACATGCGTTAAGCACGAACTTGTAGGTTCGCCTTACAACGAGCGTCGCCTGAGCTGCGAGCGTGTCGCTGAGGTTATCAAGGCTAAGCACCCCGAGGTAGAGTCTTTGCGTGACGCAAGCTTCGAGATGCTCGAAGAGGTTAAGGCTGAACTGAAACCTGAGGACTACAACCGCGCTAAATATGTTATCGGCGAGGTAGTTCGTGTACTCAACGTTTGCGACGCTCTTGAGGCTGGTGACTACGAGACTGTAGGTAAGAAGATGTACGAGACACACTTCGGCTTGAGCAAGGATTACGAGGTAAGCTGCGAAGAACTTGATTTCCTTGTAGACGTCGCTATCGACTGCGGCGTTACAGGCTCACGCATGATGGGCGGCGGCTTCGGCGGTTGCACTATCAACCTTGTTAAAGAGGAATTGTACGAAATCTTCATCAACGAGGCTGAAAAGCGTTACAACGAGAAGTACGGCAAGTCACCTAAGGTATATGACGTTGTCATCGGTGACGGCTCACGCAAGATTTGCTAATAAGATAAGCAATATAACGACAAAAACAGGAG
Source organism: Bacteroidaceae bacterium (assembly GCA_045589695.1). Taxonomy (GTDB): domain Bacteria; phylum Bacteroidota; class Bacteroidia; order Bacteroidales; family Bacteroidaceae; genus HGM04593. The sequence goes on from JAZNPP010000062.1 coordinate 3,270, forward strand.
CGATTTAAAATCGCTCCTGTTTTTGTATTCCACTCGACAAACTATTTTTTCTGCTTCGCTATTGACAAAGGCGTCCTCTTTAATTATATTAGCTGTGAAAAAGAGGACACAAGTCGTTTCTTGTTTAGAATAAGTTCTTTAAAAACCGATTATATTCCACGCATAGACAACGAAATTCTCTTGCGTTTCAAATCAACCTCAAGAACCTTTACCATCACCTGCTGACCGAGCTTGACGACATCGCCGGGCGATGAGACATACTTGTCGGCAAGCTGCGACACATGAACAAGGCCGTCTTGATGCACGCCTACATTCACGAAAGCTCCGAAAGCTGTAATGTTCGACACCAACCCCGGCAACAACATTCCTGGACGTAGGTCCTCAATCTCATGAACATTGGGATCGAAAGAGAACGCCTTTGCCTGTTCACGAGGGTCAAGCCCGCGTTTATTCAACGAATCCATAATGTCGTTAAGAGTAGGCATGCCAACCTTTCCGGTGATATAATCGGAAAGAACGACCTTTTTACGCAGTTCCGCATCTGATATGAACCGCTCAAGAGAAACATTCATCTCTTTCGCCATCCTCAGAACGATATTGTACGATTCCGGGTGAACAGCTGTGCTGTCAAGCAGATTATCACCGCCAATGACACGCAAGAAGCCGGCCGCCTGCTCGAATGCCTTATTGCCGAGACGAGGAACATTCAGCAACTCTTTTCGGGCACGGAAGCCGCCCGCCTCGGCACGATATTTCACGATATTATCGGCAAGCGCAGGGCCAAGACCTGAGATATGCGTCAGAATCTGCTTCGTTGCCGTGTTGAGGTTTACTCCAACCATGTTCACGCAGCTCTCGACAACCGCATCGAGACGTTCTTTCAGCTTTGTCTGGTCCACGCTATGCTGGTACTGCCCCACTCCAATGGAACGCGGCTCTATTTTGACAAGTTCCGACAACGGGTCGATAAGGCGTCGGCCTATCGACACTGCCCCGCGGACTGTAACGTCCTCGTCCGGAAACTCTTCGCGTGCGACAGACGATGCCGAATATACCGAAGCTCCGTCCTCGTTCACAGAAAATACATCAACCCCGAATTTGCCTTTGCGGACAAATTCTTCAGTCTCGCGCCCTGCTGTACCGTTACCAATGGCAAAAGCCTCAATGGAATATTTCCGTACAAGCTCGTTTATTACAGCCAGCGCCCCTTCCCTGTCGTTATGCGGCGGGTGAGGATAGATGACGGTGTGGCAAACAAGGTTGCCTTGCGAGTCAAGTACAACAACCTTGCAGCCTGTACGGAAACCCGGGTCAATGGCAAGCACGCGCTTTTGTCCGAGAGGCGACGACATGAGCAGCTGACGCAAATTCTCGGCAAATACAGCTATAGCTTCATCGTCGGCCTTCTGTTTTGCCGCATTTCGGGTCTCGTTCTCTATCGAAGGAGCGAGCAGACGCTTGTACCCGTCGGCGAGAGCGAGTTCGAGATATTTGCGTGATGGAGAACGGTGCATTATGAAACGGCGCCCGAGCTGTTGGACTGCCTCGTCATTGTCAATCTCTATGGACATACGCAGAAAACCCTCATTCTCGCCTCTCATTATGGCGAGCAGACGATGCGATGATATGCGTGACAGTCTCTCCTGCCATTCGTAGTAGTCGGAATATTTTATTCCTTCACCTTCCTTCCCTTTGACGACCTTAGACACGACCGTTCCGGTACGCAGAAAAAGCCTGCGCACGGTATTGCGGGCTCCCTCGTCTTCCGAGACACGTTCGGCGATGATGTCGCACGCTCCTGCAATAGCATCGTCCACAGCCGGTACCTCTGCCGATATAAAGCGGCGTGCCTCCCCTTCAATATCGCCGCTCTGCTGCAAAAGGATAATGTCGGCAAGAGGCTCAAGGCCACGCTCCTTCGCTGTTGTCGCGCGTGTACGGCGTTTAGGGCGATAAGGGAGATATATGTCTTCGAGTTCGACCGAATCGAAACAGCCGTCGATGCGTCTCTTCAGTTCAGGGGTCATTTTACCCTGTTCTTCAATTGTAGCGATGATTGTATCCTTTCGTTGCATCAGGGACTTCAGTTTCTCGTGCATATCCTTGACGTTACCCACAGCCACTTCGTCCATAGAGCCTGTAGCCTCCTTGCGATAACGTGATATGAACGGTACTGTAGCGCCGCCCTCAAGCAACTCTACAGTATTTCTCACCTTGTCGGGAGCGAGTCCCAACTCCTTTGCTATTATATTTATAAGAACCATATTCTCCTGTTTTTGCAACAGCTAAGATAATACAAAAAGAAAAAAGTCCGTAACAAAACAAAATATTTATGAACAGCGAGAAAATCGTCATTGAAATATGTTCCACATTCAAACAAATTATACTACTTTTGTAACTGATTTGGATAAAAATAACATTAAACTAACTATAATATCACAACAGCAGATATGAACAGCAAGCAACTGATGAACAGAGCGGCGGATAATATCCGTATTCTAACAGCAGCTATGGTTGAAAAAGCTAAATCGGGCCATCCTGGCGGCGCTATGGGCGGAGCGGATTTCATTAATGTCCTCTACTCCGAGTTCCTTGTGCACGACCCGGACAATCCATTATGGGAAGGACGTGACCGCTTCTTCCTTGACCCGGGTCACATGTCACCGATGCTTTACTCCGTTCTTGCTCTTCAGGACAAATATACAATGGACGAGCTCAAGCAGCTCCGTCAATGGGGAAGCGCAACTCCGGGACACCCCGAGGTGAACTTCGCAAGAGGCATCGAGAATACGTCGGGTCCTCTCGGTCAGGGCCATACTTATGCTGTAGGCGCAGCCATTGCGGCGAAATTCCTTGAAGCGCGTCTTGGCAGCGAGGTCATGGGTCATACCATTTACGCCTTCATTTCAGACGGCGGCGTACAGGAGGAGATTTCTCAGGGTGCCGGCCGCCTTGCGGGCTATCTCAAGCTCAACAACCTCATCATGTTCTACGACGCCAACCAGATTCAGCTTTCCACACGCTGTGACGAGGTAATGTTCGAAGACACTGCAAAGAAATATGAGGCATGGGGCTGGAAGGTCATCACTATCGACGGCAACGACTGCGACGCTATCCGTGCGGCTCTTACCGAAGCAAAAGCCGAGCAGGAGCGTCCAACGCTCATCATCGGCAATACCGTTATGGGTAAAGGCGCACGCCGTGCCGACGGCAGCAGCTACGAGTTCGACTGCGGCACACACGGCGCACCGCTCGGTGGCGACGCATATATCAATACTATCAAGAACCTCGGCGGTGACGTTGAAAACCCGTTCGTATTCTTCCCCGAGGTCAAAGAGCTTCACGACAGACGTCTTGCCGAACTGAGAGAGATTGTCGCTGAGCGCAAGCAGGCTAAGGCCGCATGGGCAGCAGCCAACCCAGACAAGGCTCAGAAGCTCGAAGACTGGTTCGCCGGCAAACAGCCCGAAATAGACTGGAACGCCATTGAGCAGAAAGCGGACTCTCCTACCCGTAACGCATCGGCTACAGTGCTTGGCATTCTTGCCGAGAACTACGGTAACATGATATGTTCATCGGCCGATTTGAGCAACAGCGACAAAACTGACGGATTCTTGAAGAAGACACATGCATTCAAACCCGGCGACTTTACAGGAGCATTCCTGCACGCAGGCGTTTCCGAGCTTACAATGGCGTGCGTCTGCATTGGTATGGCACTGCACGGCGGCGTAATTGCGGCATGTGGTACATTCTTCGTATTCAGCGACTACATGAAACCCGCTATCCGTATGGCTGCTCTCATGGAGCTTCCCGTTAAGTTCGTATGGTCACACGATGCATTCCGTGTAGGCGAGGACGGTCCTACTCACGAGCCGGTTGAGCAGGAGGCGCAGGTGCGTCTCATGGAGAAGGTCAAGAACCATAGCGGCAAGAACTCGATGCTCGTGTTGCGTCCGGCCGACGTGAACGAGGCGACTCAGGCATGGAAACTCGCAATGGAGAACGACAATACACCTACAGGACTTATATTCTCACGCCAGAACATAAACAACCTGCCAGAGGGTACACGTTACGAAGACACGGACAAGGGCGCATACGTCATCGCCGGCAGCGACGAGGATTACGATATAATTCTGCTCGCTTCGGGTTCTGAAGTATCTACGCTTGTAGACGGAGCGAAGCTATTGAAGGCCGACGGCATAAAGACTCGTATAGTATCCGTTCCTTCTGAGGGACTGTTCCGTACACAGCCTAAGGAGTATCAGGAGAGCGTCATCCCTGCAGGAGCGAAGGTATTCGGCCTCACAGCCGGCTTGCCGGTAAACCTTGAAGGTCTTGTAGGCGCTAACGGCAAAGTTTGGGGTTTGCAGTCATTCGGTTTCTCGGCGCCGTTCAAAGTGCTTGACGAGAAATTAGGCTTCACGGCAGAAAACGTATATAACCAGGTAAAATCAATGCTATAATGAACAAGACAATCGGACTTGCAAGCGACCATGCCGGCTACCCCTTGAAAGAGCAGGTAAAAGAGTGGCTAAAAAAGGCAGGATATGAATTCGTAGACTTCGGCACACACAGTACCGAAAGCTGCAACTACCCGGAGTTCGCTCATGCCCTTGCAGAGGCTATAGAGAGAGGGGAATTCGCCAAAGGCATCGCAATATGCGGTACAGGCAACGGTATCAACATGACTCTCAACCACCACGACGCCATAAGAAGCGCGCTCTGCTGGATGCCTGAGATTGCGGAACTCGCACGTCAGCACAACGATGCGAACGTAATGGTAATGCCGGGACGTTTCATAGCGACGGAAACGGCAAAGGAGTGCGTAGAAAAATTCCTCAACACGCCGTTCGATGGCGGACGCCACCAGGCACGCATAGACGCGATACCTGTAAAGAGATAAAGAAAATACGAATATAAATGAAGCGGCGGGAATTTCTAATAGGAATTCCCGCCGCTTGTATATAAAATGACATCAGCACATCGCAGTACCCGATGTTATATTCGGCATATTCACCTGTTCGAATTTATACCCCAACCTCTTGAGTTCCATTGAAGCTCCAATGCGGAACATAACCTTTACCGCGCGTGCAAAGACGTGAAACGCCATCGGTGACTGAGGCTCAATGTTCTCACGGCGTATGAGCGTGAGAGCCAGCTCACCCAGCCTACGCATCATCCGCTCAATCTCGCCTGCCTCTCTCGATTCAAGATGAAAGCCTATAACGTCCCTGACAATATGTTCGTCCATATCATCGAAGCCTTGCGTGCCGTAATAGGACTTATATTCATCCCTTACATGCGAGGCCCAATCGCTGTCCCAATGATGCGCCACAGCCATACCTAAATAGCCGGCCCAGGCAATAGCTACCGTAGGATAGTCCGCAATGTTCGGAACAGCGTCAGCCACATATTCAGGAGCAAGTTCATGCCAACGTGCGTCAATGTCGTCAGTTGAAAGCAGAGTGCCTTCAAGCGCTTTGTATTGCGTACATAGGCGGAGCAGCTCTTCCATTATCCGGCTCTCGAAATTCTCAAGATATACTTTATTTACCATAACACGTTCTTAATACTTTTCAAAAGATATAACCTTCTCACGTTCCTTGCGTACCTTGCCACGCTTAGGCTTTGCGGCATATCCCAACGCAATTACAAGCATGAGGCGCCTGTTCTTGGGGATAGACACCAGTTCCTTAATCCTTTTCTCGTCAAACCAACCGAGGATACAGCTTCCGAGCCCTTCATCTTCGGCCGCAAGGGTAATGTATGCCGTAGCTATGCCGATATCCATGACAGGGAAGTCCTTGTCCTTAATACCCGCTCCGAGGCGTGAAGATATGTTTGTAGGCTCCTGGGTGACAAGCACCAATGCCGACGCGTCTTTTACGAACTTGTTCATGCCGAGCCCCGAGGTCGCTTTCGCCACGTCGGCAAGCAGAGCATCCTCTGTAACTACCGTAAAACGCCACGGCTGCCCGTTACATGCCGAAGGAGCCAGACGTCCCGCTTCAAGCACACGTTCCAGCACCTCACGTTCAATCTTGCGCCCCGATTCAAAAGCACGGTCGCTCTGACGAGACTTCGCAAGGTCAATGAAACTTCTCATACGGTTATCTTTTAATCATTCGGGCTATATACTTCCCTATGATGTCAAATTCAATATTCACGGTCGTCCCCACCTCAATAGTGTGGAAATTCGTATGTTCGTGAGTATAAGGAATTATAGCTACGGAGAATGTGTCGTCGGTAGGCTCGCAGACAGTAAGGCTCACGCCGTTCACCGTCACCGACCCCTTATCTACAGTCATGTAACCTTTCGCCGCCATCTCGTCGTCCTTGCGGTAGCGGAAAGTATAGTACCAGCTGCCGTCAGCGTCACGTACAGAGATACATTCAGCTGTCTCATCTACATGACCTTGAACGATATGGCCGTCAAGACGGCCGTTCATCATCATGCTACGCTCAACATTGACTTTATCGCCCACCTTAAGCAAACCGATATTGGAACGCTCAAGAGTCTCGCTCATGGCAGTAACGGTATATTCATCACCGGTAATATCTACTACAGTGAGACACACGCCGTTATGCGAGACGCTTTGGTCGATCTTCAGTTCGTTTACGAAAGAACACGAAAGTGTAAGATGCAGATTACCCTGCTCACGCGCCAGACGGCGTACCGTAGCGAACTCCTCGACAATACCTGAAAACATAATATTTAGTATTTATTTTATCGTTAATAACAATTGCGAAGATAATAATAGAACCTGATTCTTCAAAAAGAAACAGGTTCTATGTAAGCCTATCAATACTGCTCTTTTTCGTTAGGGAAGTCGCCAGACTTTACATCACCCACGTAACTGCCTACAGCATCGGTCATGATTGTGTGCAGGTCGGCGTAACGACGAAGGAAACGTGGCGCGAAATCGGCTGTCATGCCAAGCATGTCAGCGTATACGAGTATCTGCCCGTCCACATTATTGCCTGCGCCGATACCTATTACCGGTATTTCAAGGTCCTTTGCCACCTGTTCGCCAAGCGTTGAAGGAATCTTCTCGAGTACAAGAGCGAAACAGCCGGCCTCTTCGAGCAGTTTAGCGTCACGACGCAGTTTCTGAGCTTCGGCCTCGTCCTTAGCACGTACAGCGTATGTGCCGAACTTGTTTATGCTCTGAGGCGTGAGCCCGAGGTGTGCCATGATAGGAATTCCTGCATCCAGAATCTTGCGTACAGAGGGGAGAATCTCTTCGCCGCCCTCGAGCTTGAGAGCGTCGGCATGAGTCTCCTTCATTATGCGGATAGCGTTCTTCACGGCCTCGTCGGCATTTACCTGGTATGTTCCGAACGGCATGTCCACGACGACCAATGCGCGTTTAACGCCGCGGACTACACCTTTGGCATGATATATCATTTGGTCGAGAGTAATAGGCAATGTCGTGACATTTCCTACCATTACATTCGATGCGGAGTCTCCGACAAGCAATGCGTCGATGCCTGCATTGTCGAGAATTGCCGCTGTAGTATAATCGTACGCAGTGAGCATTGCGATCTTTTCGCCTTTGCGCTTCATTTCAATAAAACGGTGCGTAGTGACTTTGCGTGTGTCTTCAACTAAATACTTTGACATTTCCAAGAAACTTTTAATGTTATTTATTATATGACATCTATTGTCGCCGAATCTTATCTTACAGTCTGCAAAGTTATAAAATTCTGAATAAAAAAAGTAACAAAAACGGTAATATAAAACGAATATCCTCTGCGGTGCATCTTATAATAAAGGTGTGCAGAGGCCGTTGTTTCGATAATTTATTGTATCTTCGCATAATGCGACAGGAGATTATGTCATAACTATCAAATTTATATAATGAAACGAATAATCTATTCACTTTTTACACTATTGATTATGCTTACAGAGTGTACATGCGAGAATGAGAAGAATACTCTTCTAAAGGAGAGCAAGGCTCCCTTCGGGGCTCCGGAGTTCGACAAGTTCAAGGTCGAGGACTTTAAAGAGGCTTTCGACAAGGGCTTTGCCGAAAAACGTGCCGACATTAAGGCGATTATCGAGAACGAGGACGCTCCGACATACGCCAACACAATAGACGCTCTTGAACTGAGCGGAAGAACGCTCGACCGAGTAGGCTCGATATTTTTCAATCTTAACGAAAGCGAAAACACTCCGCAGATGCGAGAGATTGAAGAATATGTCGTTCCGCTCATGACAGAGCTTAGCGGATATGTCTACATGAACGACACTCTGTTCAACCGCATACGTACCTTATATAATAATAAAGAGGCTCTTGGCCTTACTGAAGAACAGGACATCGTACTCCAGAACTACTATAACGGCTTCGTGCGCGGCGGCGCCATGCTTGACGAGAATGACAAAGCCACGCTTATCGACCTTGACACGAAGATAGGGCTTGCGCAGATTAAGTTCAGCACGAACCTGCTCGCCGACAACAAGGCGTTCAAGCTTGTTATAACGGACAAGGCAGACCTTGCAGGTTTGCCTCAGGCTGTTATTGACGCGGCGCAGAGCGAAGACGGCGAGAGTTGGACGTTCACGCTTGACAAGCCGAGCTGCATACCATTCCTGCAGTATGCCGACAACCGCAAGCTTCGTGAAATCGTTTATAAGAAGTATTACGGCCGGGGCGACAATAACGACAGCAATGACAACAAGGCCGTAATAAAGGATATACTTCAATTGCGTCAGCAGAAAGCGAAACTGCTCGGCTACGAAAGTTTCGCTCACTTCGTGCTTGACGAAAAGATGGCAAAGACTCCCGAAGCGGCTCTTGAACTGCTCGAAAGTATTTGGGAACCGGCTCTGAACAGAGCGAAAGAAGAGAAAGCGGAACTGCAGAAGATTGCTGACAGAGAGGGCGCAGGCATAAAGATTGAAGGCTGGGACTGGTTCTACTATACCGAAAAACTGCGTAAAGAGAAATATGCGCTCAACGACGAACTGATAAAGCCCTACTTCAAGCTTGAAAACGTGTTGAACGGAGCGTTCGATTGTGCGACTAAACTCTATGGCGTGACGTTCGTGAAAAGAGATGACATTCCTGTATATAATGACGAGGTAAGCGCATACGAAGTGCTTGATGCGGACGGCAACCATTTGAGTATCTTCTATACCGACTTTTTCCCTCGTGACACTAAACGCCAGGGCGCTTGGATGACTAATTTCGTAAACCAGTACAACATCGGCGGCAAGAACGTGCGTCCTATGGTCGTGAACGTATGCAATTTCACGGCTCCGCAAGGCGACGTGCCCGCACTGCTCAACATTGACGAAACACGTACTTTGTTCCATGAGTTCGGCCATGCGCTTCACGGCATGCTTACGCAAGCGCACTACCCGAGCGTAAGCGGTACGAACGTTAAACACGATTTCGTAGAGCTGTTCTCGCAGATAAACGAGAAGTGGTCGGTACACCCCGACGTGATGCCTGCTTTCGCGAAGCATTACATTACAGGAGAGGCGATACCCGACTCTCTTATAAAGAAGATGCAACGCAGCGCGCATTTCAATTCCGGTTTCGAGACGACAGAACTTGTAGCCGCAGCGCTTCTTGACATGAAGATGCATCTTATAGAGGATTACAGCGATTTCGATTGCAACGAATACGAAAAGGAATTGCGTAAAGAACTCGGCTTTATTGACGAGATTGAGTACCGTTACCGTTCGACCAACTTTGCGCACGTCTTCGGCGGAGGTTATGCCGTAGGATATTACGCATACTTATGGGCCGAGGTGCTTGACTGCGATGCATTTGAACTGTTCCTTGAAAAGGGCGTGTTCGACAAGAAGACTGCAGCAAGCTTCAAGCAGCTTCTTGAGATGGGAGGCGGTAAGGACCCGATGCGTGAATACCGTCGTTTCAGAGGCGCGGACCCCAACCCTGAAGCTCTTTTGCGTGCAAGAGGACTTATATAAACTGAAAAAAGCGCGAATAATTTATAATATGAATATAATGGAAGATAGAATAGAAAAGGCTGTCGCTCTTTTTAAGGAGGGCTACAATTGCAGCCAATCGGTTGTAGCGGCGTTTGCCGACATGTACGGCTTTACGCACGAGCAGGCGCTCAAAATGTCGGCGTCGTTCGGCGGAGGCATAGGCAGAATGAGGCAGACGTGCGGCGCTGCATGCGGCTTGTTCATGCTTGCCGGACTCGAAACGGGCTGTACAGAAGGAAAGGACCGCGAAGGCAAAGAGGCGAACTACAAGGTTGTTCAAGAACTTGCAGAAGAATTCCGCAAACGCAACGGCTCGCTGATATGCGCCGAACTGCTCGGTCTCTCAAAAGGAGCGGCAACCCCCGCAACTCCCGACGAACGTACAGCGGAATACTACAAAAAACGTCCGTGCGTAAAAATGGTGGAAGAGGCCGCACGTATTTGGTGTGAATATATTTCTACAAATAAAGCAAAATAGAGATTAAAGCCTGCGTCAAAGTATTGTCGAATACTTAAAATTATTGAAAATCACCGCTTTTTATTTGAGGTGTTAATATTTTGTAGTATCTTTGCACCCGAATTTAAAAAATATCATTTTTTAGCTCTTTCAGTTAAGGATTTGCTTTAATAATGAGAAGGCTATATAAGTTGAATTAAAATATTAAGGAATTATGATTGAGAATGCTGGTGCATTTGCAGGCCGTATCTGGACTGCTTTGAATGAGACAGAAGGTCTTACCCTTAAGGAGATTAAGGCTAAGTCAAAGTTGAAAGAGAAGGAACTCTACCTCGGTTTGGGTTGGTTGCTTCGTGAGGACAAAATCTTCTCTTGCGTTGCAGGTGAGGAGGAGATCTTCGCTCTCAAGTAATTGAACTTTATTAAAGCTCAATAGTGACAGGTTTGGCAATTGCCAAACCTGTTTTCTTTTATCTTATCGTATGAAAAAACATGCTCGACGAATAATTTTCGGCGAGCATGTTTTTATAGAATTTATGTAATGAATTTAATCTTCGAAACCGTTAGGGTTGTTCTTCTGCCAATTCCAGCTGTCTCGGCACATCTCCTCGATACCGAATTCGGCTTTCCAACCGAGTTCCGCTTCTGCCTTTGCCGGGTTGCAATAACATGTAGCGATGTCGCCCGGACGGCGCGGCTTTATCGAATAAGGAACAGGAACGCCGTTAGCCTTTTCAAAAGCCTTCACGACGTCAAGCACAGAATATCCGTGGCCTGTACCTATATTGTATATAGCGATACCCTTGTTCTCGACAATAGCCTTGAGGGCAGCTACGTGGGCGCGCGCAAGGTCTACCACGTGAATGTAGTCACGTACGCCGGTTCCGTCATGCGTGTCATAGTCGTTGCCGAACACGCCCAACTCCGCACGCTTGCCCACTGCAGTCTGAGTGATGTAAGGCATGAGGTTGTTAGGAATTCCGTTAGGGTTCTCGCCGATGGTGCCGCTCTTGTGAGCGCCGATAGGATTGAAATAACGGAGAAGAACGATATTCCATTCATTGTCGGCCTTCTGAATGTCCATGAGAACCTCCTCAAGCATAGATTTAGTCTGTCCGTAAGGATTTGTGCAATGTCCCTTCGGGCACTCCTCTGTGATAGGAATTATTGCCGGGTCGCCATAAACGGTGGCGCTTGAAGAGAAAATAATGTTCTTGCAACCGTTCTTGCGCATAACGTCTACAAGCACGAATGTACCGTTCATGTTGTTCTCGTAGTATTCGAGAGGCTTAGCGCAACTCTCGCCTACTGCCTTGAGGCCTGCAAAATGAATACATGCATCGAACTTGTGTTCGTCAAAAACCTTCTGCAAACCCTCGCGGTCACGGATATCGACCTTGTAGAAAGGAACATCCTTGCCTATGATTTTGGCGACGCGCTTCAAAGATATTGGAGACGAGTTGTCAAGGTTGTCAACTACTACGGCCTCATGACCTGCTTCGGTAAGTTCAATCAAGGTGTGGCTTCCGATGAAACCGGCGCCACCGGTGAGTAGGATTTTCATTTTTGTTTATTTAATTGGTTTGTTAGTAAGCTTTACAATATTAAAAAGACTTGTTATGCAAGCAAATGCTTGCCGGAATGTCTCTCCATGCAAATTTAATACATTTTATTCAAGAACAAAACAAAATGATTATTTTATTAAAATAACAAAAATAATTGCTTCAAAGCATTCCTGTTCAGCAAAAAAATATTACCTTTGCACCGCCGATACGAGATATCGGCTAACTCAAATCATTAACCATTAAAAAACCACAAAAAAATGGCAACAAAAATCAGACTGCAGAGAAGAGGCCGTAAGCACTACGCATTCTACTCTATCGTGATTGCAGATTCGAGAGCTCCACGTGATGGAAAGTTCACCGAGAAACTCGGTACCTACAACCCTAACACAAACCCTGCTACTGTAGAACTCAACTTCGAAAGAGCATTGTGGTGGGTAAACAACGGCGCTACTCCTACAGACACTGTACGCAACATCCTTTCAAGAGAGGGCATCTACTTGATGAAGCATCTCCAGGGCGGTGTTAAGAAGGGCGCATTCGACGAGGCTGCAGCACAGGCTAAATTCGAGGCTTGGAAGACAGCTAAGGTAAACGCTCTTAACGGTATCAAGAGCGCTGAAGAGCAGGCTAAGCGTGACAACAAGAAAGCACGTTTGGAGGCTGAAAAAGAGGTTAATGCAGCTATTGCAAAGAAGGTGGCAGACAAGAAAGCCGCAGAAGCTCTTGCTAAGGCTGAAGCAGAGGCTGCAGCTGCAGCCGAGACAGAGGCTCCTGCAGAGGAAACAGCTGAGGCTCCCGCAGAGGCTTAATGAACCTTTTGCAGTAATGCTCAACATAAAACCGGTAACTAATTGTTGCCGGTTTTTGTTTTTTTCATAAAATAAGTGAAGTGCGGTCAAACCTGGATATAATCAATCGAAAGCTATGCGCCGGGCGTTTCTCCTTCGCGCGACAAAGGATATGAGAGAACGACTTCTGGAAGAATAAAAGACAACGGGTTAATGGTGAGTCGCAATAAGAATAAAATATCCTGCCTTTATATGGTTTGTCGATGAACAGGGGATGTTCTTTTTGAAATTCTGCAAAATTGCGCAGGAAAGTCAATAGTTTCAGTATTTTATAATATATGATTTTGCGGTTCGTTCCAAATAGATTATTTTTGTCTCTATATCTATATAATGATAATGAAAAAGCTAACAGAAATATTTCTTGTTTCATTCTTCGCTCTCGTCATTAGTTCATGCGGCGAGGACCGTAGCCACGAATACTACGAACTGACAAAAGAAAACCAATGGATATACAACACCATGCTGGATGTATACCTATGGAACGGGAGCATCGCGCAACCGCAGCAGGCTCGTTTCTTTGACAAGCCTTCGAAATTCTTTACCGCTCTGCTTCACAACAACGACAAAGCGTCGTTCTTTACCGATACTGTTTCAGCGGGCGACTATGGAATGAGGCTAAGCGTATCTTACGACCCTCTGCTTCTCTATCCGCGCGCCGTGTATGCTCTCGTTACGTATGTTGAGCCGAATTCTTCCGCAGCAAAAGCCGGCATAGAACGGGGCACATGGATATCTTCGGCGAACGGAAAGAGTTTCACAAAGAACAATTATTCGGTACTGACATCGGGAGAAGGCCTTGCTGCCGGCACGGAATACATTGATTATGACGATGAAAAAGGTATATACTATTGGGTTAAGTCAGACACCGTAACTATTGGACAATCACATCCTTATAAACAAGCCGGCATTTCGTTTGACTCGATATATACGGTGCGTGATAAAAAGGCGGGATACATCTTCTGCAACAGTTTCAATGGTGATGACTTCAAGAAAAAATGCGATGACGTGTTCGAGAAATTCTCGGCAGAAGAAGTGCAGGCTGTTATCATTGACCTCAGATACAACAGCAGCGGAGCGGTAGAGAATGCCGCATACATGGCAAGCTCGCTTGTTCCGGCCGAGGTGTCGGGAACGCCGTTCGCTGTTCTCAAGAACAGCGACAACGAGATTGACACGGTCTACAGCTATTCCGCCCCCCTTTTCAGCATGGGCGAGAAAAAAATCTATTTTCTTATAGGTGAAGATACTAAAAGCGTCGCAGAATTGTTAGCCGCTTCGGTAAACGCTTCAAGAAACATGTACGATGCGTATATCATAGGCAAGAGAAGCAGCGGCACGAACATTATCGTAGAGAGTCTTGATTCTCCTTACGGCTTTAAGATTAACCCGGCGACAGCGATAGCTTGCTTGCCCGACGGCACACCCCTGCCGTCTGACGGGATAAGCCCGGACTATGAAGCCGATGAATTTGAACATATTGAACGTATTTATAAATTAGGCAACGAGCAAGAACATCTATTATACAATACTCTCTACCACATAGCTAACGGCTACATGCCGAGCGACGCTCCTTCAAATTGAGTTTCTGCTGATTTCAAAGATATGCTCCCTGTACTGAAATTACGTGCGGGGAGCATTTATATTATCTATAACCTTTTTTTCGTTTCGTAAACTAAAAATTCAAAACCACAGCTCTTTTTCGTGTGTTAATTTTCTAAATCACCAAAAAAGTTAATGCAATGAGAAAGTATCTTTTACTTGCGGCTATGTTTGCCGCATTCCTGTTTTCGTCATGCAACTCATGCAACGGCAACAAACAGAACGGAGTAGTCATCGAGAGTGAGAGCGACAGCATCTATTGGGTAAACGACTCGACAATAGCAGATGCTCAGACATTCGTCTTTGAAGGAATGTCGCCGATGCAGAATAACGCTATAGCAGACGTCATCCTCACAGTGCGTACCATAAACCTCAACAGCGACGGCACGTACAATATCACTACCGATTACATTGACGAAGGCATTGCCACGCAGACCGATAACGGAGAGGCCGTGTTCCTGTTAAGCACGGATAATGACAGCACTGCCACTGTGATTGAGCTTGTTTCGGCCAACAACAACCCTACAGTAAGTTTCATGATGCTCGAAGACAGTTCTCTTGTCAAGATCAATGACAAAGGAACACCGGCAAGCATGCACAAGGAACACCGTTTAAAGGTAAAGAAATGAGGTAACTTTTAAAATGTATATTATGAAAAATAAGACATTCCTATTGATTATTGTTCTTTGCGCAGCCGTAATGTCGTGTCAGAAAAACCCGGACATTGACAGGCTTGACAATGACTACCTTGTATACACCAACTACGACAGCGAAACCGACTTCAAATCGCTCAGTACTTTCTATGTCATTGACAGTATACTGATTATCGGCAACGATGACAAGGCGTCATACTGGAACAACAATAATTCGCAGAAGATAATATCGGCGTTCAGGAGTGGCCTCGAAAGTGCCGGATACACATATGTGGCATCGGAGGAATCTCCCGAAATGGTACTTCAGCTCAGTTATGTGAATACCACCTATTACTTCAACAGCTACGGTCCCGGCCCCTGGTGGAACTACTACCCCGGCTACTGGAACTGGGGAGGTTGGGGCTGGTACTACCCGTACACCTTTACCTACAGCTACAGTACCGGTTCAATCATCGGCGAGCTCGTGAACACTAAAGCCCCTACCCCGCAGAACGACAAGCTGACTGTAATATGGAACTCGTACATCTGCGGCCTGCTTAACGGCAACAACTTGAGCCTTTCACGCACCTACAGCGCTATTGAACAGGCCTTCAAACAGTCGCCTTATTTGACGAACAAGTAATAACCTTAATCACTAAATGTATGAAAAATCTACGATACATACTTTGTACTGCACTTCTTGCAGCGGCACTCACTGTTCCGTCATCGGGCAAGGCTCAGATATCCCTCGACAGCTATTACAATGTCGATTGGCAGTTCAATATTCCCATAAACAACAAGTTTTCGGACAAGGCAAGCGGTTGGGGCATGAGCTTCGAGGGCGGTTACTACGTTCACCGTAACGTTGCCATTGGCGCATTCATAAGTTTTCATACCAACAACGAATACTTCCCGCGCAGCACTATCAACCTGACGAACACCCTTTCGCTGAACACCGACCAGCAACACCAGATGTTCACTCTGCCGTTCGGAGCCTTGATAAGGTACAGATTTATCGAGAGCGATCTGCAACCGTATGTCGGAATTAAGCTCGGAGCCTGCTATTCCCAATTCAACAATTACTATTATGTATTCATGAAAGGACAGGACAGGTGGGGATTCTACATGTCGCCCGAGATTGGCGTGAACTACTACCCTTGGGCCAACAGCATCGGCTTCCATTTGGCGATATACTACAATTACGCCACCAACAAGCACGATATAATGACGTATGAGCAGAACGGACTGAACAATTTCGGATTCAGGCTTGGTCTTGCCTTTTAAAAGCATAAGAGGTCGGGAAAACCCGACCTCTTATGCTTTAATGAAAAACAACTTATTATTGCACATTAGCCAACAAGTAATCGTTGCTAACCCTCTTGTTGTTAAAAAGTCCGGTTCCGTTATTCTGCAGGAACCATGCTGACTTCGATGAAGTTGCCTTGAGCGATGATATATTCCGCCAATTTGCGGATATCCTCCTTTGTTATGCTGTTCACAAGCTCGGCGTATCCGTCGTGGTTGTCTTCACCTTCGAAATAGTAGCTGTACAACCAGTTGAGCCATGCGCCGTTCTTTTTCTGACCCTCTTCGAATGTTTTGAGTATGTAGTTGCGTGTCTTCTCCACATGCTCCTCTGCCGGACCCTCTTTTGCGAGTTTCTCGAACTCCCGAACGATAATCTGCGCAAGTTCTTCACGGCGTTCAGGCGCCATATTGAAGTTTACCGTCAAAGAGAACTCGCCTCTCGGCTTGCGTGATATTCCGCCGCGTACACCGACACCGTATGTTCCCCCCTCTTTCTCACGAACTTCTTCGGTGTAAATGATGCTCAGTATCTGATCGAGGAAACTCATTGTAAGCCTGTTCTTCAATGTGGGGTCGATGCTGCCGGAATAGAATATGGTCTCTGTTCCTGTAGGATTCTCCATCTTGTTCTTGAAGTTATTGCGGTACACGCCCTTGCGTATATCCACATTAGTATCGACAATATCCTCTACTCGTCCGTTGCACGGCAACGCTCCGATATACCGCTCGACATAAGGCTTGATTGTCTCAAGGTCAATGTTGCCGACAATGAAGAACATATAGCCTGTAGCGTCGCTTGTCCTGTCCTTGTAGAGTTCAAGCACTCTGTCGTAGTCTATTTTGTCCACATCCTCGGCCAGGATAGGCATTACACGAGGGTGATTGTTATACAACGCAAGCAGAATGGTATCGCTCATAGCCGTGTTAGGGTTAAGGTTGCGGTCCTTGAGGTTGTTTCTCATGCGGTTTGTCAATGATTCGAAGGCCTTGACGTCCTTGCGTGGAGATGTGTACTTCAGGTACAAGAGCTGGAACATTGTCTCGATATCCTTTGGCGAGCATGACGCATTGATGATATCATAGAGCGAATTGCTGCCTACATTAGCGCTTGCAGTGCTGCCTGTAAGCTTCTTGCCGAGCTGCGTAGCGTCAAATGCGCCGAATCCTCCAATGCCTGAGAGCGAACCGAGCATTGAGAAATTTATTCTTTCGCTGTCGGGATAGCGGTTCGTACCGCCGTTCTTGTAACCGGCAAGGGTTATCTGGTCGGCCTGAAAATCGGTCGGCTTAAGAATTACCTTTATACCGTTTGAAAGCGTCCAAATCGTAGAACCCCACTTGCCCTCTTCGGTTGAAACGACCTTGCCGCCGGCAGGAATATTTTCGAGCAATGGCGCATCGACAGCATTGTCCTCGTATGGAGTGATATTGCGTGCATTGGCAATAGCGTTAAGCAGCATTTCTATATCCTCTTTGCCGGGGTATACTACACCCTCTTTTTCGGGAGCGAATGAAACAGCCACACGATTGTCTTCGCGATGCAAAGCCGGAAGCACGGCGTTTATCTCGTCGAGCGTTATCGACCCGATAAGTTCTTTCGTGAACTTGTAGTCATCTTCGGGCGACATCATGTCGCTTGCATCAAGGAAATGACGGACGCAGTTGTTTACATAATAACCGCTTGTACGCTTGTCACGCTCGGCATACCATGATTCAAGCTCCGAGAACATGCCCTCTTTTACTCTGTCGAGTTCCGATTGCGTAAAACCAAAGCGGCGGGCACGCTCAACCTCGGTGTATACCATCGGAATGGCCTGCATTATCTGTTCTATTTTGCAAGTAACGCCTACTGTAAACGCCTTCTTGGTCTGCGCCGTACCGAAGTCGTTATATCCTACCCCGGCCTGGAGATAAGGCGGGTTTTCTCTTGTGATTATTTCGCCGAAGCGGGTATTGAGCATGCTGAGCGCTATTGAGCGTATTGAATTGGCACGGATGTATTCTTTAGTGTTGTGCATTTCACGCGGAGCGTCATCGTGCTTATACATGAGCTGAAGCACATAGTTCTGCTGCTCCTTGTCGGTCTGCTGCGAGAATATCATCTCTGTATTGTCCTCAACCGGGTAATATACACGTTCTGCTGGATTCTTAGGCATCTTTATGCCTTTGAAAATCTTTTTGATTTTCTTTTCTACTTCATTCACGTCAATGTCGCCGACAACGACTATGGCCTGCAGGTCGGGGCGGTACCACTTTTCATAGTAGTCACGCAATGCCTGGTACGGGAAGTTGTCTACGACCTCCATAGTGCCTATAGGAAGACGCTTGCCGTATTTGTTGCCGGGGAAAATATCTTCGAGCATACGCTCCTGCATACGCATCATTGCGCTGTTGCGTCCTCGCCACTCTTCGTGAATAACGCCACGCTCCTTGTCAATCTCTTCATGAGCGAGGGTAAGGCCGTCGGCCCAGTCACGCAATATCCAAAGGCATGAGTCTATTACGCCTTCAATATCTACGGGAACATTATCAATGTTATACACCGTTTCATCGATAGATGTGTAGGCGTTAAGGTCTGCGCCGAACTTAACGCCGATGCCTTCGAGATAGTTTATGAGGGCTTTGCCCGGGAAATGGTCTGTTCCGTTGAAGCACATGTGCTCAAGAAAGTGCGCAAGACCACGCTGGTGTTCCTCTTCTTGTATTGAACCCACCTTTTGCGCAATGTAGAAGTTTACAAGGTTTTCGGGGTTGTCGTTATGTCTGATGTAGTATGTCAGACCATTCTTCAGCTTGCCTATCTTGATAGACTTGTCTACCGGCAGTTGCTTGTTGTCATCTTTGGCTGTTGCGGCCGACACTGCGAAAATCGCAATGAAAGAAAACAATAGAGTTCTTAAAATAGCTTTTTTCATATTGTTTGAGTTTTGTATAAATGCTCTTGATAAATGTTTCTGATAGTCTGTTTACAAAACGCAAAATTAATTAAAAAGAAAAACAATGTTCAATATCCTCTGTTAATAATAATTTAAATATTTTATTTTAATGAAATATTCTTAATTGCCGACTATATGGATTATTCTTCCTTTGCAACTCTTGTCTGAACGCCTTTTTCTTACTAAATTAGCGGAACAGAACTAAAAGAGCATGGAAAGAAAGCTTAAGATATACAGGGCGTCGGCAGGCTCAGGCAAGACATTCACTCTTGCGCTTGAGTATATGAAACTTCTGGTGGAAAACCCCTGTTCATACCGTAATATT
Source organism: Bacteroidaceae bacterium (assembly GCA_045589695.1). Taxonomy (GTDB): domain Bacteria; phylum Bacteroidota; class Bacteroidia; order Bacteroidales; family Bacteroidaceae; genus HGM04593. Next base: position 22,904 of record JAZNPP010000062.1, read on the forward strand.
CTTGCCGTAACCTTCACGAACAAGGCTACCGGAGAAATGAAAGAGCGTATCCTCGGCAAACTGTACGGCGTAGCAAACGGCTCTGAAGGGGCAAAAGAGTACCTTGACAAGCTGTGCGGGCAGTTGCCGCATTTAGGCAAGGATATTATCATAGAAAATGCCCGCAAAGCTCTGAATCTTATACTTCATGACTACGGCCATTTCCGTATTCAGACCATTGACGCGTTTTTTCAGACCGTGCTGCGAAGCCTTGCCAAAGAGCTTGACCTGAACGGCGACATGGAAATTTCGCTCGACGGCGAAGAGCTGCTCGACAACGCTGTCGATTCATACATACGCAACCTTGAGCCTGACACGAAGAATATAGCGCAAGTATTGAAGTTCATCGAGCATAAGCTGAGCAGCGGAAGCGACTGGCATGTAAACAAAGACCTTAAAGAGTTCGCCCGTAATATTTTGCGTGAGGAGTACCAGCAACGAGGCGAGGAACTGAGGACAACGATACAGGCCGACAACGGCGCCGCTCTTGCCGAGTTTCACAAGAACGTGACAGCCCACAAGACAAAAATAACCGAAAAAGCGAAAGAGATAGGAAAAAGATTTTTCACTTTGGCCGATGGATATTCCGCCGATGATTTCTACGGGAAGAGCAAAGGCCTTTGGAGCCTTTTCGTAAAACTTGAAAAGGGCGAAACGCCGGCGCTTTCGGCAACGGTATCAGGGCTTAAGGAGGAGCCTGAAAAGATTTCAAAAGCCAACGTGAACGTAGCTGAAATAGCAAGCCTTATTAAGGAGGCGGAGCCGCTGTACCGCGAGATGAACAACTGCGAACTGTCGATGAAGCATTTCCACCAACTGTCGATGCTCAATAACATCGCAATGACTTTAAAAGAGGAAAATGCCCGTGAGAACAGGTTCTTGCTTGCCGAAACCACTCACCTGCTGAGCAGCATGATAGGCATGAATACCACATTCATTTTTGAGAAGATTGGAACGGAAATAGACCATATATTCATAGATGAATTCCAGGATACGTCAAAACTGCAATGGACATGTTTTAAAGTATTGCTCGAAGAGGTGCTTGCAAGAGGCAAGTTCAATCTTATAGTTGGCGATGTCAAGCAGTCCATTTACAGATGGCGTAACAGCGACTGGAACATCATGAACAACATAGGCGGCTATTTCCGCAGCGACCTAATCGAATTCGCCGACCAGAGCGTGAAAAACGGTGGCAAGGAGTTCCGCTCGACCAATTTCAGGAGCGACGGCAATATCGTGTCGTTCAACAATGCCCTGTTCCGTGCCGCGACGGAATGTATTGCGGCAAGCTACGAAGAGTCGCTCGGCGAGAAACGCTTGCACGAACTCGTGACGGCTTACGAGGATGTAGAGCAAGCCTTGCCGCAATGGAAAGAGCCCGGAAAAGGATATGCCGAAATAAGAATCGTGCCTAAAGCAAACAAAAAGGACAATTTCAAGAACTATGCGATTGAAGAGTTGATGAAGACCCTTCACAGGCTGCTTGACGACGAGAAAATTGAGCCCGGAAAGATTACCGTACTGCTGCGCTACAAGAATATAATGCCTGAGATTGTCGAAGCGTTCAACAGGGAGTTTCCCGACACGAAGATAGTATCGGATGAAGCCTACAGGCTCTCATCGTCATTGACATTGCAGCTTGTTATAAGCGCTATGCGTTACATCGCAACGCCCGAGGACAGAGTTAATACAGCGAACCTTGTAATGCTATACAACAAAGTGATGCTTGAAAAAGAGATGCTGTTCGGTGAAGATTTGTCATTCGAGGCCATAGCGGAAATGTTGCCTGCCGAGTTCCGCAACGAACTGAAACACCTTCAAAGCCTGCCTGTCTATGAACTTATAGAACAGTTGCTTGTTCTTCTCGGGATGTCGGAAGATAAGGACGAGGAAGCGTATATATATACTTTCCTTGATTACGCCACGCAATATCTCAACGGAAAGACATCGGACCTCAACGGTTTTCTTGAGGCGTGGGACGAGACTATTGCTGACAAATCCATTCCTGCAGAGCATTTGAACAGCGTGAGGCTTATGACAATACACAAGTCGAAAGGCCTTGAGTTCCACACCGTAATTGTGCCGATGTGTGATTGGCTGCTTACGGGCGACAGCAGAAACGCGCTTTGGTGCGAGCCGGCTGAGGCGCCGTTCGACAAGTTGAGCCTGCTTTCCATCCCTTTGAAGAAGGAGATGCTCAACTCAATATATTCCGACGACTACAACAAGGAAATGCTATACCAGATTGTAGATAACTTGAATATCCTTTATGTAGCGACCACAAGAGCGAAAAGCAACCTTTTCATATTCAGCGACGGCAGCGGCGGCACAGGGGAGACGGTGTCAAAACTATTGAACAGGATTGTGACATTAATGACATCGCTCGAAGGCTCCGATTTTAACGACGGAGTGTTTACATACGGTACGATCGTCGGCAACCCGACGAAGAAGGAGAAGAAGAACTCCGACAACCCGTTCGAGGCCGAGCCGGAAAGCGTAAGGCAGCCTTTCGTCTACCACAAGAACAGAATAACTTTTCGTCAGTCGAGGGAACTTGCCCGTTTCCTCGCAGAAGACAAAGAGGAGAAAAAACAATACAAGAATATCGCTGAAGGCGAACTGTTGCATCTTGTCATGTCGGGCATCGCAGTTGCCGAGGATGTCAAAAAAGTACTCGACAAACTCACTATAGAAGGTTTCATAGCTACTGAAAAACAGTACAACAGTATAAAGGGCCTTATCGACCGCGCATTGTCCAACCCGAAAGCACAAGATTGGTTCTGCGGCAGATACAAGCTGTATAACGAATGTACGATACTTATCAGCGACAGCGACGAGACAGCACGCCGCCCTGACAGGGTAATGATCGACGGTGACGAGGCTGTCGTAGTAGACTACAAGTTCGCAAAAAAGGACATTGAACATGAAAGACAGGTGCAGCGATACATGAGCCTGCTCAAGAGAATGGGCTACAAGAATGTAAAAGGCTATCTGTGGTATGTGTATAAGAACGAAATAAATGATGTATTCATATGACGCCATTTCTCAAAACCGTCGCCGATGATGTTTACAAACGCTTCAACGGGCGTTTGGAGAACATTGCCGTAGTATTTCCCAACAAGCGTGCAGGGCTGTTCTTCAACAAATACCTGCTCGAAAATAGCGGCGATGTGCCTATGTGGAGCCCACGATACATGACTATCAGCGAGCTTTTCCAACAGAACAGCGAACTCGCTGTAGGCGACCCGATACTGCTTGTCAGCAAGCTATACAAGGAGTATGTCCGCCCAAGACGCGGCGACGAGAGCCTGCAGGAGTATGAACGCAACGTCGAGACACTCGACAGTTTCTACTATTGGGGCGAGATGCTCATTCGTGACTTTGACGACATTGACAAGAACCTTGCCGATGCCAAGCAGCTCTTCTCGAACATAAAGGAACTGCGCGAGATGGGCACGGGTAAAGACACGTTAGAGCCCGAACAGCAGAAGTCTATCGAACAGTTCTTCAAGAATTTCAAGCCCGAAGAGAACAGCGACATCAAGCGGAATTTCAAGGAACTTTGGGAGAGGCTTTATGCCATTTATACGAACTTCAAGGAGTCTTTGCGTCGGGACAATATCGCCTATGAAGGCATGCTGTACCGTGACGTGATTGAGAATATCGGCAATATGAAGCTCGACTGCGAAAAATATATCTTCGTGGGCTTCAATGCTCTCAACGGAGCGGAAACAAAACTGTTCAGCATGCTTGAAAAAAGCGGCAAAGCCCTGTTCTATTGGGATTATGACAGATATTATATCGAAAAGATATACCACGAAGCGGGGCACTTCATGCGCAAGAACCTTGAACGCTTCCCGAACGCCCTTAAAGGCTGCAAGACAGACAATCTCAACGAAAAGAAGAACGTTACCGTAGTTTCGGCAAGCAGCGACAGCATACAGGCGCGTTATCTTTCGCAATGGCTCGGCAATAACCTTACCGATAAAGAAATCGAGACAGCCGTAGTGCTTTGCGACGAGACCATGCTTGAGCCGGCGCTTCACACTATCCCGGAAACAGCGAACGGCAATGAACTGAAATATCTTAACGTGACAATGGGTTACCCCATTTCGCACACGCCGGTATACAGTTTCGTTAAACAGCTTGTAGAACTGCAGCTAAGAGGCTGGAGCGAGAAACATGGCGCATTCTCTCTAATGCATGTCAGCAACGTACTCAAGCATCCTTATGTAATAATGGGAAGCGAGAACAGCACAATCCTAAGAGAAACGTTACTGAAAGAGAAACGCTTCTACCCTACAGAAGAGGAACTGCATGCCGACGAATTCCTGAGCCGCGTATTCACTCGTTACACCAATAACAAGGAGTGGATAGAAAGCATTGCAGGGCTTGTGTATGACATTGCAAGGATAAGTTCTAAGAACGGCGAAGAGAAGCACGAACTTTACAGCATGCTGTTCAGCGAAGCAATACTTAAAGTCCACACTCAGGCACAGCGTCTGATACGTCTTTTTGAAAGCGGCGAGCTGACGCTTCAGCAACCTGCGGCAGGAAACCTGTTCGTGAGGATGCTTTCGATGCAGAGCATGCCGTTCCACGGTGAACCTGTGGTCGGACTGCAGGTCATGGGGTTGCTTGAGACAAGAAATCTCGACTTCCGCAATGTCATCATGCTGTCGGTAAACGAAGGCAACATACCTAAAGCGGGCAGCGAGAACTCGTACATACCATACAATCTGCGCCGTGCGTTCGGCCTTACATTGAGCGAACATCGTGATTCGATATACGCTTATAATTTCTACCGTTTGCTGCAGCGTGCCGAAAATGTCACGCTTGTATATAATAACTCTACGGACAGCAAAAGCCGTGGAGAGTGTTCACGATACATACTGCAACTACTCGGCAGCGGGCTTTATGACATCAAGCGGTTGGCGTTGAGTGCGGAACAGGGCTCTCAGTCCATCGTCCAGGGCTCCGTAGAAAAAGATTCCGCAGTAATAGATATTCTTCGCAGACGCTTTGACACAGGCTATTCAGACGAGGCTAAGACAATGACTCCGAGTGCCGTGAACAGATACCTGAAGTGCGGTCTTAACTTCTTCTACTACTACGTATTGGGGCTTAAACCGCTTGAAGATATCGACACAGAGATAACACCGAGCGACTTCGGCGTCATTTTCCACAAAGCGGCGCAGATGTTCTACGAAAAGCTGTCGGCGAACGGCAACAACCCTGTTCAGCCGGGCAGTTTCGATTATTATATCAAAAATCCGGCATTGCTGTACCGTTTCATAGACGACGCTTTCCAAGAGGAGTTCTTCAAAGGCAACAAACCTGTATACAACGGTGAGCAGTACATAAACCGAGGCATGCTGCACCATTTTCTGCTGCATCTTATAAAAATGGACAAGGAGTACGCTCCGTTCTACTACGTGTGCGGTGAAGAGAAAATTTCAATGCCTATGAGCATCGAAAGCGAAGCAGGCACAATCAGTCTTGAGATTGGCGGAACGATAGACAGGGTCGATGTAAAGAACGGCACGGTAAATATCGTGGACTACAAAACCGGCGGTGGCGGAAAGGACGCGAAAAGCTCTCTTGAAGAAATATTCGCCCTCGAAGGAAAATCGTCGGGCTACAGGCTGCAGTCGTTCCTCTATTCCATTGTGCTTGATGACCTCCTGAAAGGAAGATGCTGTCGCAACACAAAGATTGCGCAAAGCTGGGCGGAGAAGCTGAAACCGCTGAACACCGGCAAGGTGTCGCCGTCGCTGCTGTATGTGCATAAAGAGGAAGAACTGAAACGTGAAGACTATGTTGTCGATATAAAAGGGGAACCTGTAACGGATATATCTGAAATACGTGAAGAATATGTTGAGAAGCTGCTTGGCGTGCTGAGCGACATATTCGACCGCGACGTGCCTTTCACCCCCACTGATGACAAAAAGCGGTGCGAGTATTGCGATTACCGGAAAATATGTGGAAAATAACTTTTATTAACACGCCCGTTCTAAACTTAAAATAGAGCGGGCATGTTATATAATAGTGTTTTTCATAGTAATAGATTTAAACCGGTAGCATCTGCTTGTGAAAGTCGATGCCCGAACGGGCAAAAGCGTTTGCTCGGAACTTAAACCACGTCACTCCCCTTGACGTGGTTTGTTTTCATTAATAGAATGACTTTCAATGCAACGAGGTTTTCTCGCCTCAGGCAGTACATCCAGCTCCTCGTTAATCACCCCTCGTTACACGTTAATCGTTCACCGTTAATCTGTTGGCGGCATTCGCAATCGCAACCCAAGCGGCATCACTTTCAGCGATGCTACGCTTGACGAGATGCTGCTCATGCCGTCGAAGCTTCGCTTTAAACGTTAATCGTTAAATTACACTGTTATCTCGCCGGCGATGTTTAGGCTCATGAGGCGGCGTATCTCTTCAACAGGAAGGCCTGTCCCAAGAAGATACATCAGTTTTGTCAGGGCTGCCTCTACTGTCGAGTCTTTGCCGCTTATTACGCCTGCCTGCAATAGCTGCAAGCCTGTTTCGTAGCGCTCCATATGTACGCTGCCGCCTGCGCATTGGGTGATGTTGATTATGATTTTCTCCTCGGCGGTCGCTTTGGAAAGGGCGTCTATGAGCCATTTTTTCTGCGGAGCGTTGCCTGCTCCGAATGTACGGAATATGACTCCTTTAAGCTCGCTTGCGCCAAGCACTTTCTCTACGACCTCTTTCTGTATGCCGGGAAATAACGAGAATATTATGATGTTGCTGTTGTACTCGTGATGCGGTTTCAGTCTCAGTCCGGGAACGTATCTCTTTATGTTGTTCGGGAAGAACTGTATGTCTGTTCCTGCTGTGGCAAGCAGAGGGTAGTTGTTTGAACCGAACGCTCCGAAGCTCTCTGAATTGATTTTTGTGGTACGGTTGCCGCGCATGAGCTTGTCGTTGAAGAATACGCAAACCTCGGGTACCACAGGCGTGCCGTCAGGGTGTTTTGACGCGGCTATCTCTATGGCCGTTATCAGGTTCTCCTTGCCGTCGGTACGTAAAGCGCCTATCGGCAACTGGCTGCCTGTCAGTATGACGGGTTTCATAAGGTCTTCGAGCATGAAGCTGAGCGCCGATGCTGTGAACGACATAGTATCGGTGCCGTGAAGTATCACGAAGCCGTCGTACTTGTCATAGTTGCCGTCGATGATTGTGACTATGCGGCTCCACATCGCCGGCTCCATGTCCGACGAGTCAATGGGTGGGTTGAACGTGATTGCGTCAATGTCAATCTTGAACTCTTTTAGCTCCGGAACATGGTTGAGCAGGTGGTCGAAATTGAAACTCTCCAACGCTCCGGTCTCGGGGTTCTTTATCATTCCTATCGTTCCGCCGGTATAAATGATGAGTATCGATGTGGTGTTGCTGCTCATATATGTGTCAAATGATGTTTTTAATATCCAACAAGTGGGCTGCTTCATATGTTGGCTTGAACGTGTGTCCGCTCTTGCCTTTGGGGTTATAGTAAAGCTGGTCCATGCCTATGTTTGCGGCTCCGGCGATGTCGGTGTCGAACATATCGCCTATCATAAGGCTCTCGTTCAGCTGCGAGCCGCTCTCTCTCAGCGCATATTCATACAGTTGCGGGTTAGGCTTGTTCACTCCTATATCGTCCGACAGTATCAGCTTCTCAAAATAGTGCAGTATGCCTGCTGTACGCATCTTGTGCGACTGTAGCTCTTTAAAGCCGTTGGAAAGGATGAAAAGTCTGTATTTCGGCGCAAGGTATTCGAGCAGTTCTATGGCTCCAGGCATCAGCTTGTTCTTAGTGGGGATACGGCTAAGGGCCTCTTGGCAGAACGTGTCGGCAAGCTTTTGGTCATTGACCCCCACGCATTCAAGCGGGTAACTGTACCGTCTTTTGTTCAGCTCTTCTTTGGTGATCTTGCCTTCGCCGTATATACGCCACAACTCAAGGTTGTACGGCTCGTACAATGACATGTACTGCTCGAACGAGCCGAAATAGCGCTCGTAGCGCAGCAACTCGTACGTTTCCCTGAACGACTCTCTCGATGCGCCCGAAAAATCATAAAGCGTGTCGTCGAGGTCTATGAAAAGGCTTCTGTATTGTCGCATCTTTACTCTACGCTCTCATCCCGATTGGCTTCGCTGTTCCGCAGTTCTCTCTCTCTCAGAGCCTGGTGGTAGCACTCTCTGCATAGCGGTTCGTACTCGGCTTTTTCGCCAAGCAGCACTTGTTTGTCGCCGCTTACCAGACGGTGCGACACGTATGCCAGATTACCGCATTTCACGCATATCGCATGTACTTTTGTCACCTCGTCGGCAATAGCCATGAGTGCGGGCATAGGGCCGAAAGGCTGGCACTTGAAGTCCATGTCAAGGCCCGCGATGATGACACGTGTGCCTCGTCGGGCAAGCTCTTCGCATACCTGTACAAGGTCGCTGTCAAAGAACTGAGCTTCGTCGATGCCGACGACATCAACGTCTGTGGCAAGCAGCAGAATGCTTGACGACGACTCTATCGGGGTCGATAGAATGTGGTTGCTGTCGTGCGAAACGACCTCGACATCGGAATAGCGCGTGTCGAGCGCCGGCTTGAATATTTCTACCTTCTGACGGGCGAATTTCGCTCTTTTGAGCCTGCGTATCAGCTCCTCGGTCTTGCCCGAGAACATCGAGCCGCATACTACCTCTATGCGTCCTCGACGCATCGTCTCCATCTGGTTGAATTCTGAAAATCTGTTCATATTATGTCGTGTTTTTTGTCTTTCGTGCAATGAGGCTTGTCCGCTGCCGCACGAATATCAAACGATTAATCCGTTTCACAGCGATTGGCAGAAAATTTTTCACAACGCGCGCTGTATATGTCCGCTTAGGGCAAAGATACAGAATTAAGCTATAAAACAAATTTTTAATGCTTATAAGTTATTAACAACTTATAGCACACGGGATAAAAAAAGCGGCGAGTTTAATTTCGTCTTTCTATTATTTGTATTTAATTTGCATAAGTAAATGTTTTGTGCTGTATAAAGCACACGAAAATTTCTGTTTTTTTTATGGGAATGTTATATGTAGTTCCTACTCCGGTAGGAAATCTCGAAGATATCACTATGCGTGCCGTGCGTCTGCTTAAGGAAGCCGATTTTGTCCTTGCCGAGGATACCCGTACGTCGGCTAAACTGCTTAAGCATCTCGACATTCAGGTGCCTATGTATTCGCATCATAAGTTCAACGAGCATAAGACCGCCGCTTCGCTTGTAGAGCGTATACGCGACTGCGAACGTCATGTGGCTCTTATATCCGACGCCGGTACTCCCGGAATCTCGGACCCTGGATTTTTTCTTGTGCGCGAGTGCGTTAAGAACGATGTCGAGGTGCAGTGCCTGCCGGGAGCGACAGCGTTCGTGCCGGCGCTTGTATGCTCGGGCCTTCCGTGCGACAAGTTTGTATTCGAAGGCTTTCTGCCGCAGAAGAAAGGCCGTCAGACACGTTTGAACTTCTTGAAGGACGAACAGCGTACGATTGTCTTCTATGAGTCGCCGTACAGGGTCGTAAAGAGCCTTGCGCAGCTCGCCGAAGTTTTCGGAGCCGACCGCCAGGCTGCTGCCGTGCGTGAGATATCAAAGCTGCATGAGGAGTGTGTGCGAGGAACGCTTGAGGAGCTTGTGAAGCATTTTACCGACCATGAGCCGCGCGGAGAGTTCGTCCTGCTCGTCAGCGGAGTGGACGATGCTAAACACGGTAATGAAGAGTAACGAATTTAATATCCTGCAATATGAAACAGAATGAGGTTACATTAGGACGTTTCCTGCGTATATTGCTTATGCTGCTTGCGTTAGGGCTGACATATATAGCTCTCGACAGCTTAAGCGGAATTTTATTGCCGTTCGCCATTGCATGGCTGCTTGCGTATTTCATTAACCCGCTTGTAAATTTCTTCCAGCAGAAACTGCGTTTCAAGTACAGGCTATTGTCTATGGTCGCGGCTCTCTCTCTTATTGCCGTTGTGCTGTTCGGCGTCGGCTGGCTTGTCATACCTTCAATAATCTCGGAATTTAACGTGCTGAAGGACTTTACGGTGAATTTCTTGAGCAAAAACCTCGGCGATACGACTATCCCGGCTCCTGTCGCAGAGTTTTTCAGGGAGATGTTCAATGAAAATGACGTGGCTGGTATATTGCAGAGCGCAAACAGCAGCGATATCCTGTCGCTCATCGGCGACCGCCTTCATGGCGTTGTCGCCGGCACGATAAGCGTCTTCGGCGGGCTGCTTACAATGTGTATAACGCTGCTTTACTTGGTTTTTATCTTGCTCGACTTCGAACGACTTTCAAGAAGCTGGAAACCTTATGTGCCCAAGAAGTGGCGAGGCATTGTGGGCAAGCTTTGGGCCGACCTTGTAGGCGGCATGAACCAGTATTTCCGTGGCCAGGCATTGGTGGCGTTGTGTGTGGGAGTGCTTTTTTCAATAGGTTTCGTAATAATAGATTTTCCTGCAGCTATAGCTTTCGGCATCTTCATAGGAATACTTAACCTGGTGCCTTATCTGCAGTTGGTATCTATTGTTCCTATGGTGCTTCTCGCAGTTCTCAAGGCTGCGAGTACCGGCGGCGACTTTTGGCTCATACTTCTCTCGGCATGTATTGTGCTGTTGGTGGTGCAGGTGATTCAGGATATGCTCATCGTGCCTTATATAATGCGTCGAAGAATGAATCTGCACCCGGCTATTATCCTTCTTTCGCTCTCAATCTGGGGACATCTGCTGGGTTTGCTGGGTATGATCGTGGCTTTGCCGCTTACAACGATTCTGCTTGCTTACCTCAAGCGTTACCACGAGATAGCGGAGGAATCGAAATCGGATGAAGAGGTAATCCTGAAACATGCGATTGACAGCGCCAGAGTAGGAAAGGAGTTTGATGATTAACGTTTAGCGATTAAAGATTAACGAATAACGTTTAACGAGTAACGACTGTAGGGGCAAACCGGTGTGTTTGCCCGCTAATGATACGGGGTGACTAAAAAGTAAATTTCTGTGTTACGTTTGCCTTCAAAATCCTCATTTACGCTCAGTAAACTGCGGTTTTGAAGCCTGCACAAGCCTTGAACTTTGCTTTTTATTCA
>JAZNPP010000063.1:0-22100 GCA_045589695.1 Bacteroidaceae bacterium
TCGCCTGAACAGAAACTGCTGTACCCCACTCATCAGGAATTTTCTCCATACGACGGTAGAGGATAGCGCGCTCGTTGTTCCAAGACTCGAACACAGCGCAAACAGCGCCCCACAACTGCTCGTAAGCGTCTGTCGGGAAATCCTTGCCTGTCTGAGCCTTAACGGCTGCCTTGAACTTCTTTACAAGCTCCTTGAGCGACTCGACGCTGAGGTCCTTGTCGAGAACGACGCCGGCCTCTTCCTTAACCTTTTCGATGATAGCCTCGAACGGGTCAATCTCCTCTTTGCTCGTAGGCTTCATGCCGAGAACGACGTCACCGTACATCTGTACGAAACGGCGGTAAGAGTCCCATGCGAACTTCTCGTTGCCTGTCTTTTTTGCAAGACCCTCTACAACGATGTCGTTAAGACCGAGGTTAAGAATTGTGTCCATCATACCGGGCATTGAGGCGCGGGCGCCTGAACGGACTGAAACCAACAATGGGTTTGTCGGGTCGCCGAAAGTTGAGTTCATCAATGTCTCGATGTTTTTAACTGCGGCCTGAACTTCGGCCTTGAGAAGCTCGATTACCTTCTCTTTACCGAGGCTGTAGTATTCGCCGCAAACCTCAGTTGTAATGGTGAATCCGGGAGGAACAGGGATGCCGATAAGGTTCATTTCTGCCAAGTTGGCACCTTTACCTCCTAACAAGTTTCTCATTGACGCATTACCTTCTGCAAGACCATTGCCAAAGGTGTAGACTCTTTTGTCTGCCATAAATTTTTGAGTTTATTGTTTGTTGATAAATAAAAAATGTTTTTAAAATTCACGATGTCGGGGGTGTCGCATGATCTCGCCCAACTAATTTGCAAATATAGCAAAAATGTTTGTACCGCGAAATTTAAACGACGAAAATCACATAATAAATATATTTTTTTAAGTTCGTGTCCGAAAAGGGCCGAATATCGGGATTTTCAACGTATCTTCGCATAGAATTTTATAAATTGCGTTACTTTGCACATGCCGGTAACGCTTCTGTTCCGGATAAATTATTGATATCATAAATGGCGAAAAAGAAAAAAGAATTGCCTTTGCTCGAAAAGGTTACCATAACCGGCGTAGCAGCCGAAGGCAAAGCGCTCGCGCGCGTTGATGACCTTGTGGTCTTTGTTCCTTATGTCGTTCCCGGCGATGTGGCCGACCTTCAGGTAAGGCGTAAGAAACACAGCTATGCCGAAGCTGAGGCCGTGAAAATACACGAATATTCTCAAGAGCGTGCCGTGCCGTTCTGCAAGCATTACGGGGTTTGCGGCGGTTGCAAGTGGCAATGTCTCGCTTATGAGCATCAGCTCAAATATAAGCGACAGCAGGTTGTCGATGCTCTTACACGCATCGGCAAGGTGGAGCTTCCCGAGGTTTCTCCAATTCTCGGCTCTGAGCAGACCTGCGAGTATCGTAACAAGCTCGAATTCACGTTCAGCAACAAACGTTGGCTTACATGGGAAGAGGTAGCCGATGGAGTGACATACGAGAATATGAACGCTTTGGGCTTTCACATTCCGGGGGCTTTCGACAAGGTGCTGAATATTGACGAATGTTATCTCATGAGTGGGCTTAACAACCGTTTGCGTAATTCGATACGCGAGTTCGCCCAAAAGGAAAACATTCCTTTCTTCGACTTGCGTTCGCAGGTAGGCGTTCTTCGCAATATGATGATACGTATCTCCACCACAGGCGAGGTGATGCTGCTTCTCCAGGCCCGCGTGACATCGGACGAAGAATTTGCTATGCTTGAAAAAGTTTTACAATTTGTAGCGGATGAATTCCCGGAAGTCACCTCCTTGCTCTATGTGATAAACAATAAATGCAACGATACTTTCGGCGACTTGGAGGTGGTTACATACAAAGGTACAGACGTCATCTTCGAAGAGATGGAAGGCTTGCGTTTTAAAGTGGGGCCTAAGTCGTTCTACCAGACGAACAGCCGCCAGGCATATAACCTTTACAAGGTAGCCCGCGATTTTGCCGCTCTGACAGGCGAAGAGGTGGTGTACGACCTTTATACAGGCACAGGAACCATTGCCAACTTTGTTGCCTCAAAGGCTAAAAAGGTGGTGGGTATCGAATATGTCGAAGATGCTATTATCGACGCTCGGGTAAATGCGGAACTCAACGGTTTCGGCAATATGACCTTCTTTGCCGGTGACATGAAGGATATACTTACACGTGATTTCATCAACGAACACGGGCGCCCTGACGTGATTATTACAGATCCTCCTCGTGCTGGAATGCACGACGATGTGATAAACACGATACTTTTTGCGGCTCCCCGCCGTATCGTTTATGTGAGCTGCAATCCTGCGACTCAGGCGCGCGACCTGCAGCTTCTCGATGCCGACTACAAGGTGACGGCTGTTCAGCCGGTGGACATGTTCCCGCATACACATCATGTCGAGAATGTTGTATTGCTTGAACGAAGAAATAGTAAATAATTGATGTATAAAGATATATGCGCAAAAATGTTAAAAGCCTCCTGACCTTTAATGTCGCAGTGCAGGCTATATTGATAGAGTTTGTGATGGAAAAGATGCACGGAATAAGCCGTAATCGTGCTAAGGCGTTGATATCCAATAGGGTGGTGCTTGTGAACAATAAGATAGTGACGCACCCTCTGACTGAACTTAAGGCCGGTGATGTCGTGCAGCTCGACCGTTCGAAACATAAGATGTCTTTCCGTAGCAATGATCTTGATATTGTATACGAAGACCCGTATCTTTTGATTATTGACAAACGTCCGGGCTTGCTCTCCATGAGCAACAATACACGTCAGCAGACAGTGCAGACTATTCTTAACCGTTATCTCGAAAAGGGCGGAGGTCGTTGCACTTCGCATCTCGTCCATCGTCTCGACCGTGACACGTCCGGTCTTATGGTTTATGCTAAAGACGTGCAGACTCAGCAGTCGCTGATAAACGGCTGGCAGGAACTTGTGACCGACCGCAGATATATTGCGTTGGTAGAGGGTGAGCTTGAAAACACGCAAGGAGTCGTACGTTCGTGGCTTACAGAGGATAAACGTTTTATAACCCATTCAAGTACAACTGATAATGGTGGTAAATATGCTGTGACACATTATCGTGTATTAACATCGTCGAATGGCTATTCGCTTGTAGAATGCGTGCTTGAAACAGGCCGTAAAAACCAGATTCGTGTTCACATGGCCGATTTGGGACATCCTGTTGTCGGCGACAGCAAGTATGGCGGCAAGAGTGACCCGATGCGTCGTCTCGGGTTGCATGCGTATATGCTCTGTTTTACGCATCCTGTTACCGGCAAGTATCTCCGTTTTGAAACTCCGCTTCCTGTAAGTTTTGAAAAGTGCCTTAATGAGAAGTGATTTTTTGTTTGCCTTTTTTGTTCTGTTGCTGTTTTTTGCTCCATGCGATTTTGCTGCGGCGCAGAAAGCGGCAGGCGGCAAGTCAGCAATATCCTCCAAGAGCTACAAGAAAATCTCTGCCGACAGTGTTAGGGCAAGGCCTTCTTCTTCGGCGGCAAAAAGCGGCAAAGCCGACGCTTTAAAGAGTAAAGCTGTGAAAAAGCAGGTTGCGCCGAAAACTAAAAAGGTGAAGGCTGATTCTGTCGCATATACCCCAAAGCGGTATCTGTTGGGCGAAAGGGTCATAATGCCGGGTGACAGCGGGAGAGATGTGCGTTCCGTGGCGAAGATTTTAGTAAATAAACTTTACATAGATGAGGAAAGTCTTGTATATACGGCCGACGGCGGCGTGCTGTATGACGCAAAGCTTTTGAAGGCTGTAAAACACTTTCAGGAATTTAATGGTTTTCATCCCGACGGCATTATCGGGGCGGCGCTTGTAAAAGCGCTGAGAAAACGCAAGGCGAACCGCTGACCTTGTAAATGGCGGGTGACGAAGATCTCGTTACACGTTACCCGTTAAACGTTAATCTCCCTCGTTAATCGTTCCCCTGTTGGCGGCATTCGCTACCGCAACCCAAGCGGCATCACTTTCAGCGATGCTGCGCTTGACGAGATGCTGCTCATGCCGTCGAAGCTTCGCTTTAAACGTTAATCGTTCTCCAAACCTCCCTTATCCATAGCCATAGAAGCAAAGGGAACACAACAACAATTAAAGGGTTGTATTCCCATGCCGAGGCGAAGCGGCCGTACATTACCGAAAAGAATGCCCGCGTGATTCCGCAGCCCCAGCATTCAATGTCGAATATCCGCTTGAAAAGGCAATGGCTCTCACCGTTGTATATGCCCTCTAAAGGAATGGCATACAATATTAACGGCAATGATATCAGGGCAATAAGTTTGATTTTAGTTCTTAATGGTATTGCCATTTGCGTCGGTGAACTTCCCGCAAAGTATCATTATGAAATCTATGAACGCCCAAATTCCGCAGCCTCCGCATGTAAGCAGCTGCGCAACCCCTGTACCTATCTTTCCTACATAGAAGCGGTGAAAACCGAAGCAGCCGAGGAAGAAGCATAGCAACAGCACTATAAGCCACTCGTTCTTGTCGGGGTTGTATAATGTTTCTTTCTTTTTCTCGTTGATTAATGCGCCGCATTTTACGCAAACGAAGGCGTTTTCGTTCACTTCGGCTCCGCAGTTTCTGCAATAAGGCATAGTCGTATATGTTTAAAGGTTAGCTTGTATTAGGCCTGCAGCCGTGATTGGTGATGACGGCCGCTTCGTTATTGCGAAAATATGAATATTTTTTATGCCTGCAAAGAATTTGCGTTTTTTTATGAATTGGCAGGCGTTTGCGGTTTGCTTCATGGTGCGGCTACTCTCCGATAACCGTATAGTTGTAGCTGCTCAGGCCTGTCCATTGGCCCGGCTTGCAGTTCCTCTCTACAATATCCTCTACACGGTCGGGAATATTGCAGAAGAAATCTATTCCTGTGAAGTCTTCAAGGTGGTCGATGCTGCATATTTCTGTTTTGCTGCGTCCGTTCACATGCTTGAAAAGCATTCCTAAGGCCTTGTAGCCGTTCGCTCTGAGGCAGAGCAATGCCATGAAGTAGTAGTCGGGAACAGTGGGGCATGCAATGTCGGACCAATCGCTTTTTACCGTACGGTATTCCCCCTCTCTGATGGTGCCCCCCTTGACGACGTACAATGTGTCGCACAGCTCTCTGTTGCGTCCGAAGTCCTGCACGAACTGCTCGCAGTCGTTCCATGCGCCTATGTTGAAGTCGTAATACATGGGCGAGATATTGCTGTAGTAGAATGTCTGCTCGTTGGCGTCCTTGGAATATACCCTGTCATACGACGCTACGATGTGCCCGCGTACGAAATTGTTGCGGTTTATCTCGTTCTTCGTCATTACGTAGCTGCTTGGCATGGCCGGGTCGCTCTGGAACGGGTCGCCTCCCCATTCGGTGCTGTCCCAGTTGTCACGCTTCCAGTTTATGCCTCTGTTGCTCGGGTCGAACGTGAATGCGGTCCACTTGCTGTGCTTGCGTTCCTTGTTGAACGACATGCTGTATGTGATATTCTCTTTTCCGTTTACCGTGGTGCAGTGCGATATGAACAGCTCGTCGTCGCCGATAGCCGGTATCTCGATGCGTCCGGCATGTTTGTGCATGCCGATGTTGGCGTTCCGGTTTCCGGGAATGCCGTCATTTCCGTCATCGCCTCCGTTCCTGTCTTCGCTGCATGAGGCGAAGAGGAAAATCGCAAGCGCTGTGGTGAATAGAAATTTTATTATGTTCTTCGTGTTGTGACGCATTGGGATAAAAATGAAGTGCTGAAAAAGGAAGTTTTTGTCGCCGTTGTTCTTGTCGGCGGTCCGTTTATGCCGGCAAGCATAAAAAAAGTGTACCGAAGTACACTTTTCGTATCTTATCGTATCTCGATTACTTCTTGATAGTTCTGCTGTAACGGCTCATGAACTTATCAACACGGCCTGCTGTATCGACAAGCTTAGCCTTGCCGGTGTAGAAGGGGTGTGAAGTGTTAGAAATTTCAAGTTTTACCAATGGGTAGGTCTCACCTTCGAATTCGATGGTCTCCTTTGTGTTGCATGTAGACTGCGAAAGGAAGCAGTCGCCATTTGACATGTCCTTGAATACAACCGGACGATAAGCTGCGGGATGAATGTCTTTTTTCATTGTTAATATTATTTTAATTAATTTATTGCCTGTTACAAACTGCGTATTCGGCTTACGAAGCGCAAAGGTAGCGAATTTTTTCTTAGCGGCAAAATGTTTGTGCGTATTTTTTGCGTAACTCGCATTATTGTACAACTACGATTAATTATTCTATTTTCTTACTCTACGTACAGCACCAAGCCTTTCAGGTATTCGCCTTCGGGGTGGTAGATGCTGATAGGGTGGTCGGCTGGCTGTGTCAGTTGGTGCAGTATGCGTACGTTGCGCTTTGCCATTGCTGCGGCGGTGAACACGGCCGTGCGGAAATTCTCCTTGCTTACCACCTGTGAGCATGAGAAGGTGAAGAGTATGCCTCCGGGCTGTATCTTCTCTATTGCCTTTGCGTTAAGACGGCGGTAGCCTATGAGGGCGTTGCGCAGGCTGTCACGATGTTTGGCGAACGCAGGCGGGTCAAGAATGATGAGGTTGTAGTTGTTGCCCATGCGGTCGAGAAAGTCGAAGGCGTCCTCGGCGTACGCCGTGTGGCGCGTGTCGCCCGGAAAGTTTATCTCAACGTTGGCGTTGGTGAGGTCAATGGCTTTTGATGAGCTGTCTACGGAATGGACAATCTCGGCGCCGCCGCGCAATGCGTATATCGAGAAGCCGCCCGTGTAGCAGAACATGTTGAGCAGCTTGCGTCCTTTGGCGTACTGCTCAAGCAATGAACGGTTCTCTCGCTGGTCTACAAAGAACCCGGTCTTTTGTCCTCGAAGCCAGTCGATGTGGAACTTAAGGCCGTATTCGGTGGCTATATTGCTTGCGTTGCCGCCCATGATGTAGCCGTTGTCCTTGTTGATATCGGCCTTGTAGGGTAACGTGGTATCCGATTTGTAGTATATGTTCTTTATTTTATCGCCGAGAACCTCTTTGAGGGCGTCGGCTATCTGCATGCGGCAAACGTGCATGCCTACGCTGTGCGCCTGCATGACGGCTGTGTCGCCGTAAATGTCTATGATAAGCCCGGGGAGGTTGTCGCCCTCGCCGTGAACAAGACGGTAGGTGTTGTTGTCCTCGCGTGACGATATGCCTATGCGTTCACGAAGGTCGTAAGCTGTTGCTATTCTCTTGTTCCAGAATTTCTGGTCTATGGTCTCGTCGCTGAATGTGAGTACACGCACGGCGATGCTGCCCACCTGAACGTGGCCTCGTGCTATGAAACTGCGGTCGTTGGTGTATACGGTTACGACATCGCCCTCTTCGGGTTGTCCTTCGATGCGTTGTATCGCTCCCGAAAATATCCAGGGGTGAAAACGTTGCAGCGATTCCTCTTTTCCTCGTTTCAGTATGACGGCTTTTTCCATATGTAGTTATTTATTGTTGTTCAAGTAGTTATACAATTTCAGGCATGCCCATGCGTCAGTTGCCGCGTAAAGTTTCTGCTTGTCGGTCAGCACGTCGTTTTCCCAATTGCTGAGCTGCTGGCTTTTTGATATGCGTTGCCCGAAAACTATTGCGAATATCTTCTGAAGACTCATCTCCTCTATGCCGAATTTCTTGACGAACTCCTGTATCTCAAGAAAGCCTGCGGCCTTGAACCTACGGCGTTTGCTGAGCGCCTGTATGTCGTCGTGGAGCGAAAGCCCTACTTTCGTTATCTGTTCGTTTTCGAGCAACGAAATGAGCGAGCCCGGCATATCTACCCTGTTAAGGCGTATAAGGAAACAGGTGTCGGCTGTTGAGAGCTGTATGAGCGATACTTGGTGATGCACTCCCTTGCGGAACGACGGGCGTGTCTCTGTGTCAAGGCCGAGAATCTTCTCTTTCTGCAACGCTTTGACTGCCTTGTCGGTCTCTTCCGGGGTATTTATGGTTATGATACGTCCGTCGAACAAGGCTGTAGGCATTTCGCTTATTTCGCTCTTTTCGATATGTGACCTGTACTTACTCATTATCCTCTTCGTCGTCAAGGTTCGTGCTGTATCTGATATCGTGCAGGGCACGCAATGTGTTTACAAGCGTCTGTCCCCAATACTGTCGGAAGTGGCCGTTGCACTCTATTATGGCGTCGTGCATCGTTTCGTTTATTCCTAACTGGAATAGGCAGACGAAATTTTTTACGTCCTGGTAGATGTCGGCAAGGTCTTCCGAAATGCTTTTTGTAACAGGGGTGTCGCTGTATTTCATCTCTGCGACAAAGACGTCGAGGTAGCTGTCCTTGTCGGCAAGGAGATCGAATATTGTCATGCGAAGCACTTCGTAGCTGTCTTCGGTCACGAAATCTTCCATATCGTCATCGTTCAGTTTCTCCTCGTCGGGCAGCATTTGCGCTTTGATATAAAGCAACGGAAGCAACTTGAGCAATGTCTCGACGAACTCTTTGCGTGAATGTTGCCCTGTGCGTTCAAGGTAGGCGCAGAATTCGGCCGCTACTGTAACGAACTCAACTGTATTGCGCGAAAAAACTATGTCTTCTTTTTCCATGACTGCAGGTCGTGTTTTTTGTCCGGTTGCAAAGTTACAAAAAATAGCGGAGCTAATATTTAAATTTCGCTCGTTTTTTATTACCGTTCACCTTTCGGTGGAGCTAAATAATGCACTCGCTGTAAAAAATTAAAGCAAGCTTTATTTTTTACTCGTTTTTTATTACCTTCGCAGAGGTAAATTGCATGAAAAGCACTTTGTGCGTTCAAAAATACGAAATAAGACATTATGGCCACATCTGAACATAAAAACAAGAATAAGAACAAGAAATCTACGTTCGCCTCTTTCGCTTACGCATGCCGTATGGCTGTCGATTTTTTCAAGGGACCGAACGTGCAGTTCGTCGCCGGGCTGCTGTGCTTGGCTTTTGCCATTTTCCTGTGCAGCTCGTTCGTCTCTTTTTTTGTTGCAGGCGGCAATGACTACTCTGTCGTTGAGGCTGCCGGTGATGCGGCGGTAAGCAACACCTCGGGCAGGGGCGGCGCTGTGGTCGCTGAATTTCTTATAAACAGCTGCTTCGGATGGGCTTCGCTGCTTATGGTTCCCGTGGTAGCGCTTGTGGCTTTGCGGCTTATGCGAATAGGGCATTTCGGGCTCGGCAAGTGGCTTGCGTACGGCTTTTTTGCTATGGCGTGGCTCTCGATACTGTTCTCGTTGGTGTTCGGCGAAATTCTTTCGACAAGCTATGTCTCGCCAGGCGGCGCTCATGGCGAGTTCATGAAGAATTTCTTTATCGATACGGTCGGAATTGTCGGTCTTGTGCTGCTTATTGTGGTATCGCTTCTGCTGTTCATGATACATGTGTCACGTAATACGATAGAGTGGATAAAGAGATTGTTCTCGTTCAAGAAAAACTCTGAAAAGGAACCGGAAACTGACGCTGCTGCCGAGGAACCGATATCAGTTGTCGTGACAGCGGGCGAGGATGAAAAGATTGATGTCTCTGTAGTGGCGACGGAACTCATGGACGACGTTGCCGATGAAGAAGAGACCGCTGAAGGGTTCGGCGATGATGAGCTTGCCAAGAAGTTTGACGACAAATACAAGTCTTTGGGCAGCAGCGCTGAAAATGACGGCGCTGTGCTTGAAATGGAGGTCGAAAAGGCCGAAGGCGACGAGGATATGGGCGGCGACATGCTTCGCCCCATAAATCCTAAGGATGAACTGAGCTATTACAAGCCGCCTACGATAGACCTGCTCGACGAGTATGAACAGTCTGTCCAAGCTATTGACAAGGAGGAACAGGCCGCCAATGCAAACAAGATAGTCGAGGTGCTCAAGAATTTCGGTATAGACATCAGTTCGATAAAGGCTACGGTCGGCCCTACAATCACTCTTTATGAGATAACTCCTGCGCCGGGCGTGAGAATATCGAAAATCAGAAATCTCGAAGATGATATAGCTATGAGCCTGTCGGCTCTTTGCATACGTATCGTAGCCCCGATGCCCGGTAAGGGCACAATAGGCATTGAAGTGCCTAATGCGCGCAAGCAGATAGTGCCTATGGCGTCGTTGCTGAACAGCCGCAAATATAAGGAGACGGAAATGGCTCTGCCTCTCGCGCTCGGAAAGACCATCTCTAACGAGGTTTACATGGTGGATATGGCGAAGATGCCTCACTTGCTTGTCGCCGGCGCTACGGGTATGGGTAAGTCGGTAGGACTGAACGCAATAATAACTTCGTTGCTGTTCAAGATGCACCCGGCATACCTGAAATTCGTGATGGTAGACCCGAAAATGGTGGAATTGAGCCTTTACAGCGTGCTTGAAAAGCATTTCCTCGCGAAGCTCGAAGGCGAGGACGAACCCATCATTACCGACGTGAATAAGGTGGTGCGTACTTTGAAGTCTCTATGCGTTGAAATGGACAACCGTTATCGTCTGTTGCAGATGGCGTCGGTGCGTTCGGTGGAGGAGTATAACAAAAAGTATTTGAACAAGGAACTGCTTCCTACTAAAGGACACCGCTTCATGCCGTACATAGTCGTGGTGATTGACGAGTACGGCGACCTTATGATGACTGCGGGGCGTGAGGTGGAACAGCCTATCGCGCGCATTGCCCAAAAGGCCCGTGCGGTGGGCATTCATATGATTATCGCGACTCAGCGTCCTACAACGAATATCATTACAGGTACTATCAAGGCGAACTTCCCTGCACGCATGGCGTTCCGTGTCATCTCTGCCATTGACTCGCGTACTATACTTGACCGTTCGGGGGCAAATCAGCTCCAGGGACGTGGCGACATGCTATTCCTTGCCGGCAACGACCCTGTCCGTGTGCAGTGCGCTCTTGTGGAAACGAAAGAGGTGGAGCGTGTATGCGCTCATATAGCAAAGCAGCAGGGGTATCAGACTGCTTATATCTTGCCGGAGCCTGACGAATCGTTCGACGTGAGCGGCGAGGGAGGCGGCTCTGTCCGTGGCGAGATATCGTCCGACAAGCTCGACCCGTTGTTCGCCGAAGCGGCCCGTATGGTGGTGCTTGCCCAGCACGGTTCGACATCGCTCATACAGCGTAAACTGAACATCGGCTTCAACAGGGCCGGACGCATTATGGACCAGCTCTGCCAGACAGGCATAGTGGGTGAGCAGGAAGGCAGCAAGCCTCGACAGGTTTTATGCTCCGACGAGACCGACCTTGAATTCCGTCTTAAGTCATTGCTTTAGTAAAGATATTCATCATGATGAGAAACGCTGTAATTTTTTTGTTGTTGATATTGCCTGCATGCTTGCCGGCGCAGCAGGGTGACGCCGACATTCTGCTCGGAAAGGCTATCGCTGCGATGAAAGCCGATGCGGCTGTACGGATGGACTATATATATAATGTGTATGACGAGGATAATGATATCGTTCAGAGCGACAAAGGCGTCATGAAACTCGACGGCGACAAGTATGCGCTTCTGATGGACAATATGAAGGTGTGGTGCGACGGCTCCGTGCAGTGGTGCTACATGAAGGAGATTGACGAGATATATATTACTGACGCTTCGTCGGACGAGGCGCAGAGCCTCTCGCCGTTGAGCGTAATGGAACATTATCGGGAAAACAGCACGAAATCGTTGGAAAGGCAAGGCGGGGTCGATGTTGTCTCCCTTAAGCCTGTTCAGGACGGCCAGGTGTCAAAAGTGGAACTCTTTTTTGACAGCAAGAATATACGCCTTAAGGCCATGTATGTATATATGAACGGGTTGGGATGTGTCGAGGCGCTGCTCGAAAAATATACGCCGTCGTGCAATTTCGAGGCGGCCAGCTATGAGTGCCCTGTAAAGGAACTGCCCGGAGCGGAAATTGTTGATATGAGATAAACTAAGTTAAAATTATAATGTTATGAATGTGAACAAAACAAAATGTTTGGTTATCGGTTCCGGCCCAGCCGGTTATACCGCGGCGATTTATGCGTCACGTGCTAATCTTTCTCCAATTCTCGTCGAGGGCATGCAGCCCGGCGGTCAGCTTACGCAGACGACGGTGATTGAGAACTTCCCGGGCTTCCCGCACGGAATTACAGGTCCCGAACTCATGGAGAATATGCGTCAGCAGGCTGTCAATGTGGGCGCGGAGGTGCGTTCCGGCAGCGTGGTGAGCGTTGATTTCGAAGAACTTCCTTATAAGGCTACTCTTGATGACGGTACTGTTCTTGAGGCTGAAACCGTAATCGTAGCTACAGGAGCGGCTGCTAAATATCTCGGCCTTGCCGACGAAATAAAATATCAAGGCATGGGCGTGAGCGCATGCGCTACATGCGACGGTTTCTTCTACCGCAAGAAAATTGTCGCTGTAGTCGGAGGCGGCGACACGGCGTGTGAAGAGGCGAACTATCTTGCTTCGCTTGCCGCGAAGGTTTATCTTATCGTGCGTAAGCCGTTCCTGCGCGCGTCAAAGGCTATGCAGGACAGGACTCTTGCCAATCCTAAGATTGAAGTGCTTTTCGAACACAACACCGAAGGCCTTTTCGGTGAGGACGGAGTAGAGGGTATACATCTTGTTTCACGTCAGGGACAGCCCGACGAGAAGCATTACGACCTCGCTATCGACGGCTTCTTCCTCGCTATCGGCCACAAACCGAATTCGGATATATTCAAGAAGTATCTTAAGACCGATGAGACGGGCTACTTTGTTCCCGCCGACGGCAGCGGTGTAAAGACGCTCGTTCCGGGCGTTTTCGTTGCCGGCGACGTTGCCGACCCGCATTATCGTCAGGCTATCAATGCGGCTGCAAGCGGATGCCGTGCGGCTATGGAAGCGGAGCGTTACTTGTCGCATAAGTGATAGCTGAAGCGGAAAATGTAGCAAAGAGGGAGCGTTTTTGAAAGTTTTTCTGTTAAAAGCTTTCCTGTGTGCGAAAAGTTTCCTATCTTTGCACCCGGTTTAGTCCGTAGGGGTTGGAGAAGACGGTCTCACGAAGAGAACGCACCTCGCGGAATTCACAATAAAAGCGATAAATAAATGTACGCAATTGTTGAGATTAACGGACAGCAGTTCAAGGCTGAGGCCGGCAAGAAGCTGTTCGTGCACCACATCAAGGGTGCGCAGAACGACACGACAGTGGAATTTGACCGCGTGTTGCTGTTGGATAAGGAAGGTGCTGTAACTGTAGGCGCTCCTACAGTAGAAGGTGCAAAGGTGGTTTGCTATATTGGCAATGTTCGTGAAATGAAGATTGTTCGCAAGTCTAAGGACGGTCAGAACATCGTTACAACACGTACAATCGACCCGACATTGGTTAAGGGCGACAAGGTGTTGGTATTCCACAAGCGTCGTCGTAAAGGCTACCGCAAGCTGAACGGCCATCGTCAGCAGTTTACAGAGTTAGTAGTAAAAGAAATTATCGGTTAATTTAAAGTTTAAGTATTATGGCACATAAAAAAGGTGTTGGTAGTTCAAAGAACGGCCGTGAGTCAGCAAGTCAAAGACTTGGTGTAAAGATTTGGGGTGGCCAGGTATGCAAAGCCGGTAATATCATCGTTCGTCAGCGTGGTACGGTACACAATCCCGGTGCAAATATCGGTATGGGCAGTGACCACACTCTCTACGCTTTGGTAGACGGCGTTGTAACTTTCAAGCGTGGCAAAAAAGACAGAAGCTACGTTTCTGTTACTCCTATCGCTGAGAAGAACTGATAGTTCTTGTCATGGCAGATTTGAGGCGATTCCGTTTGGAGTTGCCTCTTTTTCTTTTATTGCTGATTATTTGCTGCTTTAATGCGCAATTTTTTGATAATTTGCTGTTAATTATTTGAAAAAAGTTGTAATTTTGTAAAATACGGGGTGTTCTTTATGATACGCTTCGGCTTTATTGGAAAACTACTAAAAACGATAATAATATGCTAACACTTAAAGTTATCAGCCAAGAGACTGAAAAAGTACTGAAAGGACTTGAGAAAAAGCATTTCAAGAATGCTGAAGAGACAATTGAAAAGGTGTTGTTGCTCGACAAAGAGCGCCGTGCCGCACAACAGGAACTCGACAATATCCTTTCGCAGAATAAGCAATTGGCTGCTAAGATCGGCCAGCTTATGAAAGCTCAGGCTATTGACGAGGCCAATGAGGTAAAAGCAGAGGTGGCTTCGTTGAAAGATAAGGCTAAGGAACTTCAGGACAAGATGGATGAGGCTACAGCCAATATGAACCAGGTACTATACACAATTCCTAATATACCTTACGACGAGGTGCCCGAAGGCGCCGTAGCGGAAGACAACGTGGTAGAGAAGACTGGCGGCACAGAAACAGTGCTTCCCGAAAATGCTCTTCCTCACTGGGAACTCGCTAAAAAATACGACCTTATCGACTTTGACCTCGGCGTAAAGATAACAGGAGCCGGTTTCCCTGTATACAAAGGCAAGGGCGCTCAGTTGCAGCGCGCATTGATAAACTTCTTCCTTGACGAGGCACGCAAGGCCGGTTACATCGAGATAATGCCTCCTACAGTAGTGAACGCTGCATCAGGCTTCGGTACAGGACAGCTGCCCGACAAAGAGGGACAGATGTATCATTGCGACCTTGACGACCTTTATCTTATCCCCACGGCAGAGGTGCCTGTTACAAACATCTATCGTGACGTAATTCTTGACGAGAAGCAGCTTCCTATCAAAAACTGCGCATATACGCAATGTTTCCGTCGCGAGGCCGGTTCATACGGAAAGGATGTTCGAGGCCTAAACCGCCTGCACGAGTTCTCAAAAGTTGAAATTGTACGCATAGACACTCCCGAACACAGCAAGGAGTCGCACAAGGAGATGCTCGAACATGTCGAAGGGCTTTTGAAGAAGCTTGAACTTCCTTACCGCATACTCCGTCTTTGTGGCGGCGACATGAGTTTTACTGCGGCCCTTTGTTTCGACTTTGAAGTTTACTCCGAGGCGCAGCAGCGTTGGCTTGAGGTAAGTTCTGTTTCTAACTTCGATAACTATCAGGCTAACCGTCTGAAGTGCCGTTACCGCACTGCGGAAAAGAAAACCGAACTGTGCCACACTCTTAACGGCTCGGCTCTTGCTCTTCCCCGTATTGTGGCTGCTCTTCTTGAGAATAACCAGACTCCAGAGGGTATTCGTATTCCGAAGGCGTTGGTGCCGTATTGCGGGTTTGATATCATAGACTGATAAGAGTCTTTTAAAAGTTCTCTAAAAAGGCATCTGCGGCGTTACGCTTGTTTTTGTAAAAAGTCATTTATGTTTACTAAACTCCCTTTTTCAAAAACTTCGCAATGCTTAAGATGACAAAAACAAAAATCATGTCATGCTGAGTGAAATGAAGCATCTCTGAAGATTGTTAGGAAAAAGAACTGAATTTTCTGCTTAAATAAACGACAATTTATTATGTATAAGATAGTTTCAAAAGAGCAGTTCTCGGAAAAGGTTTTCCGTCTGCGTGTTGAGGCTCCGCTGATTGCGAAATCGTACAGAGCCGGTAACTTTGTTATTGTCCGTGTTGGCGAGAAGGGCGAGCGTATTCCTTTGACTATCGCTCATGCCGACACTGAGAAGGGGCTTATCACTCTGGTAATTCAAAAGGTAGGTCTTAGCTCAAGCCGTCTGTGCGACCTCAATGAGGGCGATTGCATAACTGACGTGGTGGGTCCTCTGGGACAGGCTACACACATCGACAATTTTGGTACTGTGGTATGTGCCGGCGGCGGTGTGGGCGTAGCGCCGATGCTGCCTATAGCAACGGCTCTTAAAAAGGCTGGCAACCGTGTCATTTCTGTGATTGCCGGCCGTTCGAAGGACCTTATAATCCTTGAAAAGGAGGTGCGTGAGGTCTCTGACGAGGTTATAATTATGACTGATGACGGCTCATACGGCGAAAAGGGGCTTGTCACTGAGGGTATCGAGCGTGTAATCAAGCGTGAGAAGGTAGACCATTGTGTGGCTATCGGCCCTGCTGTAATGATGAAGTTCGTGTGCAAGCTAACCAAACAGTACGAGATTCCTACAGTGGTGTCGCTGAATACTATCATGGTGGACGGTACAGGCATGTGCGGCGCTTGCCGTGTTACTGTAGGCGGAAAAACCAAATTCGTTTGTGTGGACGGTCCTGAATTCGACGGTCATCAGGTCGACTTTGACGGTATGATGCAGAGACTCGGCTCCTTCAGGAGCGAAGAGGCTCACGAGATTGAGAAACTTAACCCGAGCGAGGCTTGCGCAAGCGAAACGGATGAACTCACTAACCGTGACGCCGCTTGGCGTGCGGAACTGCGTAACAACATAAGGCCGAAGGAACGTACGGCTATCGAGCGTTGTCCTATGCCTGAACTTGAGCCGTCCTATCGCGCGACAAAACTGCGTGAGGAGGTTAATACCGGCTTTACAAAGGAGATGGCGCTCGTCGAAGCGCAGCGTTGTCTTGACTGTCCCAAGCCTGCATGTATGGAGGGCTGTCCTGTAAGCATCAATATTCCTTCGTTCATTAAGAATATCGAGCGCGGAGAGTTCATAAAGGCTGCTCAAGTTCTTAAGATGACAAGTTCGTTGCCGGCTGTCTGCGGCCGTGTATGCCCGCAGGAAAAACAATGCGAGAGCAAGTGCGTTCATCTCAAAATGGGTCATAAGGCTGTCGCTATCGGCAGTCTGGAACGTTTTGCGGCAGATTATGCGCGTGAGAGCGGCGAGATGCCGGCTCCTGTCGTAGCGGCTCCGAACGGCAAGAAGGTGGCTGTCGTAGGCTCCGGTCCTGCTGGTCTCTCATTTGCCGGCGACATGGCAAAGCTCGGTTACAGCGTTACCGTATTCGAGGCTCTGCACGAGATTGGCGGCGTGCTCAAGTATGGTATTCCTGAATTCCGTCTTCCTAACGCTATCGTTGAGACAGAAATTGAGAATCTCAGAATGATGGGCGTGGAGTTTATCAAGGACTGTGTTGTCGGTAAAACGATATCTATCGCTCAGCTGCAGGAAGAGGGCTTCAATGGCGTGTTCGTCGCTTCGGGAGCCGGTCTGCCCAATTTCATGAATATTCCGGGAGAGAACTCTATTAATATTCTTTCATCTAACGAGTATCTTACACGTGTGAACCTTATGGACGCATCTAACCCTGAAACGGATACTCCCATGCACATCGGCAAGCGTGTGGCGGTTGTTGGAGGCGGCAATACGGCTATGGACTCTGTACGTACGGCGTTGCGTCTTGGCGCAGAGAAGGCTATGATTATATACCGCCGTTCCGAAGCTGAGATGCCTGCACGTCTTGAGGAGGTGAAGCATGCGAAAGAGGAGGGCGTTGAATTCCTTACTCTGCATAATCCAATAGAGTACATTGCCGACGAAAAAGGCTGCGTAAAACAGATTGTACTGCAGAAGATGGAACTCGGCGAGCCTGACGCTTCTGGCCGCCGTTCTCCTGTTCCTGTCGAGGGCGCGATAGAGACTATCGATATTGATATGGCGATTGTTTCGGTAGGCGTTTCTCCCAACCCGCTTGTTCCAACATCGGTCGAGGGACTTGAACTCGGACGCAAGAATACTATTGCTGTAAACGAGAACATGCAGTCGTCAATTCCGTTCATTTATGCCGGCGGCGATATTGTACGTGGCGGCGCGACCGTAATTCTCGCTATGGGTGACGGACGTCGTGCTGCGGCTGCTATGCATGAGCAGTTGAGCAAGTAAGTATTTCAATGGAAATGATTCCCGACAAATAAGAGCGCGCTCCCCATTGGGGGCGCGCTTTGTTATTCCATTAGTATGAATGTGCTGTCGCTCTCAATGAGCCTGCTTATTGAATCGCTGTAAAGCTGTTGCGTTCTCTTGAATCTTCTCCAGTTGCGCTGTACTTTTGTCACGAACTGCAAGGTCTCTCTCCAGCCTTCGAATTTGCCGTTGCGGCAAAGGGTGTCATTGTAGTATTCTGGCTGGCTCTTAAGTATTAGGAACGTATCGACATTGTTCTTCCACACGAATCTGTTTTTGCCCTCTCGCTTGGCAAACCTCATGGCGTCGAGGATGTGCCCGTAGCCTGCATTGTACGATGCGAGAACGAAGTTTATCCTCTCTGCCGGATCTTTTACATGGCTGAATCTTTTGTCGAGCGAGCGGAGCAGCTCTGTAGCCGCGAAAATGTTGGTCCTTGCGTTCATATGCATGGAGTCGGGGATGTTGAATCCGCGAAGGGTGTTCGGCATGACCTGCATGATGCCTGTCGCTCCTGCGCTTGAAACGGCAGTGCTGTCAAAACGTGACTCTGTGAAAGCGATTGCCGCTATAAGGGTCCAATCGTAACCTATGATATCTGCCGCATCCCTGAAATGAATGTCATGCTCCGACAGTTCGGCATATCGTGAAACGTATGTGTACTGCTTTTCCGGAGTGATTTGCTCGCGGAACTCCGTGACGTCATACCCGAAAATGGCACCGCCGCATGTGACGAACACTGCAAACAACGTCAATAGCGCGATAGGGTATAAGTATCGGAGTTTCATAGACTTATTTCAGAAAATAGCTTATTGACATTTGCAGAGCCTTTATCGCTTTGATGTTGTGTCCGCCTTGTGGCATGATAATATCGGCGTACTTCTTTGTCGGCTCAATGAACTCCCAGTGCATCTCTTTGACAACCCGTTCGTAACGTGATATTACAGTCTCTGGCGTGCGGCCTCTCTCGATAACATCGCGGCGTATGAGGCGAATAAGGCGGTCGTCGGCGTCGGCATCGACATAAATCTTCAGGTCCATAAGTTCACGAAGCTCCGGGTTTACGAGAGCCATGATGCCTTCGATTATAATCACGTCCTTCGGCTCCACATGAACGACCTCGGGCTGGCGGCAACATGTGATGTAGGAGTATGTGGGCTGCTCGATTGGCTTGCCCTCCCGAAGCATGGATATCTGCTCGACGAGCAGGTCCCAATCGAATGCGTCGGGGTGGTCGAAGTTTATGAACTGACGTTCCTCAACAGGAACGTCGCTGCTGTCTTTGTAGTATGAATCTTGCGGAATGACTGCAACAGAGCCTTCGGGCAATGAGTTTACTATCTCCTTCACGACGGTGGTCTTTCCCGACCCTGTTCCGCCGGCTATGCCTATAATATACATAATGCGATATGTTTGCTTTGTATCTTGCTTGTTTTATGCAAACTTACACAAAAAAACTGTTTTATGCCGGTTTGCTTTAATAAATATTTTCTTTTTACAATAAATTCTATGTTCATAAAGATGCTTTTAAATAATAATAAGTACAAAATCCAAACGGCTCTAATAACTGAAACTGTGGGTTTTTTGAAAAAAACGTGATTTTTTTGAAAAATCATATTAAGAAATTTTGTATTTATTTATATATCGTTATCTTTGCGATATAAACGTAATGAATTAAAGTTCCGTCTGTTAGTGATTAATAACAATACGGAGAATTGTTAAACAAACAAAAAAAGAAAGAATTATGACAAAACTGAAATCAGGTATCGTGCTTAACGAAGGTGAGAACCTCGTGATGGAGTTGGAGGCTGAATTGTGGGCGACCAGTTCAAACCCTATAGCAAAGTTCATCGGCGCAATCAAGAGAATCTTTGCTTTGATATTGGGTATAAAGAAAGAAGGCTTCGTGGTTATAACAGACAAGCGTGTCGTAGAGGTAATCAGAGGCAAGTATTTCTATGTTTTTGATTCAGGTAAGGTTATCCGTTATCTTTTGCCAAGCGGTATCAAGGAAATCGGTTACACAAAGGAGCCTACATTCTTCTGCTTCTGCCCTGCTTACCAGCTTTTCTATGAGGCATATACACAGCGTACTTCAGTCCTTCTTTCTGACGTTGATGAGGCTGGCGCGCAGCGTGTCGTTGATGCTTTCTATAACGCATTGTACAAGTAATGCCGGGAAGCATATCATCATTTAGAAGATACATCTATTTGAACACCTATGCCTATCTCCTGCTGTTCATGGGGGTAGGCATAGCTTTTGTGCCCTTATATAAGGCGCATTGGTCGTTGGCGGCAGCGCAGGCAGTGCTTGTCGCTGTTGTTATTAAGGCGGCATTCAAGATTCTCTTCAGGTGGAAAGAGAAGAAACGCTGTTATCATGTTCTTGTCGAGCGAAACAGAAACGGCGTACGTGACGAATTGTTCAAGGAGTATATGCAGGCTCCTTGCGGCCGGCTGTTGGTAAAGGTCGTCTTGAATGACTTGGGCGAACGGCAACACTATAAAATCCTTAAGAAAAAATATACCGTCAGCCTGCGTGATACTGTCAGGGAGATGAGAGCGAGCAAAAAGAACAGGAAAACTATTGTTTATATAGCGGACGAAAAGCAGAAATAATCGGCTTAAAGATAAAGGAAAGAACACCGTTTGCTCCTATGTGAACATTATACCTCGATTGCTCAATATTTTTCCGATTATGCTTAGATAAATCAAAGATTTTGTTAATTTTGCAAAGAAATACGCAATAGAGCGTTTATAGTGATTATCTAATTACTTTAAAGTATTAAATAACTATGGTAAATTACAAAGAATTGGGTCTTGTGAACACTAAGGAAATGTTCGCAAAGGCAATGAAGGGCGGTTATGCGATTCCGGCATTCAACTTCAACAACATGGAGCAGTTGCAGGCTATCATCATGGCTGCAGTAGAGACTAAGTCTCCGGTTATTCTTCAGGTATCAAGCGGTGCCCGCAAGTACGCAAACCAGACACTTCTCCGTTACATGGCTGAGGGTGCTGTTGAGTATGCAAAGGAACTCGGTTGCACAAATCCTGAGATCGTTCTTCACCTTGACCACGGTAACTCTTTCGAGTTGTGTAAGTCATGTATCGACATGGGCTTCTCTTCAGTGATGATCGACGGTTCACACCTTCCTTATGAGGAGAACGTAGCTCTTACAAAGCAGGTTGTTGAGTATGCTCACCAGTACGACGTTACTGTTGAGGGCGAGCTCGGTATCCTTGCAGGTGTTGAGGATGACGTAGTTGCTGAGCATCACACATATACACGTCCTGAGGAGGTTGTTGACTTCGTTACCAAGACTGGTTGCGACAGCTTGGCTATCTCTATCGGTACTTCTCACGGTGCTAACAAGTTCAAACCTGAGCAGTGTACACGCAACGAGAAGGGTGTTCTTGTTCCTCCCCCATTGGCATTCGACGTTCTCGAAGGCTGTATGAAGGAGCTTCCCGGCTTCCCCATCGTTCTTCACGGTTCATCTTCTGTTCCTCAGGAAGAGGTTGAGACAATCAACAAGTACGGCGGTGCATTGAAGGATGCTATCGGTATCCCCGAAGAGGAGCTTCGCAAGGCTGCTTCTCTCGCAGTATGCAAGATCAACATCGACAGTGACAGCCGTCTTGCCATGACAGCCGCTATCCGTGAGGTTTTCGCTACAAATCCTGCTGAGTTCGACCCAAGAAAGTATCTCGGTCCTGCTCGCGAGAACATGAAGAAGCAGTACATTCACAAGATTGTGAACGTTCTCGGTTCTGACAACAAACTCGCTGAATAATTAGAAAGCAAAAAAATATAACGGCTTCGCATACCTGCGAAGCCGTTATATTTTTGTATGGATTTTAAAACGGTTTCTTTGTTGCCGTTTGTAAAGGCAATTTTGACTATTTTATTTGTTAAAAAAGTTGCGTCTCTTTGGAAGAGATGCAAATAAAATTTGTTAATCTTTACAAAATTAGCGAAAATTCAACATAATCAAACGTTTTATGCCTAAAATTAGCTTAAAACCTTAAATATTAACATAAAAACAACCTTTTACTTGTAGATTTGGTTTATCCGCAAAGTTGGAGTAGGATTTTTTATTCTTATTGCAACTTACCCTTAATCTATTGTCGTTTATTCTTTTTGTAGTCGTTCTGTTATGTCCTTTTGGCGCCCAAAAGGACGAAAAGGCCCGGCACAGGGCGTTCGAGCCGCTTTCTCCTCCTGCTCGTGAATTGCCTTCGGCAATATAACTCGTCCGTCGTCAGCTTGCCGTTTCAAGCCTTTCTGCCGTCCGCAGGGCAAGTCGGATCGTAGCCATGTCGTTCTGTGAGCCAAGGAGTTGAATACAAATTTTGTCTTCCTAAGACCGCTTGGCCTCCGACTTC
>JAZNPP010000064.1:0-16853 GCA_045589695.1 Bacteroidaceae bacterium
CAATGGAATAAGCGACAGCAGAAGTAACTTCAAAATAAAACCGGCACTGTAATCGAGGGAGTGCAAAGCCCTGCCGGATGCAGGCCATCGCGCGAGGACTGTATGAGCGCAGTGCGGGTATAACTTACATTGCATAACCGCACGAAGCGAGTTCCGCAGCGCCCTGCTAACGGCAGAAAGGCTTGAAACGGCAAGCGGACGACGAACGAGTTATATTGCCGAAGGCAATTCACGAGCAAGAGGAGAAAGAGGCTCGAACGCCCTGTGCCGGGCCTTTTGGTACTTTTGTGCGACAAAAGTACATGACAGAACGACTACAAGAAGAATAAAAGACAACAGATTAAGGGTAAGTTGCAACAAGAATAAAACATCCTACTCCAACTTTGCGGATGAACCAAATCTACAAGTAAAAGGCTGTTTTTATGTTAATATTTAAGATTCTAACGTGATTTTGAGCATTATACGTTTGGTTTTATTGAAAATTCATTAATTTTGTAGAAGAGTATGGAATTTTGTTTACATCTCTTCCAAAGAGACGCATTTTATAACAAAAAATAATTTTACACTATGAAAAAGTTTACTTTAATTTTAACAATGTTTTTGGCGTTATGCTCGTTTAGTGTATTTGGGCAAGAAAAACTAACACCAAGAAGTGCTACGGCGGATATTATCCCATATGAAGCATTGAATGGCGGAATGGATTCTGGACCATATGCGATATCAAAAATTTACGATGGTGATTACAATTCTTGGTATTGGACGAATGGTAAACCTCAAAAAGATTTTGCAGTTACTTTGATTTTTAATTCTTTAACGGAAATAGGTGATATTAAATTATATTTTGGCGATGGCGACTATCCTGCAGATAATGCGGTAGTTGAGGTTTCTGCTGATGAAAGCGAATGGACTTCTGTCGGAACTGTTTCCGGTATTGATACTCCAAATGAATCTGTTACATTTAATGCCGACGGAATTAATGCGAAATTTGTAAGATTAAGGTTTACACAGGCTTCTGATAAATGGTTCAAATTTGCTGAATTTGAGGTATATAAATATAAAGTGCAGGTTGAGGAACGTACAATCTCTGCAAATGCAACTGAGGGCGGCTCTGTAACTATCAACGGCGGTAACGAGGCTGTTACAGGTACCAACGATGTCAAGTTGGTTGCGACCCCCGCTTATGGCTACAAGTTCGTGAAATGGACTGTAAACGGCGAAGAGGTTTCTACATCTGCAGAATATTCTGATAACACATCCGGAGACAAGGAGTATGTTGCAAACTTTGAGAAATATGCTTCGGTTGATGAGTGGTATGCAGCTATTGGTAAACCTACTTTTGCGGCTGCTGGTGGTACGACAAAGGTAGCCTCTTTAGAGTTCTCCGATGAAAATGTATCGGATTTTACTTACAACCTGGGTCAAGCCAATAGAGTTAATAACATTCTCAAAGTTGAAGCCGGAAAAACCTACTCTTTGAATGTTACATATGAATTGCATTGGGGCGACCTTGCTCTTTATCAGATAGACAAGGACGGCGCAAACAAGAAGTACGGCTATTATACATGTGTATGGGAGGACTCAGGTGATCCGTATGAAATATTAGGCCGTAATGAAGAATTAATGTGTGAAGAATTAGGCGTTGATGCTTTTGGAAATTTTGAAAAAACTGTGTCTGGTGGTAACACATATCTTAATCTTCCTTATGAAATTGTAATATCGGAAAATCAGCAACCAGGCGATTTAGTCGTAGTGCGCTTAATGATTGGAAAGAAAGGTAATGCCAACAGTGCTTACGATATAGATATCGCAGAAGGCGGCAGTATGGATATCTTGTTTGAAGTTGTAGAGCCTGAAAATCCTGGCATTTATCATACCCTTTCAGTAACAGACAATGGTTGGGCAACGCTTTATCTTGGCTTTAACTCGAGAATACCCGAAAACGTTGAGGTTTATGCTGTAACTGGCGTGAAAGAGAACGATTGGCTCAACCTGACACAGGTTACAGGCGTTCTTCCCGCAAATACTGGCGTTCTGGTAAAAGCTAATCAAGGTGACTACATGTTTAATGAGACAGAAGATGCTCCTGCAACAATCGAAGGCAATAAGCTTTCAGGAGCGCTTTTTGACAAGAATGTCAGCGAAGAGGCTTATGTTCTTGCAAATGGCGATAGAGGCATAGGTCTTTACTCAGTCGTTACCTCAAACGGTACATTTACATGCAAGGCTAACAAAGCATACCTGCCCGCAAGCGCATTGACAGCAGAACAGCAGAACAGCGTATGCTTCCGTTTCGGCTTCGACGGCACAACAGCTGTGGAGAAAGTAGAAATGAGAAACGAGAAAGAAGAGATCTACGACCTTCAGGGCCGCCGCATCGACGAGATTACCGAGCCTGGCATTTATATTGTAAACGGCGTTAAAGTGCTGGTTAAGTGAGTGAAACACTAAGCTTGCTTAAGTGTTTTCCAACGAACGCAAAGGCAGTTCGCACGAAGTGCAAAGTGCTGGTTAAGTGAGTTTAGAGGTGAGAGTTTAAAGTTGAGGAAACGTGTAGGGGCAGACCGGTGTGTCTGCCCGCCACAAAAACAAAAAATAAAGAACAAACGATATGAAAAAGAATTATACAGCGCCTCTTATGACAGAGGTAAACGTTGAGGCTGAGAACATGCTCGCAGCTTCAATAAATTACGGTGAAGGAAAAGTTGAGGTCGGCCAGGCTTGGAGCAACGAGAACCGCGGCTCATGGGGTAACCTTTGGAAGTGATAAGGTTGAGAAAGTTGAAAGTTGAGAGTTTAAAGTTTAGAGATTAACGATTAAAGCGAAGCTTTCTGTTTTTACTTTATTAATAGTTTATACAAGCTTAATAGTGAATTTTTTCATTATTAATTAAATTAGGTTTAAAATAATTAGGAAGGTACTGGCCTGCGAAGGTCGGTACCTTTTTTTATCTTTAATAGGGAAGTTATATTTTTAGGCTCATCTGCGTAATCTCGTTTTTTATCACTATCTTCGCACTTTGCATACATTTATATAATAAATAGAAGATGAAAATAGGTGATAAGGTACGTTTTATATATGAATGCGGCGGGGGTGTCGTAAAGGGCTTTCGCGGCAAGGATATCGCTCTTGTCGAAGACAAGGACGGCTTTGAGATTCCAATGCCTGTTCGTGAGTGCGTGGTTATTGACACTAATGAATATAACTTCGTGAAGAAGAGCGTCGCTCCGAAAAAGGATGAGCCGGCTCCAAAGAAGCAGGCGGCAATGCCTTTGAGAGATGATGAGGAGGACTTCGACCCTGTGGTGACATATCGGCCTGCAGAGAGGCCCGAGGGAGAGAAACTCAATGTTAAGCTCGCCTATCTGCCTATGGACGAGAAGTCGTTGAGCAACTCTCGCTTTGAGGCATACATAATAAATGACAGCAACTATTGCCTCTATTACTCTTATCTGACCGCTGACGGCCGCAGCTGGAACCTGCGTCACAACGGCATGCTTGAACCGAACTCGAAACAGTTCATGGAAGAGTTCGGCAGAGAGGAACTTAACGGCATGGAGCACGTGTGCGTGCAGTTGCTTCCTTTCAAAGAGAACAAACCGTTCGCTCTTAAGCCTGCCATGAGCGTTGAAAGGCGTATCGATACGGTGAAGTTCTACAAACTGCATCTTTTCCGTGAGAATCCTTTCTTTGACGAGGGCGCTCTAATATATGATATTGTTGTTGATGACAAACCCGTAAAGGAGATTTTTGCCTCGGCCGAGGAGATTACTGAGATTATTCTTGAGAAGAAGCAGGGCGAAAAGGAACAAAGGCCTGCCCGGCAGACAAAGCTGGCGAAAGGAAGCGATATCCTTGAAGTTGATCTGCATGCCGAGCAACTCCTTGAGACGACTGCCGGAATGAACAGCTTTGATATACTGAACTATCAGCTTGACGTTGTACGCAATACCCTTGACGAAAACATTAAGTACAAGAACAAGAAGATAGTGTTCATCCACGGAAAGGGTGACGGCGTGCTGCGTAATGCGATATCTCAGGAACTTCGCCGCAAGTATCCCCGTTGTATCTCTCAAGATGCCTCTTTCCAGAAGTACGGCTTCGGGGCTACGATGGTTATTGTAAAGTGATGTAACGATTAAGGATTAACGATTAAAGCGAAGCTTCGACGGCATGAGCAGCATCTCGTCAAGCGCAGTGCCGCAAAGTGGCACCGCTTGGGTTGCGATAGCGAATGCCGCCAACAGATTAGCGATTGACGATTGGTTATTTACTGAAAAAGGAACTATAGGTTGATAATATAATATATAAACGATATGAAAGATATTAAGAATTACATGTTGGAGCGTTTTCTTAAGTATGTGACTTTTGACACGGAATCTTGTGATGACGCTACGGCCGTGCCTACGACTGAAGGACAGTTCGTGTTTGCGCGTTATCTTGAACAGGAACTTAAGGATATGGGACTCGAAGAGGTGACGCTTGACGATAAAGGGTATCTCTATGCTACTCTCCCCGCAAACTGCGACAAGGATATGCCTGTAGTAGGCTTCATCGCTCACCTTGACACAAGCCCCGATATGAGCGGCCGTGACGTTAAGCCGAGAGTGGTGGAGAATTACGCAGGCGGTGACATTGTGCTTAACGAAAAGGATAATATTGTTCTTAGGGTCGCTGACTTCCCTGAGGTGGAAAACTACAAAGGCGATGATATTATAGTTACTGACGGCAAAACCTTGCTGGGCGCTGACGACAAGGCCGGCATCGCAGAGATTGTCGCAGCTGTGGCTTATCTTCAGGCTCACCCCGAAATTAAGCATGGAAAGGTGAGAATAGCTTTCAACCCTGACGAGGAGATAGGACGCGGCGCTCATAACTTCAACGTGCCTCTCTTCGGATGCGATTGGGCATACACCGTGGACGGCAGCTGCGAAGGCGAACTTGAATTCGAGAACTTCAATGCCGGAAGCGCTCTCTTCTCGATTCAGGGACGCAATGTTCACCCGGGGTATGCGAAGGGCAAGATGCTCAATGCTCTGCGTGTGGCCGCTGACATCGTAGATACTGTTCCGGCAGCGGAGTCGCCCGAATGTACCGAGGGGTATGAGGGCTTCTATCATCTTATGTCGATAAACGGCGGTGTGGATCATGCTCAGGTGTCGTATATCATACGTGACCATAATCGTGAAATATTCGAAAGACGCGTATCGTTCATGAAAGAGACGGCAGCGGGCATGAACGCTAAGTACGGCGACGGCACCGTGGCTCTTGAACTGAAAGAGCAGTACCGTAACATGCGTGAGCAGGTAGAGCCCAAGATGCATATCATAGAGCTTGCGAAAAAAGCTATGGAGCAGGCTGGAGTGACGCCGGTGGTGAAGCCTATTCGCGGCGGTACCGACGGGGCGCAGCTCTCGTTCATGGGATTGCCCTGTCCTAACTTGTTTGCCGGCGGCATAAACTTCCACAGCCGTTACGAATTCGTGTCGGTACAAGTAATGGAAAAGGCGGTGATGACTATCGTAAACATTGCTGCAGGCGTAAAGGATTTGTAAACAATACTCTCTTCCGGAGCAACGATGAACTTGGAACTCTTTTTGGCACGGAGGCTCTACGGCACACGCAAGGGCGGGCACAGGATATCGCGTCCTGCGGTCGCAATTGCCCAATGGGGCGTCGCGGTCGGCACTGTCGTGATGTTTGTGTCAATATGCATCATCGTGGGCTTCAAGCATAGGATAAGGGATAAGGTTATCGGCTTCGGCGGACACATGCAGGTGATGAGCTACGAGTCGCAATACAAAGGCGAGGTACCTGTAATGGCGACGCCTGAGCTGCTTGAGGAGTTCTTGGCGGTTGAGGGCGTGAAGCGCGCACAGCCGTTGGTTATAAAGCCTGGCATGGCGGTGTCGAACGATGAATATGAGGGTGTCGCTCTAAAAGGCGTGGGCAGCGGTTATGACCTTTCGTTCATTAAGGACAATCTGATTGCGGGAGAGCTGCCGGCGTTCAGCGAGGATGAGCCTTCGAACGCTGTTGCGCTCTCAAAAGTTATGGCCGATAAACTGAAAATATCGGTGGGCGACAAGATTAATCTTTACTTCTTGCAGCAGGGGATAAAGGCCCGCAGGCTCTCTGTTGCCGCAATATATGAGACGCATCTGACCGAACTTGACAATGTCTTGGCTATTACCGACATTTATACGGTAAGGCGGCTTAACGGCTGGAAAGGTGACGAGGCTACGAGCATAGAGCTTTTTATTGACGATTATGAGCGGCTTGAGCCTGTAAGCGTGAGACTGAACGACGTGGTGCTGCGGCATAACGAAAAGGGTGATATGCTGTATGCGCAGACAATCGAGGAACTCTATCCTTCGCTCTTTTCATGGCTGAGCGTTCTTGACCAGACTGTATGGCTGATTCTCATACTTGTGCTTTTTATTGCGGGATTTACTATGGTGTCGGGGCTGCTCATTCTGATACTTGAGAAAAGTTCTTTTATAGGGCTTCTTAAAGCGGCCGGCGCTCACGACAGTTCTATCGGCAAGGTGTTTCTTTATTATGCTTGCTTCGTGATAGGCAAGGGTATAGTCGTAGGCAATGTCATTGCGGCTGTTCTTTGCCTTGTGCAGCAACGTTATGGCGTGGTGTCGCTCGACCCTTCGATGTACTATATGGACCGTGTGCCGATAGAGTTCAGCTGGCTGCTTGTTCCAATGAACGTCGGAATGTTTCTCCTTTCGGTACTCATGCTTATAGTACCTTCGATGTTTATATCAAGAATTGAACCGACAAAGGCGATAAAATTCGAGTGAGTAACGAGTAAAGTTTAACGATTAAAGCGAAGCTTCGACGGCATGAGCAGCATTTCGTCAAGCGCAGTGCCGCAAAGTGGCACCGCTTGGGTTGCGATAGCGAATGCCGCCAACAGATTAACGAGGACTACATAGTAATCATAGTAACCTTAGCTATCTTAGCAATTTGTCACCCTAAATTAACACGCATGGCGGTCACTGAGTGACCGCCATGTTTGCTATAACTCTGTCGAAAGTACCGCTTTTGGCAGCTCGCGGCAGTTGTATCCGAAAGCCATCGCTTCGCCGTACGCGCCGGCGGAACGTATCGCTAAAATGTCGCCACGTTCCGTCTCCGGTATTCTGCGGTCCTTGCAGAACACGTCGGAAGACTCGCATATCGGGCCTACGACGTCGTATATGCCGTCGGCCTTGTCCGACGTCAAGTTCTCGATGCGGTGGTATGCCTCGTAGAGCGCAGGCCTTACAAGGTCGTTCATGCCGGCATCGACAATGATGAACTGCTTGCATGTACCGTGCTTGATGTATGTGGCACGGGTGATGAGCGAGCCGCACTGAGCGACAATGCTGCGTCCGAGTTCGAAGTGTACCTGCTGGCCGGGCTGCAACTTGAGGTTCTTGGCATAGGTCGAGAAGTACAGCTCAAAATCGGGTATATTGT
This sequence comes from Bacteroidaceae bacterium, assembly GCA_045589695.1. Taxonomy (GTDB): domain Bacteria; phylum Bacteroidota; class Bacteroidia; order Bacteroidales; family Bacteroidaceae; genus HGM04593. The sequence continues at coordinate 7,475 of JAZNPP010000064.1, forward strand.
ACTTGTCGGGCGCATCGTAGCGTATGCCGAGTCCTCCGCCTACATTTATGTGGGGCAGGGTGAGGCTGCGGGTGTCGAGAAGCAGTTCCTGCAGTTCGTTGATTCGCCCGCAAAGAGCTATAAAGTCGTCCATGACGAGTATCTGTGACCCTATGTGGAAGTGAAGACCTATGAGCTTTATATGCTCCATCTTCTCAATGACATCGATAACCTCGTCAAGCTGTTCGTAATTGATGCCGAACTTGTTCTCTGCAAGGCCTGTGGTTATGTTGGAGTGAGTGTGGGCTCCGATGTTCGGGTTTACCCTTATGGCTACCCGGGCTGTCACGCCGCGCTCGGCGGCAAGCCTTTCTATGGCCTCGACTTCCGGCACGGATTCTATGTTGAAGCAGAAAATGCCCGCATCGAGCGAAAAGGCTATCTCTTTATCGGTCTTGCCCACGCCGGCGAAAACGATTTTGCCGGGCTCTATGCCTGCGTTCATGGCTGCACGTACCTCTCCGCCGCTGACGCAGTCGGCTCCCATGCCCGCCTCCTTGATTATCTCAAGCAGCTTGGGATTGAAGTTCGCCTTTACGGCGTAATGCACGTGAAAGTTTCTGTACTTGCCTGCCTCGGTACGCGCCTCGTCGAGAGTCTTCTTCAGCAAATCGACATCGTAATAATAGAACGGTGTCTCAATCTCTCTGAACTTCTCTGTCGGAAATATCGTTCTCATCGTTATCTTATTTCTTTTCGAAAATTGATGCGCTCAAAGAACGCAGGGCTCTTACTTTGTCCTCCTCTTTTACAAGGAACGAGATATTGTAGTTGCTGCCGCCGTACGAAACCATGCGTACCGGAATGTCTTTCATGGCCTCCATCGCGCGCGCCTCGAAGCCTACGTTCTCCCAGTTGAGGTCGCCGACAACGCAGATTATGCACATGTTGCGGTCTACGGTGATTGTGCCTATCTTCTGCAGCTCGGCGACAATCTCGTCGAGTCTTCTGTCATCGTCGATGGATACTGATACGCCGACCTCGGATGTGCAAATCATGTCGATAGACGTGTGGTATGTCTCGAAAATCTCGAACACCTTGCGAAGGAAACCGTATGCAAGCAACATGCGGCCGCTCTTTATCTTGATGGCCGTGATGTTGTCCTTTGCCGCAATGGCCTTTATCTCGCCTGGGCGTGTGAGGTTGTTGTCGATGCGTGTGCCTTCGGCTGTAGGGTCCATAGTATTGAGCAAACGTACGGGGGTGCCTGTAAGCTTTGCCGGCAGAATGCAGGTGGGGTGGAGTATCTTCGCTCCGAAGTACGCAAGCTCGGCGCTCTCTTCGAAGTGGAGGTTGCGGACAGGTGTGGTGTTTTCGACGATACGGGGGTCGTTATTGTGAACGCCGTCGATGTCGGTCCATATCTGTACCTCTTCGGCGTTTACGGCAGAGCCGATGAGCGTTGCCGTATAGTCGCTGCCGCCACGCTGCAGGTTGTCGTAGCTGCCTTCGTGGTTCATGCAGATGAAGCCTTGCGTGATGTATATTCTGCTCTTGTTCTCAAGGTCGAGCAAGGGCATGAGATGCTCGCGGATATAAGCGAAGTCGGGCTCGCCGTTTACGGCAAGACGCATGAAGTCAAGAGCGTCGAGCAACTCAACGTCTATGCCGAGTTCCTTCATGTAGAATGTCACCATGTTGGTGGACATAATCTCGCCTTGCGCTACAATCTCTTTCTCAAGCTCGTCGGTCAATGGCAATGAAGCGAGGTCTCTGAGGTGAGCGAATATCTCGTTAATCTTGTTTGTAGCCGCATTGGCCCATTCATCGGTCTTGTAAAGGTCTTTTATGGTCTGCATGTACTTCGCCTGCAGGAATGTTGAATGTTCGCAGGCTCCGTTAGCGTTGCCGTTACGCAGGTAATTGGTAAATTCGATAAGTGAATTCGTCGTGCCTGACATCGCTGAAAGGACTACTATCTTTGTATCTCCGTCCGATATGAGACGTACGACGTTCTGCATACGCTCGGCTGAGCCTACGGATGTTCCGCCAAATTTTAAAACTTTCATTGTATTTTGTGGTTTAATTATTATTCGATATTGTTTTCAATCTTGTTTGTTTCTGTTTCGATAATGGGCGTATCGGGCCCGCATATCTCAATCTTTGTCATCTTTCTCTCTTTGCAGCGGTATACGGTGCCGGGGAACTCCTTGAGCCATTGCTCGTTATGAGTAATCATGAGTATAGCCATCTTCTCTTCCTCGCATATCCTGTGCAGGAGCGTCATGATGTATTTTCCTGTCTCGTAGTCGAGGTTGCCCGTAGGCTCGTCGGCAAGAAGCAGGGCAGGGCGGTTGAGAATGGCTCTCGCGATGACTATTCGCTGTTGTTCGCCGCCCGAAAGCTCGTGCGGGCGTTTATATCCTTTCTGGGGCAGGCCGACAAGGTCGAGTACCTCCTGGATGCGTTTCTCGCGCTGGTATTTGTCCTTCCATCCTGTGCATCGCAATACAAAGTCGAGGTTATCGTGTACGCTGCGGTCCGTGAGCAACTGGAAGTCCTGGAACACTATTCCGATGTTCTTGCGCAGAGCCTGCAGCTTGCGGTTGCTTATCCTTGTCATATCGTATTCGTCCATGACAGTGGCATTGCCGTCGGTGATGTCCACCTCGCCGTATATAGTCTTCAATAGGGTAGACTTGCCCGACCCGACAGTGCCTATTATGTAGGCGAATTCTCCGGCGTCGAGGGTAAATGACACCTTTTCGAGAATGATTTTGGAATCGATGTGAATGTACACATCGCTGTATTTGATTATTGACATGTGGTTTGTGTTAAGTTCTGCGGGCCGGGGCATGCAGGCCCATTCTCCTTCATCTTGCAAAAATATAGATAATATTTCAAATTTCGCCTTGAATTTATATACATATTATGTTATTATTTGATAAAAAAGACGCTTAGGGAGCTTCGGTTGAGTCAAAATGAAAAAAAATATATAACTTTGTGAAATAATGAATGTAACGCGCCCTGCGGGCCGAACAATGCAGATATGACAGAAGATACTTCGCCGATATTCAAAAAAGTACCGTCGTACATGCTCGAAAAGAGGAACCAGATTATAATGGTCCTTTTCGTTTCGATATTTGCGATAGTGTTCATCAACGTATACAAACCGTTCGGCTCGGACAAATGGGTGGGGATGAACGGAATCACTGACTCGCTTTATCTCTCCTGGTCCACGCTTCTTGTTATGACAGGCATGGCTGTGATTGCCCTGAGCCGCGTGCTGATGTACCGCATATCACGCCATCCGGAACATAATATAACCTATCTGAAGTATGTCCTGTGGGTGTTCGTGGAACTGATTCTGCTTTCGGGCGTCTTCACGCTGATTGCGCTCATTATTGAGGATAATCTCAATTTTCAGACATCGACCGACCCTTTGAGGACATTCTTCAACGCAATGCAGAATACGGTGTTCATTATCGGTATCCCGTATTTTATATGCATACTCTGCTTTTCGTATATCGAACGCTCAGCAAAGCTGAAGGCGTTGATGAACGAGAATATCGGCTTCAAGTCCAATACTCTTATATCGATAAAAGACTCCCGAGGCGTGCTGCAGCTGTCGGTGGCAAAGGAAAACCTGCTGTATATCGAATCGGCCGACAATTATATATGTATTTGGTATCAGAAGAACGAGACGCTGAAGAAGCAGCTTATACGCATTACGATGAAGGATATAAGCGAGCAGCTCGCCGAAACGAATATCGTCCGTTGCCATCGCTCGTATATGGTAAATCTTGACCTTGTTAAGGTCATGAGGCGCGAGAAGGAAAATCTCTTTCTTGAACTGGGCGTTCTTGGCGTCAAAGAGATACCGATATCCAAGACATACGGCGAGAACGTGCTGCGCCGTCTTGTACCGTTAGCTTAAACCAGTAAAAGATACAACAGTGAAAAGAATTGCAATTTTAGCATCGGGCAGCGGCTCTAACGCCGAGAATATCGCCAACTACTTCAGAAAAACAAAAACCGCAGAGGTGTCGTTCATAATAGCGAACAACCCGAACGCTTATGTTCTCGAACGCGCAAAGCGTCTTGGAATAGAGTCTGCGGTCGTGAGCAAAAGCGAGTTCATGGAGGCCGACGGCGTCATTGCCATGCTCAAAGAACGTGACATAGACTTTGTGGTGCTTGCGGGTTTCCTGTTGCTTGTGCCTCAGAAATTGATTCAGGCCTACCCCGGCAGAATAGTGAACATTCATCCTGCATTGCTTCCTAAGCATGGAGGCAAAGGCATGTACGGTGACAATGTCCACAAAGCGGTCGTCGCGTGCGGCGACACAGAGAGCGGAATAACGATACATCTCATCGACGAACATTACGACAAAGGAACAACATTCTTCCAGGCTAAATGCCCTGTACTTCCGACAGACACATACGAAGATGTAGCGGCGAAGGTACATTCTTTGGAGTATGAACATTTCCCCCATGTGATAGAGGAGATATTAAGTACGTTATAATTAATATTTGTATATATTCAGCCCCGACGACAAGAGGGTGACTTTTTGGGTCACCCTCTTGTTCTATGTTTCCGCTTAGCCCGGACCTTGCGGATGCGTTCATTCATTGCTTTAATTTAAGGACCTCAACATCAGCCTTGCTCTCCACAGCCTCAACGCCTGCCAGCCATATTCGCTCTCACTCCGCCATCTTGCGGCCGGCATCGTACGCCCGCTGCAAATCCTCCTCCCAATGCGCATCGTGCCAAGCGCGCTTTGCCTCCTCGGAGAAGCTTCCGAGTTCGTAATTGTCGTATTTCGCCACCTGGCAGGTGTTGTAGCCGATGATGCGTTCAGGCTCGCCGAGGGCCGTTGTCAGGCACCACTCCATAGTGCCGAAGTGGTTGCTGTTGTTGCGCTCGGGCGTGCCGTTCATCGTCTCGACAAGCACCACAGGCATACGCTTCGGTGCAGTCAGACTGTAATCGTTGTACGAGAGCCACGGGAACGCCAGACGCTCCAAGAAGGCACGCATCTTGCCCGTCACCTCACCGAAATAGATGGGTGAGCCGAGCGCCAAACCATCTGCATCGGCAATCTCGTCCAAGAGAGGCGACAGCGCATCCCGAAAGCGGCAGATGTTTGACGCCTTGTCTTTTAGTTTACAAGCCATACACGATGTACAACCTTTATAATCAAGGTCGTATAGTCGCACAACCTTAACCTCAATGTCCTCGCCAACCGACTTTGCACCCTCGGCAAATCGCTGCAACAGCTGTGCGGTATTCATACTCTTTCTCGGACCACCATCAACAATCACAATCTTTTTCATATCGTTCTGTTTTTAACTCAAATCGTTCAAGATGTATGCTACTAATTTACCTCTCCTCTTAACGCACTTTCCACCTGTTGGCGTTCATTGCTGCCGATAGTCGAGAGTCGCAGCAATGGAATAGCGTATGTGGCAAGTATACGGTTTTTCTTTTCGTCACGCACCGATTGTGTCGTACCCTCTTTATGATGCTGGTAGCCGTCCGTTTCTATCGCGAGTACAGGCTGCTTGCTTACTCGGTTATAGAGCAGAAAGTCGATATGCGTTTTGGGGTGCAACGCATAAGCCCTATCGTCATCCGAGAGTAACGACACATCTCGCAGGAGTTGTCGCACTGGTTGATGGCAAACAATACCCAAATGGCAGAACTCTGTATTCTCCTCAATTATCTGCTCCAACATTGCGTATGTAAGATTCTCCGAATCATACTCAGAAATGCGCTTATGTTCCTTCAAATATGCCAATCGAGCCTCTGTGTATTGGTCGTATAACAAGTCGAAAATAGAGTGGATGTTGCTATCCGTAACCGTGCAATTATTATACTCGATATATGCCAACAAATCGGCTATATTGCAATCCTTTGGTTGCTCATTGCCTGATACCACAAGGCAGAACTTTTGCTTGGCGCGCGATATGGCGACATTGAGCAGATTGGGGTCATCGGAGAACTCGGTTATCGTATCATCAACCGTGGACATGACTATAGCATCCTTCTCCCTGCCTTGGAATTTATGCACCGTAGCAACATCTATTCTACCGCCAATCGCATTGTTTAGCGTATCTACCTGCCCATTGTATGGTGCGATAATGCCTATCTCCGCATCAGGATATGGCAAAGTTGGCAATACCTCTTGCATTACCACCTCAACCTCTCGCTGATTCATCTTTCCGCGAGCATGATGACCCACAGCTGTGCGCTTTGCCGATATTACATCCTCCTCGCCATTGTCTTTGGTCATAATTATCAACTTGCCGCCATAGAACTTCTGGTTGCAGAAATTGATAATCTTCGGGTGGCAACGATAGTGCTCTCTAAGCAGTGTTTGCGGTGCATTTGGCAATACTTTGATAACCGACTGCAAGAAACTATTATTGGCGCAATCGTATCGCTCATCAATGTTGCAATTCATTGCAATTGCCTGCAAACGCAACTTATCCTCCTTTGTTACTACATTTGGTAACTGCATCGAATCGCCTACGATAACGGCGTTCTTGGCACACATAAGAGCCAACGCACCCGTTTCCGCAGAGATTTGCGAAGCCTCGTCCATTATCACATAGTCGAACACCGTATCTTTGTCGAAGTTGGTACGAGAAGAAAAAGTAGTGCTCAACACCAAGGGGTACTCCTTAACCAAATCTGAAACGATTTTCCCAAATATTGGTCGTTCGTGGTCTTTGCCGTACTTGTGATATAGTGAGTTGCGCAAGTAGTACATCGACTGCTCTTGCAGTTGTTTCATCATTGCCGAGGCATCACACGATGATAAAACTCGCTCCAATGAGGCTATTTCCTCCACCAACTCCGAGCGTTTCACCTCGTAGAATGTGTGCTGTACAATCGGGATAAGCGATGCAATATCATTCAATGTCGGCTTGTCGGCAACTCCGTTGAAAATATTGTGCAGCCTGCGCCTCAACCTATAATCACGAATCGCATTAACTAGTTTAGCAAATATGCCCGAATACCTTACACCTTCAACAACCGCTTGCAACTCATTCCATAAAGTCATAAGTCGTGCGGAAGAGAACGATTTACGAATAACTGTTGCTCCATCATATTCAACCTCTTGCTCAAAGTGTGTATGCTCAACTTTCAGTGCATCCAACTCTTGACGGGCGAGTGCTAAACGATCTTGCTTTGCAAATACATCCGCAAGGGATTTCGATTGGCTGTCGAGATTGCGCAAATACTCTGCTTTATCGGACTCTATTGTGTGCCATTGTTCGATATTGGTAGGGATAAGTTTTTCAGTTTCCTGCGCTGCTATAAACGCATCTTTGTTTGCACGGCTACCCAACATCGCAGTGATAAAGCCCATATTGTAGCGCTCTATCTTCTCGACTACATTCTCGATTGCGGAGTTGTTGTTCGACACAACAATCACTGTCTTGCCCTGCAAAATAATGTTGGCAACGATGTTGAGGATAGTCTGCGTCTTGCCCGTTCCGGGAGGACCTTGAATAATGCTTATCTGGTTTTCAAATGCCGCCCTAACAGCCTTTTGCTGACTTGCATTGCAACCGAATGGGAAGATAAGAGGTCTGGGGACAAACTTTTGAGATTGGAACTCCTTGGGGTTGAGGTATGGAGCTGCTGCACGGTCATCGCCAATAAAGTCGATACCTTGATATTGCCTCAACAATAATGGGGTGTTGTCTTCCTCTGATTTAAGAGGGTTGATAGCTGCCACACTGCGCAGATACTCGAAGACACTTTTAGATTGCTTATCCGCAAGACACGACTTTTTAAGCGTTATGTCATCATCGTAAAAACTGAAAGCCTTACCGTCATCAAAAGCGAAAAACCAATAAGTGTGGTAGTAATTTCTAAATGCTGCAATATAAGTAACTCGTTGAAGTTGCTGTCCCTTATAATATGCGTGGCAATCTTGTGGGTTGAAGACGACTGGATTTGTCAGCCAAGCCACTTTATTGCGACTATACGAGTAGCACTTATACTTTGCACTATTGAATAAAATGTTATACTTATCACCTCGCTCATTGAGTTTGATACGATGAATCTCGACGGTTTTTATTATGCCGTCAATCACTACCATATTTTCACGAGGATTCAACATTGCAATCAATTTTACCCCAAAGGTAACGGTTTTTTCGACACACTGTTTGACGGACAGCAAAATAGTTTTCTGCCAAAATTCGGAGTTTCTGTAAATTTTCTATATCTTTATAATGGCTATGGCTTTGCCGGTGAGCCGTTATGTGACTGAAAAAGAAATCCGTCAGAATGTTACATCGAGCCAAAAATTGTTTAAAATAAAAAAGATAGCTGAAAGCTGTCTGACTTTGAGCGGAAAACGAGAGTCTGTCCATCTGCTCCTCACTCTGTATATCAAGCAATTGCCTTTGCCCAATACTATACTCCCAATTCGAGGGACACTTGGGTTGTTTCAGGGTGTCATTTTCGAGTCCGACTTTTCCCACACAAACTTCAGAACTACAGTTGCTTACGACAAATTTACGAATAATTTTTGAATTGACAAAATCAAAAAGAAATGACCTCTATTTGAGCCGCCTCTCTTCGGTTTACTGAACATTAGCACTAGCTTTCGCTTTGCTATTGCGCTTATGGGCGATTAGGTTTTGCAGCATCTCCTCGCTACTCTTGATTGTGTGAGCACGCATGCAACGCTTAATCTCTGCAATCTGTACTGATGGTGCTGTAAGTGGTTTTGCCGGCACTGCGAAGGCTTTGCAAGGTCTTGTTGCAGATGCAGAGATACTCGCATACCGCCTGCCCATCAACCCAATCATCGTCGAGAGAACTTTGCTGCTCTAATTTGGCTTTGCGGATGAACTCGTCCATTGCATCAATTTTGCTAATCAGCTGCTGAAAAGCGCTGTGTTCGATAGTTAGTACTTCCATAGATCTTGGTCTTATTTGTTAAACATAAATGTGAGTTTGTGCGATTGAGGTCGCTCCATTGAAAGAGTAGGGACTTGTGCCCGAAAAGGTTGGACAACTACACAAAAAAGCAGAGGGGTTACCTCTGCTTGGGGTGGGATTAGATATCCTTATTATCTCCTATTAAGACTACTTAGACCGTCGATAAGTAGCGATATACCATCTATAATTGTCATAGTGCCATGCTTTGCAATTTGACGATTACAATCTTCAATGTGCTGCTGGCACTCTATAACTATATTGTATTCTTCTTGTGTGCAATATCCTCTAAATCTAGCAACGCAAACAATGTAGTTGCATAGTTGAGAAAACTCAACAATCATCGCCTTAAAGCGGGCTATCTGCGAAACATTGTATACCAACGATACTCCTCCAACAATCATCCTTGCCTTTTCATCCTTCATCGCTGCAACTTTT
>JAZNPP010000065.1:0-13814 GCA_045589695.1 Bacteroidaceae bacterium
CGAGTTATGTCGCTGTGCGACTCGCGAATTTGCCATAGTAAATCGACAACACCGCCAGCAATTGGTCGTGCGTAGCACAGACGTAGTTTGTGCCGCACGGGTTGCGACCAGGCGGTGTTGCCAACAAAAAGGCTGCCGTGACTAATTTTTAGATAAGATGCTCACGCTTGGCAAAGGAAATGAATTTCCTTTGCGCTCACTTAATCGCATCTTTTCGTGTGACGGGCGTTTTTTGATTACTTTTTCACGAGAGAAAAAGTATTGAGAGAAAGACCTACGCATTGTAACAATCTGCAGTTTAAGGTTGAGGACTGCGGTAGAATATAACGGCGAGCGGAAGCGAGATTTTTGTTTTAAACAAAAAGTTACATAGTCCCCAGAGTTTGCCGGTGAGCCCTTTCTATGAAGAGAACTTCAAACAATCTAATCATCTTTGTTCTCAATATAAATCCTCTTCTTTGTCGCGAATTGCGACAGAGAAGAGGATTTATCATTACCGGACGAATATACCGGTTCGCCCCTGCGAGTTCTCTATTCTAATCCCTTTGAAAATTTTTAATCTGGTTGCGTCTCTTAGTTAGAGACGCAACGTTTTACCGATAAAAACCGCATGTTTAAACCTTTTTTGTCTCATTTTAGTTAATTATATACTACATTGTTGAAAAAAATAGACCGAAAATGATTAAATGTATTTGAAAATCATTAATTTTGCATGATTTACAGGATGTTTTATTTGCGTCTCTAACTAAGAGATTAAAACGAATTTATTTTTATTTTAAATTTAATTATATTTATATGAAAAAAATTACTTTATTAATTGCATCGTTGTTTATGACAATCGGCGCAATGGCACAGGTGAAACTATCTACAACCTTGCCGGAAGAAGGCACTCCTGAGTATTTGTATTACATGTGTAACGGTGGCGGTAAATATGTTCCGGCAACAACCGCTTATAACAGTTCAACAGATGTGAGTACAGCCGGAGCTTTCGCTTTTTATGCATCAGGCACAGATAATGCATATTACATTTACAGCGTAGGTGAAGGAAAATGGCTTACATACCCAATTGCAGGCAGTTACAGTAATAAACAGAATTTTGTAGAATTGTCCGAGACTAAAGGGGATGACGATAAATTCTATTTCAGGTCATACAATCTCGGAGAATATTACGATATTGCGCCATACAATACATCTAACGTCGCTTCAAAATATTTAAATTGGTATCAAGGTGGCGGCAACACTCTTGGTCTTTATCAAAATAACGCAGACTCGGACAATGGCAGTAAATGGTATCTTATACCTAAAGAAATACAAGAATTGTCATTTGAGATTGTAGATAGAGATTTTGTAAAAGCCAAGAATTTTGTATTCTGGTTTCCCAGTGATTGGGAAAAAGCGGCCGATGTTCCAACCGGCATCAATACCGATATTCAAGCTGGTATAACAAACGACAATGTATATTGCATTACACAAACCGTGACTGTAAAGAATGCAGCGACGCTGACAGCCCTGTTCAATTACAGAAAAGGCGACAACCGTCTTGACATTGTGGGCGTGGACCTTGTAAAGGAAGACGGCACAGTGGCTGTCGGTGATTACCATTTTGGTTATACCGGAAATAATGCACAAAACAATCTTTATGAATTACCGGTAACGGAGGTCGGAACTTATACAATCCGATATTTTGTTTCCAATAAGTCAGAAGCCCTGACATCAGACGGCCTTATAACTCTTTGCTTGTATAACAAAGTTAATCTTAACGGCGTTTATCGTTTAAAGAATGTAAATCTCGGGAAATATCTTGAATTTGTAGAGCCAGATAATAACTCTGGAATGAAAGCAAAAGACAAATGCACCGTTCCCGATCAATGGTTCTCTTTCACTCATGACGCGCGCTTTCCTTATTATAAGTTCAATGTATCAAAATTAGGTTATGCTATAAAAAGTGATACTTGGTATGCTATTGCGACAAGCAATACTCTTGACGGTTTCGCTTTGACTGTAGACGAAGAAAATATCATCACTCTTTGCGGTACAATCGGGTATATTGGCGCTGATGCCGATAATAACGAAGACGGCATTTGTGAAATATATGCCAATAAACCGAGCGATAACGAAAGTATTAAATGGCAGTTGGAAGAGGTTGATGAAACGGAACTCTCTAATTTGGTTAGAACTCCTGAGGATTTGGTCTCAGGTGCCGGATATTATATCAAGAGCGATAGAGCTAAAGCATTCCTATGCTATAACAGCGCAACGCCTGATGTTATTGATAAAGCAGTTGCGTACAATGAGGAAAATTGTATTTTCGCGTATTACAAGAGCCCTAATACAAGCAAACATTATTTATACAACACGGGTGCGGGCAAATTTGTCGGCGAGCCTACTAATGGAAAGATATCCTTGACTGAAGAAGTCGAATCCGACAAACTTACATTCTATCCAACAACTCTCGAAGGATACTCCATCATGATGTCTACAGATGGCGGCTCATCTTCACTCCATTGTAATAATAGTAAAGAAATCATATCCTGGTCAGGCGGTATATCTAATAATTGGGACCATGGCAATGCGTTCTGCATGTTCAAGCAACTGACTATTGACGAAGAAACGCTTGCAACCATAGCTGATGCGGTAGGGACGTATGAACTTCCAGGGCTCAAAGCCGAATTGCAAACCCTTATCGACGAAGCTACCCCCTATACTCTAAAAGAGTATCTGTCGGAAAATGTAAAAACGGACTTGACAACAGCCATAACCGAAGCCCAAGAGTTGATTAGCACTTCCGCTTCTGCTTCAGACGTTTATGCAAAGACATTGGAATTTAGAGCGTTGATTAAGAGGGCGCAGTATGTGACAAATGTCAATGATTTGACAAACAATGCGGTATATACCATTGTATCTAAATACGGAAATGGAGCATACGTGATGTATGACGAAAATACCACACCCGATTATGCCATATCCTCTTCAAAATTCGCCACTTTAGAAAAAGGCGAGACTCTTCCGAGTTGCCAATGGGCGATATACAAATCGGAAAGCGGCAACTACTATATGTACAGCATCGGAGCCGGGAAATTCGTAGGTACAACAGAGGATGGTGATGCAAGTATCCCGTTATCGGCTAAGCCCACATCGCACAAGCTTATATTCAAAGCATCAACAGACTCCGATTACCATCTTTTGATATCGGTAAATAATGGTACCGGCGTGTTGAATCATAATAATGGTGGTAGTTTTACATATGGTCTCCTTAACTGGAAGGGCGGATTTAACAATACCGGTGACGCTGCTAACGTTCACAGAATAACTCCGGTTGCAGCAATTGACGAAAGCACTCTCGCAAGTATTGAAGAGTTAGTTGAAAAATATGAAGAAGTGGGCATCAAGCAACAAGAACTTAAGGAATATCTTGATGAAATTAAAACAAAGTACTACGACGAATGGAACCAAAACTGGCGCATTAACTCGGGACTTAATAACTATTCTCAACAAGAGGGTGACGAGGATTTTGTAACGGCATATAATGAAGCACGCGAATACGAAACCTCGGAAGACACAGATGCGATACAGGCTCAGATTGACAGAATAAAAGGTTTGATAGATGGTCTTACAATCAATCTACCCGAAAACGGCAAGTATTATCGCATTCGCTGTACACGTGAAAACAGATACATGTCGTCAAATACAAACGATGATAATAAGGTGAAGATGAATGGTACGGGCGACGCCTCCGATGCCACAAGCATATTCTACTATGATGGCGCTTTTATGACATTTGCGACAGGCCTTTATATCTCAGCTGCTTCAGGTGCGAAAAATGTCAAACCGCTCGCTGTCGGATCTCGTCATGAATATACGATAGAAGACGGAAGTATAAACCAAAAACCAGGTTCTTATCTGATAAAGGTGAATGGCAGATATCTATACGGTTATGGAGATATAGCCGACAGCGGTGATCGTCAGCCTACAAATGGCAGTGATCATGGTTATAACTGGTGGTTTGAGGCTGTAACCTCTCTCCCCGTAACAATTACAGATGCCGGGTACGCTACATTCCACGCTCCCGTTGAGGTGACGATTCCTGAGGCGGATGCAGTTACAGCGCATACTGTGACAATTAACGGCAATTGGGCTACATTGAACGAAATTGAGGGCAAGGTTATCCCTGCCAACACTCCTGTAATTCTTAACGGCACCGCAGGTACATACAACCTTGCTATCACAACGACAGACGCAGCCGCTATCGATGGCAACGCTCTTTCCGGAACTGTGGCAGCAGAGTACGCTACTACCGAAAAGGACGTGTTCGTGCTTGCGAAAGTGGAGAGCAACGTAGGCCTTTACAAGGCTAATACAGCAACCTCGTTCACATTGAAGAGCCATGCGGCATACCTTGCGCTTGACAAGGCAGACCCCGCGAACAACAGCGTAGGTTATCGTTTCGGCTTCGACGGCACAACAGCTGTGGAGAAAGTAGAAATGAGAAACGAGAAAGAAGCTATCTACGACCTTCAGGGTCGCCGCATCAACGAGATTACCGAGCCGGGCATCTACATTGTTAATGGTGTTAAGAGAGTGGTAAGATAAGTTGAAAGTTGAGAGGTGAGAGTTTAAAGGTGAGAGATTGTGTGGGCGGGCTTGTGTGTCTGCCCGCGCAAAAACAAAAAATAAAGAACAAACGATATGAAAAAGAATTATACAGCTCCTCTTATGACAGAGGTAAACGTTGAGGCTGAGAACATGCTCGCAGCTTCATTGCAGATTAACAAAGATGTAACGGTAGATTCAGGCCAGATGCTCGACGGCGGTCACCGCGGCGAGTGGGGCAACCTTTGGAAGTGATAAGGTTGAGAAAGTTGAGAGTTGAGAGTTTAAAGTTTAGAGATTAACGATTAACGTGTAACTTTCTGTTTTTACCTTATTAATAGTTTATACAAGCTTAATGGTGATTTTTTCTCATTATTAAATTAAATTTAAAACAATTAGGAGTACCGCTGCCTCACGGCTGCGGTACTTTTTTGTTAATGCCGGAGAAAAAAAATCATATTTGAATTATTTAATAAACTTATATAAACAACATATAAATTATATTACTATTTTTATCGGGTAAATTTTTAAATTATGAGAAAAGTATACATATCCATTCTAACCCTTTTATTTGTTCTTACGCAACAGATATTCGCGATTTCGAGTATCGGAATCAAGTTTAACCGTACGGGAACAAACGATGCGAGCGTCGTTCTTGCCATTACCGACGAGAACGGCTCTGCTATTCCCGGCGTTTCGGCCACGATGATTTCGTCACACCAATTCAAAGCCACGGCAGGAGCGGTTACCGACGCTATTGTTTGCCCTAATGTTAATGCGAACACAAACCCGACGATTGACCTTGTGTTTACCGTCAGCGGCGTTCCGGAAGGTTTTGCGTTCGACAGGCTCAGCTGCCACATACACGCATTGAACGGCTCAAACGGATACCAATCGCCTGAGGACGGCAAGGCACGCAAATGGAATGTAGCCGCTGCTGTGAACGACGCCGCTTTCGGCTCGCTCGACGACATTGACATTGCAGCAGGCATTACAGGTGCCAACAAGTTTTGGGACATCACCGGCAACGCAATAAACAGCGACGGCACGGTAACCCTCAAGCTGACAATTACAAAGGGCAGCGAGAATGAAGGCTGCTTCATCGGCCTCAGCGAAATCAGGTTCTCCAATTCAGCCACGTCACCGGAACCGGAACCGGAGCCGGAACCGGAGCCGGACAACAGCGAAGGAAACGTCTACTATATCTCTTGGAAAGGCAACGGCACCGATTTCATAACCGAAGAGGACAATCACTACATGACAATCAAGGGGAAAGGGGCTTCAAAACAGCTCTGGAAGTTCATACCGACAGATAAAGCCAACTGCTTCTACATTAAGAACACCACAACAGGCCGTTACATCGGCAGCTGTAACCTCACTCCGTCATCAGATTCAAAGATAACGACATCTGCCGAGCCTGTAGAGTACTATGCAGGACCGAGCAGCGTAAAGACAGGACTTCACTACTTCAGTTCTACCGACTGCGACAACTACAGCAACGAAAGCGCCGGCCCGCGCGCCCTGAACAAGGACGGCGCGTCGAGCCACATAATAACATGGGTAACATACAAAAACGGCTCATACGACGAAGCGTCATACTGGAAACTTATTGACGAGCTTGAGGTTTATTCTCCGTTCTCGGCAAGCGAAGCCATAGGAATTATCGGTACAAGCTATAACATGGCAAGCAATAACGGCAAGTATCTCACAGTTACCGACGCCGGACTTGCCCTCAACGACCCCGACTCTTTCGACAAGTCTCAAGAGTGGTACTTTGTGGGTACAGGCAACAAGACCGGCTGGCAGATAGCTTCGGCAAGCAAACCCGCCACCGTCATAGGCATAAGCAACGGCGATATTGCAGCCGCCGAGGGACTTGAGACAAAATGGACCGCATACGAAAGCGAACAGGTTAAGGGGTATACCTACTTCAAGAACGGAAACAGAGTGTTGAAGATAGGTACAGACAGTCTGTTCCGTTTCAGCAAGGTACTTAGCGAATTCGTACGCAGTCTAAAGATTTACAGCAACCCGTGCGGCGCCGTAGGCGACAACTACGCCAAGAGCATAAACATTCACGGTGAGGGCGCGCTGGACAATATCGTATATACAGCCGACAGCAAGCCGGACAGGTGGCATGTGATGTACGCCAATGACAGAGGAGCCGTAGCGAAGGGCAAGAAGTTCGACATTGACGTGACTTTGTCGGCAAACGCAGCGAGCGACCTTGCCGTTACGGCACACTTCGACTGGAACAGCGACGGCGTGTACGAGACCGAAGCGCCATTGACATTGAACGGCACTGATGCGAACGCCGAGGTTGCCGTTCCCGAATGGGCGAATATGGTACAGACACGCATGCGTCTGCGAGTGAACAGCAACGGCCTTAACCTTGCCGAAGACGAGGTTTACGGCTTCATCTATGATTTCAATATCAATATTGTGGAGCCTCAGGAAGAACGCACCGTTACAATAGGCGTGAACTCGTGGGAGCGTGGCGAAGCGACGCTTTCCGAGGTCGCCGACAGCTATGCGTACGGGACAACCCTGACAGCGAAGGCTGTCGCTTACGGCAACGGTACGTTCGTATGCTGGAGAGAAGAAGGAGTCGTTGTTTCAACGGACACCGAATATACATTCACAGCCGACCACAACGTGAAACTTGTAGCATACTTCGCTCCTAATACCGACGAGAGCAGTTACCCGACAGGCATCGGCGAGGTTGCCGAAGAGTGCATAATCGACGTGTGCCGGCAGGGCGACAGGCTTACAGCGGACAGCGCAAGCGGTGTTCTCTCATTAGAACTTTACACCATCAACGCAGCGAAGATTGCCGCTTGCAAAGGCAACACAATGAACGTCGCAGGCGTAACCGAGGGCGTGTACATACTGCGCGCGACGACAGCCGATGGCTACAAGAACGTTAAGATTTTCATCAAGAAATAAATAAAACAGTAAAATATGGACAAGAACAAATTTTTACTTTTCGGTTGCGGATTGCTCGCCTCGGCGGCAGTTCAGGCACAGGAGGCGCAGAAGCCGAACATTATTTATATTATGTGCGACGACTTAGGTTACGCCGACGTGGGATGCTACGGACAGCAGTACATAAGCACTCCTAACCTCGACCGCATGGCTGCAGAGGGCATGCGTTTCACGCAGGCGTACGCAGGCAGCCCCGTGAGCGCTCCGTCACGCGCATGCTTCATGACAGGACAGCACACAGGACACACCAAGGTACGTGGAAACAAGGAGTATTGGCCAGGATCGGGTTGGGTTTATTACGGAAACAACCAGGAATACAAGGTCGCAGGCCAGGAGCCTTACGACCCCGACCATGTCATCCTTCCCGAGATTATGAAGGACAACGGCTACAACACCGGCATGTTCGGCAAGTGGGCAGGCGGCTACGAAGGCTCGGTATCGACGCCCGACAAGCGTGGCGTAGACCGTTACTATGGATATATCTGCCAGTTCCAGGCTCACCTCTACTACCCCAACTTCCTGAACTCTTATGACAGAGAGGCTGGCGACACAGAGGTTAAGCGTATTGAGCTTGAAGGCAACACCGGGCATGCAATGTACGGCGAGGACTACAAGAACCGCAAGGACTATTCTGCCGACCTCATTCACCAGGAAGCGATGAAATGGATTGACAAGCAGACAGCCGACAAGCCATTCTTCGGCGTGTTCACATACACATTGCCGCATGCCGAGCTTGCACAGCCTAATGACTCTATCCTGCAGGCCTATCAGGGCGCATTCTGCCAGGAGAAAAGCTACGGCGGCGACAGAGGTTCATACTACAACCCGACAGATATCGCTCACCAGCAGTTCGCGGCTATGGTAACACGCCTCGACGCTTACGTTGGCGAGGTGCTTGCGAAGCTGAAAGAGAAGGGATTCGACAAGAACACGCTCGTTATCTTCACCAGCGACAACGGCCCGCACACCGAAGCCGGCGGCGACCCCGACTACTTCAACACCGAGAAGCTGCTACAGGGCACAAAGCGTTCTACACATGAGGGCGGCATCCGTGTTCCGTTCATCGCATGGTGGCCGGGAGAGGTTGAAGCAGGCACTGTCAATGACCACCAGCTCGCATTCTACGACCTAATGCCTACATTCTGCGATATTGCAGGCATCGACAACTACGTCGAGCGCTACACGAACAAGAACCTCGCAGCAGACTACTTCGACGGTTTGTCGTTCGCTCCCACATTGCTTGGCGAAGGCGAGCAGGAGAAGCACGAATTCCTCTACTGGGAGTTCCACGAGACAAACATGATGGCTCTGCGCATGGATAACTGGAAGCTTGTAGTCCAGAACGGCAATTGCAGTCTTTACGACCTCGCTACGGACCTGCACGAAGACAATAACATAGCTTCGCAGTATCCCGATGTAGTAAGTAAGATGAAAGAGATTATCATGCGTGAACACACAGAGAGTTCAATGTTCAAAATAACATTGCCACGGTAACTGAAGTATTATCAAAACATTCAGGGCGGCTGAGACTTCTCAGCCGCCCTGAATGTTTTGTTCGGTAAAAGCCATAACCTCACCCGCCATTATATTCTACCGCAGTCGCTACGGACTGCAGCTACACGTTAGTCGCTGACGTTATTTCTTCTTCTTTTCCTCCTCTACTGTCGGAGCAGTATCCTTATACTTGAATCGTCTGATTTTCTGTGTCGCGGTCTTTTCGAAAGGCTCTTTCATGACCTCGACAGAACTTACCTGAGACGATTTGTTCACATTATTATTGGTGATGCTGAGTATCTTCGACTTCCAGCTGTCGAGCCTCTCATAGAACTTGTCCTCGCTCTCCTTATCCCACTGTATAAAGTCCTCGGAAGGAGAAACAAGAGCCACAAGACGGCCGTTACGCTCTACCACGATAGACTCGCTCACGCCCTCAACGTTGTTCAGAACGTTCTCTATCTCTTCGGGGTATATATTCTCGCCCGACGGGCCGAGAATCATATTGTTGTTGCGTCCCTTGATGTAGAAACGGCCCTTTTCGTCCTGAACGGCAATGTCGCTCGTGCGGAACCAGCCGTCCTCGGTGAAAACGCTCCTTGTACGTACAGGGTCCTTGTAATAGCCGAGCATCACGTTAGGTCCCTTAGCTACTATTTCGCCCTCGCCTGTTTCGGGATTGATATTATGCAGTTTCAGCTGAACGTTATATACGGGGTAGCCGAAAGAGCCTACTGCGCGCCAGCCCTTCATCGAATATCCGAGCAGAGGCGACGTCTCGGTCAATCCGTAGCCGACAGCGTACGGGAAACGCGCCTTCAAGAGGAATGTTTCGACTTCAGGGTCGAGCTTCGCTCCGCCGATACCATAGAAAGAGATATGACCGCCGAATGTCTTTTTCAGCTTCATGCCTATGATGCGGCACATGAGCCCGTTCATATGTTCGTTCATCCACGTGAGAGTGCGGCTCTTCTTAATTGTAGGCAATACGCTCGCTTTGTATACCTTTTCGATAATCATAGGCACCGTGAGCATGGTCGTAGGCTTCACAATCTTCATCGCCTTAAGGAGCAAAGGCGCCGCCGGCGGCTTGGGAAGGTAATAGACCGTAGAGCCCGTATACATAGGATACAGCATGCCGAGGGTCATCTCAAGAGTATGCGCCATAGGCAGTATTGAAAGCCAGCGGTCCTTTTCCGTTCTCTTGCACGAGTGATAGCTTGTGATTACGTTCGACGCAAGGTTACGGTGGCTCAGGACAACGCCCTTCGCACTGCCTGTAGTGCCCGACGTGTAAATGATTGTAGCGATATCGTCAGGGGTAGGAACGGCTGCGCGCCCGTCGCAAGTGAACTTCTCTTCGTCGGCCTTGATTATGTTGAACGTATCCATCTCTATGACAAGCGTCATCTTGTCCATAATCTCCTGGGACAATCTGCCTCGGAGCTTGCCTGCAACGAATATAACCTTGCTCTCGGAGTGGTTGATGATATTAGTGACCTCGTTTTCGGAACTGTCGGGAAGTATCGGAATAGATATTCTGCCGTACGCTACCGTAGAGAAGAAAGCCACAGACCAGTTAGGCATGTTCGTAGAGAAAATAGCCACTTTGTCGCCGACGCCGATGCCGTACTGTGTCAGAATCTTTGACATGGCATCACATTCGCTCTTAAAAGAGGCGTACGTATATGAACCATTCTTGGTATCGTACCATTGGGTGTATGTCTTCTTTGAATAGACAGTTGTAGAGTATTCGTAGAGTTTTGCCAGAGTATCGATATATTTCTCTCTCATCTTTTTAATTCTTTTGTAAACCCGAATCATAGTGTATAATGCTTATTAGTTCAAACGGTAAAATCAAAAACCCTCTTTTTTGCACTGCAAAGGTATATCTTTTGCCAATATACGAATAATTATTGTTACGGGGATAAGCGTTTTGTGAAAAAAATCGTATTTTTAGGGATAAAAGCGGCATTTTAGGGAAATTTGACAAATATTCATTATCTTTGTCCCAGCATTTTTAGGTATTAAACAACATGAAAAAGAACTTGATGTTAAGCGGTGCATGCACCATACTCCACTCATTGGTCGTGCCTGTATTCATTCTTATATTCATCACTTTCTACAAGCCTCACGGCATTCATGAACTGCTCGAAATGGAGCATGCGAGCTTCGCTTTCAATGCGGCGATAATATTCTGCATAGTACTCATCTCGACATCAATCACGCGAGGCTGGTTATACCTTATAGGCAAATACAGACATATTTCAAGGTCAATATATACGGTTTGGAGTTTTGCCGAAATGGTTGTCGCCGCCCTCTTCACGTCGCTCTACGTCACTCTGATGCTTAAAGAGCCTGTATCTTTTTTCGAGATCGCCGGCACATTCATATTGCTGATGATTACTACTGCCGTTTACCCGTACGCATTCATCTGGCTTGGTTACGAACTTTACACGAAGAACAATGAAGAGAGCATCGCCGCCGACGATAACTCATTGATAAGATTCCACGATGAATACAAGAAATTACGACTTGTAATAGCGCCCGAAGCGGTAATATTCATAAAGTCGGAGGACAACTACGTGCAGATACACTATCAGGACCAGAACAAAACAAAGAAATTCGTTCTGCGTTCGTCGATGAAGGCACTTGAAGAGACCCTCGCAAAGCGAGGACTTGTACGATGCCACAGGTCATACTTCATCAACCCCGCCTACATAAAGATTGTCCACAGGGACAGCACGGGAATCTTTGTCGCAGAACTGAAACAAGAGGGATTCGACAGCATCCCAATCTCACGCAAATACCAAGACGCGATAACAAGACTGCTTTAATATAGAGTACAGAGTAATATTCGCTCTTTTATCGGCAATTTTAGACTCAGTTTTTGAAAAAATGGCAAAATTATTTGCCGTTACAGAAATTATTCATATCTTTGCACTCGCTTAACGGCGATTAGGTAGACTCGCTAGCTCAGCAGGTAGAGCACATCCCTTTTAAGGATGGGGTCTTGGGTTCGAGCCCCAAGCGAGTCACACCAACAGTAAAGACAGCCTCACGAGGCTGTCTTTTTTTTTGCGGCTCTCCTTTGGAGTAAGGCTGCAATGTGCTATTTTTGCCTTGTACAACCATTAATGCATGATTACCCGCTGTTATCTTGAAATAACGAACATCTGCAACCTCGATTGTCTTTTCTGTCCTAAGACATCGAGGCCGAAGCGTTCTCTTTCGTCCGATGAATTCGACAAACTTACATCACGTCTGCAGGGCAAGGTAAAATTTCTCTATTTTCATCTCATGGGCGAGCCTCTGCTGCACGCTCACCTGCCTGAATTCATCGTTATGGCACGTAATAAAGGATTTGTGCCGGTGCTGACAACGAACGGCACGCTTCTTTCTCGCGCGCAGGCTGTTATTGACGCTCTGCCGCATAAGGTACAGATATCTCTTCATTCTCACGAAGGCAACGGAAAAGAGAATCCGGAACAGTACATAGACGATGTCATGCGTTTTTCCCTCGCAGCGGCGTCGAAAGGGGTTATCATAGTGCTTCGCCTGTGGAATCAGGGCGGGTACGACAAGGAGAACGAACTTTTGCTCTCACTTGTATCGAATTATATCCCTCACCCCTGGACACAACGCCACGACGGGTGGAGGGTCGCCGAGAATATATATATTGAATATGGCCGCATGTTCGAATGGCCCGACAGCGACAGGGCGGAAAACAACGATGAAGAGGCCTTTTGTTATGCTTTGCGTAACCAAATTGGCGTTCTGGCGGACGGCACGGTCGTTCCATGCTGCCTCGACAGCGCCGGTACCATCAGGCTTGGCAATCTTTTTGAGCAGCCGCTCGATGAGATACTCGCTTCGCCACGGGCGAAGGCTATTTACGACGGTTTTACAAAGCATACGGCAGTAGAGCCGTTATGCCGCAGATGCGGTTATGCGAATGTAATCAAAAAACTGTTGAAATAAGACTGAAACAGTTTTAATTGTTAAACGTTAATCTTTCCTCGTTAATCTGTTGGCGGCATTCGCTACCGCAACCCAAGCGGCATCACATTCGGCGATGCTGCGCTTGACGAGATGCTGCTCACGCCGTAGAAGCTTCGCTTTAATCGTTAATCCGTCTCACCCGCAAAGTCCGAGGGGTAGGATGTTTTATTCTTGTTGCGATTTACCCTTGACCTGTTGTTTTTTATTCTTCCTGTTGTCGTTCTGTCATGTACTTTTGTCGCACAAAAGTACCAAAAGGCCCGGCACAGGGCGTTCGAGCCGCTTTCTCCTCTTGCTCGTGAATTGCCGCCGGCAATATAACTCGTTCGTCGTCAGCTTGCCGTTTCAAGCCTTTCTGCCGTTAGCAGGGCGCTGCGGAACTCGCTTCGTGCGGCTATGCAATGTAAATTATACCCGCACTTCGCTCATACAGTCCTCGCGCAATGGCCTGCATCCGGCAGGGCTTTGCACTCTCTCGCTTACAGTGCCGGATTATTTAGAAAATTACTTTTGCTGTCGTTTATTCCATTGCACGAGTAATTTCCGAACAATACCGTCACCGTTAAAAACAGAGTGAGGCTCCGTTGTTCCTCAGGGAAAAGGCGAGGACATGCAGAGCGAGGTGTGCCGTTATATTATTATTCAGTAACGCAACGCCGAGCGAGTTCCGGAGCCCCTGAGGAACAACGCAGCCTCACTCTGTTTTTAACGGTGACGGTATTGTTCGGAAATTACTCGTGCAA
>JAZNPP010000066.1:0-18086 GCA_045589695.1 Bacteroidaceae bacterium
CGTGACAAGCGACTACACCGGCAATGTCTCAACCACCGAGTGGACAGAAGTTGAGTATGGCGCAGTAAACAATAACAACTGGACATTCAACAACACTGGAGAGATAGCTCTTCCTGCGGCTGTTATGGGCAAGAGCAACGTCGTTATTGCGTTCAAATACATGTCTACAACAGAAAACTCAAGCACATGGGAAGTCAAGAATTTGATTGTTTCAAGCGCTGCTAAATAAGTTGTAACACTCTAAGATTCAAATAATATAATAAAAGGAATTATGAAAAAAATATTAATAACCTTGCTTCTTTTCATGCCTGCGATGTTGTTCGCAAAAGGCGAAAAGGTACTCGCAGTTTATATGAACGATGAAACGTCGGTATACTTCCTTTTGGAGGAGCAACCTGTGATTACTTTCGTTGATGATGCCGTAAAAATTGTCTCTGCGTCAAACAATGCGGAACTGAAACGTTCCAATGTCAAAGAATTCAAGTTTATCAACGAATTGCCGGCAGGCATTGACGATATATACGATAATGACGAAGTCGCTAAAGAGCGTTTTGAGCTATCTAAGAACTCTATTGTAATCGAGGGCCTTGTTCCCGGTTGCGTCGTACGTCTTTTCTCAGTGAACGGTCAGGCTATAACGTCTGTCGCCGCAGCCGAGAACGGAACGGCATTTGTTTCTTTAGATGCTTTGTCTTCGGGAGTTTATGTCGTAAACTATAATGAAACATCTATTAAATTCGTGAAATGATGAAAAGGATTATAAATGCATTTCTAATGCTGCTGTTTGCCGCTAATGCATTCTCGCAATCAGACACGTTGTATATCAATCTTCCGAAGGGGCAGGTCGCTAAATTTGCGGTAGATGAAATATACAGCATGGGCTTTATAGAGTCTGAACAAGGAGGTTTCCCGGCGGCGGATAATTCAAAGGATCTCGCATGGGTTAATCCTGCGGAAAGGACTAAATTGCTTTTGGAGGCTTCAGGTCCCGATTGCGGAAAGGTTCTTGGCGCTCATATTGAGATTGAAGATTATCAGTATGACGAGATCGCTGATTTTACCGTAGAGCTTGTTTCGGGCTGCAAAACGGAGTATGAGAAATATGAGAAGGTCTTTAAATGGCTTGTAGCGGAAATCGACTATGAATTTACAGACAACAGACCGTATTCTGTGTTTAAGAACAAAAAAGGTATATGTCAAGGATATGCCGATTTGCTCAATGTGATGCTTAATGCACTCGGAATCCCTTGCGTGACAGCTAACGGTTATATCCCCGAAGGCGGCCATGCATGGAACTATGTAAAAACGGACGGCGTATGGTATTTGAGCGATCCGACAAACAATCGGATGTATAAACTGAGTGACGTGAATTCGTATGGCAACATATTTATGAACACGGATATTCAAGCTACTCTTTTTGAGGACGAATATTGTACTTATAACTATTACAGCAGCAATCTTAATGTAGAGAGCATAAAAGAAGGCAATAAGGTCGTTACGATACCTTATAGCGTAGGCGGTTTTAAGATTACGTCTGTCAATCCTACAAAAGAGGGCTCTAAGGACGTCAAGGAACTATATATAGGCAAGAACGTTGAGACGCTTGATAAGGATGGAAACACTTTCGGGCTCGCCTCAAAATACAAGAGCATTCAATCAATAGAGGTAGACCCTGCAAATACGGCCATGTCAAGTTATTCTGATATTATATACAAAGGCGATGATATGTATTTTGTAGCCCCGGGAGCTAAATTCCTTAGAGTAAAGCCTGTTTCACTTGATAAAGAAAGCATGCTGAAGAATTTGGATAATCTGGAATGTATCGTGTTTGAAGAAGGCATGCTCCAGATCGGCGCTTATGCGATAGAAAAATGTCCTAATCTTAAAGTCGCATATATACCGGAAAGTACATCTGTTAATGAGTATGCGTTTTACAATGTTCACCCTGATTTCAAAATTATCCGCGGTGAATATACCGGTGAATGATGAATCTTGAATGTAACACAAAAAAACGATGACCTATGAGGTCATCGTTTTTTTGTGTTATCATCTGTTCCATATTTCCCACGATGCGAGGGCTTGAAGATACCACATTTCGTAGCCGCTCTTTGTGGTCGCGCCCCGTTCGGCTCCTTTCTGCAGGAACAAAGTGTTTTCGGGGTTGTATACAATGTCATAAAACAGATGCTTCTCTCCGGCATACCTGTATGGGATGTCCGGGCATTGGTCAATGCCGTGTCCGGTCATTCCAAGAGGAGTACAATTTACAATGAGCGTGTGTTCCTCTATTATCTCCTTGTTAAGGTCGGAGTATGCGATTTTGCCCTCTCCCGCACTTCGTGAAACGAATATGTATTCAATGCCGAGCCGCTTCAATGAGTAGGCAATGGCTTTTGACGCTCCGCCAGTGCCGAGTATCAGGGCTTTTTTATGTTTTCCCTTTACAAGTGCCTCTATTGAGCGGGTAAAGCCTATTACGTCGCTGTTAAATCCTTGCAGAACAGGCTTGCCCTTTTTGTCACGGATGACTTTCACTACATTTACGGCGTCAATATCTTTTGCCTCGCCGCTCATGCTTGCGAGGTACTGCATGACTTTCTGCTTGTATGGTATGGTGACATTGAAACCGCACAGCTCCGGGTGCTGTTCGAGTATTGCAGGAAGTTCTTCGATGCTTTCAATTTCAAACGGCAGGTATACGGCATCAATTCCCTCTTTTTCGAATTTTTTGTTGAAAAAAGCTGGTGATGCCGACTGCGCCAAAGGAAAGCCTATTATTCCGAACTTCTTCATCTCTTTGCGGGCTTTTATTATGCAAGATAGCTATTGATGTTCTGTTCGATGCGGGTGTGAATGTCTTCACACTCTTCCTTGACGAACTTTTCACCGGTGATGTTCTCGAACAGCTCAATGTATCGGTTACTGATGCTCTCTACAATGTCATCGGTCATCTCCGGTACCTGCTGTCCCTCTTTGCCCTGGAAACCGTTCTCCATAAGCCACTCGCGGACAAACTCCTTAGAGAGTTGTTTCTGAGGCTCGCCTTTCACGAATTTCTCTTCATAACCCTCGGCGTAGAAATATCGGCTGCTGTCGGGAGTGTGTATCTCGTCCATCAGGTAAATGCTGCCGTCGTGCTTGCCGAACTCATATTTCGTGTCTACGAGGATAAGTCCTCTTTCGGCTGCTATCTCCGTTCCTCTCTGAAAAAGTTCAAGTGTATATTTCTCAAGCAATGCGTACTCTTCGGGAGTAGCTAGGCCCTTAGCGAGAATCTCTTCTTTTGATATGTCGGCATCATGCTCGCCGATTTCGGCCTTAGTTGTAGGGGTAATGATGGGCTGCGGGAACTTCTCGTTCTCTCTCATGCCATCGGGCAGTCTCACGCCGCATATCTCGCGTACGCCGTTCTTGTAAGCACGCCATGCCGAGCCGCAAAGATATCCTCTTACGATCATCTCGATAGGGAAGCCCTCGCACATTACTCCTACGGTCACCATAGGGTCTGGCGTAGCGAGTTTCCAGTTGGGAACAATGTCTGCGGTAGCGTCAAGGAATTTGGCTGCTATCTGGTTGAGCATCTGTCCTTTGAATGGTATACCTTTGGGGAGTACCACGTCGAAAGCCGAAATGCGGTCTGTAGCTACCATTACCAATTTGTCGTCGCCTATCGTGTAGACGTCACGTACCTTTCCATGATAGACACTCTTTTGATTGCCGAAGTTGAATTCGGTGTTTGTTAATGCTTTTGCCATATTATTATATATTTGGGTTTTTGTTTTTATTTTACCTTCCGGAATGCCGCGGCTTATGTTTTTACGCATCCTGTAATCCTGAACGCAGTGAAAAGTCTCTATCAGAGCTTCAGAACCATTACGTGCATGCTTCCATAGCCGCTCAATCAGGCTTTCTTATTCTTTATCTGCTTTATTATGCAGCCTGTCATGCTTCTCGTACGCTTCGACAATGCGTGTCACGAGCCTGTGACGTACAATGTCTTTCTTGTTCATCGTCACGAAGCCTATGCCGGGAACGTCGCTCAGCACATTCCGTGCATGCAGCAGCCCTGAATTGCTGTGCTGCGGAAGGTCTATCTGCGTCAGGTCGCCTGTTATTATCATCTTGGTGTTCATGCCCATACGGGTAAGGAACATTTTTATCTGCTGCGGGGTAGTGTTCTGCGCCTCGTCGAGTATTACAACAGCGTCGTTGAGCGTGCGTCCTCGCATGAACGCGAGCGGAGCTATCTGTATCACGTTGTTGTCCATGTACTCCTTGAGCTTCGCCATCGGTATCATGTCCTCGAGCGCATCGTAAAGAGGCTGCAGATACGGGTCTATCTTGTCACGCATGTCACCCGGCAGAAATCCCAGCTTTTCTCCGGCTTCAACTGCAGGGCGGCTCAAAATGATCTTCCTTATCTCTCTGTTCTTCAAAGCTCGTACGGCGAGGGCGATAGCCGTGTATGTCTTGCCTGTTCCTGCAGGGCCTACGGCAAAAAGCATGTCGTTCTTCTTGAACTCTTCGACAAGGCGGCATTGGTTTTCGGTGCGCGGGTATATGGGACGACCGTTGATATTGTGAAGTATGACCTTGCTGTCGCTGTCCTTGACGCTTCTTTTGCCGTTCACGGCGTCTATGATAGCCTCTTCGTTCAGGCTGTTGTATTTGTCGCAATATTCGACAAGAAGCTCGATAACCTTACAGAACCGTTCAAGTTCATCTTCGTCGCCCAGGGCCTTAATAACATTGTCGCGTGCGACAATGCGCAGTTTGGGGTATAGTTTCTTGAGCATTTGCAGATGCGCGTTGCCCGCGCCGTAGAAACCGACTGGGTCGATACCGTCAAGGATTATCTCTTTTTCAATCATTTTCTTGCTGTTGCGTACACTTTTTTACTATTCTGCGAAGATAGGCATTATTCCTTTTTCAGCCAAATTTAAACATAAAAATAGATGTGCGGAACTGACGCCCCGCACATCCGTTTTCAGTTATCCGGTTAATGAATCTCAATTTCGTCGATGAATATCCATCCCGGCATGCCTTTGGCCGGGTGCCAAGCAGGAATTTTATGCTCGACAAGAGCCTTGATTTTGATGTATCGTGCCGTTGAAGGCCCGAATTCGAACTCATGGCTGTAAATGATATTCGGGTCTTCGTCGGTCAGCGACGGGTACTCCTTTTCCAGCAGAGTGGTGTAGTTCACGTTGTCGTCCGAAGCGGAAATCTTTATGCCTCTTAGATCAAACACCCAGTCGCTTTTGTCCACGCTCGTATTGAACGCTACTGAACTGACTTCGGTCTTCTGCTGCAGGTCGATGACCGCCTCAAAGTCATTCTCGCTGAATCCTAACCAACGTCCCGTGCGATAGTTGGCAGTTCCTTTCAAGCCGTCTACAAGGGTAATAGCGCCGTTGAAGGTGTAGTTCTTGTGTACAGGTTGTATGAGCGTGATAGGCCTTGCTGTAGCCTTGTTGAACGTTATGTTCTCGGTGTAGGTTCTTGTCTCATGCTTTTCGCCGATACCTTTTGCTTTGAACGTGCATGGCGAATTGAACTCCACAGGCGCTGTGTAGAGAGTGGACGACTTCGTAGGCTCGCTGCCGTCGAGAGTGTAGTAGATAGGCATGTCGCCAAGCACGCTCATCTTGAGCGTAATAATGTTGCGTTCCGTGTCTGTATTGAACTCGGTCTCTATGTCGAGAATATGTTTCGCATAGTTGTAGCCGTGTGCCTCGTAAAGCTCGAACATCGGCAGAAGTCTCTGCTTGAAATCCTCATAGTTCTTGTTCTCGGGGTTGCACCACTGCACCTCGCAAAGAGCGGTCATACGTGGCAATTCCATATATTCAACATGGCTGAAGGTAGGAATATATTCTGTCCACAGGTTTGCCTGAACGCCGATTATATGCTTTTGCTGCTCGGGCGTGAGCGACTCGTGCATAGGCTCAAAACTGTAGACTTTCTCTACCGGTACGTATCCGCCTATGGCCAAAGGCTCCTCGTCGGTGCGTGTAGTCTGGTAGTAGTCGAAATACATGAAGTTGTTGGGCGACATTATACAGTCGTGGCCCTGTCTCGCAGCCTCTAAACCGCCGTCGATGCCTCGCCACGAGTGAACGGTAGCGTTGGGCGCCAAGCCTCCTTCGAGAATCTCGTCCCAACCGATAATCTGACGGCCTTTGCTGTTCAGGAATTTCTCGGCGTGAGAAATGACGAAGCTCTGGAGATACATCTCGGCGCTGTGTTTCTTGTCGCCTTTTATGCCGAGTTCCTTGATACGTGCCTGGCATTTGGGGCATTTCTGCCATTGGTCTTTGGGGCACTCGTCGCCGCCGATGTGGATGTATTCCGATGGGAATACCTCAATGATCTCTTCAAGAACGTCTTCGATGAATGACAGTGTAGCGTCGTTGCCGGCACAAAGGACATTATCCGAAACGCCCCACATCTTCCAAACCTCATAAGGACCGCCTGTACAGCCTAATTCCGGATATGCGGCAAGAGCTGCCTGCATGTGTCCGGGGAGGTCGATTTCGGGAATTACAGTAATGTGACGCTCAGCCGCATAGCGCACAATCTCGCGGCAGTCGTCCTGAGTGTAAATGAACGGGCCGTAGCGTACGCCGTCGTAAACGCCGCTGTTCTTGCCTATAACGGTTTCGTCGCGCTCTGCCGCAATGGTAGAGAGCTTCGGGTATTTCTTTATTTCGATACGCCACCCCTGGTCGTCGGTCAAGTGCCAGTGAAAGCGGTTGATGTTATGCATAGCAAGAATGTCGATGAAACGCTTCACCGAATCCTTTGTAAAGAAATGGCGGGACACGTCGAGGTGCGCTCCGCGATAGCTGAAGCGAGGGTAGTCCTCAATCTCTACTTCGGGCAGCAGCACTCTCTTGCCGTCAGTGAAAGGCAACGCCTTGCGTAGAGTCTGTATTCCGTAGAATACTCCCGCTTCCGTCGCGCCTTTGATTGTTATTCCATCATTGTCAGCTTCAAGTTCGTAACCCTCGCTGTTCTCTATCGAGCTGTCAATTTCAAGGGTGATGGCTTTTTTCCCGGTACGGGCATCAGAGATGTTGAGCTCGAACGTGGTCTTCTCCTTTATATATTCGGCGAGGAACTCAGCGTTGCGTCTCATCTGTTCGCTGCCTTTGTATTCAATGACAGTGTTCTTGTCAAGAATGAAGCCCTCTCCGTCGCCTTTCTCAATTTCTTGCGGCAAAGGGATAATACGGTAGTCGGCCGTGTAGTTGCTGTCGTTGCACGAAACGGCTGCAAGACAAGCGATAGCTAATCCTAATAATGTCTTTTTCATAATATTAATTGTTGTTGATATTGTTTATTTCCGTTTGCGGGCGGCCGCCCGTCGCCTAATTGCGAAGATAGGAAAAACAAATGAATAAAGCCCGTTATTTGCAAATCTTATATAAAAAAATCTTTAGTATCCTCTTTTTTCACTATCTTCGCACTATAATCCAAACACAAATACTATGAAACGGGACAGACATATATTTCAATTGATAGAGACGGAATACCGCCGTCAGTTAAAGGGCATAGAACTCATAGCCTCCGAGAACTTCGTGAGCGACGAGGTGATGAAGGCGATGGGCTCGGTATTGACTAACAAATATGCCGAGGGATACCCCGGCAAACGCTATTACGGCGGTTGCGAAGTGGTGGATATCGTCGAGGATATCGCTCGTGAACGTCTCAAAGAGCTTTTCGATGCCGAGTGGGTGAATGTCCAGCCTCATTCAGGAGCGCAGGCCAATGCGGCCGTCTTCCTTGCGGTGCTTAACCCCGGTGACAAATTCATGGGCTTGAACCTTGCTCATGGCGGTCATCTCTCTCATGGCTCGGCGGTGAACACGTCGGGAATACTTTATACTCCGTGCGAGTATAATCTTAACCCCGAAACAGGTCGTGTCGATTACGACCAGATGGAAGAAATCGCCCTTCGTGAAAGGCCGAAACTTATCATCGGCGGCGGCTCGGCATACTCAAGAGAGTGGGACTACAAACGAATGAGAGAGATAGCTGATAAAGTAGGCGCGTTGCTCATGGTCGATATGGCCCACCCTGCCGGTCTCATAGCGGCCGGCTTGCTCGACAATCCTGTGAAGTACGCTCATATAGTCACCTCTACGACACATAAGACCCTGCGCGGACCGCGCGGCGGCGTCATCATTCTTGGTAAGGACTTCCCTAACCCATGGGGCAAGATAACGCCTAAGGGAGAAGTTAAGATGATGTCGCAACTTCTCGACTCGGCAGTCTTTCCCGGCATCCAGGGCGGTCCGTTGGAACATGTTATTGCAGCCAAAGCCGTCGCTTTCGGCGAGGCTCTGCAACCTGAATTCAAAGAGTATCAGGCACAAGTGAAACTCAATGCGGCAACACTTGCCGACGAACTTATGGAGCGCGGCTTCGGTATAGTGTCGGGGGGAACGGATAACCATTCGATGCTTGTGGATCTCCGCAGCAAGTATCCCGACCTCACAGGCAAGGTCGCCGAAAAGGCACTTGTAGAGGCCGACATTACAGCCAACAAGAATATGGTGCCGTTTGACAGCCGCAGCGCTTTCCAGACATCGGGCATACGTCTTGGAACTCCCGCCATTACCACACGTGGCGTGAAAGAGGATATGATGCCTTTTATTGCGGAAATGATAGAGACTGTACTGAACGCTCCCGAGGACGAGAAGGTCATTTCGGCCGTACGCCGCAAGGTGAACGAGACAATGGCGGAATTCCCGCTGTTCGCATATTGATTTTGCGGGATAAGAATATACTTAATACGGTAACGGCAATTCCTTTATAAGCGGGAATTGCCGTTACCGTATTAATATGATAATGAATTGGACTTCGCTCTGTTTCGCTTACTTCCTGCCTGCTAAAATATCACTCCGACCGAGAAACTGAATATATTCTCCTTGCGGTCGCTCATGAACTTTTTGCCGTCGTTGCCCGAAACGATGTAATCTGCAGCCTTTGTGATGCCACGGTCATATATGAAATCAAAGAAAAGATGTCCGATTCTTACTCCAAGGCCAAATTCCCAATAGTAGCACCGCTTCTTCAGCACCTCTTCAAGGTCCTGGTATGTGAAATGCTTGAATTCCTGCTTGTCGTGTGCCGTGAATACGAACTTTGTCTTCGGACCCGTGAATATGCTCATGAGATATTTCCCTTCGTTTACTATGTTATACCCGAGGACAATGGGCACTTGAAGACAGAGGGTTGTGAGGTTGTATGTCGTCCGGTTGGGGAGAAGCTTGCCGTTATCGCTGCTGTCGCGGCTTTTGAAGCTGAACGAATGCTTGGCAAGCCCGAGCACGCTTTCGGCCTGCAGGTAGAATCTGTATCCGGTAAGCCTTATGAATGGCGAGAACGTGTAGCCTATTCTGTCGCTGTGCAGCTGGTCGCTGTCGAACTCGTATCCTTCGATGCCGAACTGAGGGTTGTTGTACGCAATGGCTTGAAAGCCTGCCTTTGCCCCGAAGTTTATTTTTATCCGCCTTTCCCTCTCCTGTGCGCTTATGCAGCATGGAAGCAGCAGCGCGACAAGGAATGTAAGGCGTTTAATCATTGCTATCTCTTTTTTACGCTCCAACCGAATTTGCCGATAAACTCTCCCAAGTGAAAATATTTACCGTGAGCATACACCAGCGGGTCGGCCTTCGCAAGGTCCCATTCACCGGTCTCCTCGTTGAGATACCTGTCGTCGGCTTGAACGTTCACGACTTCGGCGATGAACATATCGTGCGAGCCAAGCGGCACTACTTGCTTGACCTTGCATTCGATGCTCAGAGGCGATTCCATTATTATCGGGGCCTTCACCGCTTTAGAAGGCCCGTATGTGAGCCCGCACTCCTTCGCCTTGTCGTACTCTTTTCCTGAGCGTACTCCGCACCAGTCGGCGGCTCGTGCCATGTCGGCCGTCGTGAGGTTTATTACAAACTCGCCGTTCTCCTTTATAATGGGGTAGGAGTGCCTTTCGGGGCGTACCGAAATGTAGCACATGGCAGGGTTGGTACATATTGTTCCTACCCAAGAGACGGTAAGCATGTTATAGTTGTCGGGGCTGTCGCCGCAGGTGATGAGTACTGCCGGCAACGGGTAAATCATTGTACCCGGTTTCCAATCAATCTTCATTATTACAACAATTCTACATCGTTAATGTTTACCTCTCTTTCGCAATATCGGCATTTCAGTGTATTAGTCTCGCGGTTAGAAACGTAGAAATGCGTAGCCATAGGCTCGTTGTTGGTAATGCAGTTGAGGTTGTTGCATTTGATAAGGTTGTCTATCCGGTCGGGCATTTTTACCTCACGTTTCTCAACGACTTTGTAGTCACGTATGGTGTTCAGCACCACGTTGGGAGCTACAATGGAGATTTTGTTTATCTCGTCGTCGGTAAAGAATTTGTCGGCAATTTTTATAAGTCCTTTCTTACCGAGTTTGTTGCTGTCGAGGTTGTTTCCGATAGTGACGTTGTTGTTCATCTCAGGGATGTTCAGGAGATTTACGACTGCAAAAAGCTTGTCGGCGGGGATATGGTCTATAACTGTGCCGTTGCAGAGCGCCGAAACCTGCATAGCATGTCTTTTATTGTCGTTCATGATTTTCTTTTTTTAGATTTCGATACCGAGTACGTCGCAAATGATTGCTTCACGGACGTATAGTCCGTTCTGCGCCTGCTGGAAGTAGTATGCCTTCGGGTTGTCGTCCACGTCATGGGCTATTTCGTTCACTCGGGGCAGCGGGTGAAGTATTCTCAAGTTCTCTTTGGTGTTTGCAAGCATGGCGTTGGTGAGGCGGTAGCAGTTCTTGACCTTTTCATATTCCATAAGGTCGCTGAAACGCTCGCGCTGAACACGTGTCATGTAAATTATGTCAGCGTCAGCGATTACCTCCTCGTTGAACTCCGTCGTTTCCGTAAAGGGGATATTGTTCTCGTTGCAGAACTGCCTGTACTCTTCGGGCATTCTCAGCTCTTCGGGAGCTATGAAGTGGAATGTCGGGTTGAAATGACGCATGGCGTGCAACAGCGAGTGTACCGTTCTGCCGTATTTAAGGTCCCCTACAAGGTGGATGTTAAGCCCTTCGAGCGTGCCCTGAGTCTTTTTGATAGAGTAGAGGTCGAGCATTGTCTGCGAAGGGTGCTGGTTGGCTCCGTCGCCGGCGTTGATGATGGGGACGGGAGATACTTCGCTCGCATAACGGGCCGCGCCCTCAAGTTTATGCCGCATGGCTATAACGTCGGCATAGCTCGAAACCATCATTATAGTGTCCTTTAGCGTCTCGCCTTTTGTCGCCGAACTTGTCGCCGCGTCGCTGAAACCTATCACGCTCGCGCCAAGGCGGTTAGCTGCGGTCTCAAAACTAAGTCGTGTACGGGTTGATGGCTCAAAGAAGAGCGAGCCTACTATTTTTCCTTCGAGCAGATTGCGGTTGGGGTTTTCTTCGAATTTCTCAGCCGCATCGAGCAGCGAAAGTATTTTCTCGCGTGTCAGGTCGTTGATTGATACAAAACTTTTGTTTTTCATCGTGACAATGTTTCAGTTAAAAATTTCTTGTAAAGTTAAATAAAGATTATCGCTTAAGCAACATCTTCGTCCGATAAATGTCTCATTTTTTTCAAAACAGCTCATGAAAGCAAAGAGCGTGCGGAGATTGATGCATTTCCGGATTTTTTGTGTTATCTTTGCAAACCATAGGTTTGCCGTTCGGGCAATGCCGTTGAAATATGTAAATAACACGACTCTTGAATATGATAAAGAAAATTATTATCGCCTTGTGGGTGTTTCTCGCGGCTGTCGTTACGGGAGCGACAATGCTCTTCGTGGCAATTGCCAACGGCTGGATAGGATATCTGCCCGAAACGAGCGAGCTTGAAAACCCTAACTACAAGTTCGCTTCGCAGGTTCTTACGGCCGACGGAAAAGAGATGGGAACATGGTCCTACAGCAAAGAAAACCGTGTGTTCGTCGATTACAAAGACCTTTCTCCCTACCTTGTAGAGGCTCTTATCGCTACCGAGGACGTGCGTTTCCATAAACATTCGGGAATTGACGCGAAATCTCTGTTGCGAGCCATTATCAAACGAGGCATTCTCATGCAGAAGAATGCGGGCGGCGGCAGTACCATTACCCAGCAGCTCGCCAAACTTCTCTATTCCGAGGTGTCGGGCAGCAAGCTCGAACGCCTCTATCAGAAGCCTATCGAGTGGGTTATTGCCGTGCAGCTTGAGCGTCAGTACACCAAAGAGGAGATAATAACGCTTTATCTAAATAAATACGACTTCGGCTACAATGCCGTAGGCATCAAGAGTGCGGCGAACGTCTATTTCGGCAAGTTGCCGAGCGAACTCAACGCCGAAGAGTCGGCGATGCTTGTCGGCATGTGCAAGAACTCGTCGCTCTACAACCCCCGCCGCCGCCCCGAAAAGACTAAGGACCGCCGTAACGTAGTCTTCATGCAAATGGAAAAGGCCGGTTATATAACGGCTGCGGAAAGAGACTCGTTGGCATCGCTTGACCTTGTCATCGATTATCACCCAGCCGACCACAAAGCCGGCATAGCTACCTATTTCCGAGAGTATCTGCGTATATATATGACAGCCAAGAAACCCGAAAAGAAAAACTACAGAGGCTGGCAGATGCAGAAGTTCTACGAAGACTCCTTGAATTGGGAGAACGACCCGCTTTTCGGATGGTGCAATAAAAATAAAAAGGCCAACGGCGACTATTACAATATATATACCGACGGTCTTAAAATACATACCACCATCGACTCGCGCATGCAGACATACCTCGAAGAGGCGGTAAAAGAGCATGTGGTCGAGACGCTTCAGCCGAGATTTTTCGAATCGAAGAAAGGACAGAAGACAGCTCCTTTCACCGAAGAGCTTACCATTGCCGAGGTCGAGAAAATCATGAACAGGGCGATGAAGCAGAGCGACCGCTACCGTATAATGAAAAAGAACGGAAGCAGCGAAAGCGAGATAAAAGAGGCGTTCAATACTCCTCACGACATGGAAATATTCACCTACAACGGCCCTAAGGATACCATAATGACTCCGATGGACTCGCTCAAGTATTACAAGTACTTCCTGCGTACGGGAGTCATGTCAATGGATCCGATAACGGGCGAGGTGAAGGCTTATGTAGGAGGTACAAATTATTATCAGTTCAAGTACGATATGGCGGGCGTAGGCCGCCGTCAGGTAGGCTCTACTATCAAGCCGTATCTCTATTCTCTTGCAATGGAGAACGGCTTCACGCCGTGTGACGAGACAAAGAATGTGGAGCAGACTCTCGTGACCGAGGACGGCAAGCTGTGGAGTCCGAGAAACTCCTCGCGCAACCGCTACGGCGAGACCGTGACGCTCCGTTGGGGGCTCGCGACGTCGAACAACTGGATATCGGCATATCTGATGAGCAAGCTCAACCCTTATTCGTTGAAAAAACTTATACATCAGTTCGGGCTCCTGAACAAGGATATATCTCCGACCCCGTCGCTGTGTCTTGGCGTATGCGATGCCTCTGTCGCCGAAATGGTCAGCGCATACACCACATTCGTAGGCAAGGGAATACGCACGTCGCCGCTTCTTGTCACTCACATCGAGGACAATGCCGGGAATATAGTAGCGTCGTTCTCCGCTATAAAGACCGAGGTCATCAGCGAGGAGAGTTCTTATAAGATGATTGAAATGCTCCGCGGCGTCATCAACGAAGGTACAGGCGGCCGCATAAGACGTGTATACGGCATAACAGCCGACATGGGAGGAAAGACCGGAACGACGCAGAATAACTCCGACGGATGGTTCATGGGTTTCACGCCGTCGCTTGTTACCGGCTGCTGGGTAGGAGGCGAGGAACGTGACATCCACTTCGACAGAATGAGCGAAGGGCAGGGCGCCGCTGTCGCATTGCCCATATACGGCCTGTACATGAATAAGGTGTATGCCGATGAGTCGCTTCCATATTCTCAGGACGAGGTTTTTGACCTGCCTAAATATTATGATCCGTGCAGTAGCGCTCATCTTTACATTAACGAAGAGGAACTTGAAGCGTCCGAAGAGAACGGGGACGGGTTTGAAGCCGAAGAGGGCGCAGGAGAAACCGCTGCCGGAAGCGCTTCCGAAGAGGAGGTTGTCAATGTGAATGCTGTAAGGAAAAACAACGAGACCGAGGTCGAAGCGGTTGAGGATTTCTTCGAATAAGCCATGAAGCAAACGCCCGTAATAGACTCAGTCATAATCGATAACATGGCATTGCCTGAAGAGACGGTTATGCCTAACAAGAGCGTGCTTTATACCCTGCATGGGAGCGACAGGAACATAGTCAGGCTCGAACTGCTCATGAAAGGCGGCTATGCGGTTCAGGATATTCCGCTGCAGGCTACTTTTGTGAATAGAATGTTGCGTGAGGGTGCGGGCAGCCTCTCCTCCGAAGAGATTTCCCGCCGGCTCGACTATTACGGAGCGTGGATAGAAAGCTATTCTTCGCAGAATTGTAATCACTTGACGCTCTATTGTTTGCGGAAATATTTTGAGCCTTTGCTCGAACTTGTCGTGACAATGATAACAAAGCCGACGTTCCCCGAAAAGAATCTCGATGTTGTAAGGCGGAGCGGCAAAGCCGCATTCGAGGTCAATTCACAAAAGGTCGATTCTGTTTCCCAGCGTCATTTCGAAAACATGCTTTGGGGCGAGGGGCATCCGCTGGGGCACATCGTCGAAGCTGCCGATTACGATAATATCACTCGCGAAAGCTTGCTCGATTACTATAATAAAGTGTATAAAAGCAGTAACCTTTCCGCTTTTCTTTCGGGCGATATTGACGATATAGCTATAAATTTGGCAATCTGCAAGTTAGGTGTTGGCGAATGGGGTAGCGGTTATTGTTGTAATAAACCGTTCGTTGCGCCTCCGGTATCGCTTTGCGTGCGTCGTGACGTCAAAATGAAAGACGCTATGCAGAGCGCCGTGAAAATAGGCTTCATGGCAATGGATGTCGCCGACCCGGACTTTCATATATTCCGTTTCCTGACAGTTCTGCTCGGCGGGTACTTCGGCAGTCGCCTTATGTCCAACATACGTGAGGAGAACGGCTATACCTACCATATATGGGCGGAAGTGAGCGCATACGGCGAACGCAATGCCTTTATGATAAGCTCGGAGGTAGCCAACGAGTATGTCGAGCCATGCATAAAAGAGATTTACAACGAGATTGACCGCCTTTGCAACGAGCCTGTTACGGTTGCCGAAGTAGAGCATGTTCGCAATTATATTCTCGGCGAAATGTGCCGTGAGTGCGAAGGTCTCACGGCAAAATCCGAGGTCTTCGTGAATACATTGCTGTCCGGTGAGCCGTTCGCGTCGGCCAATGATTACCTCGAAGCGGTCAAAACCATTACCCCCGAAGATGTAAGCAGGGTAGCCAAGAGGTGCTTCTCTTCACGTAAAATGATAGAGGTCGTTGCGGGAGGGGGTAACGTTAATCATTAATCGTTGTCCAAATCCTTTGTATAATTAAAAAAAAAGCAGTATCTTCGCAGTGGAATACCTTATATCGAATTTTGGTTAAGATTAAAGATATAACGTCAGCCCTTGAAATGTTCGCGCCTCTGCCGTTGCAAGAAGGATACGATAACGCCGGATTGCAAATTGGATTAACAGATGCGGAAGTTACAGGGGTTTTATTGTGTCTTGATGTGACCGAGGCTGTCATTGACGAAGCTGTCGCATCGGGGTGCAACCTCATTGTGTCGCATCATCCTCTTGTTTTCTCTCCCTTAAAAAAAATTACGGGCCGCAGTTATGTCGAACGCTGCGTAATGAAGGCTATACGTAACGGCGTGGCTGTATATTCGTCGCACACGAATATGGACAGTGCCAAAGGCGGCGTGAACTACCGCATTGCCGAAGTTCTGGGTTTGGAGAATGTAAGGACGCTCGTTCCCAAAGAGGATATATTGCTGAAACTGTCGGTTTATGTGCCGCTCGCTCATGCGGACAACGTCCGTAAGGCTCTTTTCGATGCCGGCTGCGGCAACATAGGCAATTACGGCTCATGCAGCTTCAATGTCGAGGGTACAGGAACGTTCGAAGCCGGCGAGGGGTGTTCGCCGTTCTGCGGCAATATCGGCGAACTTCATAAGGAAAATGAGGTACGCATAGAGACAATAATGCCGGCATACATCAAAGAGAGGGCTGTCGCGGCGTTGATTGCCGCTCATCCTTACGAAGAGCCTGCGTATGACATCTTCCCCTTGAAGAACAGCTGGGACGGAGCAGGTTTGGGCATTGTGGGCGACCTGCCGGTAGAGTGTGACGAGAAGGAGTTCCTGCTGCAAGTAAAGCATAAATTCGACGTAGGCTCTTTGCGTCATACATCGCTGCTTGGCGGCAAGATTAAGAGAGTCGCTCTGTGCGGCGGTGCGGGAGCATCGTTCGCCGCCGCGGCAATGGCTGCAGGAGCGCAGGCGTACATAACGGGCGAGGCGCGTTATCACGAACTGTTCGGCTACGACGGCCGCATGCTCGTGGCGGTGATAGGGCATTATGAGAGCGAGCGGTTCACCGTTGATATATTCGAGGATATAATACAAAAGGCATGCCCGCAGCTGAAAGTGATAAAGAGCAATGTCAATACAAACCCCGTAAAATATTTATAACGACAATATTAACTTAAACATTATAAACAAATGGCAAAGAAAGATCCAGCAGATTACACAGTAGAAGAGAAGTTGAAGACGCTATATGAGCTTCAGACAATTCTTTCAGAGATTGACAAGATAAAGATTCTCCGTGGCGAGCTGCCTCTCGAAGTAAAGGACCTTGAGGACGAGATAGTAGGTCTTGGCACACGCATCGAGAACATCAACAACGATATCAAGAATATCCGCGAGAATATCGTTATCTTCCGTGAGGAGATGGAGCAGTCAAAGAGAAACATCGACAAGTACACCGAGGACCAGAATAACGTCCGCAACAACCGTGAATTCGACCTTCTTAACAAGGAGATAGAATACAATCGTCTTGTAATAGAACATGACGAGAAAAAGACTAACGACGCTAAGAAGCAGGAGCAGCAGAAGTGCGAAGAGCTTGAAAGAGCTACAAACATGCTCACAGAGCGTCAGAAAGACCTCGATATGAAGAAGGCTGAGCTTGAGGATATAATCTCTGAGACAAAAGCGGAGGAAGAGAAACTGCGCGAGCAGGCCCGTGACCTCGAACTGAACATCGAGCCGCGCCTTTTGACATCGTTCAAGAGAATACGCAAGAGCTCACGCAACGGTTTGGGTATCGTGTATGTTGAGCGCGACGCATGTGCGGGCTGCTTCAGCAAGATACCGCCACAGCGTCAGATGGATATCCGTATGAGAAAGAAAATCATCGTTTGCGAGAACTGCGGCCGTATCATGATTGACCCCGAGCTTGCAGGAGTACAGCAGGAGAAGCCGGCGGAAGCGCCCGCAACGAAGCGTCGCGGCATCCGTCGTGCAGCTAAGGCAGAATAATATTTTAGTTGTTATAAACCGCCTCGGCATTGCATTCGCTTTGCCGAGGCGGTTTGCTTACCCTTTCCTTGTAGCTTCCCGTTTCTGTTTATTTTTTCCGTTTTACCCGGTAAGCAATCTTTCCGTCTTTCCGTGCGGGATTGGTTCGCCCCGTCCGCTATCCCTTTTGGCGTTCCTGTTCAAGAATTTATAAAAAGCCAAACTACATTTAGACTAATTCCCTTTTTTGCTCACCTGCAAAGTCTGAGGAGTAAGTAACTTTTTGTTTAAAACAAAAATCTCGCTTTCGCTCGCCGTTATATTCTACCGCAGTCCTCAACCTTAAACTGCGGATTGTTACAATGCGTAGGTCTTTCTCTCATTACTTTTTCTCTCGTGAAAAAGTAATCAAAAAACGCCCGTCATGCGAAAAAAACAGTCGTTCGCCGCTTTGCTCGCGAGTCGCACAGCGACATAACTCGGTCGCAGCGAACTTGCCGTTCAGCTCTTTCCGTTGTTCATCAGGGGCTCCGGAACTCGCTCGGCGTTGCGTTACTGAATAATAATATAAC
>JAZNPP010000067.1:0-108693 GCA_045589695.1 Bacteroidaceae bacterium
CACGATTGTTGAACAAATCATAAAAAATTTTAATATTGAAAAATTTCCATAATTATTAACGAAAACTTTTTGCACCAAAAAAGTTTTCATAGTAACTTTGCAACCGGAATCAAAAAGATGAAGAGGTGAAAGAAGAGAATACAAAAGACAATGTTCGTGAGCTCATATTAAAGACCGCGCTGGAGCAATTCAGCAAGCACGGAATAAAGAAGGTGAAGATGGACGACATTGCATCCACTCTATCCATCTCAAAACGTACAATTTACGAGATGTTCAGCGATAAGGAGCAATTACTGTTCGAAACCTTGAAACTTCATAACAAAATCATACACAACGAAGGAAAACAGATTGTACGCAATGCTTCCCACACTCTCGAAATCATTTTGAAGCTGTACGATAAATATATAGACATCATAAGCGGAATAAACAAGAAATTCTTTACCGACCTCAAGAAATATCCCGAAATATGCAAAAGCAAAAGGCATAGCGAGGAGCAGAACGACAAGCGTTTCCTTGCATGGATTGAGGAAGGACGCAAACAAGGCTGGTTCAGAGAGGATGCAAACCTTGAAATTTTCTCATACATTTTGAGACAGAACCTTGAAACGATTTTCACTGCAAAGATGGATTCCGAAGAAAACGCTTTAAGCAAGTTCCCTCCACAAGAATTGGGACGTACGCTTATCATATTCTACCTGAGAGGAATATCCACCCCTAAAGGAGAAGAAATCATCGAAGCATACTTGAAAGAAAATAATAAATAAACATATAGAAGAATTATGAATCTTAGATTGCGACTAAAAACAGCAGTTGCGATGCTGGCTGCAATGACATTCGCGGCCAACGCGCAGGAAAGCACGACTACGATGCATCTGACGCTCGACAAGGCTATCGAGCTTGCATTGAGTGAGAACCCGACCATCAAGATTGCAGAAAAGGAGATTGAACTGAAAGAGGTATCAAAGAGCGAGGCATGGCAGAACCTCCTCCCTTCAGTAACGCTTGACGGAGCTATCGTCTACAACGCCAGAGTAGGCAAGATGAAGATGGACATGGGCGGACAGACAATGGAGATTAAAATGGGCAAGGACGACTCGAACACATGGAACGCAGGCCTGCAGGTGGCTATTCCCCTTTACGCTCCTGCGGTGTACGAAACCATGAACCTGAGCAACAGGGATGTACAGCTCGCTGTCGAAAAGAGCAGAGGCTCAAAGATCGACATGGTGAACCAGGTGACAAAGGCTTACTACCAGCTGATGCTCGCTCAGGACTCATACAACGTGCTGAACGAGAACTTCCTGCTTGCCGAGACCAACTTCAACATCGTGAACAAGATGTTCGAACAAGGACTCGTAAGCGAGTACGACAAAATCAGCGCCGAGGTACAGAAAAACAACGCATGGCCGTCGGTAATAAGCGGAAAGAACGCTGTTGAACTCGCTAAGCTGCAGCTCAAGGTGCTTATGGGAATTACGGCCGACATAAACATTGTCATTGACGACAACCTGACCAACTACGAGGCCGAAATGGAGAAGGCAGCGGACAACGAGATAAGCCTTGCCGGCAACTCTTCGCTTCGCCAGATTGACATGCAGACAGACATGTTGGGCCGCCAACGCAAACTCTTGAAGACATCGTTCATTCCTACAATAGCCCTTGTCGGCCAGTACCAGTTCCAGTCTATTTCCAACACTAACTGGAACATAGCGAAGTACAACTGGAGCGACGCCGCTACAGTCACGTTGTCGGTAAGCATTCCTATCTTCAAGGCTAAGAACTTCTCAAGCCTCAAGAGCAACCAGGTACAGCTGTTCCAGCTTGCCGAGACAAGGCTGAACACCGAACGCATGCTCAAGATGCAGGCACAGAGCTTCATCGACAACATGACTACAAGTTCAGAGCAGCTTGCGAGCAACAAGGAGGCCGTAAGACTTGCCGAGAAAGGGCTTGAAATCAGCCAGAAGCGCTACGACATAGGCAACGGCACGATTCTTGAGCTTACGAATTCACAAGTACAGCTCACAAACACGAGATTGTCATACAACAACACAATTTACGACTACCTTGTAGCGAAGTCGGAGTTGAACAAAGTTTTGGGAAAAGAATAAAATAAAACATATTGACCTATGAAAAAGAATCTGACATTAATTGCTTTGATTGCAACTGCCCTTTTCGCGTCATGCGGCAGTTCAGAGACTAAAGAGACTGCAGCAGCTGCAGTACAGGAAAAGCCGAAGGTTAAGGTAGAGAAGGTAACTACCGAGGCTGTGGCGCAGCTCGAAGAGTACACCACTACCGTTGAAGCCGAGGTTAAGAACAACATCATTCCTAATTCTCCGTTGAGAATCGGCAAGATTCTTGTCGAAGTCGGCGACTTCGTGAAAAAAGGCGACAAGCTCGTAGAACTCGACGCGAGCAGTCTCGACCAGCTAAAGCTGCAGTACGAGAACCAGCTGACCAACTTCAAGCGCATCGAAGAGCTTTACAAGATAGGCGGCACTTCAAAGTCGGACTATGACAACATGAAGACACAGCTGGACGTCACAAAGAAGAATCTCGACAACCGTTTGGAGAACACTATCCTCGTAAGCCCTATCGACGGCGTTGTTTCGGCACGCAACTATGACAACGGCGACATGTACGGCGGACAGCCGATACTTGTAGTGGAGCAGATTACTCCTGTAAAGATGAAGATAAACGTCAGCGAGTCACGCTATGCGCAGACAAAGAAGAACCTTGACGTGGAACTTAGCTTCAACACATACGGCGACGAGAAGTTCAAGGGCGAGATTGACATCATCTACCCCACTATCAACGCAATGACACACACATTCCCCGTTGAGATAAAGCTCGACAACGAGAACAAGAAGGT
This sequence comes from Bacteroidaceae bacterium, assembly GCA_045589695.1. Classification (GTDB taxonomy): domain Bacteria; phylum Bacteroidota; class Bacteroidia; order Bacteroidales; family Bacteroidaceae; genus HGM04593. The sequence continues at coordinate 2,876 of JAZNPP010000067.1, forward strand.
ACGTCCCGGCATGTTCGGCAAGGCTGTGGTGAACTTCGGTACGAAAGAGCATGTTGTCGTTCCCGACATCGCTGTAGTGAAGCAGACCGGCAGCGGCGACTACTACGTATACACATACGAGAACGGCAAGGTAAACCACTGCAAGATTGAGCTCGGCCGCCGCATGGGCGACCGCTACGAGGTCGTTTCGGGCATCGAGAACGGAGCTACCGTCGTTACCGCCGGTCAGATTGGCCTTACGGACGGCATTGAGGTTGAAGTAATTAAGTAAAACAGAAAAACACGAACTTTTATGAGTATATATGAAAGCGCTGTAAAGAGGCCGATAATGACATCGCTATGTTTCTTGGCGATAGCTCTATTCGGTATCTTCTCGTTCTCGAAGCTCCCCATCGACCTGATGCCGGACATTGAGACGAACACGATAATGGTAATGACATACTACAACGGAGCGAGTGCCGAGGATATTGAAAATAACGTAAGCCGCCCGTTGGAGAACACGCTTAACTCGGTTGAACACCTCAAGCACATCACGTCAAACTCACGCGAGAACATTTCGGTAATCACGCTCGAATTCGAGTTCGGATACGACATCGACGACCTGACGAACGATGTGCGCGACAAGCTCGACATGGTATCGTCGGCTCTGCCCGATGACGCCAACAACCCTATTATCTTCAAGTTCTCTACAGACATGATTCCTATCATGATGATCTCGGCAAAGGCCGAAGAGAGCCAGTCGGCTTTGTACAAGATACTTGACGATAATGTAGCGAACACTCTGGCACGTATCGACGGTGTCGGAACAGTGTCTATCTCAGGTGCCCCCGAGCGTGAAATCAACATCTATATGGACCCTGCCAAAATGGAGGCGTACAACATCCCTGTAGAGACCGTCAGCTCGCTCATAGCGTCAGAGAACCGCAACATCCCCGGCGGTACGTTCGATGTCGGCAGCAACACATACGCAATACGTATCGAGGGCGAGTTCAACGACCCGAAAGAAATGTATAACCTCGTTGTAGGAACGCACAACGGAGCGAACGTGTACCTCAAGGACATCGCTACCATACACGACAACGTGCAGGAGCGTGCGCAACGCTCGTTCACCGACGGACAGCAAGGCGCCATGATTGTCGTTCAGAAGCAGACTGGCGGCAACTCGGTAGCTATCTCAAAGGCCATCCGCGAGAAGCTCCCCGACATTCAGAAGCGTCTTCCTTCGGACGTACAGCTTGACATCATCGGCGACACGTCGGAGAACATTCTGAACACCGTGGACACATTGACAGGCACCATCATCGACGCCCTCATGTTTGTCGTTCTCGTGGTGTTCATATTCCTCGGACGCTGGAGAGCGACCATCATCATCGCTATCACCATTCCGTTCTCGCTCATCGCTTCGTTCATATACCTGTACGCATCGGGCGGTTCAATAAACATGATTTCTCTGTCGTGTCTTAGCATCGCTATCGGTTCTGTCGTGGACGACGCCATTGTGGTGCTTGAGAACGTGACTACACATATCGAGAAGGGTTCAAGCCCGTACAACGCCGCAGTACACGGAACAAACGAGGTTGCCGTGTCGGTTATGGCATCTACTCTGACAATGTTCGCTGTATTCTTCCCGCTGACAATGGTTACGGGCATGGCAGGAGTTTTGTTCAAGCAGCTCGGCTGGATGATGTGCGTCATCATGCTCATATCGCTTGCCGCCTCTTTGACGCTTACTCCTATGATGTGCGCCAAGATGCTTAAGCTGCAGAAGAAGCAGAGCAAGTTCTTCATCATGTTCTACAAGCCTATACAGAAGGTACTCGACGCTATCGACAACGGATATGCAGCAATAATCAACTGGGGCGTACGTCACAGATGGACCGTGCTTATATGCTGTTTCGCATTGTTCATCAGCAGTCTTTTCTGCGCTAAGGGCATCAAGAGCGAGTTCTTCCCTGCCGGTGACGGCGACCGTTCAAGCGCCACTATCGAGCTGCCCGTAGGCACACGTGTCGAAAGGTCTCAGGAGCTGGCTCTCGACCTCACCAAGCAGTGGCAGGATAGATACGGCGAGGACATGGAAGCATGCAACTTCACCGTAGGACAGGCCGACGAGAACAACACGTTCGCGTCGCTGAGCGACAACGGCTCGCACATCATCAAGTTCAATTTTACCTTCGTTCCTTCGGACCAGCGTGAGATTACGCTTAACGAGATTAGCGACCAGATGCGTAATGACCTCAAGAATATGCCTGAGGTAGCGAAATACAATGTATCGGCAGGACAGAACGGCGGCATGGGCGGACAGAGCGCTGCCACATTCGAGATTTACGGATATGACTTCGCCACTACCGACCGCTTGGCAAAAGAGCTTGCCGACTCACTCCGCAAGTCGGATCTCTTCACTCAGGTGCTTATAAGCCGCAGCGAATACCAGCCGCAGTACCGGGTAGAGTTCGACCGCGAGAAGCTCGCGATGCACGGCCTAAACCTCAGCACTGCCGCCACATACGTACGTAACCGTTACAACGGAGCCTTGGCGACATACTACCGTGAGGACGGCGACGAGTATGACGTGAAGGTACGTTACGACCGTGAGTCGCGCGAGAGCCTTGAGGGAATAGAGAATATCATTCTTTACAGCAAGACAGGCCAGCCGATACGCCTCAAAGAGGTGGGCAAGGTCGTGATGAACGAGATGCCTCCTACTATCGAGCGTAAGGACCGTGAGCGTATCGTGACCGTAGACGCCGTTATCGCCGCAGGAGCGGCCCTCAGCGACGGTGTCGGCTACGGAAACGGCATCATCGACAAGATGGAGCTGCCGAGCGGAACATCGATACAGGTAGCCGGCTCATACGAAGACCAGATGGATTCGAACAGAGACTTGGGACAGCTTGCGATAATCATTCTCGTACTCGTGTTCATTGTAATGGCTTCGCAGTTCGAGTCGCTGACCTACCCGTTCATCCTCATGTTCTCGGTGCTGTTCGCCTTGAGCGGCGTGCTTATAGCGCTGTTCGTAACCGGTTCGAACCTCAACATCATGTCAATACTCGGCGCTATCATGCTTATCGGTATGGTTGTGAAGAACGGTATCGTGCTTATCGACTACATCATGCTGTTGCGTGAGCGCGGCCTCGGCATCATCGCGGCATGCGTCGGAGCGGCCAAGAGCCGTCTCCGCCCGGTGCTTATGACAACATGTACCACCATCCTGGGTATGGTGCCTATGGCAACGAGTACAGGCGTCGGCGCCGAAATGTGGCGTCCGCTCGGCGTTGCGGTTATCGGCGGTCTTATAGTATCAACCATAATGACGCTTATCTACGTGCCTGCGATGTACGGCGTGTTCGCCGCGAACGGCGTTAAACGCAACCGCAAAAAGATTAGAAAACAGCGTGAACTTATGGCATACTGGAAGGAGAATAAGGACAAAGAGCAGTTAAAGCATAAGAGTTAAGAACTATTCTGTGCGGGGCAACCCGCACGGAATAAAACAATACATGACATGAAAAGTATATTTATAACATTTGACATTTCTCACAAAGAGACTATCATAGAGATGCTTGAGCATAACAACTGCCGCGGTTTTTCATTCTTTGACCAGATGCAGGGACGTGGCAGCAAAAAAGGCGAGCCGCATTACGGCTCGCACGCATGGCCATCGATGTGCGGCTCTATAATAACCATTGTGGAGGACAAGAACGTAGACAAAATTCTTGACGATATAAAGAACATTGACGAAGGGACTCCGCAGCTCGGCCTGAGAGCATTCGTCTGGGATATCGAAAAGAGCTATTAAGAAGACACACCCTATAAGAAGAGGGAGGAGCGCATCCGCTCCTCCCTCTTCTTATAGGGCTCTAAGCTAATTATGATAACCGAGTGCCACGCGGGAACGGGCGCCCTCGGTGCCGTCATGCCCAAGCGGAGCGTCTTGCCGACCGCTCATCGTTAAACGTTAAAACACTCTCAAGCAATTGTCGTTGGGGCGGCGTATATGCAGAATTCTCGCCATTTCACCGGCAAGCACATTGGCGGGAGTCATCGTCTCGACAACCTCATGCCCGATGCCGCTTCCGTAAATTATTATAGGGAACATTATAGGCGTGCGGTAGACCTCATTAGTAAGCGTGAGGGCGCTGCCGGCAACTTTCCAGCCCGGCATGAGCCGGATCCATACGTCGCCCGAGCAAGCCTTGTTATAGCCGTTCTTCACATATTGCAGTTCAGGACTCAGATTGCCGCCGAGACGGTATATGCTGAATACATCCTCGACGCCTTCGAGCGACTTCAGGAACTCAACGGAACGTGATATCACGTCGAGTTTGTCAAGCTTCCGGTTTTCTATGAAACCGTTATCGAAATAGAGCTGCGGGCCATAGACGCCTTCGATATATTCGCCCTTGCCGAATATCGCGCCGAGATATACATCAAGCAGGGCCTTGACACGCTCCATATATATTGTACCCGACGGCAGGCGATACTCAGCGCCGTCGTCGCCGCTTACCATGACATAGCCTGTCGAAGAGAGAGAGACAACTACGTTCTCCATGCCGACAGACTTGTCAAGCTCGCTGAACAGAGTCTCAAGCGACCTGTCAAGACGGGCATATATATCCTGTATCTCCAACGGACGCTGCTCCATTGGCTGGCCGTCAATGTTGCCGGCATAGAAGGTCAATGAAAGGCAGTCGGCGATGTTGTCCTTGCCCGCATCGCTCTCTTTGAGGAACGCCAACGCCATTTCAACAACTTCGTCGTTAATGCACGCCGTTGTCTTGTATGTCCTTACCTTGTTCTTGCCGTCGAAAGAGTAGCTGAAAGAGGATGCCTTGTCGCCGAAATGGTTGTAGCGCTCCTTGTCGAACATAGGCTCCCACTTTGCCGAACGGCCCTGCACCTTCTTGTTCATGTCCGCTGCCCATTGCGGGTAAATGCCGTAGTAGGTAGAACTGCTCCAGAAACCTGCCGAGTTGTTCTTCCACAGAGCAGCATCGGGAGCGTGGCCTCCTGATATGACAGCCGCGTCCTCATCCGGCGCGATGGCGCATACTATAGCCTTGCCTCGTGAAGCACGTTTCATCTCGTCAGTAATCGTTATTGCGTTGAGCCTTGTGGGAGCGTAGGGAGATATCGAGTACAGCCCTTTATAGCTCTTGTCCTCGACGCAGCTCAACGTTCGGAGCGTCTTTCGGTCGAACCACCGCTCGCCCACGATACCGTTCACGTAGGGGTTGGTACCTGTCATCAATGTCGCTATAGCCGAAGCCCTGTCCACATTCTCGAAGGCGTAGTACGAGTTAGGATATACACAGCCGCCTGCGAGCAGTTTTTTGAAGCCGCCGTCGCCGTAGAGCCCTGAGAATTCGTACATGAAGTCGGTACGCAACTGGTCTACTACAATGTTAAGGTATAGTTTCGGGGATGATATGTTCTCTTGCGCCGAAGCGAATGCGGCACAACAGAGAAAAGCTGTCAGAAACGACTTAATTCGCATATGTTTTCTTTATAAATGAGAAATAATGAACGTACTAAAATTGCCGCAGCGCAGAAATATACCGGCACCGGATATACCTGCAACGAGAATATCGCCGAAAGAAAGAAGAGCGATACGAACGCTGCTTGCACCCATGCGACGTGAGGAACCCTCTCCTTTCTCAGGCTCCGCACGAGCAACGGGATAAGCACGAGCGACAACGGGTTCAGCAGCAGCAACAGCCAGTTATTGCCGACCGCCGGATGCTGCGAGAAGAGCGCCATGAAGAGCAGGAGAACGCCTGCAAGCCCCTGAAGAGCCATCAGCAGGACATCGAAGCCCCAGAATGTCTTTTTCTTGCGTACCTCGCAAAGCATTACCACGAATGTGGCGAGCAACAGCAGCAGCGAGGCATTGAAAGGGGTAAAATTGCTATGCTCGACAGACGGCGCCTTGCCCTCGACAAGGATATTCCGTTCCTTCACGAACGGCGCCTTGCCGCCTCCGGGCAAAGCAACGCTGCAGCGTTCAAGGTCGAGCATGTAGTTCTGAGGTATGAACTGAAGTCCATAGCCCGTCGCAGGAGCATCGACATCGGAGCCTAACAGCAGGTTAATGCCGAACGAGTACCATGGATGCGACGCCGTGAGAGCGTTCAACGCGTCACGGAAAGTGGCGTAACGCGCCGCAGTGTCGGGCATACAGATTTCGCCAGCCGCCTCGGCTACTTTGTCACGTATTTTTGTCGTGCAGTTGTTGTAGAAGTAATTATACCTGTAGACTCTGTTTTCGGGACGGCAGTTCTTTACAAGAGCGTTAAAAAGAGCCTGTTCCTGCAGCGGAGAGAGTTCAAGCACCTGTTCCGTTACAGACGAGCCACGTTCGCTGTATTCATTGGCGAAACGGTCGAAAGGAACAGCGCCCACCATGTAGTCGGTCTCGCCGAGAACGAACCTCCATACAAAGTTCGGAGCTTCGAAATCGAAATATCCGTAATTGAAGACAATGTCGATTCCTTTCTCGTCATCGGCGTACCGCAGGCCTGTATGGCCGAAAAGGGAATAAGCCTCGTTGCCGGGCGCGCATGTCAGCACGCTGACCCTCGTTTCCGCCCTCAAAGCCGGAAACGCCATGAGAGAAAGCAACAGAAATAGCGTAAACTTTTTAAACATAATAACCTGTTCGTTGAATTCAGATGAGAGCTGCATCCATGCTCATATTATACAGCAAATATAGTTTAAAATAGTCAATTATATAAATATTTTGCAGTATCTTTGCATTCAAATTTCAAATAGCCACTATTTTGGACCTCGTAACGGACATAGGGAACAACAGCGCGAAGTTCTACCTGTTTAATAATGAACAGATTGTACTGCACACAAGGAAAAACGGCACTTCGTACGACATCATCGCCGAATGGAACGAGCAGTTCGGCATAGACAGAGCTATCGTATCGACAGTCGTAAACCTCACCGAAGAGCAGAAAAAGCAGTTCCTCGCAATCGGCTGCCCTGTCCTGTGGTTCGACAACAGCACGGCAACCCCGCTAAGAATAGAGTACGGCACGCCCGGCACGCTCGGAAGCGACCGCATCGCCGCGGCTGTCGGAGCATGGAACGAAAAACCCGGCAACGACCTGCTCGTGATTGACGCCGGCAGCGCTGTCACCATTGACTTCGTAAGCAGAAACGGAGCATACAAGGGAGGCAACATAGCTCCGGGAGTAAAAATGCGTCTGAAGGCCCTCCACGAATATACCGGAAGGCTGCCGATGGTAGAAAAAGAGGGCGAGATTCCTTCGCTTGGCCATGACACAGAAACGGCGATAAGAAGCGGCGTCATAAAAGGCATCTGCCACGAAATAGACGGCTACATAAACGAAATGAGAGAAAAATATGGCGATGTTTTGGTTTTTTTAACGGGAGGAGACGAAAAAGCCTTGAAAAATCACTTGAAAAATCGCATCTTTGCAGATAAATACCTTGTAGCAAAAGGTTTGAAAAGAATATTGCTTGACAATGAGAAGTTTATATAAGATATTTACAGCGCTATCGCTGACAATCGCCGCCTTTGCCGGAGCATACGCCGACAACGGCATCAACTCGCCATATTCACGCTATGGCCTGGGCATTCTGACCAACCAGAGCTTGGGCATCAACAGACAGATGGGCGGCTTGGGATACGGTCTCAGAAGCGACAGCTACATAAATATCCTTAACCCTGCATCATTTTCCGAGGCCGACACCTTGACAATGCTATTTGAAGCGGGCTTCACCTTGCAGGATGTGAACTTCAGAGAGAACGGCAAGAGCGTGAACGCCCTGAACGCGAGCTTCGACTATGTAGCGATGCAGTTCAGAATATGCCGCGGGCTCGGCATGTCGCTCGGCTTCCTGCCCTATTCTACCGTTGGCTACTCGTTCAGCGAAACAAGGGATGCCGGCACCACCAACGAGAGCGTAAGCGCATATAACGGCACCGGAGGCATATACCAGCCTTACATAGGACTCGGATGGCAACCGTTCAAGGGGTTCTCGATTGGCGTTACAGGCTCATTCATATACGGAAACATCGACCATGCGATAAACACCGACTTCATCAACAGCGATGTAGACCCTATAAGAAAGTACGAGGCCACGATAAGAAGCTACAAGGTTGATTTCGGCTTGCAGTACTATGCGACAATAGCCAAGAAGCACGAAATCACGCTTGGCGCCGCCTATTCGCTCGGCCACAAGATGCACGCTAAGGCATACAGGACATCGCAGAACGCCGACGTGACGGTAACCGATACCATAAAGAACGGATTCAGGCTGCCTCATACATACGGCGGCGGCTTCACATACTGTTACGACAAGCAGTGGAAGTTCGGCGCTGACTACACATTCCAACAATGGGGCGGAACGACATTCTTCGGCGACGACGACATGGGCATTAACCGCCACAAGGTATCCGTAGGCCTGGAATATTCGCCCAATGAAGTTTCGAACAAGTTCCACAAGATGATAAGCTACAGAGGCGGATTGCATTTCGCCCAGCCCTACACCGTAATAAAGGGCGGCAACGGATGCAACGAGTACGGGATAAGCGCCGGCATATCATTGCCGTTCATGAACAGGAACAACAAATATAGCCATGCGGCGGTACACATTTCGGGACAATACGTTCACATGTCGCCCAAGCAGGCAGGGATGATAGCCGAGAACTACTTCAGATTGAATATAGGCATAACATTCAACGAAGCATGGTTCATGAAACTGAAAGTAAAATAAACAAAACTATAAGTAGAGAACAATGAAGAAATTATTTTTTGCACTATTCGCGCTTATTGTAGCAAGCGCAAGCGCACAGAATGGAATCACGAACGAGTTTCGCTTCGGCCAGGGCGAAGACAGCGTAAGATGTCTTCAGGCCATAAGCATTTCAAGCATCAATGTCAAGAACAAGGACTACAAGACAGCCTACCCCGAATGGAAGACTGTATTTACAGAGTTCCCCGTTGCCCGTGTAGACACATACACCAACGGTGTCAAGATTTTGAATGAGCTTATCAAGGCCGAAAGCGACCCTGCAAAGAAAGAGGAGTACATAAAAGAACTCATGCTGGTTTACGACAACCAGATAAAGTACATCGATAAGCTTCAGGAGATTACAAAGTCCAAGCTTTCTGCGGGCCAGATTCTTGGCCGCAAGGCACGCGAGTACATAAAATACCACAAAAACGCTCCGGTAGACACAATCTACGCAATGCTTTCAAAGTCGGTAGAGATGGAGAAAGGCCAGTCGGAATACACCGTGACAGAGCTTTTCATGAAGTACTCCGCAATGATGTTCAAGAAGGACGCCAACCACAGAAGCCAGCTCATCGAGGACTACTTGAACTCGTCGGTATACATAGTTGAGGTACTCGACAAATACTACAACAATATTGAGAGACTTACCGAGCGCTACAAGGCCGAGGGCAACCCCAAGGACAGCATCAACGCTTCGAAGTACGGTCTTATGATTGACGCTTCACGTATTTCCAAGAACAACATCGACGCATACTTCATCAACAGCGGCGCTGCTACTTGCGAGAACCTCAACGACATCTATTTCCCCACTCTGGAGGAGAACAAGGACAACCTTGAGTACTTGAACAAGGTCATATCCGTGATGAGTATGCTGAAGTGTACCGAGCAGGACGCATACCTGACGGCGTCGGAGTACGCTCTTGCTATTGAGCCTACATCAAAGGCCGCTATGGGTTGCGGTTACCGTTACTTCAAGAGAGGCGAGACCGACAAGGCTATCGAGCTGTTCGACCAGGCTATCGAGCTTGAGAGCAGTGTCACGACAAAGGCAGAGCTTTGCTACAAGGTGGGCGCCGTTCACTACAGCCTCGGCAACTACGCAAAGGCACGTGTATACGCCAACAAGGCGCTCTCTTTGAACAGCAAGTACGGCATGCCGCACATCCTCATCGCTCAGTGCTATGCGGCTAAGCCCGAATGGTGTGACGACGAGACGTTGAACGCATGTACATATTACGTATGCGTAGACCGCCTTGAGCGCGCGAAATCCGTAGATCCTTCTGCAAAGAAAGAAGCTGAGAAGTATATCGCGATATACAAGAAGCACTACCCCAAGGCTGAGGAGATGTTCATGAGAGGACACAGCTCAGGCAAGAAGATTACTGTCGGCGGTTGGATTAATGAGACAACTACTATCAGATAATATAAGACTGATACTAAACAGTACAACAATTGCCGTTGCGGCAATTGTTGTACTGCTTTTTCATTCGTCGTGCAGCGACAAGACCGACAGCGGTTCTGTAGTTATTGAATGCAGCGACTCGCTCGCCGTCATGAGTACGTTCGACGTGAACACTATAATAAGCGATTCGGGACGCATAAGCTACAAGATTATAGCCGACGAATGGCGTATATACGACAAGCGGAAACCGCCTCATTGGGCGTTCGAGAAGGGCGTGTACCTTGAGAAATACGATTCGCTGATGAACGTGGAGGCGACCGTGAAGTGCGACACGGCATATTACTTCAACGAGAAGAAGCTGTGGAAGCTCATAGGCAACGTGGACATAAAGAACCTTCAGAACGAGAAGTTCTACACAAGCCTCATGTATTGGGACCAGAACGAGGAGAGAATATACTCCGACGCATATATAAGAATAGAACAGACCGACCAGGTGACCGAGGGCACAGGCTTTTCGGCGAACCAGAACCTTTCGGTATGGCAAATCAACAACACCAAAGGCATATATACAATAGAAGAAGAATAAAGAATGGCAACAACAATTCTTTCACTGGTAATTGTAATACTCTTTTCGGCCCTCTTTTCGGGCATGGAAATCGCATTCGTGTCTTCGAACAAGCTGCTGCTCGGCATTGATATCAACGAGCGTTCGACCACGTCGTATGTCATCAACAAATTCTACGCCAACAGCAACAACTTCATTTCGAGCCTGCTGGTAGGCAACAACATTGTACTTGTCATCTATGGTATGCTCATGGCAAAGTTGCTCAACGCGACCGTTTTGCGGGGATTCAGCGACGCCAACGCCTTGATATTGGAGACCGTAATATCTACAATTATCATCATCTTCACCGGCGAGTTCATACCTAAAGCCCTGTTCAGAATAAACCCCAACCGCTCGCTGAAGAGCTTTGCGCTCATAATATACCCTATTTATATATTGCTCTACCCGCTGTCACGTTTCACCACATTCTGTTCTATAATAATACTCAGAATTTTAAACATAAAGATTGAGGACAAGGCACGTGACAACACATTCTCGAAGACCGAACTGAACGACCTCATACAGACATCTATCGAAAACGCCGACGAAGAGAACGAGATAAACAACGACGTGCTTATATTCCAGAACGCTCTCGACTTTTCAAGCATAAAGGTCAGGGACTGCCTTGTGCCGCGTACCGAGATTGAGGCCGTAGAGGTGAACACGCCGCTCGAAGAACTGAAATCGGTATTTATTGAGTCGGGACACTCTAAGATTGTCGTTTTTAAGGACAATATAGACAATATCATAGGCTACATACACTCGTCGGAGCTGTTCCGAATGGGAAAGAACTGGCAGCAGAAGATATGCAAGATGCCGTTCGTGCCCGAGACTCTTTCGGCGCAGAAACTGATGAAGACATTGATGCAACAGAAGAAATCGCTTGCAGTGGTTCTTGACGAGTTCGGAGGGACATCGGGCATCATATCGCTTGAGGACCTTCTGGAAGAGATTATCGGAGAGATTGAGGACGAACACGATAACCAGAACTTGATTGCAAAGTCATTGGGCAACAAAGAATACCTGCTTTCGGGACGTCTTGAGATAGAACGCATTAACGAGATGTTCGACCTTGAACTGCCCGAGTCGGACAACTACCAGACACTCGGCGGCTTCATACTCGCATACCACCAGAAATTCCCGCAGCTGAACGAGTCCATAACAATAGGCGACTACAAGATACAGGCAATAAAGCTGCGTAGCACAAAGATTGAGCTTGTGAAGCTGACATTGCTGAAGTAAAATACGGCACATAAGAACAGAGAACAGTCAAAAAAGCAATTTCAACAGCTTTTTTGACTGTTCTTTTTATAACTTTCCACCTAATTATAATAAAATATTGAAAGCTTTTTGCTAACTTCGCAAAGTTTAATGCAAAATATAAAACAAACAAAATATTAGACTATGGCTACACTACAAAAGTTGCGCAACATGGGCCCACTGCTTGTTATCTTTGTGGGTCTTGCATTGTTTGCATTCATCGCAGGCGATGCTTGGAGATTATTCCAGACAGATTCAATGGAAGCTTCGGTAGGTTCTATCGACGGCGACAAGCTTTCGGCCAACGATTTCCAGGAGTTGTATAACGAGTGCGAAAACGCTCAGAGAGTATTCCGTTTGACAGACCCGAGACTGAACGACGAGCAGAGAACGGCTTCGTTCACCGAAGAGGAACTCGCATACATCAAGGACGAGGCATGGGGAGTATTCACACAGCTCGCTATCGCAGAAAGACAGGCAGAGATTCTAGGCCTCGCTGTTACGAATGAGGAGATAATGGATATCCTCAACAACAACAGCAGCATGTACCTCAACAGCGTCTCTCACCCGTTCAGAACCGAAAGCGGCTTCAGCGTTGATGACCTAAATTCCGTAATCACATCATACAACGAGATGATGAAGAACGGCCAGCACGACGCGAACCTCGCTTCTATCTACAACTGCTGGAAGTACATGGAGAAGAGAATCAGACTTGAGGCTCTTATCAACAAGCAGGCGAAGCTCGTCGAGTACGCAACAATAGCGAACCCCGTTCTTGCGAACAAGAATTTCGAGCTTAACGACAACTCATTCAACCTTGAGGTCGTGGCGTTCCCCTACAGCGAGGTCGCCGATTCAGTTGCCGAGGTAAGCGACAAAGAGATTGAAAAGTACTACAAGGAGAACAAAGAGTACCTCTACAAGCAGCTGCAGGACACACGAGACATCAAGTATATCAGCGTAAAGGTTACCCCGAGCGAGAGCGACAAGCAGGAGATTCTAACGCAGATGAACGAGTATGCCGACATGCTCAGAGCGGGCGACAATGACTATGAGAGAATTATGCGCATATCACGCAGCGAGTACAACTACAACGACCTGTTGTGGACAAAGGAGGCTTATTCCGAGGATATTCAGCTTCGCCTTGAGTCTTCAAAACCGAACGAGGTAGTCGGCCCGTACATCAACCCCTCGGACAACACATACAACGTGTTCCTGACAACCGAGAAGACAACAGCCCCCGATTCTATCATGGTACGTGCGATTGTCGTGACAAGCCAGTCGAACGACGAGGTTGAGGCTACAACGGACAGCCTGCTCAACGCTCTCAAGAACAAGGCTGACTTCAAGGAAATAGCTGCGAACTACGCTCACGTCGATTCAATGTGGATAACATCAAAGCAGTTCTACACAGCAGGCATCATTGACAACCTTGACACTCAGAAGGAAATTTACAACGCACGTCCGGGCGTATACGCAGCGTCTCCTTTCAAGACTATCAACGGCAAGCTCATCTACCAGGTTATCGAGAAGAAGGGCAAGGCTGACGTTTACAGCACCGTCGTTATAAAGCGCGAGATTACATTCGGCAGCGACACATACGACCAGGCATACAACAAACTGAGCCAGTTCGTAGCTTCATGCAAGAGCATTGAGGATGTAGAGAGCAAGGCTATGGAGAGCGGCTACCGTGTCCAGAAGCTCAACGACGTGAACGCATCAATGAGAAACATCAACAACGTTCCTCAGACATACAACGTCGTGAAGTGGGTACTTGACGAGGACAGAAAGGCCGGAGAATTCTCTCGCATCGAAGAGTGCGGCAGCGACCACCTCGTATTCGCGGTAGTTACAAGAGTTAGTCCTAAGGGCTACATCGCTCTTGACAAGGAGATCAACATGTACGGCACAAAGCTCAGCGACATCATCAAGAACAAGCTCATGCTCGACAAGAAGGCCGAGATTATCATGAACGAGCTTGCAGGCAAGGACTACAGCGCTATCAAGGGCAACAGCATGGCAAAGGTAAGCAACGTGAACATGGTTGAGTACAAGAAGCCTACAAACGTTCCTTCATTGAACGTAGACGAGCCAGTCATCAACGTTACCGCAGCCAAGATGGACGCAGGCGAGATAAGCGAGCCGCTGAAGGGCGACAATGGAGTATATGTTATCAACGTTCTCGGCAAGAACGCCAAGAGAGGCAACTTCAACGCCGAGACAGAGAACGAATACATTCTCTCTAACGGCGGCATGTACAACTACGCTAACGTAGCAGGCCAGCTGTTCCAGATGGGCCTTGAAGAGGTTTACCCCGTAGAGAACAAGCTCTTCCGTTTCTTCTAATAAACGGAAGCTCATATTTTAAACGTGCAAAGCCAACCTTCCGGTTGGCTTTGCACGTTTAAAACAGTTACGAACGCCCCTGCCAAAAAAACTCATGCTCCAACCGCTAAGCAAATTCCCTTGCCGAGTGTGAGCATCCTATCCAAGAACAGTCACGACAGCCTTTTGTTGGCAACACCGCCTAATCGCACCCCGTGCGGCATAAACTACATCTGTGCTACGCACGACCAATCGCTGGCGGTATCGTCGATCAGTTCCAGCAAATTCACAAGTTGCAAGCGACATTCTTCGGTCAAACCGACATTGCCATAAAAGGTTTTTCTTTGACATTCAGAGCATCCGAAGATGCATGTTCTATTTCATTTCTAATAAATATAACGGCATACAACATGCTCGGCCCTCGCTTTCTCCTGAATGTCAAAAGCCTTTTATTGTATTCTTCAATAGTGCCCGTTTATTTTAAAATTACTTTTGCTATACCGCCGGCAATGGTAATTCCGCACATTCGTCCCGCCTGCTCTGCGACAAAAAAAAGAGGATAGCTAAAACTATCCTCTCTATATCAAAGTCTTTCGACTGCAAATTACTTTTTCAAAGCCTCGTCTGCCTTGCCCTGGGGAAGCATCTCCTCAGCGAACATGTAAGCACCGGTCTTAGGTGATTTAACCAACTTTACAACCTTTACGAATTTCTCCTTATCACCTGTCTGGAGGGTTGCAACTGCTTTCTTAGCCATCTCTTATTACTTAATTTCTTTGTGAACGGTTACTCTCTTCAAATAGGGGTTGTATTTCTTCAACTCCAAACGCTCTGTTGTGTTCTTGCGGTTCTTTGTTGTGACATAACGAGACATACCGGGAACACCGCTGTTCTTTTGCTCAGTACACTCAAGTATCACCTGAACACGATTACCTTTAACCTTCTTAGCCATATTACTTTCCTCCTTTAATTAACCGAGTACTTTAATTTCCTCCCAAGCAACGTGGCCGTTCTTGACAGCTGCCTTCAAAGCAGCATCGAGACCTACTCGGTTGATAATTTTTAACCCCGCTGCACTCACGCGCAACTGAATCCAACAATCTTCTTCTACATAGAAGAACTTCTTAGTAAACAAGTTCACGTTGAAAAGACGCTTTGTTCTTCTCTTTGAGTGTGAAACATTGTTACCCACCATAGCTTTCTTACCGGTGATTTGACAAATCTTTGACATCTCTATATATTTTTTGTTTATCCTTTTGATACATACTCAAAACAGTGTGCAAAGATATGAATTTTCATATAATCATGCAAACAAAACCGTAATTATTTTTAGAACTTGTTCGCAAAACGGCTGAATTTGCGGCGACCGCGAACACTGAAAAACTACTTATCATCGCCCAAACGCCGCAAGAGCAGACGCAACACTTCGGCTACACACTTTTTAATATTATTTTCACGGCCCTCATCATGCAACTGCAACAAATGCGCCGAAACGGAATTCCCTACCTTTACGGCTACCCAGACAGTACCGACAGGTTTTTCCGCAGTACCGCCGCCCGGGCCGGCTATCCCCGACGTGGCAACAGCGCAATCGACTCCGAAGCGGGCTGCCGCACCCTCGACCATTTCACGTACCACAGCCTCGCTCACTGCGCCAAAAACTTCAAGGGACCCGCCGCTGACACCGAGAACAGCCTGCTTAACGCTGTTATGATAAGCCACAACCCCGCCGTACATAACGTCGGAACAGCCGGCGACGGAGGTCACCGCACTTGCTATAGCGCCGCCTGTACAGCTTTCGGCTGTCGCGAAAAGAGAGCCCCTTGCTCGCAAAAGTTCAACAAGCTCGTTCGCGAGCCTTGATATTTCCGTTGTCATGACAAAGATTATAAAGTTGTACGCGAGAATGCCGGCAGTTCCATTGCGCAGAAGTCATTTTCAAGATACTTGTAGTAGCCTACAATACCTATCATGGCCGCATTGTCGGTTGTAAAACCGAACTTGGGTATATATATGTCCCATTTGTAACGTTTGGCATAATCGTGATACGCCTGCCGCAATGCCGTATTGGCCGAGACGCCGCCCGAAAGAGCTATACGCTTGATACCCGACGCCTTAGAAGCTTTATACAGTTTGTCCATCAGGACTGCGACGACGGTCGCCTCAAAAGAAGCCGCAAGGTCCTCTTTATGCTTTTCGACATAGTTCTCGTCTTCGGCAACAAGTTTACGCAAAGTATAAAGGAACGAAGTCTTAAGACCGCTGAAGCTGTAGTCGTAGCCGGGGACATGAGGCTTGCTGAAGTTATAAGCCGCCGGATTGCCCTGACGTGCCAGACGGTCTATTATAGGACCGCCCGGGTAACCGAGCCCCATGACTTTGGCGCATTTGTCCATAGCCTCGCCTGCGGCATCGTCAATAGTCTGGCCTATTATCTCCATATCCTTGTAGCTGTTCACCTTTACTATCTGCGAATTGCCGCCCGACACCATTAGGCATAGGAAAGGAAATTCGGGGGCATTGTGTTCCACGCCCTCTTCTTTTATAAAGTGCGCCATTATGTGTCCTTGCAGATGGTTTACGTCAATCATCGGAATGCCGAGCGAAGCGGCAAGGCCTTTGGCGAACGAAACGCCTACCAGCAGAGAGCCCATAAGCCCGGGGCCGCGCGTAAACGCGACAGCAGCAAGCTGCTCCTTTGCCACCCCCGCTCTCTTAAGCGCCGCATCGACAACAGGAACGATATTCTGCTCATGCGCTCTTGACGCAAGTTCCGGTACGACACCGCCATACTGTTCGTGAACAGCCTGGCTTGCCGTTACATTGGAAAGAACCACGTCGTTCTTCATTACCGCAGCCGAAGTGTCATCGCAAGACGACTCAATAGCCAATATATAAACGTCTTTCATAATTTTAAATATACTCTTTGCCGTCAATCATTACAAAATAACGGCTGTGACAGAAAATTAATATGCGAAGATAGCATATTATTTCTTTTTTAGCTAACTTTACGGAACAAAACAGACATCATGCGGATAGAGATTTACACAAAAAGCGAACAGCTGCCCGAGCTTATCGAAGGCTCGGTGCTGCACTCCGCACTGGTATTCCGCGCCAACGAAAGTTCAAAAGGCAACAAGCCTTATATGCTCGTGGCGTATGACAGCGATGGAAAAGAGGCCGGACACCTGCTGATAATCAAACGGAGGAACTTCAGGCTGATACCGCCTGTCCTCAGCTTCTGGTACACGATAAACGGCGAAGGCGTCTACAGGGACGACATTGCAGAGCGTGAGCAGATATTCGCCGAATTTCTTGAGAAAGTTTTTGACATGTTCGACTTTCGGCACTCATACATTGAAGTGCAGAACATTGAAGACTCGCGTTTTGCGTACGGCATACTCCGCAACCACGGCTTCATACCCCTTCGCGACCAACGAATGTATATATCCCTGCACAGCAAAGAGCCGCAAGTAAGACTTACACGTGCCTACAGAGCCCATATACGCAAGGCGGAAAGCAACGGAGTGACGTACCATAGAGCAACCGTGAAAGAAGATATAGAAGAGGGGCTTCTTTTACTGAAAAATTATTACATTAGCAAGACACGCCGCAGACTGCCCGACAAAAACACCCTGATGAAGATGCTGCACGAATGCGACAACACGCTGTCGGAAAAGGCGAAGCTCTTCATTGTCAAGTACAAGGAAAAGATTATCGGCAGTTCGATATGCCTCTACGACAAAGAGCGGGCCAACCTCGCATACAGTTGCGGCCTAAGAAAGAGCTATCCCATGCAGTACCCCGGTATAATGGCTATTTGGGCCGCGCTGAGCGACGCATACAGGCAAGGCTTCGCCCATTTCGAATTTCTTGAAGCGAGGAACCTTGCGCCCATACACATAAAATTCATAAACACCCTGCTCAACTATGGCGGAAAGCAAAAGGGAACATTGCGTTGGTACCACTTCAAATGGAGGTGGCTGAATAAAATTTTACGCCTAATATACGTTTAAGCGATTTTCCTCGTTATTATAAATGCATATGCGTGAACCGAGGAAAAATAGATGAGATTAAAAATATTCATAACCGCATTGTTCGCTATCGCCGCAACCTGTTCTATGGCACAGAAAGTGACCATAAAGGGACGTATAACCGACGAGAACAACAAGCCGATAGAAATAGCCAACATAAGCATTGCAGGAGAGCCAGTCGGCACCATCGCCGATCTCAACGGCTACTACTCACTTACATGCAAAAGCAAGGACAGCCTTGTCGTGGTGTACTCCATGATCGGCTACCAGACACGCAAACGGACATTCCGCAACCCTACAGACACTATAACGGTAAACGTAATGCTGCCTTCGGCCGATTTCGCCCTGCAAAGCGTCGAGATTGTAGATAAAGAGCGGCAAATGGGAAGCACGCAGAAACTCGGCATGCCCGACAAGATACGCCTTCAGCCGTCGGCAAGCGGAAACAGCATCGAAGACCTGATAAAGTCGCAGGCAGGAGTAAGCTCGCACAATGAGCTGAGTTCGCAATACAATGTCCGTGGAGGAAACTTCGACGAGAACAGCGTTTATGTCAATGGCATTGAGGTTTACCGCCCGTTGCTCATAAGAGCCGGCCAGCAGGAGGGCCTCAGTTTCGTAAACCCCGACATGGTTGGCGCTATATCATTCTCGACAGGCGGTTTCGAAGCGAAATACGGCGACAAGATGTCGTCTGTGCTTGACATCACATACCGCAAACCGCGCGAGTTCGAAAGCACTGTTTCGGCAAGCCTGCTCGGCGCAAGCGCATACATTGGCTGGGGCAACGACAAAATAAGCATCACCAATTCTGTCCGCTACAAGAGTAACAACTACTTGCTCGGCACACTTGATACCAAAGGCGAATACAAGCCTAATTTCATTGACTACCAGGCTTATCTCGACTGGCGTATAACAAAAAACTTGAGTTTCAGCCTCATCGGCAACATATCACGCAATGAGTACAATTTCACTCCGAGCGACCGTACCACAAGCTTCGGAACGCTTGAGGACGTAAAGGAGTTCAAGGTCTATTTCAGCGGCTGGGAGACCGACCTGTTCCGCACCTTGTTCGGAGCGGCTTCGCTCAACTTCTCGCCTAACGAGTACCACATGTTTACGTTGCAGGCATCGGCATTCCAGACAAGGGAAGAGGAGACATACGACATCCTTGGCGAATACTGGCTCAACGACATAAACACCGACCGCTCGTTAGGCATAGGCGGCTACCTTGAGCATGCCCGCAACTACCTCAACGCCAACGTGCAGACCGTTTCGCTTACAGGCAAGCACTATCTACGCTCACACGACCTCCGATGGGGCCTGGAGTGGAAAGGAGAGAATTTCAACGACAACCAGCGTGAATGGGAGCTGCGCGACTCTGTAGGGTACAACATTCCTAACGACGCAGGCGGCATGCGTCCCGTATACAGTCTCAGCTCTAAGACATCGTGCAAGAGCAATCATGTTTTCGCATATGCGCAGGACACCTACAAATTCAGTTGCAGCGTGGGAGTCATATCAATCAACGCAGGAGTCAGAGCGTCCTATTGGGACTGGAACAACGAGTTTCTCGTTTCGCCGCGCGCATCGGTAGGTCTCATTCCCAAGTTCAACAAAGAAATGACGTTCCGTCTCGCTTCGGGAATATACTACCAGACACCGTTCTACAAGGAAATGCGCGATACGGTAACCGCTAACGGCATAACGGAAGTGACGCTTAACAAGAAGATAAAGTCGCAGCGTTCGATACATGTGGTACTCGGGTACGACTACCATTTCAAGATTATGGGACGCCCATTCAAGTTCACCGCCGAAGCGTATTACAAGAAGCTCGACAACATTATACCATACAACGTGGACAATGTACGCATTGTCTATTACGGCGAGAACTGCGCAAAGGGATACGCCACCGGACTCGACCTGAAGCTGTTCGGAGAATTCGTGCCCGGCACCGACTCATGGGTGACATTGTCTATAATGGATACCAAAGAGAAAATCAAGGGAGGCGACTGGATACCCCGTCCTACCAACCAGCTTATATCGGCTTCGCTCTATTTTACCGACTACTTCCCGTATACCGACCGTTGGAAGATGAACCTGCAAGGGGTATATGCCGACGGTTTGCCTTTCGGTCCGCCGCACAGCGGACGAGAGAAACAGCGCTTCAAAGCTCCCGCTTATATGCGTGTGGACATAGGCATGTCGTACCGTCTGCTCGACAACGAAGAGAGAAGATACCGCCGAGGATTCCTGAGCTGTTTCCGCAATATTTGGCTCGGAGTGGACGCATTCAACATTCTCGGCATAAACAATGTCAATTCATACTATTGGGTAAAGGATATAAGCAACAACAATTACGCTGTGCCCAACTACCTGACAGGCCGCAGAATAAACGCAAGGATTCTGATAGAACTGTAGAATTCAAGACTATATGACCATACGCATGTACGCAAGCACGTATATGCGTATTTTATTATGTTTTATCAAACAATTTTAATATCTTTGCCTGAACTGACGGAAATATGCAGCGTTCGCTGTAAAAGATTAGAGCCCGCCTGTATCATTTCACATGTCAGTCATTTATTTTGAAAAACAAACCTACAAAGAACTATATGAAAAAACTCCTAACAGCCCTGACGCTGACAATAGCGTTCATTCTTACAGCGGCAACAGCTACGGCACAGGCGCCAAAGGCAACGCCTCAAGAGGCAATCAACGGACTTATCGACCGTATCGGCGGCAAAGGCGCTGCCCAAAAATTCGTTATAGCGATAGACGAAACCCTTGATGACGCCAACGGCAAGGATATATTCATCATCACCGCGCAGGACGGCAAGCCATGCATAAAGGGCAACAGCCAACTTTCCGTTGCGGCAGGCATCAACTGGTACCTGAACCACCATGCGCACATAAACCTCACATGGAACAACCTGACGACAGACCTCACGACCGTTCCGCTTCCTGTTCCCGCAGAAGAGGAGCGACATGAGTGCAACACGACATACCGCTACGACTTCAATACCTGCACGTTCTCTTACTCAATGGCTTTCTGGACATGGGAGCGTTGGCAGAAAGAGATTGACTGGATGGCTTTACACGGCATCAACGCTCCGCTGAACCTTGTAGGACTCGATGTCGTCACACGCAACTTTCTTAAGGAGCTGGGCATAAGCGACAGCGACATCGCCGACTACATTGCAGGCCCCGGATTCATAGCATGGTTCGCCATGAACAACCTTGAAGGCTGGGGAGGAACAATAGAAGCCAAAGACGTTGTAATGAAAGGCAATCCCGAATGGTGGTACACCCGCCAAGAGCAGCTCTGCCGAAACATGCTGCAACGCATGCGTGAACTAGGCATGCAGCCTGTAATCCCAGGCTTCAGCGGACAGGTTCCCAACTGCATCGTAAACTACACCATTGACGGCTTCAGCAGGAACGATGTCATAAACAACGGCAATTGGGCCGGCGGCTACACTCGCCCCGACATTCTGAACCCTGCAAGCGCAAGCTATGCCGC
The DNA here is from genome assembly GCA_045589695.1 of Bacteroidaceae bacterium. Classification (GTDB taxonomy): domain Bacteria; phylum Bacteroidota; class Bacteroidia; order Bacteroidales; family Bacteroidaceae; genus HGM04593. Next base: position 24,796 of record JAZNPP010000067.1, read on the forward strand.
TTTCGCGCCTATTTACTACAAGCATCTCGAAGAGATTATGGGCGTGTCGGAATTCTACAGTATGGACCCGTTCCATGAGGGTTCGCTTCCCAACGGCGTTACAAACGCTAACTGCTACCCCAACATAATGAAGCACCTTGACGCATATTACAACAGCGTTCCGGCAGAAACAAAAGAGAAGAACAACGCTCCGGCTGAGCCTAAATGGATTATACAGTACTGGCAAGGCGTTCCGCAGAGCGGAGCCTTTGAAGCCATGAACGGCTACGGCGACCGTTTCATCGGGCTCGACCTCTTCTCGGACGCTCCCGGAAAAGCGAAATGGAACAGCGACTATTTCAAAGGCCGCCCCTACATATTCTGCATGCTTCATAACTTCGGCGGACGCAGCGGCTTGCACGGACGCTTGGAGACAACCATGAACGACTACTTCCGCGCCCTTGCCAAAGGCAACAACATGCAGGGAGTCGGAGCGACGCCAGAGGGCACAGAGACGAACCCGATACTATACGACATGCTGTTCGAGTTGCCGTGGATGGACCCGGCAGAGCGTCCTACAGCAGATGAGTGGCTTGAGGAATATGCCCATGCACGTTACGGAATGAAGAACGCTGCCGCCCTTGAAGCCTTGCAGAACTTGAAGAATTCGGTCTGGGCATGCCCGTCGGACCAGCAGGGAACATCAGAGGCAGTCATTCTCGCACGTCCGTCATGGGAAGTAAAGAGCGTGTCGAGCTGGAGTACTTCAGCTATATACTGGAACACCCAGGACGTTCTCTTGGCCGCCGACCAGCTTGTATCGATAAGCGAGCTTGTTCATACAGAGGACGGCATCGCGAACTACAACTACGATGTCATCGACGTTATCAGGCAGGCTATGGTAGACTATGCCGCAGAGCTGCTCCCCCTTATCAACAAAGCACGTACAGAAAAGAATACAGCAGAATACGAGAGATTATACAAGTTATACCTTCAGCTGATGCTTGACCTTGACGAGATGCTGTCGTACGACGAGAACTTCAAGCTTGAACGCTGGACAAGCCTCGCGCGCAACATTGCCGACGAGGTGAGTGGCACGACGGACAATGACCGCAATTGGCTCGAATGGAACGCCCGTACGCAGGTTACCGTGTGGTCAAAAGGAAACACCGACCTGCACGACTACTCTAACCGCTGCTGGGCCGGTCTTATAAAGGACTACCACTATGCACGTTGGAAATATTTCTTCGAGAACAACGGCGCGGCTCCGTCGGGCAACTGGTACAGCGGTTTCGAGTATCCCTGGACCATCAATTATACCGACTACGACTACTCCAAAATCAACATACCTTCAGACATGACGGCTACCGAAAAGGCAGTAGAGACATTCGGCAAATACTTCGGCAAGGTAAAAGGAACAGCCAAGAACTACATATTCCCTATGGGCGTGACACGCGACGCGTCAAAGAGCGGTATAGTTGCCGAGACGCATAGGGGCGAGACCGCCGAATTGCCGATAGAGATTGGCAAGGATGTCGCCATAACAAGCGTTCTCATAGACCTGAATGCCGACGGAGCGTTCAGCAGCGACGAACAGCTTGCGGCAGAAGGCATGAAGATAACCGTCCCCGCAGATGCGGAAATCGGCAAAACGAAAGCTAACGTAAAGTTCAGCGACGGCACAGAGATAACATTCAACCTTGCGATAATTGAAGTGATAGCCGAGGAGCGTACTATAACCGTTGTCGCAGGAGAAAACGGAACGGTCGCAATCGAAGGAAGCGACAAATTCACCGTAACCAACAAAGAGGCTGTCACAATGCAAGCCGTCGCGAACACAGGCTACAACTTCAGCGACTGGACCGATGCGGACGGCAATATCGTCAGCAACGACAACCCGTTCACATACTACGGAAAGAACGACGCTACATTCAAAGCCAATTTCATTCAGGACAAATGGGGAATAATAGAGGGCAGCACAAACAGCTACCACGACATTGCAGGATACAGCCAATTCGTGCATAACATTTCGTTCTCGTATTACGGCCGTGAGCCGGAGACCATATACACATCTGCAGCCGTGCCAGCAGAGATTTTCACAACAATTCATCAGATTGTCAATGTGCCTCGCGGCGCAAGCTTCAACGTCGAATACGACAACGGCGACAAAGACGGATTGAAATACTGCTACATGAGAGCGTTCATCGACCTTAATGCCGACGGAGATTTTGATGACGAGGGCGAGCTTGTCAAGAGCATCGGTACAGCCGAAGCGCAGAATGCAGCCGTTTGCAAAGGAAAGATAAACGTAATACTGCCTTATGACACCCCGTTAGGCATCACCCACATGCGCCTGCGTTTCGACGGAGCATGGGACAACCCGACAGCAAAGTCCGCAAAAGAAGCTTCGATACGCCCTGTTTATGAAATAATCATTAACGTGACAGAATACTCCCAGCTCGCCTCGCAAATAACCGTGAAGCCTAACAACAACGCATGGGGAACCGTTGCGGTGTGGACCGACGAAACGCCTGACGGCTCGACAGCCACAGAGTGGAACGTCACGCGAGGAGTGCCTTTCACGATAAAGGCCGAGCCTGCCGACGATGCGGAGTTCATAGGCTGGAAGGACCGGTACGGACGCATTGTAAGCACAGAACTTGAAGTCACGAGATATGCTTGCGAAGATGCCGTATACACCGCAATATTCAACAAAGGAGAAAGCCGCAAGCAGCTCGGAACGCTCATCGAGATTGTCGAGAATTTCATTCGAGAGATAGCGACGGTAGAGCCCGAAGGCAAAACGACCAAATTACAGTTGCAGACAACAACGCAGAACGAGGCATACTACTTGTGGTCTAACGCTCCCGACCCTATAGAAGGAAGCATAAGCCATTTGACCGACGGAATAAAAGGCAACAACAGCAACTACTTTCATTCGAACTGGCATACATTGCAGACAGCCGAGGGCTATCACTTTATAGAAACAGACCTGGGCGAAGATAATGTATACTCACGAATGCAGATTTCCTATCATACGCGTACAGGATGTTCCAACGATTTTCCCGACGCAATAACAGTAATGGGAAGCTATGACAAGAAGAATTACAGCAACGTCTACTCTGTCAAGTCGGGATTGCCGCAAGGGGTAAACCAGACGTTCACGTCCGACTATTTCAATTGCGGCAAGGACTACAGGTATCTACGTTTCAAGGTTGATGCGGAACGCACGTATTGGCATATGGGAGAGTTTGAGCTGTATGCGAAAAGCTCAAAAGCGACAGTAGACGAGTCATTCAAAGAACTTGTAACAGCCGCTGACGTCGAGAGACTTTACGACATGACAACTGTCGCGAAGTACCTTTACGACAACAGCATTGACAATGACGAGCTTGACGCGGCATATGAGAAACTGAACAGATATTATTCGGAACTGCAGAAATCGACAAGCATTACAGACATAAATGCCGTACAGCCTGCCGACAGCGTTTACGATCTCGGCGGCCGCAGACTCGAAGAGAGCGCTGACGCCGGCATATACATTATGAACGGAAAGAAGATAATGGTAAGAAACAACTGAACTTTGCAATATACCATCATCGAATGCGGATATTACAAAACGGTGAAGCGACAATTGACGGTCGCTTCACCGTTTTTATTAGGCCCGGCATTACTTGCTTGTGGATGCCGCCGGCGGACAAGAGGAAGCGTTAAAGGAGGAATTCCTGTAGTTCCTGCCGTTGTTATGCCAATTATATTTTTTGAACACTATCTGAAGCTGGCGGGCATTCAGCATTTTTGAGAGAACAGCGTAATACTTCTTGTCTATATCAAGAGACCTCTGCTTTGCCTCCATGCTGGCCTCTATAAACGCCTTAATATCTTTGTCGGTCATATCCTTACGGCTGCGGTATAGCGAAGAACGGCATTCTATGAGTTCCTTGATGTATTCCCTGTAGACCGACGCAAAAGCCTCGGCGTCTTCATCGCTAAGCATGAGCCTGCTCCGGACTTTGGCCACGCACCGTTCTATCTTCTGTTCCTGTGTCAGGTTTTCGTTTTGTCCGTCCTGGGCAAAGAGAGGCAAGAGAGAGAATAACACTAAAGACAATAATAGCATTCTTTTCATTTCCGTATCCGTTTATTTAAGCATTACAAGAAAGGCTGCATTTCAGCAGCCCCTCATGTGTTTTATTATTTAAAAGCATCGAGATTATGCTGTTCGTACAATTGCTTGCCCTCGGGAGTATAAAGAATGTCGATACGTTCCTGATAGAATTTTTCCACCTTGCCTCGAACGACCTTCATCGTACTGTTCATCATGCCGTTCTGCTCAGTAAACGCTTCGGGCAAAATCGCGAAACAGCTCGGCAACCACCGTTCAGGGAACATTCCGGCATGCTCGCCGCCTTTCTTGAACATATCAATATCGGTCTTTACGAGGTCACATGCAGCCTTACGGCCATCTTCTGTAGAGAGGTCAAGTCCCTTAGCCTCAAGGGCACGTTTGATGTTGTCCTTGTTAGGAACGATCAAAGCGGTAGTGTAAGGCGACTGGTTATTGTAAAGGATAACCTGGTCTACCGTAGGACAAAGGCTCACGAAAGCCTCCTCGATACCCTCGGGGCTGTACTTTTCACCGTCGCTTGAGATAAGGAGGCTCTTGAAACGTCCCTTTACATAAAGCAGTCCTTCGCTCGACATGTAACCGAGGTCACCTGTATAAAGATAACCGTCACGTACGGTCTCGGCTGTCGCGACAGGATTTTTCCAGTAACCCGCCATCACGTTCTCGCCCTTAACGACGATTTCGCCAAGCTCGCCGACAGGAAGTTCTTTGCCGTCGGAGTCGCAAATCTTAAGTTCTATAGGCTTTACGAGCTTGCCGCTTGAGCCGAAGCGATAAAGGTCGGGGCCGTTTGAAGAGATTACCGGTGTAGCCTCAGATAGGCCGTATCCCTGATACATAGGCATGCCTACGCCAATATAGAAGTTCTGCAAATCCTTGTCGAGGAGAGCGCCGCCGCCTACAAAGAAACGAAGCTCGCCGCCGAAATTGTCACGTATCTTAGAGAAGATAAGCTTATCGAAGAGAGCCACGAGAGGCTTCAGGAATATACGCATGCCCTTAGAATCGAGATTGCTCTCGCCATAATATTTCTGGCGAACAGCCATACCCCAATGGAAGAGAGTCTCTGTAAACTTGCCCTTTGCACGTATAGCGCCTTCGATATTCTTCTTGAATGTTTTAGCCAATGAAGGAACCGAAAGGATGAAGTGAGGACGCACCTCCTTAATATTAAGAGGAATGTTCTTCAACGTCTCAAGACCTGTACGGCCTACCTGTACAGTTGCGGCTGTAGCGCCCTTCGACATCATGATGTAGAAGCCTACGACGTGAGCGAAGCAGTGGTCAAGAGGAAGAATAATAAGCGTACGCCATGTCTCGTCGATGTGAACGAGAGTAAGCGCCTGTTCAACGTTAGACGTATAGTTGCGGTGGGTAAGCACAACGCCTTTAGGGTCGGCCGTCGTACCGCTGGTATATGTAATAGTCGCGATATCGTTGTTCTGCAATGAGCGGCCTATCGAAAGGAACTCCTCCATAGAGTGCGAAGCGAGGAACTCGTCACCCATCTTCATTACTTCGTCAATAGCGATTTCCTTATCTTCGAGCTCTCCGCAATTGCCGAACACTATAATCTTTTCAACTGCCGTAAGCTTATCCTTTATCGCGCGCACCTTCTTAAGCTGATAGTTCGACACAAGGATATACTTGACGTCGCCATGCACAAGGCGGAACAAAAGGTCGTTGCTTTCTTCGAGTTTGATTGAAAGGGGCACGTTCACGGCACCGGCATAGAACATAGCGAGTTCTCCGATGACCCACATGTTGCATCCTTCGCTCAGAAGAGCCATATTGTCGCCCTTTTTGACGCCGAGAGCCTGATAGCCGGCGCCAAGACGATAAACCTGCTCTTTCACTTGGATATAGGTAGTAGGTTTAAAACCCTCTTTTTTGTCAGTTTTCTCAAGGAGGAACGTGTTGTCAGGATATAGCTTTACCGATTCCTCAAACAGATCTACTAATGTTTTCTTCATAAGACAGTGATTTAATTTGCTTGCAGGACGCACTTGCCGTTCCCGCATGTTTAACTTTGCGAATATACAAAAAACCTTAAACATAGTTGCAAAAAGGTTCAAAATGTTTCACATTTTATTAAACAATCGCACAAAAAGAACAAAAAACATAAAAACCCGTACAAATAAACAAATTTAACATCCTCTTCACTATTATTTTTATCAAGCAATGAATTTTAAACCGATTTTTAACTACATTTGTAAATACATTTACAGAGCCTTTAAAATGGAAGCGAAGCTAAGTTGGTATCAAAAAGCAGAACTGGAACTGCTATGGACGTTCTGCCTGTTGCTCAGCCGCATGCCGAGAATATTCCGATACTATGTACTGAAGCCTTTCATCGCATTGCCGCTCATACTTTCAGGATACCGCCGCAAGGTTATAAGAGAAAACATAAAGAACTCTTTCCCCGAGAAGAGCGAAAAGGAACATAGAAGCATAGCGCGCCGTTACTACTATTTCCTTGCCGAGGTCATTGTCGATACGATAAGCCTTGTAGGCGCAGGCGAGAAACGCAAGAACAATGTCACACGGTGGACAAACAGCAAAGAGATGGGCGAGAAATTAGGCGGCAAGGACTGGATAGCTATCGGGGCCCATTACGGTTGCTGGGAATACCTTCTTATTTGGAGCAGAGAGCTGCGTGAATCAAAGCTTATGGGAGTATATCACCCTATGAAAAGCATTGTATTCGAGCATTTCTACCGCAGGCTTCGCAACGTGTCAGAGCAGCTGATACAGGTACCGATGAAACAGACGATACTGCACTTCCTTCGCAACCGCAAGAGCGGACAAGGCACGGTAATAGGTCTTGTAGCGGACCAGAGCCCTACCCTTCGCCCCGACAGCCATTGGTTCAGATTCCTTAACCAGGACACGGTGTTCCACGACGGTGCCGAGGCTATGGCGCTGAAGTTCAACCTGCCGATATATTTCGCATACACAAAGCGTACCGCTCCGGGACGTTACGAAACTCGTTTTGACAAAATCTACGACGGCAAGGAACAGGTCGCGCCGCACGAAATAACAGGGCGGTACATAAAAAGGCTTGAAAGCATGATAAAAGAGTGCCCTGAACTATGGATGTGGTCGCACAAAAGGTGGAAGCACACGCCCGAAAGGCAAGCCGCAAGATTCGGTAAGAGCAGTTTGTAGAAAATATGACATAAATGAAGCGGGGTTCACTTCGGCCCCGCTTCATTTATGTCAATTCAATATTCAGCCTCTTAGTAATCCATTTTTTGAACATTTCCTGTTCCTCAGCGGTCGTCTCTCCCAACGAATTGATGCAGCCGAATTTCAATTTCTTGTTAGCTTCGGCCTCAGCGATTTTGCGTTCCATATAGCCTTTTTTCTTTTTTAAAGAGGGCTTGAAGAAGCATGTCGTATTTTTAGCGGAACGCACCTCAAGCAACCCGTCACGTTCGGCGCTAAGATAGAACAACGTAGGAGCGCTGAACTGAGAAGACTCACGGAAGCGATGACGTATATTGTGGTCAAGAAGACAGGGATGCTCAGCATAGAATTTCTCATACCACGAACGCCGCATAGGCACAGGGGCATGCGGGAAAAGGTAAAAATAACTTGAGTTCAGAATATCAGCAGAATTAAGCATAGGGTCCTTATGCCCGAACACTTTATGTTTTCGGCCTGCACGTTTCGCCCAACGAGCGATGCGTGCCCATATCGCAGGGAAGCGTTCAGCATATATGATTGTTTTATCACCGTCGAACCACATGTTCTTTTCGGCGGGCGCTGCAAGAAAAACATCGTCATTGAAATAAAGGAAATTGTCGCTCAGACCGGGTATACGCCAAAGCATCGTTGATATAGCCAAAGAGTTGAATGTAGGCAGATACTGTTCGTAACCGCTGAACAAGACCTTGTGATCGATTAATTCAACAGGTATTCTGTTTTCCGGGAAGTTATGCGCCACGAACTCATCGACATGAGGATTCTGCTCGTCCGTAACTATATATATTTTATTAATCCATGAGGCGTAACGCAGCAAGGACGCCACGCAATAATAAATCTCGCCTGTAAAGCTGTAGCGCGCGGCACCCGCGACATCGTCAAAATCGTCCTCCCTTTTTCCTGTCAGGAATTGGGTTTTCTTACGTTTATGGGCAGGGTCATCACCATTGACCCAAGCTATTACAACATCAGTCATAACCTTCTTTTATAAAATATCCTTAAAACTGTCCGGAATACGTACAACGACCTTTATTATTGGATTCCAGGGTTTGTTCCAAGCAAACGGATTACGTAGCACCTTTTGGACAAGACGCATTCTTTTGACAGTCCTGTTCCATTCACGGGCTTTACCTCTTGTAACGACATTTATTGTTCCGGCACGTTTCCTGATATGCCTTGAAAGGCCGATGGAGAGAAGATCGGAATTAGTCATACGCTTTTGAATCATTTCAAGGTCTATGCTTCCGAAGTGGAAAAGAAAAAGATTGCTGTCGATATGATAATTATGGCCTTTAACTCTATGGAAACCGGAGCCCCATGAAACCGGAGCCGCTATTACAGAGGTTTTTGTATAGCGTGAACAGAGATAGGCGTAAGAACGTTGGCTGAGAAACGGTTTGCCGCCGTCGATAGGCCCCTCAAAACTCAGATGCTGCCCGACGTCTATGCCTAAGCCTGAAACAGAGACGTCAATTTTGAGAGAACTCAGATACTCAGGCAACGTTTTTCTCAACGCCGGATCTACTACAAGAAATTCATCGACATCAGTGCCTATTATCAAGTCGTATTTTTCCTCATTCATAAGGCGCGCGGCTTGGCTTGAAAGGAACTTCAGCCGCATCTTGTCGAACTTCACCACCTGTTCCGATATACGAGGTCGCAATTCCGTATACACCCCTTTGCAGAAGTCGGGTACACGCTGATCCTCACCGTCAAAATATATGCGGAGATTTTCGATGCCCAATTGCGTGCCATAGTATTCCACCCACTTGCGCAGGTAAAAATCATCGTTACGGACCATTGTTATAGCACAAATTCTCTTCATACCATTATCCTTTGCCTTAACAAAAGTAGCACAAGAAAAAAAAATAAACAAATGTATCCGTTCATTATTTAATTATTCGCATTTTGTTTAAATTTTCCGTTTTGTCACATATTATAACACATAAGCCGGCCAAAAAGCTCTAACAAAGACAAAAAACATGATTGGGCCGTACACGGAGCAGTACTTCATTCACAATTTCAAACATACGGATACAAGCGAAAAAAACATAATTAAATGTTGCGTTTCAATTTTTAATGTCTATCTTCGCATTTACTATGTACTGATTTAAACAGAAAACGATATCACGACATGAAAATTTCAAAGATTGAACACTTAGGCATTGCGGTAAGAAGCATAGAGGAATCGTTGCCCTATTACGAGCAGGTTCTCGGCTTCAAGTGCTACAACATCGAAACCGTTGAAGACCAGAAAGTACGCACAGCTTTCCTTAAAGTGGGTGAGACCAAGATAGAGCTGCTCGAAGCGACATCGCCCGACAGCACAATAGCGAAATTCATAGAGAACAGAGGCGAAGGAATACACCACATCGCATACAAAGTAGAGGACGGCGTGGCCAACGCTCTTGCCGAGTGCGAGGCGAAAGAGATACGCGCTATCGACAAGGCTCCGCGTACAGGCGCCGAAGGCCTTCAGATTGCTTTCCTGCACCCGAAGGCTACAAAAGGCGTTCTGACAGAACTCTGCGAAGAATAAAAAGAAACACACAAAAACAGATATTATGAGCAAGCAATTTGAAAAAATCAAAGAGCTGGTTGCCCTTCGTGCCAAAGCTCGTATCGGTGGCGGAGAAAAAGCCATTGAAAAGCAGCACGAGAGAGGCAAGTACACTGCGCGCGAGCGCATCGACATGCTGCTCGACAAAGGCAGTTTCGAGGAAATGGACATGTTCGTAACGCACCGTTGCACCAACTTCGGCCAAGAGAAAAAGCAGTTTCTCGGCGACGGCGTCGTAACAGGCGCGGGAACAATAGAGGGGCGTCCGGTATATGTATTCGCGCAGGACTTTACCGTAACAGGCGGTTCGCTCTCCGAGACCATGGCGCAGAAGATATGCAAAGTAATGGACATGGCCATGAAGGTGGGCGCTCCCGTGATAGGCATCAATGACAGCGGCGGCGCACGTATTCAGGAGGGCATCAACGCCCTTGCCGGCTATGCCGAGATTTTCCAACGCAACATCATGGCATCGGGTGTCATTCCTCAGATTTCAGGAATATTCGGCCCATGCGCAGGCGGCGCGGTATACTCTCCGGCACTTACCGACTTTACAATAATGATGGAAGGCACGGCATACATGTTCCTTACCGGCCCAAAGGTTGTGAAGACCGTGCTTGGCGAAGTTGTGACACAGGAAGAGCTTGGCGGAGCCAGCGTACACGCAAGCAAGTCCGGCGTCACCCACTTTACAGCGCAGACCGAGGAAGAGGGTCTCATGCTTATCCGTAAGCTCATGAGCTACATACCCCAGAACAATATGGAGAGCGTGCCCGATATTCCATGCACAGACCCGATAAACCGCACAAGCGACATTCTCAACACCATAATACCCGACAACCCTAATCAGGCATATGACATGTACAGGGTAATTGCCGAGGTTGTCGATAACGGCGAATTCCTTGAGGTGCATCGTGACTATGCGCAGAATATCATTGTAGGTTTCGCGCGCATGAACGGAAAGGCGGTAGGTATCGTTGCCAACCAGCCATGCAAATATGCGGGTGTGCTCGACTGCAACTCTTCACGCAAAGGCGCACGCTTCGTACGTTTCTGCGACGCGTTCAATATTCCCCTCGTAACGCTTGTGGATGTTCCCGGCTTCCTTCCGGGAACGGCTCAGGAGTACAATGCCGTAATTCTACACGGCGCCAAGCTGTTATACGCATTCGGCGAAGCGACTGTACCCAAAGTAACTGTGACGTTACGCAAGTCTTATGGCGGCTCACACATCGTCATGGCATGCAAACAGCTTCGTGCCGACCTCAACTACGCATGGCCAAGCGCAGAGATAGCGGTTATGGGAGCTGCAGGAGCCGCAGAGGTGCTTTACGCCAAGGAAGCGAAAGAGGCCGAAAACCCCAAAGCTTTCATCGCAGAGAAAGAAGAGGAGTACAACAGATTGTTCGCCAACCCGTATCAGGCTGCGAAATACGGTTACATCGACGATGTGATTGAGCCTCGCAACACACGCTTCCGCATTATCAGAGCGCTTGCGCAGCTTGAAAGCAAACGTCAGGAACTCCCCAAAAAGAAACATGGCAATATTCCACTATAAACGAAATATTATGGAAGACAAGAACAAGATAGACAATGCGGTTGCCGCAGCGATAGTCATGGCGCTCGACTGCCATTTCGGCAATAACATACACGACACCGAGAGCGGCGTGCTTACGATAAGCTATGTAAACAAACATTGGAATAACCTTAACAGATAAAACCATGAAAGAGTACAAATATACAATCAACGGCAACCAGTACGAGGTTGTCATAAACGACGTTAATGAAACGACAGCCAACGTAACGGTAAACGGTGAGCAGTTCAATGTGGAGTGGGAAAAACCGAAGGAGGAGAAACCTGCTGTAAAGGTACAGCCAGTTGCCAAGCCTGCAGCAAAACCGTCACCGGCAGCCGTACCCGCAGCGGCTCCTGTCAGCGGGAACGCCGTCAAGACCCCGTTGCCGGGCGTTATCATCGACGTGAAGGTTAATGTGGGCGATATGGTTAAGAAGGGCGACACGGTAGTTGTGCTTGAGGCCATGAAGATGGAGAACAACATAAATGCAGACCGTGACGGCAAAGTCGTGGCTATTCATGTAGCGAAGGGCGACACCGTTGCCGACGGCGCGGCGCTTGTCGTATTGGAATAACAACAACATTACAAGCATAAAAAGGCGACCCTGATTATCTGACCCAAAAAAGTCGGACAGATTAATCAGAAGTTTATTGGCAAAGAGTCCGGTGCATTACCGGACTCTTATCATTTTGTAAAAGGCTTATCGTCTCCCCAACACTGCCGCATCCATGCCTTGCTCTTATCCTCTACAGGGTTGTCCTGCGGATACCAGAAAGAGAACTCCTTGCCCTCGTCGGGCAGATATTGCTGCTTCACGAAATGGCCGGGATAGTCGTGGGGGTATTTGTACCCGTCGGAGTAACCGAGGTCTGCCATAAGCTGTGTCGGAGCATTACGCAAATGCAGGGGCACCGGAAGATTCCCCGTTTCACGCACCTTCTGCAATGCACTGTTTATACCCATGTATGCAGAATTGCTTTTAGGTGATGAGGCTAAGTACACCACAGCCTCGGCAAGAGGAATACGGCCTTCGGGCCAGCCTATCTTCGTGACCGCATCGAATGCGGCATTGGCAAGCAGCAAGGCGTTCGGATTGGCAAGACCGACATCCTCGGCGGCGGATATCACGATGCGCCGCGCGATGAACGCAGGGTCTTCACCGCCCTCAATCATACGGGCCATCCAATAGAGAGCAGCGTCGGGATCGCTGCCGCGTATTGACTTTATGAACGCCGATACAATATCATAATGCATCTCGCCGTCCTTGTCGTATGCAACGGGATTCTGTTGAAGAGCCTTGACTACTTTTTCGTCAGTTATCGCGACAGGCGAAGCCTGCTCGCTCTCCACCACAAGTTCAAGTATATTAAGCAACTTGCGGGCGTCGCCGCCGCTGTAACGGAGCATCGCATCCGTTTCCTTAAGCTCCACGCCTCTGCTACGCAAAATTTCATCATTGTTTACGGCATGCCGGAGAAGCGAAAGAAGGTCTTCTTTCTCAAGCGGCTTAAGCACATACAGCTGACAGCGCGACAACAAAGGGCGGATAACCTCAAACGACGGATTTTCCGTCGTGGCACCTATCAAAGTCACGGTACCCGTTTCCACCGCGCTCAGCAGAGAGTCCTGCTGCGACTTATTGAAACGGTGAATCTCGTCTATGAACAATATTGCGCCGCCACGGGAAAACAGAGGGGAACTTTTGGCCTTTTCTATAACTTCGCGTACCTCCTTCACGCCTGACGACACTGCGTTCAAGGTGTAGAAAGGACGGTTCAGTTGATGAGCGATAATGCGGGCAATAGTGGTCTTGCCCGTGCCGGGGGGGCCCCACATTATGAATGAGAGTATACGCCCCGAATCAATCATCCGACGCAGGACAGCTCCCTCGCCAACGAGGTGCTTCTGCCCGACATACCCCTCGAACGAGGTAGGACGCATACGTTCCGCCAAAGGTTGTGCCATAGTGTTTATATATCATCAAAACCCTGTACAAGAGTACAAGGTTCTGACATGTTTATAATTTTGCGATTAACTCAGGCCTACTATCTCGCCGTCCACGAAATCTATATGATTAGCCTGCGGATCTTTCGGCAATCCCGGCATTCTGATGATGTCGCCGGCGATAGCGACTATCATTTCCGCACCAGCATTGAGCACCACATCCCTTATCTGAAGATTGAAGCCCTTTACGGCGCCGTACTGCTTGGCGTCGGCACTGAAAGAGAACTGCGTCTTTGCTATACATACCGGGAACGACGCAAGGCCATATTTTTCGGCAAGTTTGATACGGTCGAGCGCAGGCTTTGCGAAAGAGACAGAAGCCGCACCGTATATATTCTTCGCTACCTTCTCGATTTTCGTTTGTATGCTGTCGTTGTCGTCGTATGTGAAACGCAACGGCTGAGAGGGGTTGTTCTCTATTGTATCGACAACTATCTTTGCCATTTCCACTGCACCCTCGCCGCCCTGCGCGAATGCGTTGTTTATAACGAACGGCAAGCCGAGTTCCTTCTCGCAGTGTTCACGCAGCAACGCCATTTCCTCGTCTGTATCCGTAGCGAAGCGGTTGAACACGACAACTACCGACTGACCGAACGAACGCAAGTTGGCAACGTGGCGGTCAAGATTGGCAAGACCGTTACGCAACCCCTCCATGTCGGGTTCCTTTATCTTGTCAAGTTCCACGCCGCCATGCATTTTGAGTCCCTGGGCCGTTGCCACGATTACAGTAGCGTCGGGCTGAAGGCCGCTCTTACGGCAAAGGATGTTGTAGAACTTCTCAGCACCGAGATCCGCTCCGAAGCCAGCCTCCGTAATGGTATATTCGCTATGCGCAAGGGCCATTTTGGTCGCGAGCTGGGAGTTGCAACCGTGAGCGATGTTAGCGAACGGGCCTCCATGAATGATTGCGGGAGTATTCTCGGTCGTCTGCACAAGATTAGGCTGAATAGCATCTTTAAGAAGCACCATAATAGAGCCTGCTACGCCCAAGTCCTTTACAGTGAAAGGCTCGCCCGAATATGTATAGCCGAGCATTATGTTTTCTATTCTGCGACGCAAATCCTCTTCGTCGCTTGCAAGACAGAGTATTGCCATAAGTTCAGAAGCGGGAGTAATGTCAAAGCCGGCTTGTTCCACAAGGCCGTTTGCCGCAGGACCTATGCCTGTGATTATCGAACGCAACGAGCGGTCGTTCACGTCAAGCACGCGACGCCACAGGATTTCCTTGAGGCCGAAGCCCTCCTTTGCATGCTGATAGAGATAGTTGTCGAGCAATGCCGAAATCATATTGTGCGCCGATGTTATCGCATGGAAGTCACCCGTAAAATGCAAGTTTATTTTTTCCATCGGCAACACCTGAGCGTAGCCGCCGCCGGCAGCGCCGCCCTTCATGCCGAAACAGGGGCCGAGAGAAGGCTCACGCAGAGCGACTACAGCCTTTTTGCCTATTTTGTTAAGACCGAGAGCAAGACCTATGGAAACAGTCGTCTTTCCTATGCCGGCCTTAGTCGCAGTAATAGCGGTAACAAGTATCAGTTTGCCTTTTTGCTTACCGATAAGATTAAGCGGAAGCTTTGCTATGTACTTTCCATAATGTTCGAGGTCATTGGCGTCAATTCCTATCTGCGCCGCTACGTTCTCAATACGTTCAAGCCTGGTCTCATGTGCTATCTGAATGTCGCTCTTCATAAATGTATATTTTTGGTTATTTCAATTCGATATTATTCAGCGAAGATAAAAAAATATATTGAATAACTTGTAAACAGAATTGTCATATTTATTACCGCCGGCAAAAAAAATCTCCGGAACGGACAATTAAGGAGATGTCAAGACAGAAAAGACTGCACCATATTCTCCAACAAATTGTGGTCGCCGATAAATTCCGAAAGAAGCCGGTCGCAATTCCCGCAAAATCCTTCATAATCAAAATTAGAGAGATATACAGCCAATTCGCTGTCCAAGTTATCGCAATCGTCTATTACGACCCCCAAATTATACTTTTCGACATATACCGCCTGAGTGGAGCCTTTCGTTACAATTACCGGTCTCTTATAAATTAAAGCTAAATAAAAGCGGTTAGACATTATAGCCGAATGTTCTTTATTATCGGGGAAATATATATTCACGAATGTCGCGGCCGATACAATAGATGCCTCATTCTTTTTATCATAAAAACCTGAAAACGACACATTCCTGATATTGTTTCTTGCCGCATAATCCATAAGACCCCGCTCCGCTTTGCCAGAGCCTGCGAAACATATCGAATACCTGCTTTTGTTTCCAAGAGCCGCCAGGACCTTGACATTTGAGCTGTAATTGCGTATAGCGCCTATTGTCAGCACCTGAACAAGGCCTTCTGAATCAAAAGCGCGGGGTCTGTCGCTTAAAGAGCGTACAGCCTCTTCGACATTGAAGTTATGTGATATCAAATATCCGAAACGGGACGGCAGATATTGCCTGAAGCCCGGCGAGGATATTACATTGCAGGCGCTTGCTGACAAAACTCTTGAATAGCAGCCATAAAGAAGAGGATATTGTTCTACAGAGACATCACGATAATCGATAATATAACGTTTATAATAGCTTCTTCTTAGAAAAGACGAAAGCAGAATCGCTAAATGAGGACCGGAAACGATAAGTTTGTCGTACTTATTCGCTTTTATGCACTTCTTGATGAAACGAGCGTATGAAAAATACCGAAACAATTTCACCAACGGATTTTTCAAAGATTTTTCAGGCGCAGAAAATGCATATCGCATATTTGAATCACTGCCGTCCCTGTCCCATAATATAACATCGTAATCGCACGCGGATTTTTCAAGTATCCGTGTATATGTGTTAATATATGGACACACCCATCTGTTTCCAAGTATTACTATCGCGACTTTCATAAAAAGATATTCTGCCTTTCAATGGCAACATGCAAAAACAAAGATATACAAAAAACGCAATATTTGGACAATCTTCATCTTTTTTACAGATTTATTGACTATATTCGCATGATTAAATAGAATACACAAAAACTCACAAACAATGATTGCGAATAATGAAGCCGAGAAAGGCGAGAAAAAAAGCATAAGTTTTATTGAACAGATTATAGTAGACGACCTCGAACAGGGCAAGAACGGGAAAAAAGTACAGACACGCTTCCCGCCCGAGCCCAACGGCTATCTTCATATAGGACACGCGAAGGCCATATGCATGGACTTTGGCATGGCACAGAAGTACAATGGCGTTTGCAACCTCCGTTTCGACGACACCAACCCCACCAAAGAGGACGTGGAGTATGTGGACGCAATTATGGAGGATATCAAATGGCTCGGCTTCGATTGGGCGAACGTGTATTACGCTTCGGACTACTTCGACCAGCTATGGGATTTCGCGATCAAGCTTATAAAAGAGGGAAAGGCATATATTGACGAACAGACTGCGGAACAGATCGCCGAGCAGAAGGGTACCCCTACCCAACCGGGAACCGACAGTCCCTACCGCAACCGCCCCGTAGAAGAGAGCCTTGAACTGTTCCGGAAGATGAATACAGGCGAAATTGAAGAGGGCAAGATGGTGCTGCGCGCCAAGATTGACATGTCAAGTCCCAACATGCATTTCCGCGACCCTATCATATACCGTGTCGTAAAGGCGGCGCACCACCGCACCGGCGAAAAGTGGAAGGCATACCCCATGTACGACTTCGCCCACGGACAGAGCGACTATTTCGAGGGAGTGACGCACTCTTTATGTACTCTGGAGTTCGTGCCTCACCGCCCATTGTACGACCTGTTCGTAGACTGGGTCAAAGACGGCAAGGACCTTGACGACAACCGCCCCCGCCAGTACGAGTTCAACAAGCTCAACCTGAATTACACTCTTATGAGCAAACGCAACCTGCTCATTCTTGTAAAAGAGGGACTCGTAAACGGTTGGGACGACCCTCGCATGCCGACACTGTGCGGTTTCCGCCGTCGCGGATATTCGCCCGAGTCCATAAGAAATTTCGTAGATAAAATCGGCTATACCACATACGATGCGCTTAACGACTTCGCATTGCTTGAGAGCGCTGTACGAGAGGACCTTAACTCACGCGCGACACGTGTTTCGGCCGTCATTAACCCTGTAAAGCTCGTCGTCACCAACTACCCCGAAGGACAAACAGAAGAACTTACAGCCATCAATAACCCCGAAAGGCCCGAAGACGGCACACACACGATCGAGTTCAGCCGTGAACTGTGGATAGAGCGTGACGACTTCATGGAAGATGCTCCAAAGAACTACTTCCGCCTGACACCGGGCAGGGAGGTGCGTCTTAAGAATGCGTATATCGTTCAATGCACAGGATGCAACAAGGACGAGAACGGCAACGTTACCGAGGTGCTTTGCGAATACATTCCGCAGACAAAGACAGGCGAAGCCGAAGCTAACCGCAAGGTAAAGAGTACCATTCATT
Organism: Bacteroidaceae bacterium; assembly: GCA_045589695.1. Classification (GTDB taxonomy): domain Bacteria; phylum Bacteroidota; class Bacteroidia; order Bacteroidales; family Bacteroidaceae; genus HGM04593. The sequence continues at coordinate 42,696 of JAZNPP010000067.1, forward strand.
GGGTAAGTTGCGAGCACTGCCTGAAAGCCGAAGTACGCCTGTACGACCGACTGTGGAGCGTCGAGAATCCTCGTGACGAAATGGCGGCTATACGCGAAGCTAAGAACTGCGACGCCCTCGCGGCCATGAAAGAGATGATTAACCCGGAGTCCTTGAAAGTCCTCAAGAACTGCTATGTCGAAAAGTATCTTGCCGAACGCAAACCGCTCGACTACCTGCAGTTCCAGAGAATAGGCTATTTCAACATCGACCCCGACTCAACGGCCGACAACCTTATATTCAACCGCACCGTATCTCTCAAAGATACATGGAGCAAACTGAAGAACAGATAAGCCCGTACAGTACAGCATGGCAACGCCGCAGGATATAAGTTTCTTCAATTCTCAGGAATTTCAAGAGTTGCTGAAAAGATACGAGCAGGCAATACAGGAAAAGGAAACGCCCTATTTCGAGATAGACGACCTTTCCGACATATTGTCATACTACATATACGCAATGAAATTCAAAGAAGCGGAAAGAGTCGTTACAATAGCGGAACGGCTCTTCCGCAACTCTGCGGAATACATAAAGATGACGGCCCGCTTCATGCTTTGTACGGGAAAACCCGAACAGACTCTCCGATACCTGTCCGAGTTCGAATACCTTAACGACAACGAAATAAGAAGACTGCAAGCCGAGGCCTTTCTGCTTCTAAAAGATTTCGACAGCGCAAAGAGGCACGCCCTCGATATACTCAGGAGCAGCGAAAATGACCCCGAGAGCATGCACGACGCATTGAGCATTATAATTGAGTGCGGATATGTCAATGAAGCGTTAGCTTTTTGCGAGAACATTCTAAAGAACAGACCTGCAGAGAAAGCCTTGCTTGACATCAAGGCCGAATGCCTTACCGACCTTCAACGAAGCGACGAAGCCATAGAGACATACAACGCCTTGCTTGACGAAGAGCCGTACAACACGAACTATTGGGAAAGGCTCGGGCATCTCTACTACATTATCGGCAGAAACGCCAAGTCGCTTGAATGCTACGAATACCATAACACCATACAAGAGGGGCTTGATTATGTCAAGATAATGGAAGGCTACTGCTATTTCCAGCTAAAGAACTACAAGCTTGCAAGAGAATATTTTGAGTGGTGCCGACAGAATTCGCCCGAAGTTTCGATGCAGGCCCAGTTCTACACCGCATTGTCGTACTATTACGAGGGAGATACAGAGAAGGCGTTGGAGATATTGGAGAATTTCATCAACAAGGCCAACGAAAACAGCATTGAGATAACGCTAGCAAGAATTAACAAATCCATGATTCTTGACGAGTGCGGGGAGAGTTCCCGTGCCGAAGAGGCTATCTCACTGGCGCTCCTCATGATACCCGGCAACCTGGAACAGCTGTTGCTGACAGGCAAACACCTTTACGAGCCGCGCGACAGCGAAAATGTCACGAACGCCGACCTTGATATATTTGAAAAAAGGGAATGGAAACTCAAGGACGAGCTGTTCTGCCTCGGCGAACATCTTGTAAGATACGGCCACCTGCTGCCGGCAAAGAAAGTTTTTGAATACCTTATACAAAACGGCAGCGAGGACTCCGACACGCATGCATATCTCGCATACATAATATTCAGGACCGAGGGAAAAGAGAATATATCGAAGCATGTCGAGAAGGCGATATACGAAAAGTCGGACATCCTGTTCGAACTGTTCGACGTGCCTTTCAGCAGCAATATTACAGTCAAAGATTTCATAGCCAAGATAAAATAGCGAAAGCCGCATTTTTGCGGCTTTCGTTTTCTTGCTTTGAGGTTTACATTCTCACTTGTCAATAATATCCTTAATTCTGTTTTCTTCGTTTATTTTGCTAACAAGCAGACTCCCGTCATTTTCCGCAATTACACAATCCTCCATTCCCACCACAATGACCTTTTTCAAATTGCGGGTATCTACAATACAGTCGCGAGAATCGGCCATAAAGACATTGTCACCTATTACGACATTGTCGTTTACATCCTTCGGAAGATTTTCATAAAGGGAGAACCAAGTGCCGAGGTCGCTCCAGCCGAATTCCGCCGGAAAGACAAACACCTCGTCAGCACGTTCCATAATTGCGTAATCGACAGATATGCTGCGGCATTCCGGGAATTTCTCGTTCACGGCCCGCTGCTCTTCCGGCGTGAAATAGTAAGGCATCAACGTTTCGAACACCGAAGCCATCGGCGACTGATAAACACGGAATGCATTCACTATAGTAGAGACATTCCAAATGAATATGCCGGAATTCCAATAGTAGTTATTCTTTGCGATATAAGCCTGAGCTACGTCCAAAGCCGGTTTTTCTTTAAAAGAGTCCACTCTGAAAATCTCTTTATTCGACAATGTCGCGCTACCGAGAACCGCCTCGATGTAACCGAAGCCTGTTTCGGGACGTGTCGGCTTTATGCCGAGAGTTACTATCGCATCAGAATCATTTACAAAGCCGAGGGAAGAATCTATCACACGACGGAATTCATTGACATCGGCTATAAAATGGTCACTTGGAGTTACTACCATATTTGCCTTCGGGTCTATCTTCTTGATTTTCCAAGCCGCATACGCAATACACGGCGCCGTGCTGCGGCGGCAAGGCTCCTTAAGAAGATGGTCATCGGGAATATCCGGCAGCTGTTCCTTTACCAACGGAGCATATTTTTCCGATGTCAATACCCAGAAATTCTCTTTAGGACATATCCCGACAAAGCGGTCATACGTCAGCTGAAGCAAAGATTTGCCGCAACCGAGCACGTCGATGAACTGCTTTGGCCTATCCTCGGAACTGACAGGCCAGAAACGGCTGCCGATTCCTCCCGCCATTATAACAACATGATTAGATGCCATAGAATAAACTTATATACTCTCACAAAAGTAATCATTTTAAATTCTTTATGCAAATAACTTCAAAAGTTACGGCATCTACTGAACAAACTCAACAATTATATTATATATTATCTCAGTGATATACAAGATATTCGGCATATAAATAGGGCGTTCCGTATATAAAAATCATTTATTTAATAATATTTTTAAATATAATTGCTTTTTAAATATGAGTTTCTTATTTTTGTGCTGGAGATATAGTATTTTACAAGATTTAACTACTAAAACAAAGAACCATCATGCCTGACATATATCAAGTACTTATCCCTGCATTGTTAGCATTTGCCGGTACGCTTTGGATACACCCGAAGGTACTTAAAATCGCTATAATGAAAAACCTCGTAGACAACCCGGACGCAAGAAAGCTGCAACGCAGGCCTGTTCCTGTAATGGGAGGCGTCGCTGTATATTTCGGCGTACTCATAGGAATGTGCAGTTCACAGACGATGTTCAACAGTCCGAACGCTTTCATGCTGATAGCCGGCATGCTAATCATGCTTTACATCGGAACAATCGACGACATCATCAACCTGACTCCGACATTCCGTTTCTTCGTTGAAATTTTAGTCGTGGCATGGCTGATGTACATAAACAGAGCATCAATTGACTGTTTCTGGGGGCTATGGGGCACAGGCACCATATCACATTGGATATCTATACCGCTTACCGTATTCGCTTGCGTAGGCATAATAAATGCCATAAACCTCATTGACGGCGTGAACGGTTTGTCTTCCGGCTTCTGTTTTATGGCATCGACTCTCTTTGCGGTCATGTTCTACTATTCCGGAAATATTGTCATGCTTACTATCGCCGTTTCGGCAGCCGGAGCCATCGTGCCGTTCTTCCTGCACAACGTGTTCGGTTACAAGACAAGGATGTTCATAGGTGATGGCGGTACGCTGTTCATTGGAACGATGATGTCCATGTTCGTTATAAGCACCCTAAAGGATGGTTCTTTAAGCGGGACGTTCGCTCAGGACGGGATGGGACTTATTCCGTTTACCCTTTCCGTACTGTCAATACCGGTTTTCGACACGCTCCGTGTAATGTCTTCACGCATAATGAAGGGCAAGTCACCTTTCAACCCGGACAAGACGCACTTGCATCACATGTTCATAGAATTAGGATTCTCGCACGCAGGAACAACCGTGACAATACTATCTCTCAACTTCCTTGTTGTAGCGGCATGGTTTCTATCATATAAATTAGGAGCATCCATTGATGCGCAACTATACATTGTGCTTGCATTGAGCGTAACGTTCACTATACTGTTATACAATTTCGCAAAGCGGCAGATAGAAAAAGGCGGCAGAGTTTTAAGAATGCTCAGACACATTGCCAAAGCGGTAAGTTTTGAGAAAAAGGGATATTGGGAATATGTAGAAAAGTTGATTGACAAGTTATAAAAAATACAGTCCGCACATTATTCCTCGTCAATTCCCAAGGCTAGAAATCCTATCAGTCTATCATAGCGCGCCCCTAACTCCCTATGATATATATATATAAGGTATTCATTGCCGGAGTTATAGAAATTTCCTTCTGTAGAGTCCAATGAAGCGGTTTCCTTTCCTTCGGGCACCCAAGCATACTGATAATTATATACGCCAAGCTTAAGCAGTCGCGACGTGAAATAATAACCCTCTTCACTGTCATACATGAGCATGTTATCCTTGCCGAAGGCATTGCCTGCAAAATCGCCGAGAAGATAGTAGTTTCCTCCTGCACGATAAGGCATGGCTATGGCAAAATGGACATTGACATAGTCGGCTTCTATCGGCGAGCCGTAACCCTCAAGGGTATTTATATAAAAACGGCCGTTTTCGTCTCTGTAACTGTTATACGAAGCCGCCGGCTTGTCAATATACAACAATGCGTGATACAGGCTATCGTGGTATATGACATCCTCGACGTTCATTCCAGGCGAGTTCGGGTCAGTAAGTTCAAAACGACGAAACTCGTTGCCCGCCTCAAATATCAGTTCAGTATTATGGACATACTCCGCCTCGTCGCCCCGTACGTATGTGGGTTTTATGCCGACGACAGCATTATCCTTGCGGCGATTTTGATATATAACAGGTATTATATCGCTTGCAGGAGAAAGCACATTGCATCCTTTGTAATTTACCACAATAGAGAGCTGTTGTTCCCCCTCGTTGTACGAAGTATCCGTATCGCCTGTAAGCATGGCGCTTATTCCGGCTTTCGGTTCAACTACGGCGAACTCGAATGTAGCCACAGGAACAGCCTCGGCAGCCTCATCGTCAATTATTTCTATCTTGTAATTCCCCGATACCTTAAGCGAAACATTTTCGTTGGGTATTGTAAACTCATAATGAGTATACTGCCGGGTAGTGTTTTTTGAATTCTCCCACGAATCGACAGGAAAATTATTGAAACCATCGAGGTAATCGGTCTCAAGCAGTTCCGAAGGCTCTCCTGCCGCATTGCAGTGAATCACACGACAGACATAGCGGTGATACGTATGCGACATCTCGTCAAATGAGATACCAAGAACATCGTCACTCCCGAGTTCCATAACAGCAGGAGCAAGCCAGTCTCCGTTGAGCGTCATTTGAGGAGTACGCACCGACTGCGTGTGAGAAACGGCGAACTGCGCATTTGCCGTTACGACAGAGAACCATATAAAGATTGATATTACGAGCCTTGTCATCATTACTGCGATTATTCAGCGAAGATAAGAATTAAAAAACAAATAACCGACATATTCGGCTTTAAACAGAAAATTTTAAAAGATGATTAGAGAACTTCATGAAAAATAACTATTTTTATGCCAAACAGCATACCGATGAAATTTACGATAAGGCTTATAATGCTTTTCGCGATTGTCTCTCATACATTGCACGTAAAGGCACAGGAGACGATATACAGCAAAGAGGACAGCATATTCATTGAAAACATTCTTGCCGAACACCCTCTAAGCAAATATACACGCAGAGGAGAGAGAGCGGTTGCCATAGCCAAAGAATTTATAGGCAGGAAATACGTACCCGGCACTCTTGACAGACATTGCGGAGAACCGCTCATCGTCAGCACTACAGAACTTGACTGCACCACTTTTGCGGAGCTTGTGACAGCAATGGCTATATGCAACGACAACGAAGCCTCATTTAAAGCCGTTTGCAGAAATATCGAGAGACTGCGTTACCGGAACGGCACACACTGCGGATACGAGAGCCGCCTGCACTACATCAGCTGGTGGATAGAAGACAGCGCGAAAAGAGGCATAATAGAAGAAGTGAGTTCCGATATACACACAGGCAAGCAAAGGCTTGAATTAAACTACATGAGCCGCAACAGCGAGAAATACGCTATACTGAAGAATAACCCTGAGCTTGTCAATGACATAGCTGAATTTGAGAAGCCCTACAGAGGCAAGACCGTAAGCTACATACCAAAGGTGCTTACAGGAACAGGAAAAGCCAAAGAGGTCATAAAAGAAGGTGATATCATAGCCATTGTAACCGACATTAAAGGACTTGACGTCACGCATATGGGTATAGCATGCACTGTAGAGGGAGAACTTCACATGATACACGCTTCAAGCGGCAAAAGGGCGGTTATACTTGCCCCTGTCCCCTTGCACGTTTACTTGGCGAAAAATAAGCGTCACATTGGAGTCAGAGTATTCAGGATACAGTAACAACAAACAGAAAGTTCCCCTTGAAGGGGAACCTCGATTATATTATAGGAATATTCATAGCCTTACATTCTTTCTTCATCTCTTCGGGCCAGATACTTGACTGTATTTCTCCGATATGCGCCTTTTTCAAGAGAAGCATGCAAAGACGCGACTGACCGATACCTCCGCCGATACTCAGAGGAAGAGTATCTTCGAGCAGGCGGCGATGGAAGTATAGCGACTTGCGTTCCTCTTTTCCCGCCTTTTCCAACTGATAAAGAAGAGCCTTCTTATCGACGCGTATACCCATAGACGAAAGTTCCATTGCTTTGCCAAGTACATCGCTCCAGACCATAAGGTCTCCGTTAAGCCCGTTGAAGCCGTCTTCGTTAGGTGTCGTATAATCGTCATAGTCTGGGGCACGATTGTCGTGAGGTTTTCCGTCGCCCAGCTCATTGCCGATGCCGATAATGAACACGGCGCCGTACTTCTTGGTTATAGCCTCTTCACGCTCCTTCGGAGTCATGTCAGGATACAGCTGCCTCAGTTCCTCGCTATGGATGAACTCTATTTTTTCGGGCAGGGAGGGCTTCAATTGAGGATAACACTCGCTTAGCGTGAATTCGGTATGCAGTATTGCCGAATATATATCCCTTACAGTACTGCGCAGATATTCCGCAGTACGCTCACGGTCGCTAATAACCTTTTCCCAGTCCCACTGGTCTACATAGAGAGAGTGAAGGTTGTCAAGTTCCTCATGCGCACGTATAGCGTTCATGTCGGTATATATGCCGTATCCGTTGGCAATGTCATATTCGGCGAGCGTGACACGTTTCCATTTGGCCAAAGAGTGAACGACTTCGGCAACAGCCCCGTTCATATCCTGGATAGGAAAACTTACTGCGTTCTCATAGCCGTTGAGGTCGTCGTTGAGACCTGTACCCTGAAGAACGAAGAGAGGCGCAGTCACACGGCGCAGCCTGAGAGTTGATGAAAGGTTAAGCTGAAATGTCTCCTTTATCTGTTTAATGGCAAGTTCCGTCTGCTTCAGATCGAGCAGCGGCTTGTATCCGTTCGGAAGTCTGTATAATTTCATATTGACAATTTGTCTGTAGCGCAGGCTGTTCAGCGATAAAAATTACAAATTAGCCTGTTTGTTATATGTTTTTGATTCATTTTTTTGCAAAGTTATCTGTTTTATGGCAATTTTTCCATATTTTGCTCAATAAAACGACAGCAAACAGCTTTTTTTTGGCAATTTATCAATGATAGCTTGCTGTTTTTTGCTATCTTCGCACCGCAAACGGTTCCGTAGCTTAGCCGAATAGAGCGTCAGATTCCGGTTCTGAAGGTCGTGGGTTTGAATCCCACCGGAATCACAATGAAAGATGCCGACTGAAAAATACTTTCAGTCGGCATCTTTCATTTCATAGAACGCCATGGCCGATTATTTTCGCAAGAAATTCAGGCACAGCCCTGCTATATGAATATTTTTTACTATTTTTGCATGAATTAATCGAACAATCAATAACAGAAACATATATGGCAGAACTTAAAGATTTGACCAAACGCAGCGAGAGCTATTCGCAATGGTATAACGATCTTGTATTGAAAGCTGACTTGGCTGAGCAGTCTCCCGTCAGAGGATGTATGGTTATAAAACCTTACGGCTATGCTATCTGGGAGAAAATCCAGCGTAACCTCGATGACATGTTCAAAGAGACGGGCCACGTAAATGCATATTTTCCTCTTCTCATCCCGAAGTCATTCTTGAGCCGAGAGGCAGAGCATGTCGAAGGCTTCGCGAAGGAGTGCGCGGTCGTCACTCACTACCGCCTGAAGAATGCCGAAGACGGCAGCGGCGTGGTAGTAGACCCTGCGGCTAAGCTCGAAGAGGAGATGATAATCCGTCCTACATCGGAGACTATTATATGGAGTACGTACAAGAACTGGATACAGTCATACCGTGACCTGCCTATCATGGTCAATCAGTGGGCTAACGTAATGCGTTGGGAGATGCGTACACGCCTGTTCCTGCGTACCGCAGAATTTTTGTGGCAAGAAGGACATACAGCGCACGCTACAAGAGAAGAGGCCGAAAAAGAGGCCAAGACAATGCTGCATGTATACAACGACTTTGCCAACAACTTCATGGCATTGCCAGTTGTCATGGGCGTAAAGTCGGCCAACGAGCGATTTGCCGGAGCGCTTGACACATACACGATCGAGGGCATGATGCAGGACGGCAAGGCGCTGCAGTGCGGCACGTCTCACTTCCTCGGCCAGAATTTCGCTAAGGCATTCAACGTGCAGTTTGTGGACAAGAACAATAACCTTGAATATGTTTGGGCTACATCATGGGGCGTTTCGACACGTCTTATGGGCGCTCTCATCATGACTCACTCCGACGACAATGGCCTTGTTCTGCCTCCGGCTCTTGCGCCGATACAGGTTGTCATCGTTCCTATCTACAAAAATGAGGAACAGCTTGACGCTATCAAGTCAAAGGTAGACCCGATGATTGCGGAACTCAAAAAGATGGGCATAACCGTAAAGTTCGACGATGCAGACAACCGTCGCCCGGGCTTCAAGTTCGCCGAATACGAGCTGAAGGGCATTCCTGTCCGTCTTGTTCTTGGCGCGCGTGACATTGAGAACGGCACTATAGAGGTTATGCGCCGTGATACCCTAACGAAGGAGACACGCTCTATCGACGGCATTGCCGGCTATGTAAAAGAGCTTCTCGACGACATTCAGCGTAACCTGCATAGCAAAGCGCTCGCTATGCGTGAGGCATGCACAAGGAATGTAGACACATACGAGGAGTTCAAGGTCGAGATTGAAAAGGGCGGTTTCATCTATGCTCACTGGGACGGCACTCCCGAGACCGAAGAGCTTATCAAGAACGAGACAAAAGCCACGATACGCTGTATTCCTATCGGCTGGGACGAGACGCCCGGCACATGCATGGTTACAGGCAAACCGTCGGCACGCCGAGTATTGTTTGCGAGAGCGTATTGATTCATTAACGATATTACAGGCGGGCCGGCAAAGCCCGCCTGAAATATATAATATTGTCAGCGACATGGATGTAAAGATAGAACAGAGCTGGAAAGAGGTTCTTAAAGAGGAGTTCGAGAAGGAGTATTTCGAACGCCTTACAGCTTTCGTGCGTAACGAATATAAAGGGCCGACCCCGATATACCCGCCGGCAAAACTTATTTTCAACGCATTCGACCACTGCCCGTTCGACAAAGTCAAGGCAGTCATATTAGGACAGGACCCGTATCACGGTGCAGGGCAGGCTAACGGCCTCTGCTTCTCGGTAAACAAAGGGATTCAGTTCCCGCCGTCGCTGCTTAACATTTTCAAAGAGATTGAGAGCGACACAGGCACCCCGATTCCGCTTGACGGCGACCTTACCCGTTGGAGCGACCAGGGAGTACTGCTGTTGAACGCCACGCTTACGGTACGCGCGTCACAGGCCGGCTCGCACCAGAAAAAAGGCTGGGAAGAGTTTACCGACGCCGCAATAAGAGAATTGGCGTCACGCCGCGAAAACATCGTATTCATCTTGTGGGGGAGCTATGCGCAGAAGAAAGGCGCATTCATCGACCGGAAGAGACACCTTGTGCTTACATCCCCGCACCCGTCACCGTTGTCGGCGTATCAGGGCTTTTTCGGCAATCACCATTTCAGCCTTGCGAACGATTACCTTGCCGAACACGGAAAAGAAAGAATCGTGTGGTAACAGCCTGTCTATCAGTCATTATACCACTGAACATTCGAGCTTCTGTCGCTTCGTTTCTCAACTTTAAGGAAGTCGGCAAGCATCTGCGAGGTAGCCCTGAATGTAAAGTTAAATGATTTGTAGGGGCTCAGTACGACGCCGCACGACATCTCAAAGCAATGAAGGTCACGCGAGATGTTAAGGGTTGTCGTTGTAAGTTTCTTGTATTCAAAGTTATAACCCGAAGTAAAGTTTATACGCCAGTTGTCGGAGATGCCGATGTTGCCCGAAATGTTAAGGTTCTGCGTAAACTTATAGGGATATCTCATGTTCTTTATGTTTATCTTTGCGGCAGTATTTTCGGCCATACTGATACCGTAGGACAGCGTAAGGCTCCACGGCAGTTTGAAGGGCATGTAGCCGTCTTCGTCCACTTCGGCATTCTTGGCTTTCTTTTTCGTGGAGTCTCTGAATGAACCGCCTTTGTCGTTTTCATTCTTCTCTTCCGTTCCGGCGTTCTCGCCCTCTTCTTCGTCCCCCTCGTCATCTCTGTCTTTCTTGAATTTGTTGAAGAAGTTCTTCAACTTATCCCATGACTTGTTATTGAATGTATACGAAAGATTCTGGCTCATGCCCTGGAAGCGGCCGAAACGGCCGTACGACCATTCGGTACGTTCGCCGACAACGACCTGTCCTCTGTCGTTGAAAGTATATGCGTACGTAGCCCATGTGGCATTGAAACTGAATGTATAGTTCTTGGTGAGCTTGAGCCTCAAGCGGGTAGAGAGGTTGCTCCACGGACGCACCTTTGCCGCAAGGTTGTACGACAGCGAAGCTCCGAGTTCGTCGATTATGCTGATTTTCTTTAAAGAGTCATTCTTGGTACGCCACTTCATTTCGACGTTATTGCTCACGCTTAAAGAGATGCTTCCGGTCTCTCCTTTAGAAGGTATGCCGTACAAGGCGCCTTGATAGGGAGAGTATTCCACGGTACGGGCCTCGCCGTTCTCGTCGGTATATACATAGGTATCGTAGTAACCGAAGAACTCGTTTCCGAAGTCCGGGGCATACGTAAACGAGACAGACGGCTTGAAGACATGACGTACCGTGTGTATTCTGCTCTTTTTCATGAAGCCTGCCGGCTTGTAGAAACCGTACAAGGTTGTATTGGCCGACACTGCGGCGTTAAAGTTATACACACGATGAAAGCCGTGTATAGTATCTCTTACCACCCGGTTCGTAGCCTCGTCCCAGCCTTGATTTACCTTCTTGAAATACCAGCGCTCGGTATAATTGAAGCTCGGCGTTATGTTTATGTGGTTAAACAGCTGGAACGTCGCATTTATCGGGATATAATGTTTCACGCCGTTCCTCCAGTCGTCGATGAGGTTGGTTTTTAAAATTTTGTCCTCTTTTGCAGTCACGCTGTTGCTTATCTGTCCGCTGTAGGATAGAGAGATTTTTTCGTACCACCGTTCGTCGCCGGCACGTTTCTTACGTTTGAACGGATATTTCTTCGACAGCGACACGTTCAATGTAGGCAGCGTCAATGCAATAGTCGAATCCTTCACGTTCTGCGAGATATTCATTGTCGCGGACAGAGAGAGGCCGATGCTTGGGAAGTTATGCGAAAAACTTATGCTCGAAGTCCTCACGCTCTGCGAGTTGAGCGCAGGGTTATAAAGACTGTTAAGGTTGGCGCGTTCATAATTCGAGGTCGCGAAATTCACGCTTGCCGAGAAGTTCGTATTAGGCATGGCCTTAGGGTCTTGTCTGTGGCTCCATTGTACCCTGAAGTTCTTTCCTACAGCATAGTCGGGCAAGCCCTTTTCCCCGTTCTTGGTAACAAGATAACTTAGGCTGAAATTACCCGACAGCTTATAGCGCTTAGCGTATGTCGATGCGGCATTCACGCCCCATGAGCCCTTTGTAAATATTTCTCCCGTAAGACGCAGGTCGAACTTGTCGCTTATGGCGAAATAATAACCGCCGTCACGCAGATAAAAACCTCGTTCAGTCTCGTCACCGTACGACGGCATGATAAAACCGGACGAGTACTCTTCGGTAAAAGGGAAAAAACCGAACGGCAGAGCCAGCGGCAACGGCACATCCTCTACAACAAGATACAACGGACCGGATACGACATCCTTTTGCGGACGTATTTTGGCACGGGTAAGCTTTATGTAGAAATGGGGATGCTCGGCGTCACATGTGGTGTATTTTCCGTCTTGCGAATAGAAGATATCCGACGAGTCTTTCTTCGCTTTGCCGCCCATCAGGAAACCGTCGCCCTGCTGGGTATACACGTTGTTTATGAAGCCCTTTTTGGTTTTGAAGTTATATGTCATGCGGTCCGATTCATACGGCGTATTGCCGTCTTTGAAAATCGGCAGACCGGTCACATAACCTGTAGAGTCGGCTGTTCCTACAGCATGCACCACGCTGCTGTCCATGTTCATGGTTATTTTACTTGCGGTAAGCTCGATGTTTTCGTAATTGACCTTACCGTCGCCGTAGAGATAGGCGTTTCCGCCACGTGACCACACCATTGAGTCCTTGCACTCATAATAGACAGGCGCGTTCAGAAACTCCTTTTTTTCGGCCTTTACGCTGTCGGAAACGGTACTGTCAGAAGCGACAGAATCGTTCAAGGCGAAATTCCTGTTCAAAGACAACGGCAATACGCCGGCTTTGGCAGGCAACGCAAACGCTATTACCGCCAAAAGGAGCATTATTGTTATCTTAACAGAAATATTGTTCATCCGATACGTTCAAAAAACAACTTGCCGGCACATTAAGCACGACTTAAATTAAGCGAACATGATTTTTCTCTAAAGCTACATAATATTCGCAATTTGCAAAAATAGTAAAATAAAGGACTATTTTTCCGAAATTAAGATAAAAAAGCACTCTAAAAGAGTGCTCTTTAACAACAATTATTCAATTACATGAAAAGCGTTGCCCAATATTTCACCTTTTCGGCCGATTCATCCGATATTTTCCGCATGCTTTCCACCACCTGCTCCAACGTTCTCGGAACATGCAGATGCTTGGTTTTTGAGTAGAATTTGTCGGCAAAACAGATGAGCTGCTCCTCAAGCGTTTCCGGCAGAAAATCCCTTGCGGGCAAATTCCAGCCGTTAGTTTCTATCTGTGACTTAAGGATTCCTGTTCCTGTATGACGTTCGCACACTCTCGCATGGCGTTCGTAGCCTAAAGAGCGCAACAGTTCTGCGCCGAGATACCCGTGACAAAGGTAATGTTCCTTGCCATAGCAGAATATACGGGGTGCGTCGGTAAGAAAAATGCCGACATCGTGAAGCATGGCCGCCTCCTTTATGAACTGCATATCCATATTGAGTTCGGGATGCTTTGCAGCAAGTTCAACAGCCAGTTCCGTAACCTTTTCGGCATGTACCATATATATAGTCCCCAGCTCACTGCCGCAAGGATAGTAACGGTCGATTATTTCATACACATTCATAAGAAATATTTTACAGAATCAATTATATGATTCAATTTTTCACGAAGATAATAAAAAGAGAACGCAATAGCAACACATCAAAAAGCCTGTTACACATATATTATTAAAGTTCATACAATTATATGTGAATTTATTTTATTTATAAATCTTTTCTTTATCTTTGCAATAATTACGGCAATGCCGCCTTCCGGCACATCATAGCGCCAACAAAATGAGACACATATGGACAACGGCATAGCAGAAAAGGCACAAATGCTGCCTCCAATAACTCTACAGGAGATGTCGGGTATCAAACTGATGAACCGCACTGACACTAAATTCGTTGCGACCGCCGAGCAGTTGCACGCTTTTCTCGTCGCCGTACGTGGCAAGTACTTTATCCAGGACATCAACGGTAAACGTATCGCTTCATACCACACGACCTACTTCGACACCGAGGACTACCAGATGTACAACATGCACCATTGCGGCAGGACTACACGTGAAAAAATAAGGGTAAGAACCTACCTCGACAGCGAAGACACGTTCTTTGAGATAAAGAACAAGAACAATCACGGACGCACAAAGAAAAAAAGAATAGCCATCCAAGGGCACGACACTGTCGGCAAAGAACAGGACAGCATTATCCCATTCATGGAGAAACACGCATGGTACGAGATTAATGAGATAGAGCCTGTCATCGAGAACTGGTTCAACAGAATAACTTTAGTGAACTACGCAAAGACCGAAAGACTCACGATTGACTTCAACCTCAGATTCCACCACATTAAAAGCGACGGACGCGACAAGCTGGACAGAGTAGCGATTATCGAGCTGAAACGTGACGGCAACGTCCCATCGCCGGCTTTGGAGATTCTAAGGGAACTGCGTATCAAGCGTTCAGGATTCAGCAAATACTGCATAGGCAGCGCTTTGACGAACAAAACGCTGAAACGCAATAACTTCAAAGAGAGGCTTGTAATGATAAACAAAATAGAATACAAACCATAAATTGAGAGACATGAGAGTAATAACAGCACTTTTGTTCTTTTTCCTTAGTTTAGGAATGAATACACAAGCGAATGCACAAGGCTACGCATCAATAACTGCAGGGGCGGAGAACGCTATAATAACAGAAGTCCTGAGCAACAGTTACAACATTGATGTAGACGATGACTTCAAAGAAGAAAAGATGTCTATCGGATTTAAGGAGAAGAGATTAAGCGGCAACAAGTTCATAGACGTGCCGCATGTCAGAGACCTTCTGATAGCTTTTCTGATAAACCTTATCTCAATAATGATTGTGGTACGAGGGCTATACTATCCAAAATGCAAACGGGGAGAGTTCTTCTTTACCTACATTCTTATTGCCATAAGCACATTCATGCTTATATATGTACTCGGCGACGTAAAACTGAAAGCGGGTATCGCTTTGGGACTATTCGCTATATTCAGCATAATCAGATACCGCACCGAACAGGTTGCGATACGAGAGATGACATACCTTTTCATCATAATAGCGATAAGCGCGATAAACGGCCTTACCGTCAGCGAGCTGAGCTACGGCGAAGTGCTTATAATAAACGTCCTGTTCATTATTTCCATTTGGATATGCGAGAGCAAGCTCCTCATAAGCCACTACTCATACAAAGTAATCAAGTATGACAACATAAACCTTATCGCGACCGACAAGAGGAAGGAACTTATAGCAGACCTTGAAAAGCGTACAGGCCTTAAGATTGAAAAGGTAGAAGTTGGCAGCATAGACTTCTTAAAGGACGCAGCGATAGTAAAGATGTATTATAAAAGCAGTCAATCGAACAATTCGGTAGACACTACATTAAAAGCTCCGGTTGATGAATACAAACTCAAGAACTAAAGGCCGATTGGCTGCAATAATGCTTGCGGCCATGCTTGCATGCACTTCGTTCAGCAGCATTAATGCGCAGAACAGAGGTGATGAATTCGGAATTTGGGCGACAGCCGAGTTCTCGAAGAAAGCCACTAAGAACACCAAGTTCGTTATCGACGCAGAGGTGCGTACGATAAAAGCAGTTAAAGACGCAGAACGTATTGCTATAGGTGCGAAACTCGACTACAAGATAATCAAGTGGGTTAAAGCCAATGTAGGTTACAGTTTCATATACGGCCACAAGTTGAGCGAAACGAGCATCAAGGAAGAGATTGACGCCGAACTCGGATATTACAACAAGAACATTGACGCCGACTATTGGACTCTGCGCAACAGAGTGTATGCCACTCTCAGCGGAGAATACAAAATAGGACGTTTTGAAATTTCGTTACGCGAGCGCCTTCAGTACACGCATACCAGCTCAGCAACTATTGACGAAAAGAAAGTACGTTACGAGAAAGAAGGCGGATATAAAGGAGAATGGAAAGAAAAGGTAACAGTAGACCGTGAGTTCAAGAACGCCAAGAACGACCTCTCGCTCCGTTCACGTCTGCAAATAAAGTACGACATCCCGAAGTGCAAGATAACGCCTTTCGCATCGGTAGAGCTGTATACGCGACTCGACGAATGGAAAGGATACGACAAGTTGCGTTACCGTGCGGGCGGCACTTGGAAAATAAACAAGAAGAATTCCGTTTCGCTCTATTACCTTTACCAGGACAAGAGCGACGATGACGAGCCGAGCGGACATGCTGTAGGCGTTGAATATTCATTAGACATCTAAAAAAGAAAATATATGAAGAAAATCTACACGATTATTTTATTTTTAGCCGCAGCCATACCGGCTATGGCGCAACAGATGATTGTGGAAAAAGGGAATATCAGCGAAACCATTGAATTCAGTGATTTTGAGAAAATAACATTCAATGACGTAACCGTAAATATAACCAAAACTGACGGCATAACCCTTTCGGCCGCTATGAGCGAGATAAGCAGAATACACTTCGGCGATTACAGTAATATCGACAATCTTGAGTTTGAAGCGGAAAAACTTATTGCGTACATTTCGAACGATGCGATAGCCGTAAACTGCAATGCCGGAATTACGATTGCCGTATATGACATCACAGGCACAGAAGTCATATGCGCACGCCAGAAGGCCGACAACGGCGCAGTAAACATTGCGCAACTGCCCAAAGGCATATATATAATAAAAGTTGATGACCGTACCGCTAAATTTGTAAAGAGATGAAACGATATGCATTCGCTATAATGCTGCTGGTCACTGCCGGCCTGCATGCCCAGGTAATAAACGTGAACAACACGGACGGCACCACCTTGCCTATTGAAACCAAAGAGGTCAGCGAGATAACCTTCAATGAAGCGAAGAAGATCGTTACCCTCTCCATGAACGAGGGCGAACGGCACTGCTTCCACACAGACAAAGTGGAGGAGATATCCAAAACAGGCAGCAAGCAGGATAAACTTGAATACAGCCTCACCCCCGCCGTTTCGTTCGACAGCAACGACAAGGAGAGCTACAACGAGGTTACGGAGACCATTATTACGGATGAGCTGATAGACGAATCGGGAGATTTTGTCGAAAACTTTACCGTTTCTTATGTAATAGATATACAATTCACGGAGAACGACGTAACCGTCAGCGGAAACACCAGTGTAGTCACATATACCAAAGACGGGGCGCACCTTGTCATTACAGGGACGAAAGGCAAAACGGCATATGTCGTTTCGGGAAAAAGCGGCAACGGCTCGCTTAAGATTTACAGCCCTAAGAAATTTCAGATCGTGCTATGCGGGCTTGACCTAACAAACAATGCAGGCCCGGCCATAAACATACAGACGGGAAAAACCGTATACTTCACTGTCGAAGAGGGAACCACAAACAGCCTTTGCGACGGCGCCGTATACAAAGCCCCTGTATTGAGCAGCGACGGAATAACATACGAGGACCAGAAAGGAACGCTTTTCAGCGAAGGACAGCTCATATTCAACGGCACGGGAACGCTTAACATAACCAGCCTCGGAGGACATGGCATCTGCAGCGACGACTACATCAGAATACGCGACGGCTACATTAACATAAATAATGCGGCGAAAGACGGTTTCCACACGAACGACAAGTTCATGATAAGCCGCACAGCGGAACATGCTCCGGTCATTAATATAACCGCGACAAACGACGGTATCGACTGCGGCAAAGGAGAAGTGATAATCGATGCCGGCAAGACATCCATAACATCGGGCGGAGAGGCAATAAAGGTCGTTTATGAGGCCGCCGAACCCGACCCGCTCATTGTTCCTAAAGCTACAATCAACGGAGGCTATATCGAATTCACCACGACCGGAGACAAGAGTTCAGGTATAAAGACGAACGGAGAGTTCGCACAGAACGGTGGCATTGTCCACGGAACAGTAAAAGGAAACGGTTCTAAAGTCATCAACTGCGACAAGAACGTCACGTTCAACAACGGAAAAGTCATAGGCCTCTGCGAAGGTACCGTGCTTAACGACACCACGTCGGCAGGCGGCATCAAATGCGAGGGCAACTTCACCTTAAACAGCGGCACGATAGCCATGAAGTGCAGCGGCAAGGGAGCCAAAGGCTTGAACTGCAAGATCGCGATGATAAAGGGCGGCGAAGTTACATTGCTGTCAGAAGCCGAGAACTTCAACGGGGCACACGGCGACCGCAAGAGCGTTGCCGTAGATGCGGACAACCTGATTGTCACTGGAGGCAGAACGATACTCAGCGCGTACAGCTATGCCGTATCTACCACTAACGCGAACCTCACGAACGGCGCGCTGCATGCCATTAGCCAAAACGCTACCGCATTCAAGAACGGAGCGACGCAAAAAGGAGGCTGGCTAATGATTAAAGAAGCCGAATAGAAGCAGAACCTATATAAAAAGCGTAGCGGAACACAAGATGTTCCGCTACGCTTTTTATATCCGCAAGAATTATGGATGCACGTAAGTACCAATCTCCTCACCGTTCATAACCTTTTTAAGGTTACCCACCACATCCATGTTAAAGACGTAGATAGGAAGATTATTCTCACGGCACATCGCTGTAGCTGTTATATCCATGACTTTAAGTCCTCGGCTGATCACCTCGTCGTATGAAATATCGCCGAACTTGGTAGCAGTCGGGTCTTTTTCGGGATCTGCCGTGTAAATACCGTCTACTCTTGTGCCCTTAAGCATCACGTCGGCCTCAATTTCGATGCCCCGCAATGACGAACCCGTATCAGTCGTGAAATAAGGACTTCCTGTTCCGGCAGCCATTATGACCACTTTGCCTTCGTTCATGGCGTCTATAGCCTTCCATTTTGTATAGAACTCGCCGACAGGCTCCATGCGTATCGCAGTAAGCACCTTGTTAGGAACGCCGGCTGCACCAAGAGCCGAACTGAGGGCAAGGCTGTTGATTACAGTCGCCATCATGCCCATCTGGTCACCCTTTACACGGTCAAAGCCCTTGCCCGCACCTGTCAGGCCACGGAAGATATTGCCGCCGCCTATTACAATTCCTATCTGCACGCCCATTTCCGCAACCTCTTTTATCTGGAGCGCATACTCGTTCAGACGCTTCACGTCAATTCCGTAACCTTGTTCGCCCATAAGGCTCTCTCCGCTGAGTTTCAGCAGAATACGTTTGAATTTTGCCATATCCGTATGTTTTAGTAATTAATCGTCACAACTCTGTAAAATTAGAATAAAATCTTAAAATATACTATATTTTAAGGTAAAAGGTTAAGCAAATTCATTACATGCAAAAAAAATACTTAAATTAGCGCCGTCAAAAACTAACGCCATGAGATTTCTTAAGAATCCCAACATAACAGTCGCAGTACTTGCGATATATACAGCAATAATGTATATATACCTGTTCCCCAAGAACAACGAAATGTCAAACACCGAAAAATGGGTAACTATCGCCGTGTCGTGCGGCATCCTTGTCCTGTTATGGGTACTGCTCCGACGCCGGAAAAAGCTGAGCGAGGAGCGTGAAAGCGAAATGAACAGAAATAAAGAGTCAAAGGAGTAGCTCAACCTCCTTGAACCCATAGCTGCGGAGCGTTCCCTGAGCATCTCTCAGGCACAGCCTGCCGCATGGCTCCACATCCACCACGGTCGCCTCAAAAACCGAACTGCCGTCATTGTAGGTCATCGGGAGCATATACCCCATAAGACATTTCTTGTACTCATTGTCTATAGACGCCTTGCCGCCTCTCTCAAGAACTTCATAATAGAACAGAAAAAAATCGAGCAACTTGTCACGGACTTCATCTACCGCGTAGCAGCCGCCTCCAATCATCGCCATAGAGACCGGGGTGCGTTCCATTGCAGGGAAAGAGGACTGATTGACATTAAGCCCTACCCCTATCACAGCCTTTTCGACAGTTCCCGACATACAGTCAAGCTCAACAAGCACACCTGCGAGCTTCCTTTTGCCGACATATATATCGTTCGGCCATTTTATTTCGGCATGCAGCCCGTATTGCTCCATTGTACGCAACAGAGCCAACGATATTACCTGAGAAAGCAGGAATTGCTCCTTGACATCGAACCCGCAAGGCTTTACAAGAATAGAGATAAGGAGATTGCTTCCGGCTTCGGAGAACCACACATTGCCCCGCTGCCCCCTGCCCGATGTCTGCTTAAGGGCAGAGACAGCCACGACCTTAGCCGTGCCGGCTTCATTCCACAGCGAAGCGGCCTCATCACGGACATAACGGTTGGTGGAGTCAATGCTGTCAAGAGTCTTTACAAAGACATTAGAGCCCATAAATGCAACGGATTTTCTTTGGCAATTTCTTCAGCACCTCTTCGTAGGAGTGATCTATCAGCGAATAGAACAGTCCGTCGTCAAGAGCGGCTATGTCCAGCTGATTCCAATAGCGTTTGTTCATGTGCCATGCAGGAAGAATCTGCGGATACTTGTCGCGCAGCTCTATCGCATAGTCGGCATCGCACTTCACGCAGAACCACTTGACATTCTCAAGGTCCACTATTGCAAATATCTTGTTCTCGACTCTGAAAGCGAGAGTCGTTTCGTCGAAAGGGAAATCCTCGGTAGCGTTTCTCTTCCCGAGACAATACAAACGCGCGTCTTCGATATTCATAACACCAAACTACCAGTTAGGATAAAAAGCGTCTCTTATATGTTCAATCTTGTACGGCTCGCTCTCGCCTATCACCGTAACGACGTCAAAGCGTACTGGGGAGTCTATTCCGTAACGCATCACATACGATTCGGCAGCGGCAAGAAGCCGTCTGATTTTCTTTTCTGTCACTGCGTCGGCAGCGTCACCGTACCGTTCGTTGCTGCGGCTCTTGACCTCGACAAAGACAAGAGTATCACGTTCACGGGCTATCAAGTCAATTTCCTTATGCCCCGAACGCCAATTATAATGCAGAACGGCAAACCCTTTATCAAGCAAATAACGGGAGGCCAGCATTTCGCCTTTATTGCCGAGCAAATTATGTTCCGCCATACAAAATATCCTGTTTCACTCAGCGAAGATAATACATGCGGCATGCAAAAGCAAATGAAAAACTTGCAATTCCTTTAAAGATAGACTATTTTTGCATTAGTCAAAACAGACAAGCATAGCTCAAATGAGTATAAGAAAGACAAAAAAGCCCAAAGCTACTACGGCCCGCACACAGCCGGTACGCCATTCACGCATTGTATGCCTCGTAAGCGACGAAGAGATGAGAATCATCGACGACTACCTGAAAAAATACCGCATAACCAACAAGAGCAACTGGATGCGCGAAACCTTGCTGTCGTTCATATACAAGAACCTTGACGAGGATTATCCCACTCTTTTTGGAGAACATGACATGCGACGCTGAGCCTATGAATGATACCGACTACATGAAACAGGCACTCATTGAGGCGAAGAAAGCATATTCCGAAGACGAAGTGCCTATAGGAGCTATCGTAGTGTGCAAAGGACGTATCATAGCACGTGCCCATAACCTTACAGAGATGCTCAACGACGTTACCGCGCATGCCGAAATGCAGGCGATAACGGCGGCGGCAACTGCTGTAGGCGGAAAATACCTTAACGACTGCACGCTTTACGTAACGGTCGAACCATGCCCTATGTGCGCAGGAGCGATAGCATGGTCACAATTAGGGAAACTCGTTTACGGAGCTGCCGATGAAAAGAGAGGTTACAGAAGATACGCGCCCGATGTACTTCACCCCAAAACCGAGGTCATAGCAGGAGTCTGTGCCGAAGAGGCTACAGAACTGATGAAGAGTTTTTTTAACAGCAAACGCTGAAAGCGTTACTTTATCTCCTCAAAATCGACATATTCACCTTCGTCATCATCGAACACCTTCTTACGGTGTTCATTTTTTTTATTCGTATTAGCAGACCGGAGGTTGTCGCCCGTATCTTGCCAGCCCTGTTCTTTTCTTTGCCCGCCGTGATGTTTTCTTCTGAAACCGAGAATATAAAGCAGTTTGGAAAAGAACGAGAGTATTATCGCAGGCAAAATCAGCATGAGCAGAAGACCTACAATGCAAATGAAAAATATATAAGATAACATAGGCAGGAATTTAAATTAGATACTGCAGGCTTTGCTTACAACATAAACAGAGCCGGAATGTTCAGGAACGGTTTACCGATTCTTTGAACTTTTGACAAAAAGAGCTATCGAAAGCAACAGGTACCACGATATAATGGCAACCGGGGCCAAGAAACCGAGAGCCAGCATCGGCAACGAAACAAGAATGAATATATACCTTATCCTGTTGTTTCTCCAGCTCAAATCCTTGAACTTTAAAGAGAACATAGGTATCTCTGAAACAAGAAAGAACGAGAAGAGACAGATAAGTCCCAGCATGACAAGCCATGCGAATCCGGAATTTGATATCCAGCCGCCGGCGCCCGTTATCAACGATGACCAGAAGAGAGCGTTGGCAGGCGTCGGAAGACCTATGAAGGTGTTAGTCTGACGCTTGTCCACATTGAACTTGGCAAGCCTGCATGCCGAGAATACGGCAATAGCGAATGCGGCATAAGGGATAATTCCGGATAACGTACCCAGACAGGACGGATATACAATCACATTCTGCATGTAGCAGAAGACTATTGTCGCAGGAGCGAAACCGAATGTGACATCGTCGGCAAGAGAGTCCATCTGAACTCCTAACGGAGAAGACACGTGCAGGAGACGCGCCGTCATGCCGTCGAAGAAATCAAACACAGCGCCAAGCACTATAAAAAGCATAGCGAGGTCAAAAGCGCCTTTGAATGCCATCACACAAGCGATACACCCTGAAAAGAGATTACAGCATGTTACCGCATTCGGGATATGCCTTTTTATTGACATGATATCAGATATTTGCTATAACAGTTTCGTTTCCGACCGTCTTTTGTTCAAGTTCGACCTTTATGTCAGCGTCAAGCGGCAGGTAAAGGTCTACACGAGAACCGAATTTTATGAATCCTAAGTGCTGGTCTATAAAGCACTCTTCGCCGGCTGCGGCATAAGTGACTATGCGGCGTGCCATAGCGCCGGCTATCTGACGCACAAGAATCTCGCGGCCGTCTTCCATTTTAATGACAACGAGCGAACGTTCATTCTCGGTGCTTGCCTTCGGAAGCCATGCACGATGGAATTTACCTTTCTGATGTTCGGCCCTTGTAACCACGCCGTCTACCGGATACCAGTTGGCATGCACGTTCATAGGGCTCATGAATATTGAAATTTGCATTCTCTCGTCCTTGAAGTGATCGGGCTCAAAGACCTTTTCTATCACCACGACCTTTCCGTCGGCGGGCGCCACCACAACACCTTCAATATCCCCGGGAAATATTCTCTTGGGACTTCTGAAAAAATTCACAATCAACAGATAAGTCACTATCGAAGCAAGCCCGACAAAAAAGTTCAACAGAATGAATGATGGCAAAAAATACCAAAAGATGAAATTTAGCAGAGCGAATATCAGGAACGAAACTACAAGGATTTCTGTACCTTCTCTATGAATTCTGTAATCCTTAAGCTTTCGTATTCTCTTAAACTTTTTCATGCCGAACTTTTATTTGTTATTTCACAAAAGTAATAATAAAATATTAAACAACAATAAAATTGGTAAAAAAAGACAAACATGCCTGATGCCCCAAAACGAAGATTTTTACGCCAAACGGCACTATTTCATTATAAAACAAAAGAAAAGAGTATATAATAGTTAATGTTAATAACTTTTCTTATAAAAAGCCGAATTAAATGAGCAAAAGATATTATCTTTAACAACAAATTAAGTTTATTAGCTCATGCAAGATTTCGTCCACCTGCACGTTCACTCGCAATACTCGATACTCGACGGACAAGCCTCTATCAAGAAGCTTGTCGATAAGGCCATTGCTGACAACATGAAGGGAATCGCCTTGACCGACCATGGTAACATGATGGGAATCAAAGAGTTCTTTAATTATGTCAGCAAAATAAACAAGGACAAAGAGGACAGCGAGAAGTTCAAGCCTATCATAGGCTGCGAGGTTTACGTGGCAGAGCGTCGTCTTTTCAACAAAGAACTGAAAGAGGACATGCGTGGACACCACCTTATACTGCTCGCGAAGAACGAGAAGGGTTACCACAACCTCGTAAAGATTGTATCTAAGGCATGGAGCGAGGGCTACTACTACAACCCGCGTACAGACAAAGTCGAGATTGAGAAATACCACGAGGGCATTATCTGCTGTTCGGCTTGTCTCGGAGGCGAAATACCGCAACTCATAAAGAGCGGAAACCTTGAAAAGGCCGAAGAGACTGTCATGTGGTTCAAGAAGGTGTTCGGCGACGACTACTACCTTGAACTGCAGATACACAAAGCGACCGTAGAGCACGCCAACCACGAAGTATACCCTATACAGGTCGAGGTGAACGGACATATAATTGAACTTGCGAAAAAATGCGGCGTTAAGCTGATATGCTCCAACGACGTCCATTTTGTCGATGAAGAGAACGCAGAGGCGCACGACCGCCTTATATGCCTGAGTACGGGAAAAGATCTTGACGATCCCAACCGTATGCTCTACTCAAAGCAGGAGTGGATGAAGACGAAGGCAGAGATGTGGGAGATATTCAGCGACATTCCCGAGGCTATGGCCAACACCGTAGAGATTTGCGACAAGGTGGAATTCTACTCGATAGACAATGCGCCTATCATGCCAAACTTCGCGATACCCGAAGAGTTCGGCACCGAAGAGGGCTATCGGCAGACCATCACGCACGAGGAACTGTTCAACGAGTTCACCCGTGACGAGAAGGGCAATGTCGTGATGTCGCAGGAGGAGGCCGAAAAGAAGATAAAGAAACTTGGCGGCTACGACAAACTGTACCGAATAAAATTAGAGGGCGATTACCTGAGAAAGCTCACATACGACGGAGCCAAGAAGTGCTACAAAGAACCCTTCTCGCAAGAGCTTATCGACCGAATAGACTTTGAGCTGCACATCATGAAGACTATGGGTTTCCCCGGCTACTTCCTCCTTGTGCAGGACTTTATACGCGCGGCACGCGAAGAGCTGAACGTTTCGGTAGGCCCCGGGCGCGGTTCCGCCGCAGGAAGCGTCGTTGCGTACGCATTGGGAATAACCCGTGTGGACCCCATAAAGTATGACCTTCTGTTCGAGCGTTTCCTTAACCCCGACCGAATATCGCTACCCGATATCGACGTGGACTTCGACGACGACGGACGAGGCCGTGTCCTCAACTGGGTAACGGAGAAATACGGACAAGAGAAGGTCGCTCACATCATCACGTACGGCACAATGGCGACCAAACTCGCCATAAAGGATGTAGCTCGAGTGCAGAAAGTGCCGCTCGACGTATCGAACAAGCTGTGCAAGGCTATCCCCGACCGCCTGCCCGACGGGCTCAAGATGAACCTGCAGAACGCGATATCCGCAGTACCGGAACTAAGAGAGGCCGAGGCTTCGCCCGACCCGTTGCTGCGTGACACCATAAAGTACGCGAAGATGCTCGAAGGCAACGTTCGCAACACCGGCGTTCACGCCTGCGGCACAATCATCTGCAGAGACGACATTACCGACCACGTGCCCATAAGCATCGCCGAAGACAAGGAGACAGGCGAGAAGATGCTCGTGACACAATACGAAGGAAGCGTCATCGAAGAGACCGGACTCATCAAAATGGACTTCCTGGGGCTTAAGACCCTGTCTGTAATAAAAGAGGCGATAGAAAATATACGCCAGAGCCTTAAGATTGATGTAGACATTGATTCAATTCCCATTGACGACCCCAAGACATACGAACTATACTGCAACGGCAACACTATAGGCACATTCCAGTTCGAGTCGCCAGGCATGCAGAAGTACCTGCGCGAGTTGCAGCCCAGCACATTCGAGGACCTCATCGCCATGAACGCCCTCTACCGCCCGGGTCCGATGGATTATATCCCCGACTTCATCCAACGCAAGCACAACCCCTCGCTCGTTCAGTACGACATTCCTTGCATGGAGAAGTACTTGAAGGACACATACGGCATTACTGTGTACCAGGAGCAGGTGATGTTGCTGTCACGTCTGCTTGCCGACTTCACCCGAGGCGAGAGCGACACGTTGCGCAAGGCTATGGGTAAGAAGCTCAAGGCAAAACTCGACGAGTTGAAGCCCAAGTTCATCAACGGCGGAAAGAAGAACGGCCACGACGAGAAAACTCTCGAAAAGATATGGGCCGACTGGGAGAAGTTCGCATCATACGCATTCAACAAGTCACACGCCACATGCTATTCATGGGTCGCATACCAGACAGCGTATCTTAAGGCCAACTACCCGCCGCAGTACATGGCAGGCGCCATGAGCCGCAATCTTGACAAGATAACCGAAATCACCAAGCTGATGCAGGAGTGCAAGAGCATGGGCATAAACGTGCTTGGCCCCGACGTGAACGAGTCGCGCCGCAAGTTCAGCGTAAACAAGAACGGCGATGTACGCTTCGGACTCTGCGCCGTAAAGGGCGTGGGCGAGAACGCCGTACAATGCATCATTGACGAGCGTGAGGCCAACGGCCCGTTCAAGAGCATATTCGACTTTGTCGAGCGGGTTAGCCTCACGGCGTGCAACCGCAAGAACCTCGAATGCCTTGCTTTCGCCGGAGCGTTCGACGAACTGCCGGGCGGCATAACACGTGAGCAGTACGCCAACACCAACAGCAAAGGAGAGCAGTTCCTCGAAGCGCTTATAAGGTACGGTAACCTCTACCAGACCGACAAGGCAAGCGCTACCAACACCCTGTTCGGCGACACAGAGATGGCAGAGATACCGAAGCCAGAGATACCCGAAGGCGGCAACTGGAGTACGTTAGAGAAGCTCAACCGCGAGCGTGAGCTTGTCGGCATATATCTTTCGGCTCACCCGCTCGACGACTACTCGATAATACTGAACGAGTTCTGCAACACCAAGGCTGCAGAGATTGAGGACATGCAGAAGCTTGCAGGTCGCAAGATAACGTTCGGCGGCGTAGTAAGCGACCCGCCACGTACAGGCTTCACAAAGAAAGGCAGCCCCTATGGAGTAGCTAAGGTCGAAGATTTCTCAGGTACGGCAGAGCTGTTTTTCTTCGGTGACGAATGGATGAAGTGGCAAAACTACTTTATCCCCGGGAACTTCCTTTATATAAAGGGCAGTTGCCAGCCTCGCCGCTGGGACCAGACCAAGTTCGATTTTTCGGTAACCAGCATAGAACTTATGACCGAGATAAAGCAGGACCTTGTCAAGAGCCTTACAATATCGTTCGATGTAATGTCATTGACCGACGACGTATACAGCACCATCGTCGATTATGCCGAGAAGCACCCCGGCAACTGCAAGCTCATATTCAAGATAAAGGACTACGAGCATGAGTTCACGCTTGAGCTGGCATCCAAGAGCCACGACATAGAAGCGACGCAAGAGCTCATAGACTACATAAAGAGTATAGATAATATTGAGTATAAATTTAACTAACCATTAAAATGTTTTAATTATGGCAACAATTGTAACTAACGAGAACTCAAAGGAGTTCATGGCAACAGAATTACCTATCGTGTTGGATTTCAGCGCATCATGGTGCGGACCTTGCAAGCAGCTTGCTCCAATCATTGAAGAACTTTCACAAGAATACGAAGGCCGCATCGCAGTAGCGAAATGCGATATCGAGGAGGCCGACGAGCTTACGGCAGAGTACGGTATCCGTAACGTTCCTACTGTCATCTTCATCAAGAACGGCCAGATTGTAGACAAGTTCGTAGGCTCAAAGTCAAAGAGCGACGTTCAGGCAAAGTTTGAAGCACTGTTAGGATAATAGCTATGCAGAACGACGAGTTCGGCATGGAAGACCTCGATGACGAGAAGACCATTGCCTACATTAGAGAAAGACTGCCTCAGGAGCTGAAAGAGAAGTACAGCGATGACGAGTTCTACTATTTCCTTGATACCATTTACGACTACTACGACAAGAGCGGTATCCTTGACAGCGACAGCGAGTATGTCGATATCGACATCAACGAAATAGCGGAGTTCATAGCGAAAGAGGCCAAAAAGAACGGAATAGGAGAATTCGACCCCGAAGAGCTCTTCTTCGTTGTCGAAGGTGAATTAGCATATAACGGTATCCTCGATTGAGGATACCGTTATATGCTAATAGAGCTGATTGCATAGCCGTAGGTCGCACGGAACACAGACAACGTTTGTGCCGGGCGGGCGGCGATTGCGAAGCAAATGCAATCAGGTCAATTACAACCTAATAGAGCTGATTGCATAGCCGTAGGTCGCACGGAACGCAGACAAAGTCCGTACCGCGCGGGTGGCGATTGCGAAGCAAATGCAATCAGGTCAATTACAACCTAATAGAGCTGATTGCATAGCCGTAGGTCGCACGAAACGCAGACAAAGTCCGTGCCGCGCGGGCGGCGATTGCGAAGCAAATGCAATCATCTCAATTATAAAAAGCCAATTGCACATGCAATTGGCTTTTTATTTATATATCATTTTTACAGCAACTTAGCGAACAGCTCTATTGCTTGATATTCCGGCAGGCCTATCTTGTTAAATAGCGCCGCAGTACCCTGCGTACGTTCTTCGGCACGCTGCCAGAACTCACGAGCGTCCTCGCCGGGGAACGGAACGATATCCTTCTGCGAGAGATGACGGAAGATAGCGTGACGTTTGCGGATAAGTTCTTCGGGACTGAGGGGCACAGCCATGTCGGCTACAGCGAGATCCCACTCCTGCCATGCGCCGCGATAGAGCCATATATGGCACTCTTTTGCCCAATCATCGTCCTTGACCTCCTCGAAAGCACGAAGCACAGCTTCGATACATACACGGTGAGTGCCGTGCGGGTCGGTCAAGTCACCGGCAGCGTATATCTGATGCGGTTTTACCTCACGCATCAGTTTCTTTACTATCTCAATATCGTCGTCGCCGAGCTGCCCCTTCTTTATACCGCCGGTCTCATAGAACGGCAGATTAAGGAAGTGCGCATTAGTGCGGTCGTTAAGACCAATCGAACGGCAAGCGGCACGTGCCTCAGCACGGCGGATAGCGCCTTTGAGGTCGAGCAGCTTGCGCGGCTCGGGCTCGCCCACCTTCTTGTTGGCTATAATCTCACGTATCTCGTCGAACGCATCACCGAAGCCCATCTCTTTCGCAGTGTCTATGTTCTGCAGGACGACGTCGTCATAGACAGCCACATTGCCGGATGTCTGGTAAGCTACATGCACGTCGTGGCCATGTTCTATAAGGCGATTGAACGTACCTCCCATTGAGATGACGTCATCGTCAGGGTGCGGAGAGAATATTATCACCCTCTTTGGGAACGGAGTCGATGGCACCGGACGAGTAGTATCGTCGGCATTAGGCTTGCCGCCGGGCCAGCCGGATATAATATGCTGTATCTCGTTGAATACACGGATATTTATCTTATCATAAGTATCGACACGCTCCAAAAGGTCGGACAGAGAGTTCTTTATGTAATCTTGGTGAGTAAGCTTCAGTATCGGTTTATCCACAGTCTGGCACAACCAAATAACAGCCTTACGGATAAGTTTGTCGCTCCACTCCTTAGGAGGCGCGATGAGCCACGGTTCCTTGACACGTGTCAGTTCCTGAGCGGCAGCCTCGTCAATGATGACCTGGATGTCGTCATGAGCCTGAATACAAGTAACCGGGTATTCGTCGTTCACCTCACCCTCAATCATGTCACGGGCGATTTTGGCTTTGTCTTCGCCCCACATCATCAGCACAATCTTCTTTGCGCTGTTGATAGTCTCCATACCCATTGTGATAGCCATCTTGGGCACCTCGTTAGGATTAGAGAAGAACTTATCCTGATTCTTGCGTGAGTTGTAGCTCAACTGTACAAGGCGTGTCGTCGAGTGAGCATAGCTTCCCGGTTCGTTGAAGCCTACCTGACCCAGTTCGCCCACGCCCATAATCATAAGGTCTACCTTGCCGTTCACTTGCTTTTCGTACCGCTTGCAATACTCGTTCACATCCTCCTTAGCTACCGTGCCGTCGGGGAAATGAACATTCGCCGGATTAATGTCTATAAACTTCAGGAAGTCCTCATACACTCTATGATTGCGGCTCTGCGGAGAATCGGGGGCCATCGGATAGAACTCGTCAAGACTGTATACCACCACGTTGGCGAAGCTTACCTCGCCGGCTTTGTAACGATTGACAAGTTCAGTATAAAGGCCAAGGGGAGTGCGTCCCGTAGAAAGTCCGAGTACGAACGGCTTGTCTCCCTTGTGTGACTTAATAGCATTAACTACTATATCCGCCGCTACATCAACGCCCTGTTTTTCTGTGGGGCATATCTTTGTTGGCACTTTCTCGAACTTGCATATGCTCTCTATAGACGCTGTTATCGGCAGTTCGCCTATTTTAGGTAAAACAAATTTTGGATTCATAATTATTGGTCAGTTTTTTGTTATTCAAATTAAAATTCTCATATACGGTTTTATAATCTTATTCTAAATTCATTCTCTTCTCCATGACATTACTCCCGACGCAGGCTCGCCCTTCTCTATCAGAGTCTTCATATAACGCATGTAAGGGTCGGTGTGGCGGAAGAACATCTTATACCCTTCGCACAGGACATTCATGTACGGCTCGCCGTTCTTGGCATAGGCGAACCTGTGTTTAGGACACTCGCCGTGACAGAGAAAGTAGTAGTTGCATCTCTTGCATTCCAGAGGCAAAGCGTCACGCTTGTCACGGCCGAAGCCCTGCTGCTCATTGCTGCGGTACATATCAACAAGCTCGTTTTCCCGAATGTTTCCCAAACGGTATTCGGGATAGACGAAATGGTCGCACGAATAGACATCGCCGTTATGTTCCACCACAAGACCATCTCCGCACACCTCGGCGAAGGCGCACAACGATGGGGGCACGCCGCACCAGTTGCCCAACGTAACATCGAAGAGCTGCACGAAGCGATTGCCCACATCGGACTTCACCCATTCGTCAAAGACGTCACACATGAACTCGCCGTAGCCTTTAGCCGACACGGACCATGGAGCCTCAACCGCATCCTCGTCGTCTGGCGATACTATAAGCGGGCGTTTCCCGGGACGTATCTTCACATACTCCACCACGGGCAGGAACTGAAGATAAGGGTTTATTGAACTCAGGAACTTATAGACCTCTTTGCCGCGCCCCACGCTGCGCGCATTAACCGTCGCGAGGATATTGAAATCAACGCCGTGTCCGGCGAAGAGTTCGGCTGCGCGCATCACTCTCGAGAACGTGGGCGCTCCGCCGCAGTCACGCCGGAACGCATCGTGAATGTCCTGCGGGCCGTCGAGAGAGAGACCGATGAGGAAGCCGTTCTCCCTGAAAAAACCGCACCACTCCTCGTTCACGAGTATGCCGTTCGTCTGCAGAGTGTTCTCAATGACTTTGTCGCCGGCATATTTTTTTTGCAGTTCAACAGCCTTTTTAAAGAACGGCAGCCCTGCCATAAGAGGCTCACCGCCATGCCAACAGAAACTGATATTACGCTGCGAAGCCCCCTCGATATACTGTCTTATGTAGGTTTCGAGCAGTTCCTCGCTCATTCTCGGCATGTCGTTGCTGTATATTTCGCTCTTGTCACGGTAGTAACAATAGTGACAGTCGAGGTTGCACGCCGAACCTATAGGCTTTATCATTGTTCCGAAAGCCGGCGCACGACGCATTTTGGCGACATCGCCCAAATGCAGACTGTTCTTTTTGTTACTCTTCATATACCCTTATTTATTGAGTTTATTGAGCTATAAACTCCTCTTCGTTATACTGGCGCTGCAGTTTCACGAGTTTTTCTTTGAGCTGAGCGGTAATATTTTCCGTTCCCGGCTTGCCGTATATATTATTCAGTTCATGCTTATCGTTCTCCAAATCGTACAATTCCCACACGTTGTCGTCGTAGAAATGTATGAGCTTATGAGTCTCGGTACGCACGCCAAGATGACGTTTTACGGCATGCTCGTCGGGGTATTCGTAGTAGTGATAGTATATACCGTCACGGTTGGGTTCCCACTTCTCGCCTTTGAGCAGCGGCAAGAAAGAACAGCCATGTATGTCGGCAGGGACCTCAGCGCCCGCAAGCTGCAGGAAGGTAGGAGCATAGTCGATATTCTGCACCATTTCGGGCACGTCTCCTCTCACCTTGCCGCCCGGCAGACGCACCAGGAGCGGGGTACGGAAAGACTCTTCGTACATCCAGCGTTTGTCGAACCAGCCATGCTCTCCCATGTAGAAGCCCTGATCCGATGTATATACTATAAGAGTGTTGTCAATGAGCCCCTCCTCTTCGAGATAATCAAGCACGCGGCCCACATTGCGGTCTACCGAAGTTATCACACGCAGATAGTCACGCATGTATTGCTGATATTTCCACTCGTCAAGGCGTTCGCCTGTAAGGCCCGCCTTTTTGAACTTTTCGATTACCTCATCATAGTGAGCGTCCCATGCACGCTTTTGGTCGGGATTCATATTGTTGTATATTCGGCGTCCCCAAGCCTCAAGGTCGGGACGGCTATGTATCGTGCTGTCCTTGTCGGCAAGCTTCAGGTCGTAGATAAGGTCCATATCCTTGCTCACAGACATACGCTGCCCTTTAGCCGCAAGACGGCCATCGTAGTTGTCATAGAATGTTTCGGGCAACGGGAAGTCACTGTCGGCGAACAGTTCCAAATCGCAAGTGTCGGGCATCCATGTACGGTGCGGAGCCTTGTGATGCAACAGTAGACAGAACGGTTTTTCGGCATCACGTCCTGTTTCGAGCCAGTCAAGGGCCAGGTCGGTCGTAACATTGGTCGCATAGCCCTCTCGCTGCACCTTCTCACCGTTGCGGATGAATGTAGGATTATAGTAGTCGCCTTGCCCTATGAGAATGTCCCAATGGTCGAAGCCTGTAGGCTCAGAGGTCAAATGCCACTTTCCGATAACTGCGGTCTCATAACCCTGCTTCTGCAAAAGCTTCGGGAATGTCTGCTGGCTACCGTCGAAAGAGGAACTGTTATCGGTAAAGCCGTTCTCGTGACTATGCTTGCCCGTGAGCATGCACGCGCGTGAAGGGCCGCTGATTGAGTTAGCCACAAAACTGTTGGTAAAACGCACGCCGTCGGCCGCTATGCGGTCGATATTAGGAGTTTTAATGAATGTCGTATCGTATGCGCTGATTGTCTGGTATGAGTGGTCGTCGCACATGATGAACAGAATATTCATTGGCTTCTCCTGCTTTTCGGCTCCGCCGCAAGCCGACACCATCGGCAACACCGCCATACCGGCCATTGAGACGCCCAAAAATTTCTTTGTTTTGTCGAAAATGTTATCCATAGATATTAACGTTTTATTGTTAAAACTCGTCTATTGCGAAGATAGGCAAAATTATTGAATTATTTTTATTATTAAACATTTTTAGCGATTGCAGGCATATACAATAAGATATGCGCAGCCTATTTCAACAGACGGTGCGGACAATGGCCCGCACCGTCTGTTTTTTATTGGCGTGTTTTCCTGTATCACTCTTTCCATCCGAGAGCCGAAGCTCCAAGCACGGCAGCGTCAGCGCCGGGAAGCGACGATTTGAGGACCTTGACCTTGTCTTTCCACAAGAAAACGACATTCTCGTTCATCCGCTTGCGGATAGGCTCAAGCAACAGCTCTCCAGCGTTCGCGAGGCCGCCGAAGAGGATAATAGCCTCAGGAGCCGAGAATGCGATGAAGTTGCAGAAAGCGTCGCCAAGCACCTTGCCGGTAAATTCAAATATCTCGTTAGCGAGCTTGTCACCCTTTACCGCCGCGTCGAACAACATCTTTGACGTTATCTCATTGATACAAACGTCACGGAGAATACTTGGCTCGTCACGTTCTACGAGCCACTTCTTCGCAGTGCGCACGATACCTGTAGCCGAAGCGTACGTTTCGAGACAGTCGGTACGTCCGCAACCGCATGAACGGCCTTCGAGAACAGGAGCGGTAACGTGACCGAGTTCGCCGGCAAAACCGTCATGACCGTAGATAAGCTGACCGTTAGCGACGATGCCGCTGCCCACGCCTGTGCCGAGCGTGATATAAACGAAATCCTTCATGCCCTGAGCTACACCGTATTTCATTTCGCCGATAGCGGCGGCGTTAGCGTCGTTCGTAACCTTTGTAGGCAGACCTGTCTTCTTTTCTAAGAGCCAGCCGAGCGGAACAATCCCCTTCCAGGGCAGATTAGCGGCATTAACAATCTCGCCTGTATAGTAGTTCGCCATCGGAGCGCCCACGCCCACGCCTTCGAGCTTACCCTCGCAACCGTTCTCGCTTGCAAGTTTCTTTATCACATTGGCAATAGAGTCGGTATACTCCTCAATGTCGGGATGAGCCTGAGTTTTGATAGAATCATCCTTTGCGAGGATATTGCCTTTGAGATCTACAAGACCAATCACGGTATTCGTACCGCCGAGGTCAATTCCTATTACATACTTCTCTTTCATGATTATTATGATTGATTATTATTACTTTGTTCCGTTACCGTTCAACTTTGCGAATGTAAACAAAAAAAACAGTTCTGCCCACTAAATAGCGATTTTTTTAATTATAATGTTTTTTCTTTGCAAAGGTTTGCATATCTTCGCTAAGCAAAAATGAATAACATATAAACAAAAAGATAATCATGTTCAAGAAAACAGCGACACTATTACTGGCAGTCTTAGCCTTTGCGGCGACAGTATCCGCACAGAACAACAACGTAGCCAATCTTCTGCCCAAGCCTTCGAGCGTTGTCATGGGCAACCGGAACAGCGTGTTCAACTTCACCGACAAGACACGTATCGTGTATGACTGGAACAAGAACGACGCCTCTTACGCGATAAAGGAGCTTGACCGCCTTACGACAGAACTGTTCGGCAAAAAGCTGAAAAAGAACACCAAAGTTCATGGCGACAACAACATCATATTCAAGCATAACGGCTCGCTTGCCGAGGAGCAGTACATCCTTGAGATAACGCCCGAGAATATTCTCATATATTCAAACGGCAAGGCCGGAGCTTTTTATGCCGTGCAGACTTTAAGGCAGATTCTCCCTGTACAGGCTTACGAGACACCGATAGACCTTGAGAAGGTGGCATTGCCGACCTTGAAGATTACCGACAAGCCCCATTTCGCATACCGCGGCTTCATGCTCGACTGCTCACGCCATTTCTGGGATGTCAAGACCGTGAAGAAGGTTATCGACATCATGGCCCTGCACAAGATGAACCGTTTCCACTGGCACCTTACCGAAGACCAGGGCTGGAGAATAGAGATAAAGAAATACCCCCTGCTCACTAAATTGGGCAGCAGACGTGAACAGACCACTACCGGACGCAACGAGGGCATGGACGGCATTCCTTACGGCGGCTACTATTCGCAGAGCGACATCAAGGAGGTCGTTAAATACGCTCAGGAGCGTTGCGTCACCATTATTCCTGAGATTGAGATACCGGGACACTCTCTCGGCGCTTTGTGCGCATACCCGTGGCTCGGTTGTCAAGGCGAAAAGGGCAACTACAAGACTTGGGCTAACTGGGGCGTATCTCCGCAAATCGCATGCGCGGGCAAAGAGAGTTCGTTCAAGTTCTGGGAGGACGTTCTCGGCGAGGTCATGGAACTGTTCCCGAGCGAGTACATTCACATCGGAGGCGACGAGGCTCCCCGTGACGAGTGGAAAGCCTGCCCCCTGTGCCAGCAACGCATAAAGGAGAACGGACTGAAGAACGAAGCCGAACTGCAGTCGTACGTAAACGGCCGTATCGAGAAATTCCTTAACGACAATGGCCGCAAGCTCATCGGTTGGGACGAGATAATCGAGGGCGGAGTAAGCAAAAGTGCGACTATAATGTCATGGCGAGGCGCCAGCGGCGGCATCGCCGCAGCCAAAAAAGGCAATTACGCAATAATGACACCCGACAGCCACTGTTACCTGAACTTCTATCAGACGACGGACCGCCCCGACGAACTGCTATGCATCGGCGGCTACATACCTTTACGCAAGGCATACTCTCTCGACCCGTACGATAAGCTCGCCAAAGAGGAGCAAAAATATATATTAGGTGTCCAGGCCAACCTTTGGACAGAATACATCTCTACCCCATTGCAGTTGGAATACATGCTGTTGCCGCGATTGGGAGCCATTGCCGAGATTGGCTGGAGCAACCCCGCGCCCGACAAGAAAGACACCGAAGAATTCATCGGACGCGCTAAGGAGCTGTCACGCTACTACTGCGCTTTCGGCTGGAACTTCGGAAGGCATTTCTACGAAGACGGCGTTCAAATAGGATGGTAGTGCGACTTTATTAAGCATTAAATAAGTTTAACTAAAAAAATAGGGGCCCTTTTAACAGAGTCCCTATTTTTGTAACCGCTTATTTTAACAAAACTTACTACCATTTATGAAAAAAATCGCATTATTGTTATGCTTGCTTGTAACGACAAGCATAGCTTTCGCAGACGGCCCGTTCCGTAATCACAGATACGATTCATTCAAGGTATTGCCGACAAATGAGAACAGCATTGTCTTCATCGGCAACAGTATCACCGACATGCATTGTTGGCCCGAAGCATTCAAGACTTCGGACGGCAAATACCTTCCGATTGTGAACAGAGGCAACTCCGGTACATACTCCACCGAGCAGAGCGACAACATCGAGTCATACATCAACGGAAAGCCCAAGAAAGTTTTCATGATGATCGGCACGAATGACATAGCTACATCAGGTGGACTCAACTTCAACGGTGACCAAGTGCTGTCGTATGTAAAGAGCATCGTGCAGCGCATACACATGCGTTCGCCCGAAACAAAGATTTACCTTTACAGCATTCTTAACAACAAGACAAACAATAGAGTCGAAGCGACATGGTTATACACCAACCGGATTGTCAAGAGTTACGTCGAGAGCGTCAATGCAGACTGGTTAAAGTACATCGACCTTTACGACAAGCTTACCGGCATTGCGCAAGGCGGCGTATGGAGCTACGACAACCTTCACCTCACGGCTGCCGCATACAAGGTATGGTGCGAGGAGATATGCGAATATCTGCAGGAAGGCGAGAGCTACACCGTTGAGACCGTATATCCTGACGACACATCGTCAAAACAACAGAATGGAGGCATGGGAAATGCGCATGGCATGCGCGCTACATACTTCAGCATGATGCCGGTGAGCAATGACGACA
Source organism: Bacteroidaceae bacterium (assembly GCA_045589695.1). Classification (GTDB taxonomy): domain Bacteria; phylum Bacteroidota; class Bacteroidia; order Bacteroidales; family Bacteroidaceae; genus HGM04593. The sequence goes on from JAZNPP010000067.1 coordinate 80,088, forward strand.
TCCTCGTTTTCGGCGATGAATTCATCAAGAACGGTGAATGGCAGGAGCTGCTCGGCAACCTTAACGTGAAGAACAGAGGTACTGGCTGGGGCTACGGAGGTGACATCGCTACAACAGACAAAATTGTCGAAGCCTCTTATGCAGACACCGGAGTCGAGAAGAAAGATGCGAAAGCCATATTCCTGTACACAGGAACAGGCGACTGCAACGGTACCGCAGCCATTGAGACCGTGAAGAGCAACTACAAGGCTCTTGTAGACAAAATAGCGGCAAAATCCCCGACATCAAAGATTTATCTTTTGGGACTGTGCCCCACAGCCGACACAAACAAAAACGCCCGCATCGCAGCCTTGAACGAATATCTCAAGACACTCGCAAACGACAAGATAAGATATATCGACACATACACCCCGTTGCTCAGCGGAAACGTCGCCGACACTAAATACTTTTATCCAAACGACTATTTAGGAGCATTGGGTTACGTAAAATTCGCTAACCTGATGAAGGATGCTCTTGTCGCAGACTTTCCAAGCGACAGCTACAGCGTAATGAGCGAAAGCGAAGCGCAAGAATGCTACAGTCAGGCAACCTTGCGCAACATGGTTTCAAAGGCAATATCAAGCGGTTTGACAGCAAAACGCGGAACATCTTTGGGCGAGTTCAATCCCGAATTGATGAAAAACTTTGACACTGAGGCCGAAGCCGCAAGCGCATTGCTGGCGAAAGAGAATATCACCGAGGCCGAGGCCAACGAAGCCATCGACAAGCTGAACACCATTGCCAAAGAGTCTTTGTCAATGCCGCAGGCAAGTACTGAAGAGAACGAATACTGGTATCAGATGACATCACTCCGCAGCCCGAACCTTTATGTAACAGCCGAAGGCGAAGCTGCAGGCGTAGCCGGCAAGGAGAACACAGGCACTGCGGCGACTTCGATGTGGAAGTTCGTAAAACGTGACGACAACACATTCGACATCGTGAACCGCAAGTACGAATCATACCTTAACCCTGTCGCAACATATAATACACAGATTACAACGACTAAATCGCAGCCTGCAAAAGGATGGACTATAAGCTATTCGAACACATCTTCATATTATATAATTTCAGCCGGCGAAGTACAGCTTAACCAGACCGGCTCCGATCAAAGTTTTAAGATATATAACTGGAGCAACAACGCAACCCTCGGCAACGACCGCAGCGATGCAGGATGCCAGCTCAAGATAGCGGAGGCTGCCGAAATTGCAGAATTGCAGACAACGTTCGAATACACCATAGACAAGAGCAACGGCAACCTTTACCGCGGCACGGCAATCAACCAGGCATGGAACCACACATGGAAGAGCGACAAAGCCCCCGAACTGCAGTTCGGATGCGGCACAATAAACAACATGACCTGGAGCGGCGACAACTTACAGCTCATGACAGGTACGGCAGGAAGTTCGACATACTCTCTGACAGCTCCTGCAGGGTACACTATCACCGACTGGAGCTTCACTTTCGCCAATGACGGGCACGAGAATGCGCTTTCTCTTACGATGGATGACGGCACGCCGTATACCACCTCAAAGACAGCCCGCACGATAAGCGCAGTCAAGCAGAGCGTCAGCAGCGTCTCGTTCACGCTTGCCGGAGCTAACGGGAAGGGCGTAAAACTCACCGGCTTTACCGTAAAAATAAAACTCGACCAGAACGAAATGCCATTGTTGAGTAGCGAGGGCGACGAGCATTGGTACTACATTACCAGCGCTTCTACAAAAACTTACTGCGCAGGCAAGGTTATCTATTACGACTACGAGACAGAAAAGCTGCGTTTCGGCGATAAGGCGTTCAGTTCCGACCGTATATGGAGTTTCTGGGAGAAAGAGGGCAAGCTTGCCATCAAGAACTACAATGGAGAATACTTTGGCAAGGCGGGAGCCGGCAACGGCGGCACAACAGCGTTCGGCGTTGTAAGCGCGCCCAACCACATATACAACATCAGCAGCGCTTATGACTATTTCATAATCAAGGACGATGCTCTGGAGCTGCATGCCCAAGAGGCCGGACAGCTTATTGTACGCTGGGCCGCAGAGGCCGAAGGAGCTTCATTGTGGCGTTTCGACGAGGTAGACACGAGCAACTCTTTGGCAGAATTCGCGTCGGCAAGCGTCGTTCAGGGCAAGATAAGCACAGGTATCGGGAACTGCGACCAGCCTATCGTGCGTTCGGCAATCCGCATAAGCGGTCTTGAAGGCGATGTCGAATTCCAGGGCGTCAAGGGCAAGTTCTCAGGCGACGACAAAGCCGACGTGACCAACGTCAAGGCATATTTCGCGACAAACGCGCGTGAGCTTTTCATCGACAAGGACGACAAGATGCCGTGGCGTGAAGAGAACGGCGAGCCTTTCGGAACTCCGGTAACGATTGGCGAAGACGGCACATTTGTCATAACAGGCACAAAGAAACTCGCTCCAGGCAACCACTATCTGTGGATTACGTACGACATTGCCGACGACGCAAAAGAGGGCAACACCGTCGATGCAGCCATAACAGCATACACCATTGACGGCAAAGAGATTGCCGAAAGCAACGGAAACCCGCAGTACAGCGTCACGATATTCCTTTCAGAGGGTGCAGTGCTTATGCCAATGGACAAAGGCTCGCTCTACTACCGCATACCGGCCATTACCGTAACAAAGGACGGCAAACGCCTTGTTACCTTGACCGATGACCGTAAGGGGCACAACAGCGACCTTCCGTCACACTGCTATCTCGTAGCGCAGTACTCCGAGGATAACGGACGCACATGGAGCGACCCAATAACGGTAGCTGGAACAGCAGAGACCGGCGGCAACTATGGACACGGCGACGCATCAATAGTCACCAACCGTGACAACGGCGAAATTGTAGGCATCATGACAAGCGCCGGCACATACGGCCACGGCTTCTTCGCAGGAACAGCGGCAGAGCCTCCGCGCTGGAAGACCATTACCAGCCGTGACGGCGGACTCACATGGGAAGCCCCTGTAGACCACACCGACGACCTGTTCGGAGCTAAATGTACTAACCCCAAAACCAATACTTGGAAGAGCGGATTCTCAGGTTCAGGCGCGGCATTGCAGAAACGTGACGGCACTCTCGTGTCAAGCTTCGTAAACCGCCAGGCCGACAACAGCCAGCACTTCTACTTCTTCATGAGCAAGGACGGCGGCAAGAGTTGGTACGTAAGCGGCACGAGCGGTACAAGCGCAGCCGACGAGCCCAAGAGCCTTGAGCGTAACAACGGCGACCTTGCCATCAGCGTTCGTGCAAGCGGGTATAACTACAGCAACTACACGTCGGACGACGGCGAGACATGGCACAAGCCGGCGCAGACACGCTTCACAAGCGGCATTTCGGGCAACGCGTGCGACGGCGAGTACATGGTATGGTGTTCAACCGTTGAAGGCAACCCCTGGGATATCGCATTGCAGACACTGCCGAACAGCGGCAGCCGCCAGAACGTAAGCATCGCCCTTTCAACCGATGAAGGCGAGACATTCGGCACACCGAAGACCATTTGCCCGAGAGGGTCGGCATACAGCGCGGCCGTTGTACTTCCCGACGGCACACTTGGAGTATACTACGAAGAGAATGGAGTCTTCGGCGGTTACACCATGCGTTTCGTCCGTTTCTCTCTCGATTGGGCAAGCAACGGCAAATACAAATTCACCGAAGAGAAGCCGTTCTATCCTATCAAATCGACAAACCCGACAGCTGTTGAGAATGTGAAAACCGAAAACGGGAATGCGCGTACCGTTTATGATTTACAGGGCAGAATAGTTGAAAACCCGACAAAAGGCATCTACATTGTAAACGGCAAGAAAGTGCTGATTAAGTGAGTGAAACGCTGAACATGCTTAAGCGTTTTCCGATAAACGCAAAGCGGTTCGCACGAAGCACGGTGATATTAGTGAAGTAATTTTGCTAACAGATAGATTATGGGGGCGACAGAATATCGCCCCCATAATTTCCCCATATTTGCCTTACGGCAGATACAGTTTGTCACTCGCTGTGAAAAATATTCAAGCGAACTTGATATTCCTCGCTCGTGCCTTCGTATATTTGCATACCTAACACAATACAGAATGAAAAGAACACTACTGCTGCTTCTTCTTGCATTGCCGCTATTGTCGATTGCGCAAGAGAAGATAAAAGTCGCCTGCGTGGGCAACAGCGTGACATACGGTTACGGGCACAAGAACCCGTCAGAGACATCGTACCCGGCACAGCTCCAGAAGATGCTCGGCGAGAGATACGAGGTGTGCAACTTCGGTCATTCAGGAGCAACACTGCTCAATAAAGGGCACCGCCCTTACACTCGGCTTCCCGAATACAAGGCCGCGCTCGACTGGGCCCCCGATATTGTCGTCATCCACTTAGGGCTGAACGATACAGACCCTCGCAACTGGCCTAACTATCGTGACGACTTCTACTGCGATTACACCGCAATAATTGACAGTTTCAGAAAAACACGCCCCGGCCGCATTCCGCAGATATATATTTGCAGAATGTCGCCCATATTCCATTGGCACCGCCGTTTCAAGAGCGGAACACGCGACTGGTACTGGCAGATACAGGAAGAGATCGAATCAATAGCCGAGAGCAACGGTATTGAACTTATTGACCTGAGCCGTTACCTCTACAGCCGCCCCGACCTCATGCCCGACGCCCTTCACCCGAACCCTGAAGGCGCGGGAATAATAGCTAAACAGGTATATTCGGCCATAACCGATGATTTCGGCGGCCTGTCATTGCCTGCAATATACAGCGACAACATGGTCATTCAGCAGAACAAGCCCTTTGTTGTTTGCGGAACAGCCGATGCCGGCAAAAGACTTACAGTAAGCATCGGCAAGCAGAAACAAAATATACAAGTCGCAGATGACGGCACGTGGAAAGTCATGTTCACCCCAATGTCTGCCGACGGTAAGAAATACACCCTTACCATCGAATACGATAAAAAGAAAATAGAGTACAAGAACCTTGTCGTAGGAGAGGTATGGCTATGTTCGGGACAGTCGAACATGGCGTTCATGGTCAAGGAAAGCTCACATGCCAAGCAGAGCCTTGCCAATATCAAAGGGAAAGACATTCGCCTTTACGACATGAAGCCGCGCGTCATTACAGACAATGTAGAGTGGGACTCCGCCGGCCTCGCAAAGCTCAACAGCCACGACTATTACAAGCCCGTCGAGTGGCAACTGCAGAACAAGAGTAACGTAAACGACTTTTCGGCTGTCGCATACCACTTCGGCGCCATGCTTGCCGACTCGCTCGGCGTTCCTGTCGGGCTCATATGCAACGCTGTGGGCGGTGCCCCTGCCGAGTCGTTCATTGACCGCAAGACCATCGAGTTCAACCCGACTCTCGTCGATATCCTTTATAACTGGAAAGAGAACGACATGATACAGGACTGGTGTCGAGGACGTGCGGCAAAGAATATTGCCGGGAGCAACGACAGACTGCAGCGGCATCCCTACGAGCCCTGCTACCTTTACGAGACAGGCATAGCCCCGTTGGCCGACTACCAGATAAGAGGCGTTATCTGGTATCAGGGAGAGTCGAACGCCCATAACGCCGAGTTGCACGAAGTCATATTCCCCGCCCTCGTCGATAGCTGGCGAAGAACATGGAAAGACCCTGAGATGCCGTTCTATTTTGTTCAGCTGTCAAGCATAAACCGTCCCTCGTGGCCTCACTTCCGCAATTCGCAGCGCAGGCTTGCCGAGAAAATCCCGTTCTGCGACTTTGCCGTATCGAGCGATAAGGGCGACCCTTACGACGTGCATCCGAGAGACAAAGCCCCTATCGGCGAACGCCTCGCGCGCCTTGCCCTTAACCAGACATACGGAATGAGCCATGTGGCACAGCACGGCCCTGTCCCTGCACGAGCATTCAGTTTCAACGGCCGTACAGTTCTAATATTCAACGATGCAAAAGAGCTGATGACCGGCGACGGCGAGCCTCTGCGAGGCATTGAAATTGCCGGCAAGACAGGAGCCTTCAGTACAGTTGATGAGGGCGATATAAAGATTGAGGGCAACCGTATAATCATAAACCGCCCTGCTCACCGCATACGCTACGCATGGAAGCCGTACACGGACGCCAACCTCGTGAATGAGGCGGGACTGCCTTCAAGCACGTTCGAGATAAATATCGAGACAAACATGCGCGGCCGTTTCAGGCCAAGACCGCAAAAGCAATAAAACCGTACGGGGCGAACATTCAGTTCGCCCCGTACGGTTAATAGCGGATAGAAATAATTTCAAACTCTAAACTCTAAAAGCGAAGCTTCGACTGCATGAGCAGCATCTCGTCAAGCGTAGTGCCGCAAAGTGGCACCGCTTGGGTTGCGATTGCAAATGCCGCTCAACACCCTCTAAACTCTCAACTCTCAACTCTAAACTTTTATCACTCCCAACTCCTTACCTACCTTAACGAACGCATTGATAGCCTTGTCAAGATGCTCACGTTCGTGAGCTGCCGAGAGCTGCACGCGTATGCGCGCTTCGCCCTTTGGAACGACCGGATAATAGAAACCGGTAACGAAGATGCCCTCTTCGGCCATCTTAGCCGCGAAACGCTGTGAAAGAGGCGCGTCGTAAAGCATTACTGCGCATATAGCCGACTGGGTAGGCTTGATGTCAAAGCCCGCCGCAAGCATCTTGTCACGGAAGTAGTTCACATTGCTTTGCAACTTGTCATGCAGTTCGTTGCTTTCGGCAAGCATCTTGAACACCTCAATAGATGCGCCTACGACCGATGGCGGCAATGAGTTAGAGAAGAGATAAGGACGTGAACGCTGGCGGAGCATGTCTATAATCTCCTTACGGCCGGTAGTGAAACCGCCTACAGCACCTCCGAACGCCTTGCCGAGAGTGCCGGTGAAGATGTCGATACGTCCGTAGCAACCGAACAGTTCGGCAACGCCATGTCCTGTAGCGCCTACAACGCCTGCCGAATGGCTCTCGTCTACCATAACAAGCGCATTGTACTTCTCGGCGAGGTCGCATATCCTATCCATTGGAGCCACATTGCCGTCCATGGAGAATACGCCGTCGGTAACAATTATGCGGTAACGTTGAGCCTGAGCCTCTTGCAGGCAACGTTCAAGGTCTGCCATGTCGGCATTAGCATAACGATAGCGTTGCGCTTTGCAAAGACGCACTCCGTCAATGATTGAAGCATGATTCAACGAATCGGAAATTATTGCATCCTCAGCAGTGAAGAGAGGCTCGAACACGCCGCCGTTGGCGTCGAAACATGCAGCGTAAAGAATAGTGTCTTCGGTCTTGAAATAGCCGGCAATAGCTTTTTCAAGAGCCTTGTGATAGTCCTGCGTACCGCAAATGAAACGCACCGACGACATACCGAAGCCGCGGGCCTCCATAGCCTCTTGCGCCGCCTTCATAAGACGTTTGTTGTTCGAAAGCCCGAGATAGTTGTTGGCGCAGAAGTTTAAAGCCTTAGAGCCGTCCTCGAGCGTTATCTCGGCGAACTGCTGTGACGCTATATTACGTTCTTTCTTGTAAAGGCCTGCCTCCTCAATGGCAGCCAATTCCCTTTGCAGATGCTGCTGAAATGTTCCGTACATTGTTTTATGTTTTTTATTGTGAATTCGACAAATAATGATGATACGCAAATTTACCTTCTTTTTGTCAAAACGCAATAACAGCGTTAAAAAAAATTCATCTTTTTAGGTAAAAACTGTGTCAAAATTCAAAGTTATTCAAAATTATATGTAACTTTGGAAAGTGATAAGGGCTTTTTGCCTTAAATAATGAAAACAGACAAATTAATAGCATATGAAAAATGTACTTGTAGTAGGCTCGACAGGGCAGATCGGTTCAGAGCTTACAATGACTCTTCGCGAACTGATTCCCGACGGCAACATCGTTGCCGGTTACATTCCGGGCGCGGAGCCCAAAGGCTTACTGCTTGAGAGCGGCCCTGCCGCTGTCGCTGACGTGACGGACGCCAAGCAGATAGCCGAAGCCGTAGAGAAATACAATATTGACACCATATACAACCTTGCGGCCCTTTTGTCGGCTGTAGCAGAGTCAAAGCCGTTGCTTGCATGGGACATACAGATGAACGGCCTGCTCAACATTCTTGAGATAGCCCGTGAAAAAAGATGCGCCGTGTTCACGCCAAGTTCTATCGGCTCGTTCGGTCCCGGCACCCCGCGCGACAACACCCCCCAAGACACAGTGCAGCGTCCCCGCACCATGTACGGCGTGACAAAGGTGGCTACAGAGCTGTTGAGCGACTACTACTATACAAAGTACGGTGTCGATACCCGTTCCGTACGTTTCCCCGGACTTATATCCAATGTCACCTTGCCAGGCGGCGGCACTACCGATTATGCCGTAGAGATTTATTATGCGGCGGTCAAGGGCGAAGATTTCGCATGCCCCATACAGCCCGGCACATTCATGGACATGATGTATATGCCCGACGCCCTCAAAGCCGCAGTAGACATCATGAATGCCGATCCCTCACGTCTTGTTCACCGCAATGCGTTCAATGTAGCGTCGATGAGTTTTGACCCCGAAATTATCAAGGCGGCCATTCAGAAGTACATACCGGACTTCAAGATGCACTACGAGTTCGACCCTGTGCGCCAGGCTATTGCCGACTCATGGCCAAACAAGATGGACGACTCCTGCGCGCGTGAAGAGTGGGACTGGAAACCGAGCTACGACCTCGATACCATGACGCAGGACATGATAAAGACCTTGAAAAAGAGATTCAACAAATAACAAAGAAGAAAAGAGACTGAATTCAGTCTCTTTTCTTCTTTGTTAGAATTTAATACGCCCTAACACAAGTTCCGTTTCTTGAACAAAACGACAACTCATTTGTTTCCATTAGACATGCCTTACATGAGGCTATATGTTTAACGTAAACAAGAGTAAAATGAGAAAAACTTATGTTTCGCCCGAATGTGAAGTGAGCAGCTACGAGCCGTCCGCATTTATTTTAGCGAACAGCGTTCCGGACAACAGTTCAAGAACAAGGAACGTAAGCAGCGGCAGTTATGCGGCCTGGGGCAGTTTATGGGAATAAATATAGCGACCTGAAGGTCGCTATATTTATTCCGTATTATTTCATTTTGACAGTTCAAGCATCCTTACGATAGGCTTCTTGGCCTCCTCCCTCAGAGCCTCGTCAAGCTCTACGACCGGCCACTCGTACTTCAAGGTGTTGTACAGTTTTTCGAGAGTGTTAAGACGCATGAACGCGCATTCGTTGCAAGCGCATGAACCCGTCATCGGAGGTACGGGAATAAAGTTCTTTTCGGGGCAACGCTTCATCATCTCATGCAATATGCCGCTTTCCGTCGCCACTATAAAATCCTTCGCTTCGCTCTTCTCGGCGTATGAGAGAATTGCAGCCGTCGAGCCTATGAAATCGGCGAGAGCCAGGACACCGCTTTTGCATTCCGGGTGCGCGAGTACCTTAGCGTCGGGATATCCGCTCTTAAGTTCCACTATTTTCTCTATCGAGAACTGTTCATGCACATGGCAGCCGCCGTCCCAGAGCAGCATTCTGCGGTGTGTGACCGCATTCAAGTAACCGCCCAAGTTCTTGTCCGGGGCGAATATAATCTTTTCGTCCTTCGGAAAACTCTCTACTACGGCCCGGGCGTTCGTCGATGTGACTACAATGTCGGTAAGAGCCTTAACCGCAGCCGATGTATTCACGTAAGCCACTACCTTGTGGTCGGGGTGTATCGCTTTAAAGCGTTTGAGCTCCTCGGCGGGACAACTTTCCGCCAACGAACAACCGGCGTTAAGGTCGGGAATAAGCACCTTCTTTTCGGGGCTCAGAATCTTGTTTGTCTCGGCCATGAAATGCACTCCGCACATAACAAGAATGTCGGCGGTTGTCTTTTCGGCTATCTGCGCCAGAGCAAGACTGTCGCCGACAAAATCGGCTACATCCTGAACTGCGCCGTCGGTATAATAGTGAGCAAGGACTACAGCGTTTTTCTCTTCGCAAAGACGGCGAATTTCAGCCTTGAGGTCCAGCCCTTCGGGGATATTTTCGTCAATGTACCCCTTTTCAATCCATTCCTGCTTTATCATGATTATTGCGACTTTCGTCGGAAACCGAAACGGTTTCCGATAAACAAATTGTTGGTTTATGGCACAAATGTACTAAAAAAAGTCACATGCAAAAAATATAATAACCTTTTATAACATTACAGCGACATCGAGAAATAGACACCGCAGCCGCCCTCGCTTGTTATCGTAGGCGCCAGCGTCACGTTATGCTTTTTAGCGAAAGGCGTAGTGAACAGCAGGCCGCTGCCTACGCCTATGGCAGCTCCTGCGAGCACATCCCAGATATCGTGCTTCCCGGCATATATTCTGCCCCATGCGACATATCCGCCCACAATATACGCAGGCACGCCCCACTTCCATCCGTAGCGCCTCATCAGGAACGTAGCTCCGGCAAAAGCGAAATTATTATGGTTTGAGGGAAATGCATCGAAGCCGCTGCCGTCGGGACGGCTCTTCTTCACGCTGTATTTGAGTATATATGTAGCGGCTGTCGATATCGCCACAGTCTTGCCGAGCTCGACAAGACCTTCATAGTCGCCTTTGTATAGCGACAGACCCGCTCCTACCGCAGCCGGCAAGAACATGGCAATGTCTGTCGAATAATCGACAGCCTTACGTCCTTGAGCCATTGACGGAGCGGCAATAAGCAGAACGGCGGCAATAAGCGACAGCAGTTTCTTCATACGACATCAGTCACGTTCTATTATTCTGAACGAGAATATCGCGCATGCGATAACCGAAACGATGATAATAGCGATTGCGGCGCCCTCAGACAGCGACAAGTACTCTTCGGCAAGCAATGTCATTGCCGCAATCAACAGAAGAGCCGAAAGCATTATGCGTGAAGGGCGCTTCTTGTACCTTCTCAGCTTTAGCCATCTGAACTTGCCGTTCACATAACCCGGCCCGTAATTGACAAAGATGAAATCAAGAATTCCTGTAGCCGAAACAGCGGCTATAATAATCAGAACCGAAGCAATAATTATCTTTTCCATTACAATACATTAATATATAATATCGCAAAGATATGCATTTTGACGCTAACTGCAAAACCTGTGGAGAAATAGGACGCCAATACCGCCGAAAGGTTTTTGCGCTGCGCCCTGCGGGGCGCCGCAGCGTTAGTCATTTAAGCTAATTAAACTAAAATTATAACAATAATTTGATTTTTATAATATATATTCGCAAAGTGTTTTAAAAAGAGAAGAATTAACGAGATGATAAACATTCTTGCAGACTGGTTCAGGAATATCACATTTCTGCAAATACTCGATTTTATCGGAACATTTGCATTTGCCATATCGGGCATAAGACTTGCGTCGGCGAAACGTTTTGACTGGTTCGGCGCCTATGTGGTAGGCGCCGCCACAGCCATAGGCGGAGGCACGTTGCGCGACGTTATGCTCGACGTTCCCGTATTTTGGATGCACGACGGCTTTTACCTCTCGTGTACCGGGCTCGCCTTGTTGTGGGTGATACTGCTGCGCAAGCACCTCATAAATATGCGCAACACATTCTTCCTGTTCGACGCAATAGGCCTTGCCCTCTTCACCGTCGTAGGCATACAGAAGACTCTCGACTGCGGGCTTCCCATTTGGGTCGGCATTGTCATGGGCACGATGACCGGTGCGGCAGGCGGCGTCATCCGCGACGTGCTTATCAACGAAGTGCCGCTGATATTCCGCAAAGAGATTTATGCGATGGCATGCGTTGTCGGAGGCCTCGCGTTCGGGCTTTGCTACTTTATGGGATTGCCTACTATAGTCACCCACATCACATGTGGCGCATTGGTATTCCTCACCCGCGTGCTTGCCGTGAAGTACCAGATATGCCTGCCTACGCTTAAATCAGAAGAAGACGACAGATAACACCAATTTTTATAACTAAACATAACCTAATATGAAAAGAACCATTTTATTAGCGCTTACCATTATGCTATGCCTGCCGGCAGCGACAATCGCCGACAGCAGAATAAACCTCACCCCCGTTCCTATGAGAATGACCGTTGGCGAGGGAAATCTGACACTACCCGAGAGTTTCGCCATTGAGGCCGAGGACGGCATTCAACGCTCCGAAGCCGTGAAGTTCGCTACCCTCTTCGAGAAAGTCACAGGATACAAAGTCGAAGTGAAGGAAGAAGCGCCCGATGCCCTTATAAAGATGAGCGCCTACGCCGGCAACGAAGAACTCGGCAACGAGGGCTACACCCTCGACGTAACGGCCGACGGCATAGCCATTACGGCAAACAGCGCCAACGGCTTCTACTATGCGTTCCAGAGCATAAAGAAGATGTTGCCTGCCAACGTCATGGCAGAAGTAGCCGATGAAAAGGTTACAGAATACCCCTTGCCCATTGTAAGCATAACCGACAAACCGCGTTTCGAGTACCGCGGCTTCATGCTCGACGTCAGCCGTCACTATTTCAGTACCGAGCAGATAAAACGCATGATTGACGTGATGTCCTACTACAAGCTCAACCGTTTCCACTGGCACCTTACCGACGACCAGGGCTGGCGTCTTGAGATAAAGAAATACCCGAGGCTGACCACCGTCGGCGCTACACGCCGCGACAACTGGATTACCGACCGCACATATGGCGGCTATTACACAGGCGAGCCTTACGGTCCCTACTTCTACACACAGGAAGAGTGTAAGGATATAGTAGCCTACGCAGCGGAACGTCACATAGAAGTTGTCCCCGAGGTCGAATTCCCCGGTCACTCCTGCGCCGTGAACACAGCATACCCCGAATTCAGCTGCAGCCCCAACGGAGCTCATGACGTGAAGGTGAGCGGAGGCGTATTCGCTGACGTGCTGAATGTGGCCAACCCCGAAGCTGTGCAGTTCGTTAAGGATGTCATAGATGAAGTCATCGGGATTTTCCCGTACGAGCAGATACATATCGGCGGCGACGAGACGCCCACAAGCGCTTGGCAGAACAACGAAGAATGCCGGGCCCTTATGGAAGTAATGGGATTGACCGACGTGCGTCAGCTTCAGTCGCATTTCGTACGCGAGATTTCGGACTACGCGGCAAGCAAAAACCGCAGTGTGATAATGTGGAACGAAAGCCTTACGGCCAAAGGCACCGACGAGGAGCTCATCAAGGGCACAGGCGGCACGATGATGTGCTGGGAGATAGGCAATGCCCAGCCATGCGCATTGAAAGCGGCTCAGTATGGTATGAAATCCATCATCACCACACAGGTACCCTACTACATCAACCGACGTCAAAGCACCGATGCCGACGAGCCGAAGGTCGCAGGTCAAGGAACGGACAACGTCAAGGCGGTATATGACTACGTGCCCATCCCGGCAAGCGTTCCCGCCGAACTGCACAAGTACTATATAGGTATTCAGGGAACATTCTGGACAGAACACGTGCAGGACAATGACCTGCTTGAGTACCTTGCCCTGCCGCGCCTCACAGCCATTGCAGAGACAGGCTGGTCACCTGCATCAAAAAAGAATTTCAGCGACTTCCAGGAACGCATCACCAAAGACACCCTGCTGCTCAACTACAACAACTACGACTACGGACGTCACTACATTCTCCACAAAAATAGCGAAGAGGGCAAAGTAATGCCGGTCGCTTCAACAGCCGACAACATGACATGGTACCGTATTGTGACAACAGCCACCGACAACCGTGCCGGCCGTTGCATACAGCTGTTGCGTGAAGGTGTGAACGTAACCGACAAGACAGGCACCGCACCGGCCAACAGACTATGGAACAGCGAGATAATAGAAGACGAGAGCAATGCAGGCTACGACTGGCAGCTGTGGGCATTCATGCAGGACCCTGCCAACCCCGAACGCTGGGCCATTGTGAACAAGTCCAAGCCCGGCGGGTCGGTAAAAGGCACGCCTACCGCCGAGAACAATACCGGACGTTGGGACTATGACGACAATAACCGCCACTACGACTTTATCCTCGGCGACAGGGCGTATGCGGCCAACGGCAGCAACTACAACTACAGCATACGCAGCCAGAAGGTATCGGACAGCAACATGTGTCTTAACTTTGCCGGCCCGGGACAGAACAATTCAATAAACCTTTGGAACGACCCTGCGTCGGGCAACGGCGGCATATGGGAGTTCCGCCCGCTCAATTCACAGACGACCGGAATTGTCATCGACTTCCCCATTGCGGGCGCAGCATACCGCATCACCAATAACACCGAACGTTTCAAAGGCTGGAGACTTTATGATAACGGCGACGGCGTTGTCACTGCCGCACGTCAAGAATACGGCGCCGACCTGTGGGAACTCGTCGATGCGGCTACAAGCGAGGCCGGGCAGACATTCAAGCTGCGCAACGTAGCTACAGGCAGATACATCAGCAATGCGGCAGCTCCGCTGAAGACAGGCGATAGCGGCATAACGCTCACCAACGTTTACAACACAAAGAGCGGCGACTTCAGCATAAAGACCGGCGAGAACGCCCTCTACCCCGTACCGGAACGTGCAGCCACCGACCCCAATACCCTGAAGGCCGGCGGAATATACCCGCAGGGAACAGGCTGGATATTCGAAAAAGCCAACCTCGTCACATACGAATGCTACGACAAGGAGAACAGCCTGATGCAGAAGACATACAGCTCATACCTTGAGGGCGAAGAGTTCGTAGCAGAATTTCCGGAAATCACTAATTACAAGGTCGTGGAGCATAACATAAGCAGCAACGGAGCGAACAAAGCAGTGAAAGCCATATACGAGCGCGCGTCGTACAGCGTGACAATGAGCTGTCGCACTATGGATGGCAACCTCATAACAGACGTCACCGTTCCATGTCCTATCGGCGATAGCCACACCGTAGAATACCCCGACGTGGAATTCTACACATGCGTCGGCAGCAATGTCGAGGAGGGTACAATCATAACCCCCGACGAAGATACGGTAATCGACGTCTTCTACGACTGTGAGGGCATAATGGGCGCCGCTGCCATAGGCGAGGCGGTGACAGAGCTTGAGGACGGAGCGTCATACCTTATATACAATGCCAAGGACGAGGCGGCGCGCTGCGGTTTCCTCAGCGTGAGCAGCGTCGGTTCAGGCATAACCACAACCAACAGCGTAAGCGACGCCAGCCCCGGCTTTGTGTGGACATTCATAGGTGACGGCGAGAAATTCATCGTCATGAACAACTACGGCATATACATACCCAAACTACTGAAGGGCAACTTGGTTACAGGCAGCGACACCCCCGAGACATTCAGTTTCACCCTCAACAGCGACGGCAAGACATGGACCGTCAAGGGCAGCAACGGCTACTATTGGAACGGCAATTCCGACAACACCTTCACAGGATGGACCGACGCTCACCCGTTCATCATTTACAGCTACAAGCCGCACCCGTACTTTACGGTTTCGTACCGTTGCATCGACAAAAACGGCGAGGAGCTGCGCACCGCCACACGTTATGTCAAGGGAGGCAACAGCTATACAGCAATAACGCCTATAATCGACGGATACACATTCAAAGAGAGCGATGTCAAGTACGAAGAGATTTCACGCGTCACCAAGAACATTGACATAACCTACACATACATATCAGAAACGACAGACGTCGTAGAGGTCAAAACCGAAAACGGAAATGTGACAGCCGTTTATGATTTAAGCGGCAGAAAAGTAACAAACCCCACAAAAGGCATTTACATAGTAAACGGCAAAAAAACCGTCATAAAGTAGGGGCAGACCTGCGTGTCTGCCCAACAAAAGAGGCATAAAAGAACAAAACGATATATGAAAACAATAACCTACCGCACACAAGGCACATGCTCACGTTTCATTGAGCTGACAGGCGACAACGGAGTTGTCGTAGATGTAAAATTCTACGGCGGCTGCGACGGCAACCTTCAAGGCATAAGCCGCCTTGTCAAAGGCATGAGATACGAAGACGTCATAGCGCGCCTCAAAGGCATAAGCTGCAACGGCAAACCCACATCATGCCCCGATCAGCTATGCCGGGCGATAGAAGAGATGATTAACGGGTAACGTGTACGATTGCGGGGGCGGACCGGCGTGTCTGCCCCCGCAAGAGTCGAAAGCGGTTTTCAGTTTTCACCTATTATGGCAAAAATCAAGAACAACGAATACAGGCTCAAGAACGAAGCGTTCATGCAGGCTCTGCGTGACGGCGAAGAGGAGCTTTTTGAGATTTCACAGGGAGTGCTTGTCAAGATACTCAAGAGAGGCGAAGGCGAGCGTTCTCCGCATGCCGGCAATGTCGTGACGGTACACTATACGGGCAGCCTCATCAACGGCAAGGTTTTCGACAGCAGCCGTGAGCGCGGATACCCCGAGGCGTTCCGTGTAAGCGACCTTATCACAGGATGGCAGATCGCCCTCACGCAGATGCATGCAGGCGACCATTGGATAGTCTACATCCCCTACGAGGTCGGCTACGGCACACGTGCCAACGGTCCCATTCCTGCCTGTTCGACGCTTATATTCGACATGGAATTGGTGGCGATTATGTAGCTGCACGTTCGGCTTTTAATAATAGAGGTACAATCGACGACAAGCTTTGCAGACTTAATAAAACAAACGGCTGCGCGATTGTGTTTCAAAAAAGAGTATGAAAACATATTCCGAACATTATAAAGAGCTTGTTCATTTGGGAATGCCTATTGTCGTAGGACAATTAGGCATTATCCTTGTATCCTTTGCCGATACGTTCATGGTGGGTTGGCACAGTACCGAAGAGCTTGGAGCGGCAAGCTTCGTGAACAACATGTTCAACCTTGCCATAATATTCGCCACAGGCTTCTCGTACGGCCTTACGCCAATTGTCGGCAAGCTCTTCGGCAAAGGGAAACACCGTGAGGCCGGTCTAATGCTGAAGAATGCCCTTTTCGCCAACAGCCTGTTGGCAGTGGTACTTATTGGCGCCATGCTGTTGCTGTATGCCAACATTGACCGCCTGGGGCAGCCCGAGGAGCTGCTTCACCTCATGCGTCCTTATTATATAATATTGCTGTTGTCGCTCCCCTTCACGGTGCTTTTCAACGCTTTCAAGCAGTTCATCGACGGCATCACCGACACTAAGGCGTCTATGTGGATTATGCTCACCGGCAACGCCGCAAACATAATAGGCAACTATCTGCTGATATTCGGCAAGTTCGGTTTCCCGGAATGGGGACTGTTCGGCGCCGGCATATCCACATTGCTGTCACGTATGCTCATGTTGTTGATAGCCATGATATTGTTCTTCAAGAGCCGCCGTTACCACAGCTATATGCAGGGCTTCTTCAGCGGCGGCATCACGGGCAAAGAGCAGAAGAAACTCAACAAGATAGGGCTCCCCGTCGCCATACAGATGGGCATGGAGACAGCGTCGTTCAGCCTCGCCACGATTATGGTCGGATGGTTAGGCACCACAGCCCTCGCAGCGCACCAGATAATGTGTACCGTTGGGCAGGTAGGCTTCATGATGTATTACGGCATGGCGGCGGCTGTCGCCGTCAAGGCAAGCAACTACAGCGGCAGCGGCGAGAAGCAGGAGATAAGCAGAACTGCCGCCGCCGGGTTTCACATTATTATAATAATGGCAATAACAGCATCGGCGCTCGTGTTCCTGATGCGCAATGAAATGGGACACTTATTCACCGACAGCGACGAAGTCGCCCTGCTCGTAACGCAGCTCACCTTGCCTTTCATACTCTATCAGTTCGGCGACGGCCTGCAATGCAACTACTCTAACGCCCTGCGCGGAATTGCCGACGTCAAGCCGGTGATGCTTTATGCTTTCATTGCCTATTTTGTCATATCATTGCCAGCCGGCTACCTTTTCGGTTTTGTGTTCGGCTGGGGATTGACCGGCGTATGGCTGTCGTTCCCCTTCGGGCTAACAAGCGCCGGCATAATGTTCTACATGCGGTTCAGGCATACACTGAAAGCACAAAGAACAGAACAAAGATAAATCCCTAAACCCTCACCTCTCAACTCTCAACTCTAAACTCTAAACCCTAAACTCTAAAAAAATGAACGATTATACAAAAGTAAAATTCACTGTCACGCCTAATGAGGAGTTCGCTACCGATATTCTTGCAGCATTATTGGCCGACATCGGCTTCGAAAGTTTCGTACCCGGCGATAATGGCATGGATGCGTATGTTCCCCATTCATTGTACGATGCCGATGCCATAGCCGCCGCTGTAGCGGAATTTCCTGTCAAGGGCTACGCCATAGCATACGACAGCGAGTTCATAGAGGGCGAAGACTGGAATGCCGAGTGGGAGAAGAACTACTTCCGGCCCATAGTGCTTGGCGATGAGTGCGTGATACACAGCACCTTCCACACCAACGTCCCTGAGGCACGATACGACATACTCATCGACCCCAAGATGGCGTTCGGCACAGGCTATCACCAGACAACCTGCCACATGCTGCGTGCCATTCTCGGCAGCGACATGACAGGCAAGAGCGTGCTTGATATGGGCTGCGGCACTGCCCTGCTTGCCATACTTGCCCGCAAGCATGGAGCAGCCGAGGTTACGGCTATAGACATTGACGAGTTCGCATACGAGAATGCCAAAGAGAATATCGAGCTTAACGGTACTCCGGATATTGACGTGCGCTTGGGCGGCGCCGAAGCGATAAAAGAGAGCGACAGTTTCGATTATGTCATTGCCAACATCAACCGCAATATACTGCTCGCCGACATCAAGAACTACGTAAAAGCCATGCACGTCGGGTCGCAGCTCTTTATAAGCGGCTTTTACACCGACGATATGGAAGCGCTCAAAGAAGAGGCGTCGCGCAACGGCCTGCAGTACGCCGGCTATGCCGAGGACAACCGCTGGGCGATGATGAAGTTCGTTAAAAATTAAATTACATTCTATGGACCAAAGCGCATTATATCTCATTTGCGGGTACGTCGCGAGCATAGGCATGATACTCGGATACTTGCCTCAGGCAATAACCACCATACGCACCCGCAAGACCGACGGCATTGCCGTGCCCACGTTCTTGATGATGGCTATCGGAGCCTTCGCCTTTGTAGTGCAAGGGCTGTTGCACAAAGACGGAATAATATGGTCAATGGTAATAACAAACGCCATTACATGCAGTTGCAGCTGCATAATATTCGTTATCAAAGTCTATAACGACTGTTTCGGAAACAGGAAAAAGTAGGGGCTGCGCATAATTTCCTTAGCCGGCCATAGCATGGAACAGCGAAGATACGCCGTCCGCTTAATACAAAAAAATATTGCATCTCTTGCTTAGAGATGCAATATTTTATATGAACCAATTCTTTTAGCACCAGGCCTTTAGGGCAAAACGTATGTTTTCTTCAATAGAAATAAAAAAACTTATTGAAAATGTATTTTATTGATTAATAATGTATATATTTGCAAAGAAATATTGAATCTCTAAGCAAGAGATTTAAAGTAAAAAACCGAATCTTAATAATAAAACGTATGAAAAAATTTACTTTATTGGCAGCATCGTTGTTCATAACAATAGGTGCTATGGCGCAGAGCCCTTTTGACGGGAAAAAACGTATGACAGCAGAGGAGCTGAATGCAGTTACGGAAAAAACTTCGATACTGATAAGGTGTACACAATTCAGCAACGACGATAATTTTTACAATCATGATGCTAATGGTGGACGTACCGGAGACGCAACCCAGCAACATACATATTTCTGGGTGCCGGCAGTAGAAGGAGTAGCCGGAGCTTACCACATTATGAAGGGCGACGGTGAAAATGATTACCTGCAAACAACTAATATCACAACATACGGCGCGAAATCAACAGCCGCGACATTTCATGCAGTAAAGCCTATACAAGGTACATCAACCGGAGTCGAAGGTATTGATACAGGCAATATGGATGAAGACATTAAGAATAGCCCCGATTATTATGTTCGTATCGCATTCACGGATGACACCAAATGGTTTAATTTTAATGGTGGAATATACGATGCACGCGTTGGTGTTTGGACTGTACAGAATGTATACAATATGAACGAAGACGAGGAAGTTGTCGAACCGGCAGTAAACGCTCTTGCGACCGGCAAATACTATCGCTTAAAATCCGTCGATAAATATATTACAGCGCCCAGAAAAGATGATGGCGAAGGGCATAGAGGAACAAGTATGATACTCAGCGAGACAAAAAGCCCCGACAATATTCTATACTACTATTTTGGAACACACAAGAACAATGATGTATCCAACGCATCGGAAAAAAACATGCTTATGGTTTATGGAACAGGCATCCACATTAACAATTTTAACCATGCCCATTATGGATACAGAGGCAGCTACTTCTTTGAAGCGACTGAAAGCGGTGTTCTTCTTAGAATAGAGGGCGGTAACTACTGTAAAGAGAACGGCGCATCCGTTACAAGCACAGCAAACAAAGAGGATGCCACCGTGTGGGAAGTAGAGGAAATTACAGCGCTTCCTGTATCAATAACAGAAGCCGAATGCGCTACGCTTTATACGCCCGTCGCATTAAGAGTTCCTGATGGCGTTACGGCATATTACCTTTCACAGGAGAATATAACAGCGGAGAAAGCTGTCCTGACAGAAATAACAAGCCAAGAAATACCAGCCGGAAACGGTGTTGTCATTTACGGCAATGAAGGCGAATATGATTTTGAAATAATTGAAAATGCGACAGCATTTGAGGGAACAAACGTTCTTGCAGGTACTGTTAATGACGAACAGATAACCGCTGACGCTTACGTGCTGTTTAATCACGAAACTTATGGACTTGGTTTTTATAAAGCAGAAAAGAATTCGGGCTACTTCTGGAATTTAGGACACAAGGCGCACCTGCCTGCAAGCGCAGTTCCTGAGGCCGCCGCTTCAAGCGTAGGCTTCCGTTTCGATTTTGCTACAACAGCGATTGAAGAGGTGAAAGGTGAAAACGGCGCAGAAGCTATCTACGACCTTCAGGGCCGCCGCATCGACGAGATTACCGAACCTGGCATTTACATTGTTAATGGCGTCAAAGTGCTGGTTAAGTGAGTTGAGGGGTTATAGTTTAGAGGTGAGAGTTTAGAGTTGAGGAAACGTGTAGGGGCAGACCGGTGTGTCTGCCCGCACAAAAACAAAAATAAAGAAGAAACGATATGAAAAAGAATTATACAGCTCCTCTTATGACAGAGGTAAACGTTGAGGCAGAGAACATGCTCGCAGCTTCATTGCAGATTAATAAAGATGTAACGGTAGATTCAGGGGCAATGCTCGACGGCGGTCACCGCGGCGAGTGGGGCAATTTGTGGGGCAAGTAAGACGGCATTGTCAATTTGGAGAAAAAAGAAGCCCCTCCTTCCAGAGTTTAGAAAATGCAGGTGCGGTACTGATGTTTCCGCCCGGTAATGATAAGACGCTCTCCTCAGTTGCGGTTTGCAACTGAGGAGAGCGCTTTTTGTGAACTAAGGGCTGTGCGGAGCAAGAAGGGCGAACACATCGGTTCGCCCCTACGGCCGTTCATAGCAGAAGTAACTTCAAATAAAACCGGCACTGTAAGCGAGAGAGTGCAAAGCCCTGCCGTATGCAGGCCATTGCGCGAGGACTGTATGAGCGAAGTGCGGGTATAATTTACATTGCATAGCCGCACGAAGCGAGTTCCGCAGCGCCCTGCTAACAAGTCGGATCGTAGCCATGTCGTTCTGTGAGCCAAGGAGTTGAATACAAATTTTGTCTTCCTAAGACCGCTTGGGCCTCCGACTTCGCTGCGGAACTCGCTTCGTGCGGCTATGCAATGTAAATTATACCCGCACTGCGCTCATACAGTCCTCGCGCAATGGCCTGCATACGGCAGGGCTTTGCACTCTCTCGCTTACAGTGCCGGTTTATTTAGAAAATTACTTCTGCTGTCGCTTATTCCATTGCACGAGTAATTTCCGAACAATACCGTCACCGTTAAAAACAGAGCGAGGCTCCGTTGTTTCTCAGGGAAAAGGCGAGGACATGCAGAGCGAGGCGTGCCGTTATATTATTATTCAGTAACGCAACGCCGAGCGAGTTCCGGAGCCCCTGAGGAACAACGGAAAGAGCTGAACGGCAAGTTCGCTGCGACCGAGTTATGTCGCTGTGCGACTCGCGAGCAAAGCAGCGAACGACTGTTTTTTTCGCGTGACGGGCGTTTTTTGATTACTTTTTCACGAGAGAAAAAGTAATGAGAGAAAGACCTACGCATTGAATTATCCTTACAGCACATCGGCATTTCAGAGCAGACACCCCGGTATTGCCCCTGCATGTTAAAAGCTAATCGTCACCTGGCGGACATGTCGGTATGCCCCTGCGGCTCTCGATTTTCATTTATTCTTGCCTTTGCTACGTTGTAGCAGTTCTCGGCGAGTTCTCTTGCGGCTTCGTATTCCTCTCTAATCTTCAGCGGAGGGTCGCAATGGCGTTGTCCGTCTACATACGACAGTGCCGAATATCTTTTTATCACCTCTCTTACTGCGTCAAGTTCCTGCATGTGTTCTGCCGTGCAATAGCTGTCGGCAGCCATACGGTAGAGCAACGTGCGGCGCTCCACGAAGTTGTAGGTATATCCCAAGAACAGCAAATCTACTCTTTTCAGGTAGCTGTCGCGTATGTTTTCTATGCTGTCAAGCATAAGTTCATATTCTGTGCCGTACTTCTCTTTGAGCTTCTTCCAGTTCTTTTCTTTCATCTTGCCCTCGGCATGCGCTGCGGCTTTCTCGGTGGCTATTACCTCGTACATAAGGTCGGTGAATCCGTCAATGCCGTCAAGTTCATCTATGGCATCATCATATATCTCTAATTTCTCTTCTATCAGGTTGTTGCAGCCTGTAATAAGTATCGCCGCAAGCAGTAATGCGAAAGACTTCCTCATTGTATTTGTTTTGGGCGAAGATAAGACATTTATGTTGTTTTTGCAGAAATTTATTTAAAAAAATCAAATAACGGGTTTGGCTAAATGCTATTATCGGAAAAAATAATATATTTATACGCTGATATGATTTAGCGTTTAACGGTGGGCGATGAACGAGATTGTAACTTCTGGAACGACAAATTTTCGTCGGCGTTCCTTGTCGAAGAGGTCGAAGTGCAGAATTCCGTAGCCGAGCTGTCCTTGTACGAGAAGGATAATGCGGTGTATTACCTTTCGGGCCGCAAACTGCAACGTATCGAAGCGCCGGGCATATATATCGTCGGCGGCAAGAAGCGTGCTGTACGCTGATGCTTTATTATGTAATTACCTCGTCTGATATATAATACTCCGTCGTTTTCTCTTTTTCTGTATGCTGCTTTCTGTGCCGTTCTGCGCCATGGCGCAGAACGGCACAGAAAGTATCGCTCTCAGAGCGATGCTGGCGGGTTGATTGGGGCGTGAGGCGAACTTCAGCCGTGTGTTCCCTGTTTTTGAAAAGGTCAACGCCGACAATTGGTACTTCAATAATATGCTCGACAGAAGGCGTGCCTTTGCCGAGTACGGCAAGTGGAAAAACTCGGAGTTGCCCGACACCGCTCTCGACTCTAATCATTAATAAAATTAATCTGTTAATTTTTTTTCTTTTTCACATCTCTTTTTGTACATTTGTGCTAATTGGCAAATATTGTAACTTAATCAAAATACTATGTCTATCAAAAACATCCGTAAATGCATTTTGCCGGTGGCTTTGGCTTTGTTCTCTATTCTTGGGACAACAGCTCAGGTGATGCCGGAAAAGGGCAAACTTTATCACATCTTCGCTTCGGGCAACAAGAATAATGTGGTATTCGAGAAAGAGGGTAACGCCGTAGGTCTAGGTAACTTCGATAAGGACAACACGGCGCAGCTATGGAAGGTCTCTGAACTTTCGGGCAGCTGGCGTATCATTAATCCCGTTACAAACCATGCGTTGCGTGTGAACGGCAGCCGTGTAGAAGTGGGCGAGAACAACGGCTCTGACGAGGCTCAGTTGTGGAAGTTCGAGGGCAATCTGCTTGTTCCTGCAAACAGCCCAAACGCTGCTGTAGCGAAGTCTAAGAACGGTCTTGTAATCATCGCAAAAGAGAAGGCTGCTAACCACAAGGCCGCTCAGTTCCGCTTCGAAGAGTCTGTGTATGCCGGTTTCGACGATGACTTGACTTATCGCATCGTTCCTGCGACGGCAGACAGCCTTGTACTCGGCAACGGCGACTCAAGCGAGAACAATGCGCGCATCGTGGCCGAGGCTGTAGAGACCGAAAATCGTGGACAGTACTGGAGCGTCAAGACTATTGATCTGCACACATTCGCCGTAGAGAACGCTTTTTATGGCCAGAACTTTGACGACGGCGGCAGCAACGCAAGCATCGACTATCTGTTGCAGTGGCCCGCGACCGCAGGCGTGTGGAACAATGCGAAGTTCCGCTTTGAGCCTGTAGATGGCAATAACGGTGTCTATCTCATTGTCTCTGCGGGCAAGAGCGACAGAATGTACGCTCTGCGCGAGGGACGCATGATGCTCGTTGAGAAGAACGTTGCGGACAGCGCTGCGTGGTTTACGTTCGAGCAGGTGGAAAAACCGAAAATAGCGTCGCCTTACTGGGAAGACGAGACTGTATTTGCCGAAAACAAGGAGCGTGGCGTGGCTACATACATGCCTTACAACAATGTGGCTGAAATGCTCGCCGACGCCGAGTATTATGCTACTCCCTGGACAGAGCCTGTGAACAGCCGTTACATGACACTTAACGGCACCTGGAAGTTCAACCTCGTGAGCGAGCCTTCGCAGCGTCCTCTCGACTTCTTCGAGAACGGCTACGACGTAAGCTCATGGGACGAGATTCCTGTTCCATCGAACTGGGAGATGCACGGATATGACAAACCGATATACAACAATGTGGAGTATCCTCATGCCAACACTCCACCGTTCATCAAGGCCCGTCCGGGCTTCAATGACGGCGGAAAGAACTACGGCATAAATCCTGTAGGCTCTTACGTGCGTACATTCGAGGTACCCGAGAATTGGGACGGCCGCCGCACGTTCATTCATTTCGGCGGTATCTACTCGGCTGCTTTCGTATGGCTCAACGGCGAATATGTGGGTTATACTCAGGGCTCTAACAATGTCGCAGAATTCGACATAACCAAATACCTCGACAAGGGCGTGAATACTCTCGCCGTTCAGGTGTTCCGTTGGTGCGACGGCTCATATCTTGAGTGCCAGGACATGTTCCGCATGAGCGGTATTTTCCGTGACGTGTATCTCTACAACGTGCCGAAGGCCGCTGTACGTGACCACTATATCACGAGCGAACTTTCAGACGACAAGTGGAGCGCCGACCTGAACGTGAACTTTGAAATAGACAACAGAGACTTCGAACCAGGCCTGAAGACAATCGTGGCTTCGGTCTACTCTCCTATGGGCTCTATGGTGGCTTGCGACTCGGCTGTGATAAACACCGCTGTCAAGGTGGCCTCAATACCTGGCGACATCAAGCTGACTGTGGATAACGTGAAGCTCTGGAGCGCTGAAAAGCCTAACCTTTACACAGTACGTATCGTTCAGCTCGACGCCGACGGCAAGGAGGAGATGGCATTCTCTACAAAGCACGGCTTCCGTGAAATAGAAATAAAGAACTCGCTTGTATACATCAACGGTGAGCGTGTATTCTTCAAGGGCGTGAACCGTCACGACACAGATCCTGTCCGCGGACGTGCCGTCACGATAGAATCAATGTTGAAAGATGTTCTGCTCATGAAGCGGAACAATATCAATACTATCCGTACCAGCCACTATCCTAACGCAGCGAAGATGTACGCTATGTTCGACCATTACGGTCTTTACTGTTGTGACGAGGCTGACCTCGAAGACCATGCCAATCAGACAATATCGGACCGTGAAAGCTGGATACCTTCGTTCGTAGACCGCATCAACCGCATGGTGCTGCGTGACCGTAACCACGCAAGCGTCGTTATGTGGAGCTTGGGCAACGAGGCCGGCAACGGAAACAACTTCGGTCCTTGCTACGACGAGGCAAAACGTCTCGACAACCGCCCTGTACACTATGAGGGCACACGTTCAAACGGAGACTATGGCGGCGGACGTTTCAGCGATTTCTATTCAAAGATGTACCCGGGCCAGGCTTGGATGAACAAGTATACCAACGACCTTGACAAGCCAATGTTCATCTGCGAGTATGCTCACTCAATGGGTAACGCAATCGGTAACCTCAAGGAGTACTGGCAGAAGATTGAAGCATCGAACTCTTGCATCGGCGGCTGTATATGGGACTGGGTTGACCAGGCCATATATGACCCACAGGAGATGAAGCAGGGTATCTACCGCCTCCACACAGGATATGACTACCCGGGTCCACACCAGGGTAACTTCTGCTCAAACGGTGTTGTGTCACCTTTGCGCCAGGAGGGCGGCAAGCTCAAGGAGGTAAAGGCCGCCCATCAGTTCGTAGAGATTACAATGCCTGACGTGAACACAGAGTACGGCGTTGTTACAATCGACATCAAGAACAAGTACAACTTCACCAACCTCAACGAGTTCGATGTAATCTACGATATCGTGAAAAACGGTAAGGTCGTTTACACCGGCCGCACAAGAGCTCCACACGCCGAGACATACCAGAACGGTAAGGTATGGCTATCTGTAAAGAAAGCAAACATCAAAAAGGCTGCGAAGAAGGGCGACGAGCTCCTCATTACCGTACGCCTTGTACACCGCGATGCACAGCTGTTCGCTCCTGCTGGCCACGAGGTTGCATTGCAGCAGTTCACACTTGTTGAGCGCGCACCGCTTGCAGCAGTAAAGAGCAAGGGCGATGCACTTGTTGCTACATCTTCTCTCCATGAGACAATCATCGGCAACGAGAAGGTACAGCTCAAGTTCGACGCAGAGACTGCACAGCTCACTACACTTGCATTCAACGGCAAGAATATCATCAGCGAGGGTCAGGGCTTCATCTACAGCAACCACCGCTGGATTGAGAACGACCGTCAGGGTTACGACTACTACGGTCCGGATGCAGGCAAGCCACAGGCACAGACAAGCAACGGCCTTGAGGCAAAGGGTGAGATTACAGTTGTTGAGGAGAACGGCAACACTGTTGTAAAGACTGTACGCAAGGGTTCTATCTGCGACACAAGAATAGACTACACAATCTATCCGCAGGGTATCGTAGACGTTGAGGCGACATTCGTTCCAAAGCATGGCAACGTGCGTCGCGCAGGCCTCATCTGCGGTCTTGACTCAACATTCAAGAACGTGAACTACTACGCCCTCGGCCCATGGGAGAACACTGTTGACCGAAAGGACGGCGTTGTTGTAGGCCGTTACAAGACAACTGTTGACCAGATGGCCGACCCATACGTGAAGCCACAGAGCAGCGGTAGCCGCGAGGGCTTGCGTGAGGTTACATTCACCGACAACAACGGCAACGGTGTGAAGATTGCAACTGAGGGCAACGTAAGCTTCTCGGCACTCCCCTACACCGACGAGGACCTCATGAGAGCAGGACACTACTGGGAGATGACAAAGCGTCCATACACTGTGCTTCACCTCGACGCTTGGATGCGTGGTATCGGTAACGCATCATGCGGATACGATGTAGGCACATTGCCAGAGTATTGTGTTCCAGAGAAGGAGATGAGCTACAAGCTCAGAATCACTCCGGTAGAAAAATAAATAGGAATAGCCCATAAAAAACAGCGCGCCACTGAAGGCGCGCTGTTTTTTTGCGTAAAACAACTGAAAAGAAGTAAAATTCACTTATATTAGCAGAAATTTTGTTGAATGGCAAAAACTGCATCATTCAATTTATATTTATAAACTTAACTAACCTATTTATGAGAAAATTTACATTCTTGTTGTCAATGCTCATTGCAATGACAACTATGGCTCAGACGACAGGTTATGAGGTCAACTTCTCAGGAGAGAAAGCAAGTGACAGACCTCTTAACTATGTCAGAGTAGAGAGCCCGTCATACGGTTCGAAGAGCTACAACCTCACCGAGGCAGAGAAGCTACAGCTGTATGTAGACGCAACAGAGACAGTAACCCTTAAAGTGGGTGCAGGTGACATTGTTACACCGACAACCGGATACGGCGGTGCGTGGATGCACGCATACGTATATGTAGACGCAGACGGTGACGGCACATTCACAGCAGGCACCGATGCTGACGGATACACACCGACAGGCGACCTGGTAAGCTACTCGGCCTACAACAAGGACGACGCAGGCCAGTGGTGCAACAGTGAAGGCGTGACAGGAAACAACAACACCGTTGCCCTGCCCTCATTCAAGGCCCCAGAGACACAGGGTACATACCGTATGCGTTTCAAGATCGACTGGAACAGCATTGACCCTGCCGGCAACCCGGGCAAGGCAGACGGCAGCAACACACTGAGCGCAAACCGAGGCAGCATCATTGATGTAATGCTTGAGGTGGCAGAGCCACAAGAGGGCTACGTTGAGCAACTGTTCAATACAACTACCGTTGCAGAAGGTGCATTTGCAAAAGGTACAACATGGTACACATTGCAGATTGCAGCCAACGGCTTTGTAATCGCTGACAACGAAACAGCCGACCACAT
>JAZNPP010000068.1:0-3940 GCA_045589695.1 Bacteroidaceae bacterium
GTTTTTTAGTTGACCTTTTCCATGTCAACGTCGCAGATTGCGCACTTGATTTTGAGGTCCGCGGTGCTCTTTACTTCCTGACCACAAATGGGGCATACATACTTGTGGGGCTTTTCGCGGTCAGAGCTTGCCTTCTTTTGAGGCGTAACGCGAGCGAATCTAATGCTCATATCAAAGCCGCTCTCTCTAAGCTTGTCCACAAAGGCGTCCGTCGGGCTTGTAATCGAATAACCGATTGCGCGGTCATAATCAATTTGCAGGTCGCGAGCTTCTGCCTCAGTCTTAAAGGTCTTGTTGTGGTAGCGGCCCTTCTGGCAAGTGTCCTGAATCTCGTTAACGAGACAGAAAAGGTGTACCATTTCATGACAGAGAGTTGCTGCGGTATTTGCCATAGGTCTGTTGATAAACTCGGCGCCGAGGTTAATCTCGTACATAGCGGAGTCGTCAGACTGCCAAATCTGCTTTGTAGTGCAATGACCGTATGCTTTAGGCGTAGACTGTACCGTAATAACGGGCTTCGGCAGCTTGCCTTCAAAGTAGATTCCGTTGAGCTTGTCAAACAGCACCTCAAGAGCGGTAATGGTCTCGCTCATTTTCATAGGCACTGTTGCGGTGGGCTTGTCCTCCTCAACAGCTTTCCACCAGCGGCGCAGCGTGATGTCGCTGACCTCAAGGCGTTCGTTTGTGCCGTCAATCACGAGGACGTTGGGCTCAGACATTGTTGCGGTTGTTCCTTTTGTTACATGTACGTATTTCATTTTAAGTACCTCCGTTTGTTTTTGGGTTTTTGTATCTTACATTTAATATTATAGCGTGTTTGCTTAAATTTGTATGCCGACAAAACTAACGGAGTTTAAGCAATTTTGCTATGCGCTTCTACCGGTTTCAACCGGGTTTCTCGTCCTCGCCGAGCGGCCACTTGTCAAGCAGGTCTCTCGGGTGACAGTCAAGAGCGTCTGACAACTTGAGGCCGTTCTTGAGAGTCATATTCTCCGGCTTAATTCGTCCGGTCTCAATCTGATGAATTTTTACATAGTGCACACCGCTTTTACTGGCGAGCTCCTGCAGGGTCATACCCTTCTTTTGACGCTGTTCTTTTAAGCTCATTTTGTATCACTCTCCTTTCTTATAGTCATTCACCATTGTTTCTATGCGCAAAGCGCAGCCCATACAAAGCTCCGCAGTCCAAAGCCAGCTACTTGGCGAGGCCTCACCTTTTTCGTTCGGCTTTTCTTTAGAACATCCGACCACATAACGTGGAGAGTCTTTAATTTCTTTTCCACAGCGGTCACAAATAATCTTAGTTGCCATTGTCCTTACCTCCTGATAAACCGGTCAGCCATGCAAGCAAACGACGCGTTGCCCACGGGTCCATAAAGTACATAGGACTGTACCAATAGTTTTCTTTTGAGTCACCGGGAGTCATAGGGTCGGTCAAAGTGTTTCCTATTTTAATATAGGCTGCACAACCGAGCAAGGATAGCTGGATATAACACATCAGCGCAGTAGTAAAGTCAATATCCTGCGCAGCAACAAGTACATGGTGTTGCCAGTTTAAGCCCTCCTTTTCAAGACTTTCACGAGCTGCGTGGATTCCTGCAATAAGCGTAGCACCGGCGCCACAAGCGCAGTCATTTATTGTTATGTAGCCATGCTCTTTAATCTGCGGCAGTAAGTCGCCGACTGTGATTTTTGCCATACATTGACAAACGTGATAGGGCGTAAAAAACTGACCGGCTTTTTGATTGCCGAGCTCAAGAGCCATATACACACTACCGAGGAAGTCTTGCTCTGGATTCTTTTCCAAAGCCATAACTACCTCGGCAGCTAATTGAGGAAAAACCTCAAGCTCTTTCTCGTTATACTTCTTGACGATTTTAAGGTATAAGGCCTCGCGGTCATCAAAGTGCTCTTTATCAACTGCGTTAGAAATAGAGCACGCAAACATAGTTATAAAATCGCTCCACATTTCCCACGGGTGAAAGCGCTGAGATATGCTGCGAAATAGCTTTATAAACTCCTGCACGATTCTCACCTTCTTTCTTTTAGGCCGCGCTACCGCGCGGCCAGCAGTTACCAGCAGTCAGTTTACAGTTCGGCAAAAGCGGAGCGAAAGCCAAGGGGGCGGGATCAGCGCTAGACCGAGGGTTGCAAGCGTTGAAGTTGAACACACCAGCGAAGGTGTAGTTGCGCCAATAGCCGCCACGGTACACAAGACGCTCCGCTTCTTCGTTATCAATCCAGAAGTAGTCGTCTCCGATATTATCGTCAACGGGATAGAGTCCTAAGGCCTTAAGCTGTTCAGGGACTTCAACCTCAGCTTTAAGCTCTTTGAATTTGCAGCCGTCCCATGCGGAGTTGACCTTCTTAGAGGTAGTCAAGGTGAGACCGTCGTCGTCAATGCGGTAGCCGTAGCCGAGGTCCTGCCATGCTTTGCTTTTTGCCGACATATCCGCGCCGGCTGCAACGTCATTGTCCTTAATGACCTGCAAGCGACCCTTGACAACGCGGATTCCGCTGACCATCTCCCAGACATTGCCTACAAGGTCGAAAATGCCGTCGCTTGTGTGGTCGTGCGACCATGTATCAGGACCGGAGCCTGTGAGAGTCTTGCTACCGTCAAAGCAAAGGCCGTGCTCGTCGGGATTGTGGTAGTATTTACCCCAAAGAGTGTTGCCATGAGGGATAGTACCGTTTGCCTTACACCAAAGAGCGATAGCTGCCCATTCAGCATTAGACATAAGGTGCCAGCCTGCGCCTTTACGCTCGCAAGCTTTAGCTGCAGCGTCAAAATCGATATTGACCGCGGGCTTCTGATAAGGTAAGCTGTACGCTACGCCGTCCATGACAATATTCTGATACTTTGAAATGTAGATTGCGTCAACCTCCTTACCGTTAATGATAAATGCAGGGTGTACGGCGTCGCTGCCGCCGGGGATAACGTCCGAGATTCTAAACTTCGGAACGCGGACCATATAATCGTGGCCCATTTTGATAGTGTTTGCCATTGTGATTTCCTCCTTTTAATCAACAAATGTTTTTCTATTTATACTATAAGTGCCAAAGTATTTGGTCTTAAGTATCACGGTATAGCGGTCATTATCGACTCGCTGCAAAGTAGGTTGCGGCTTTTCGTAGCCGAGTGCAGTCAATGCTGCGCAGATTTCCTCATAAGGTCCCTGAGAATCATACTCTAAGAGCTCTCCGCAATTCGGGCAGTATGTAAAGCCCTCTTTATAGCCCATGAGTTCAGTGATTGCATGATTGCGGACAAGCACGCCGCACTTGCCGCAGTACCAAGCAGGACTGATATTGTGTCCCGCCTGAAATTTGATAGCGTTAGCCATTTTTCTTTTCCTCACTTCCTAAGATTTTACAGTACGCTAAGGGCCTTCTATATGTAGAGCCTTCATATCTTATAAATAAGACCTCAGTAGGCGGCTCGTTCTCACCGTTTTCATACAGTAGTCCCGTATTAGTGACTTTGCCAATGCAAATACACTTATTAAGAGAAAACATAACAGACTTTCTATAACAGGATTCCGCTAAGTGTAGCAGCTGCTCGGCTGCCGCTTTATCACGGCAGCAGCAAGCAATCTCTTGACCTTTTGAATTTGTACGGCCCATATACCATTGACCGTCTTTTTCAAAAACGCGTCTTTTAATTTTCATGGTCAGTCCTCCTCTGCGCTTAGCAGCCACTCGTCATAGCAATCAAAAGCGGTAAGCTTGTCCTCTTTTGAAGGCTCAGCAGATTCAAGAATCACCATAACGTTGTCTCGCGGATTCTCAAAGACGGGAAGGTCATACTCTTTACAGATAGCCTCGATTTTTGCTCTTGCTTCATTCATTTAATACATCAAGTCGGATCGTAGCCATGTCGTTCGTGAGCCAAGGAGTTGAATACAAATTTTGTCTTCCTAAGACCGCTTGGCCTCCG
>JAZNPP010000069.1:0-45018 GCA_045589695.1 Bacteroidaceae bacterium
GCAAAGCGCTGAAGCTCCGATTGAACCTCAAGAAGTTCTCTCCTGAATTTTGCAGTATCCAATGCTATATGTCTTAATAAATAAATACTGAATATTAAACAAAACCGCTCTTCATTTTGTTTCTGTACTTTTGTACCTTTAGTATACCTTTTGAAAAATACAGGGAGATTACAGCTATATTAACCGATAAAAGTGAAAGGCGAACTGCGAAAAGTCAAAGATTAAAACGGAAAAGCAACAAAGATTGCTCTGTTCTCTCATAGCGAACGCATCGGTTCTCTTATGCGTTACCCTGTTATCAGAACTCTAAGCTCTCATTCCCGTAAATCTCAACAATTTTGTCGAGGACTGCCATAAGTTCATCTACCTTTTCGGCACGGAGCATGGCTATACGCAGGGGGCGAAAGTCGTTAAGCCCTTTCAGCAAGGGCGTTGCCGCCAGATGACGGCGTACATGCAGTATACCGGGGCGCTCGCCGAGCCACTCGACGCTGTCACGCACCTGTTCACGCAGGATATCCATGCATTGTGCGAACGTAAAAGGTGCCGCATGCTCGCCATACTCAAGATAGTGCTTCACGTCACGGAATATCCAGGGCTGGCCGAAACTTGCACGGCCAATCATCACCGCATCGACACCGTATTTATCGAAACACTCCTTTGCGCGCTCAGGAGTCTTCACGTCACCGTTACCTATGATTGGTATGCGCATGCGGGGGTTCTTTTTTATCTTGCCGATAAGGGTCCAGTCGGCATCGCCTGTATACATCTGCGCGCGTGTACGACCATGAACGGTAAGGGCGGCTATGCCGCAGTCCTGGAGCTGTTCGGCAAGTTCTACTATGCACTTGCTGTTCTCGTCCCACCCGAGACGGGTCTTAACGGTCACAGGAATATTGACCGCATTGACAACAGCCTTTGTTATCTCAAGAAGCTTGGGTATGTTCTGCAGCATGCCGGCGCCGCATCCCTTGCGGGCGACCTTCTTTACAGGACAGCCGAAATTAATATCGAGTATATCAGGACGTGCCTGCTCCACTCGCTTGGCAGCCTCGACCATAGGTTCTACCTCGTTGCCGTATATCTGAATGGCGACAGGACGTTCCTGGTCGTAGACCTGCAGCTTGCGTACGGTGCTGTTTATGTCACGTATGAGGGCATCGCTTGAAACGAATTCGGTATATACCATATCTACCCCGAAGCGCTTGCACATAAGGCGGAACGCCGCATCGGTAACGTCTTCCATAGGCGCAAGGAATACCGGGCACTTGCCAAAGTCAATGTCGGCTATTTTCATATCTTATACACTCGTTTAGTGCAAAGATAGTGATTTTTCACTATCTTTGCACTAAACAATCATCGTTATGCAGTACAAAAGAAGCGATTTTGAGATAATGGCGCCGGTCGGCTCACGTGAAAGCCTTTCGGCAGCCATACAGGCAGGAGCTAACTCAATATATTTCGGTATTGAGCATCTTAACATGCGTGCGCACTCTGCAAGCGCTTTCTCTATAAACGACCTTAGAGAGATTGCAGAAATATGCGACAAACACGACATAAAAAGCTACCTAACGGTAAACACTATCATATATGAGAACGACATTGACCTGATGCACGAAATTATCGACGCCGCAAAGGAGAGCGGAATATCGGCTGTCATCGCGTCGGACGTCGCTGTAATGCAGTACTGCAACAAGGCGGGGGTTGAAGTACACCTCTCTACGCAGCTGAACATCAGCAACAGCGAGGCGGTAAAGTTCTATGCGCAGTTCGCCGACGTGGTGGTGCTTGCAAGAGAACTTAACATGGAGCAGGTGGCCGCGATACACAAGATAATCGTAGACGAGAATATATGCGGCCCGAAGGGCGAGCCTCTGCGTATCGAGATGTTCTGCCACGGCGCTTTGTGTATGGCTATTTCGGGCAAATGCTACCTTTCTCTGCACCAGCTCGGCCGCAGCGCCAACAGAGGCGAATGCATGCAGGTATGCCGCAGAGGGTATATCGTGAAGGACCGTGAGAGCGACATTGAGCTTGAGGTGGACAACAAATATATAATGTCGCCCAAAGACCTCAAAACAATACGTTTCATGGACAAAATGATTGAGGCCGGAGTACGTGTGTTCAAAATTGAGGGACGTGCCCGAGGCGCTGAATATGTAAGCACTGTCGCCGGTTGCTACAACGAGGCGTTGGAGGCTTACCTCGCAGGCGAGTTCACGGAAGAGAAGAAGGACGGCTGGGACGAAAGGCTAAAGACCGTATTCAACAGAGGCTTCTGGGACGGATACTATCTTGGGCAGAAGATTGGGGAGTGGAGCAATATCTACGGCTCACAGGCCACAGAACGCAAAGTCTACATCGGCAGGGCCATCAAGCACTTCTCAAAGTTGGGAGTCGGCGAGTTCCTTATTGAGGCAGGCGAGGTCAATGCCGGCGAAAAGATACTCATAACAGGCCCCACGACAGGCGCAGTCTATCTTGAACTTGAAGACCCGAGAGTGGAACTGAAAAGCGTTGAGACCGTACACAAGGGCGAACGTGTATCGTTCAAGGTACCCGGGAAGGTACGCCCGAGTGACAAGCTATACAAAATAGTAAGCACAGGCTCTCCTTGCAGCTAAAAAACCATGAAAGCCCCAGCCTTTCTCAAGCCCGGCGACAAGATAGCCATTGTATCTCCTGCAGGAGCATTACGTGACACATCCATAGTCGATGGCGCTATAAAGACGCTTAGAGATTGGGGACTCGAAACAGTTGTCGCGCCTCATGCGCTGACAAGAAGCGGCTACTACAGCGAAACTGCAGAGGAACGCATAAAAGACATTTCCGGATGCTTGAGCGACGACAGCATAAAGGCTATTTTATGCAGCTACGGCGGTTACGGCTGCATTCACTTGACAGAACAATTCTCTGAACTTATCAAGGAACACCCAAAATGGATTATCGGCATGAGCGACTGCTCGGTGCTGCATGCTGTATGCCTTGCGCAAGGCGTGATGTCGATACATTCGCCGCAATGCCGCCACCTGGCACAGATACCCGATAGCGCTCCGGTAAAAATGCTGAGGGATATTCTGTTCGGCAAAAAGCCGGTATATAACGTGCCTCATCACAGACTCGACAAACCGGGCACAGCTACAGGCACTCTTGCCGGCGGCAACTTTTCCGTTATAACAGCACTTGCCGGCACACGTTACGACATGCTCCGGGAAGGGACTATACTCTTCGTTGAGGACACAGGAGAAGAACCCTACCGCATTGAGCGGTTGATGTACCAGCTGGAAATGTCGGGAGCCCTGTCAAGAATAAAGGGATTGATTGCGGGGCAGTTCACAGGAGTAAAAGATAACGGCAGCTTTGGCGGCACCACGCACGAACTGATTGAGAAAATCACAAAAAGACACGGCATTCCCGCATGCTTCGGCTTCCCTGTAGGACACTGCGACAGAAACTTTCCGCTGATTGAGGGAGCCACAGCTACGCTTACCGTAAACGAAGAAGGAACGACATTGGAATATACAACGACACACCGCTGAACGCTTCGCTTTAAACGTTCATCGTTAATCTGTTGGCGGCATTCGCAATCGCAACCCAAGCGGTGCCACGTTGCGGCACTGCGCTTGACGAGATGCTGCTCATGCCGTCGAAGCTTCGCTTTAATCGTTAAACATTAAGCGTTCATCTTCGTCTTGAACGCCAATGCATAGAGCCTCATCTGCTTTATCATAGCCAAGAGACCGTTGCTGCGTGTAGGCGAAAGATGCTCGCTCAGGCCAATCTCCTTGATGAAGTATAGGTCCGACTCAAGAATCTCATCGGGTGTACGGCCCGAATAGACCTGTATCAGCAACGCTACAATGCCTTTTACAATGAGAGCGTCGCTTTCTGCTCTGAAAATTATCTTGCCGTCCACAAAGTCGGCTTGCAGCCACACACGGCTCTGGCAGCCTTCGATAAGATTATTGTCGGTCTTGTACTCTACAGGCAGAGGTTCCTGCTCGCTTCCGAGATCTATAAGCAGCTGATAACGATCGAGCCAGTCGTCAAAGCCCGAAAACTCCTCAATTATACCGTCTTGAATATCATTTATCGTAGCCATATCACTTCTCGTTATATATTACGGTAAGCACTGTCTGACCGACCGCTTTCAATGTAGCCTTGTCTATCCATTCCATGTCATCTTTCATAGTATGATGATAAGGACCGAAGCCGTTGGGGCTGTCCGGGTCAAAGTTTATTATATCAATACACGGCAAACCGAATATCCTATTCACATAATAGTGGTCGTCGGTTATCATGCCGCCCTCTTCATCAACGAAATATTTGCCGTAGCCGAGTTTGTTGGCATGTCCCCATACCTTTGCGACAACATCGCTCGCATATTGCAGAGAATAACCCTCATAGCAGAAACGTGAACCGGGAGCGCCCACAATGTCAAGCAGAATGCCGTATCGTGCGTTGTACCCCTGTTTATGCGGATTTATTGACCAATATTGTGAGCCTAAAGCCCATGAATGCATGTTGCTGCCGCTCATGTAGTAGTCATTTTCGTGCA
This sequence comes from Bacteroidaceae bacterium, assembly GCA_045589695.1. Lineage (GTDB taxonomy): Bacteria > Bacteroidota > Bacteroidia > Bacteroidales > Bacteroidaceae > HGM04593. Next base: position 4,559 of record JAZNPP010000069.1, read on the forward strand.
GTCCGTAATCCTCGGCGTCGAACAGTATGATATCCACGCCGACCTTTGACGGCACGCCCGAAAGCTGACGCGCTATTTCGAGCAGCACGCCCGCACCGCTGCCGCCGTCGTTAGCGCCGGGAAGCGGCTTGTAATGGTTGGCCTTGTCGGGGTCGCTGTCCGCCCACGGGCGTGTATCCCAATGAGCGCAGAGCATTACCCTGTCGGCCTTGTCGGGCTGGAAAGAGGCTATAATGTTGCGCGCTTTAAGTATGTCGCCGTTATATGCCTTCAGGTCCGCCTCCTGCACCGTGACACTCGCTCCGTACTCCTTAAACTTTGCGATGAGATAGTCGCCGCACCTGCGATGCGGAGCGGTACTCGGCACTCGCGGACCGAAATTCACTTGGGCTTCGATAAAGGAGTACGCACTGTCGGCATTAAACGACGGAACGATGACTGCCGCTTCAACTGCAGCCGGAGCCGCCTGCTTGTTTTTTTCGCCCTGCTCTTTGGCCGATGTGCCGCAGCCGACAAGGAACATCGCTGAAATAAAAAGATATATCCAGTTCATCGCATCAGCGGTTTAATTTCCATGCAGTACCCTCTTTGCCGTCCTTAAGCTCAAAGCCAAGAGCAGCGAGTTCATCACGTATCTTGTCGCTCGTAGCCCAATCTTTGTTAGCTTTAGCCGCCTGACGCTGCTGCAAGAGCATATCTACAACCTTGCCGAAAGCCTCTTCACGGCCGCTGTCGGAACCGCGTTCCTCTTTCAAACCGAGGATGTCGAATGCGAAGAGGCTGAAGGCGGCCTTCAGTTCTTCAAGGTCGCCGGCCGTGATTGTAGCCTTTTTGTCGGCCACCTGGTTTATCGCACGGCATGCATCGAACAAATGAGATATTACCTGAGCGGTGTTCATGTCGTCGTTCATCGCATCGTAGCACTTCGCACGCAGCGAAGCGACATCAACGGTCGTAGTGTCGGATGCGGTAAGGTTTGTCAATGTCTTGTATGCCTCAAGCAGACGCTGCATGCCTTTTTCGGCAGCCTGCAATGCCTCGTTGCTGAAATCGACAGTGCTGCGGTAATGCGCTTGAAGGATGAAGAAACGTATAGTCATCGGAGAATAGGGCTGGGCGAGCAGCTTGTGAGTTCCGTTGAAGAACTCGTCGAGAGTGATGAAGTTGCCTAAAGACTTGCCCATCTTCGTTCCGTTGATTGTTATCATGTTGTTGTGCATCCAATACTTGACGACATCCTTGCCCATAGCAGCCTTACCCTGCGCGATCTCGCACTCATGGTGCGGGAATATAAGGTCCATGCCGCCGCCGTGAATATCGAACTGCTCGCCCAGATACTTGCGTCCCATTGCGGTACACTCGCAGTGCCAGCCGGGAAAACCGTCGCTCCAAGGCGAGGGCCAACGCATTATATGTTCGGGCTGGGCGCACTTCCATAGAGCGAAATCGGCAGGATTACGTTTTTCGTTCTGGCCGTCGAGTTCGCGTGTAGTATTGAGGACATCCTCAAGATTACGGCCCGAAAGCACTCCGTAATGGTGAGCCTTGTCATATTTTGCCACATCGAAATATACCGAGCCTTCGCTCTCATAGGCGAAGCCGTTGTCAAGAATCTCCTTAACTAGTTCTATCTGCTCAATTATATGACCTGATGCATGGGGTTCGATGCTTGGAGGCAGCACGTTAAGGGCCTCCATTACTTTATGGTAATGCAATGTGTAATGCTGCACCACCTCCATCGGCTCAAGCTGCTCAAGACGAGCCTTTTTCGCTATCTTGTCCTCGCCGTCGTCGGCATCATGCTCAAGGTGACCTACATCAGTGATATTACGCACATAACGCACCTTATAACCGAGATTCCGCAAATAACGGAAAAGTACGTCGAAAGTAATCGCAGGGCGCGCATGTCCCAAGTGAGCCGGACCATATACGGTAGGACCGCATACATACATACCCACGTTGGGAGCATGAAGCGGCTCGAACAGCTCCTTCTTGCGAGAGAGCGTGTTGTATATCATGAACTTGTTATCCATACCTTATTATATTATATTGTTATTATTTTTTCTTTTCCTTTGTCTTAAACTTTCGTGTAGCGTTACGATTCATCATCTTACGCTCTTTGTCGGGTTTCTGCTTCGTTATCTCAAGCGGTTTCTGCTTGTCGAGCTGCTTGGTTATGTCCCAGTCGTCCTGCGAATACTCGAAGAGGGCGCGCAGCTCAAGCGGACGGTCGTAATAGAAGACGCTTTCGGGCTGCTTTCCTTTCTCGTAATCGCCCGTATCCCATATTCCGTTGCCGTTCTCGTCAATGAAAAGACGCAGATAGTATATACCCGGCTTTATGAAATAGAAAGCGCAACGGTTGCCGGCAGTCCGCACAGACTGCACTACCGACTCGCTCTTGTTGAGAAGCTGTACGACCGCCTTGTCGCCTGTACCCGGGATATTAAGGTAAAGCACGGCATACTCGTCGAGAGTACGGAACTTTATCTCTTGCGAGTGTTCCTTTGAAACGCCCCCGTATATACCTTTAAAAGTAGCCGAGTCAATTTCAAGGCGGTAGCTCTCGCCCGGACGCCATTCGGCATAGAGGTGATAGAGCCTTGTATTGTTCTCGTCGGGCACAAGTACATAATCTTCGGGCAGCCACAGGGTGTCGGACCTTTGAGAGAGCCTTATGCCGGCCGTGTCGAGCAGTGCCAAAGGCTCCTCGAAAGAGATTGTCACATCGGCATTGACATCCATTGATGTTGAGCCTGTAAAGCGGAAAGAAAGTTCTTTCACCTTCGGCACATATTCGGGCGGGTTGTTCTCGTCATAGTCTTCGGCACGCTTTGCCTTTTTAAGGAATTCCTTACGCTCCTTTTCGAGTTTCTCGTTCTGCTGCTCGACGACTTTCTCCCACTTACGCTTAGGCGAAGCAAAAATAGTGTCGGCACGATCTACGAGATTACCGAGCGAGTCGGCGACCTTATAAAGTATTCTCATCTCAAGCGTGTCGGCACGGTAAAGCAGAGAGTCCCTGAACCATAATGTCAAAGTATCCTGCTTCAATGATTTTTCAAGAATATACGCTCCGTCAGCGTCGAAGTTAAGTCCCTCAATGACCGGCAAATCCTTGTTGGGCGCCGCAAAATAGAGCGTCATCTTGTTATGGCTGGCACGTGGGTACTTTACAAGGTATTGCGTAAGAAATTCCTCCTTGAAAGACCTGAGTACCAGGTCGTCGGGCATGAAACGCATATAAGGCACATGCATTATAGTGTCTATCGTGACACTGTCACGCCAAACGGTATCGTAACGCACGTCGGGAGCGGCGAAAGGCGACACATGGGCATCCATAAAGGCTATGGCCTCGCTCTTCTGGTCGAAGAGAAAGTTGTTGTTCGCCTCGCTGAGCGCATATACACGATACTTGCCCGGAGCGATGCCCTTTATGACAAAATGGCCTCGGGAATCGGTGCGTGACACCCTCTCGAAAGGCTTTGTCGTGAATGCGGAATCGTCAAGGCAAGAGTGAATGCCCACTACCGCGCCCTTTATCGGTTCAAGATTTTCGGCATTAAGCACTGTTCCCGACACGGCAAGAGTATCGACACTCTCGCCTGTCGAGAAGTAGTACGCGAAATCTTTGTAAGGATTACCCTCGTTGTTGTCGGCTATGGCGTCACCGAAGTCTATCGAATAGGTCACGTCCGGAATGAGGGTATCCATGAGCTCTACCGTTACACGTTTGCCGCCCGATTTTATATCGGGCATCTGCAACTGCGGCGGAGAGACCACCACTTTTTCAAAGGCGTTTACAAGTTTTACGTTTTCGTCGAATTCGAGTACAATCTTACCGGACTTTACCCCGGTCGCTCCTATGGCTGGCTTGGCCTTCATAAGAACAGGGGGGGTCTCGTCGTAAGGCCCTCCGTCCGGTGTTCCCATGCTGGCGCATGCAACAAGCAGGAATAATGCCGCTAAAATTGATATCTTATCGTCGATTCTCATTATTCATTATTCATGAGCAGCAGCTCTTCGATATGCTTACGGCTGTTGCTCAAACGAGGCACTTTATGCTGGCCGCCGAGCTTGCCTTTACTCTTGAGCCAATCATTGAAGAGATTCTTGCGTGCAACGACAATCTCAAGCCGCTGCATGGTCTTGTTCTTGTATCGTTTAGCCTCATAGTCGGAATTTATTTCCTGAAGCTCCTTGTCAAGAATCTCGGCGAACTGTTCCACGGAAGCCGGGGCCTTGGCGAATTCTATAAGCCATTGGTGACGGCACTGAGCGTTAGCGTCCATGAAGACCGGCGCTGCAGTGTAATCGAGTACCTGAGCGCCTGTTTCGGTACAAGCCTTAAGCAAACCTTTTTCGGCGTTGTCTACTACAAGTTCCTCACCGAAAGCATTGATAAAGTGCTTTGTTCTGCCTGATATAACAATTTTGTATGGGTCTTTGCTCGTGAAGCGTACTGTATCGCCTATCATATAACGCCACAGACCGCATGAAGTAGAGATAAGCATCGCATAGTTCTTGCCGACCTCGACCTCCCACAAAGGCAACACCCGAGGATTTTCCGACTCAAGGTCCTCGAACGGTATGAACTCGTAGAATACGTCATAGTCAATCATCAAGAGCATAGCCGGGTCTGCAGGGTCGTTCTGAATACCGAAGAAACCCTCACTCGCATTGTATGTCTCCATGTACTTCATGTCGGGATTCTTGATAATCTGATGATACTGCTCACGATAAGGAGTAAAGGCAACGCCGCCGTGGAAGAACACCTCAAGGTTTGGCCATATCTCTTCGACACCCTTCTTGCCTGTAATGTCAAGCATGTGTTTGAGTACGGCCATCATCCATGAAGGAACGCCAGAAAGGTTCGTAACGTTCTTTGTCGATGTTATTCGCGCTATCTTGTCCATTTTCTCTTCAAAGTCGCTGAGCAAAGCTATCTTCTTCTCAGGAACACGCATCATGTTCACGAACGCGCTGCAGTTCTCGATAAGTATAGCGCTGAGGTCTCCTACAAGCGAACCGGGAAGGTTATAGTTGGAGGCATGGCTGCCGCCGAGAATAAGAGCCTTGCCCGAAAAAATGCGGCTTTTGGGATTGTTCGCCAAGTAGAGAGCCACGACGTCGAATCCACCTTTGTAATGCGCGTTATCCAAGCCTGCAGGAGTGACTGGAATGAACTTACTCTTGTCGTTTGTCGTACCCGAAGACTTTGCGTACCACTTGCAGCGTCCTTTCCAAAGGATATCCTTCTCGCCGCGGCGCATACGGTCGATATACTCCTTAAGGCTCTCATAGTCCTGCACCGCTACATTCTTCGCAAACTGTTCATAGCCTGCAATACTTGAGAATGAGTGTTTGATGCCCCATTCCGTAGAAGAGGCTGTATCAATAAGACGCTTCAGCACATTGCGTTGCAACTGTTCTGCGCAGGTATCGTACTTAGATATCTGCTTTGCCCTGCTTAGCAGAAATGGTCTTGCGAATGGTGTCAGATTCATAGCTGTATGTTTTATGTTTTGTTTTAGTTATATAATCTTATTTCCCGTAATTCTTTATGCCTTTCTTAAGGAAACTGATATATGCATCAACGTCAAGGTTGAACGAATACGAGCCACAAAGCGGGTTACCGTCATTGTCTACAGGCACATAAAACGGCTGGGCGTTAGCGCCGAAACGGTGTCCCTGCAGATAGGTCCACTTGTCACCGACAGTCTCAAGAAGCACCTTCTTACCGTTTATTTCCACCTCGAAAGGCTCGGCGAGAGGAGTTCTGTCATCGACATAAAGCGATGCCACGATATAATCATCACGCATGATGTCAATTACACGGTCGTCGCTCCATACCGAAGACTCCATGTTACGGCAGTTCACGCAACCGTGACCTGTGAAATCGAGAAGGACAGGCTTGCCCTCGCGACGGCCAATTTCAAGAGCGAGTTCATAATCGTCTACGTGCGGTTTGAAGCTATTGTCATAGAGGTTGAAATCCTGAGTGCTCATCGGAGGAGCGAATGCGCTGATAGCCTTGCAAGGAGCGCCCCAAAGACCGGGAATCATATATACTGCGAATGCGATAGATATCAGTCCCATGAAGAAACCGGGAACAGATGTCTTCTTGTCGTCGGCATCGTCATGCGGAAAACGTATAATCTTCATCAGATAAAGACCGAGAATCGCGAAAAGAGCTATCCATAGAGCGAGGAATGTCTCACGGTCGAGCAGACCCCAGTGGTATGAGAGATCGGCAACCGAGAAGAACTTCAGGGCAAAGGCAATCTCTACAAAGCCGAGAACGACCTTTATCGTGTTCATCCAGCTTCCTGAACGCGGTGTCTGCTTCAACAATGAGGGGAATATCGCAAACAGAGTGAACGGCAACGCCAATGCCAACGCAAAGCCCAACATACCGATGGCAGGACCGAAGATAGCTCCTGACGTAGAGACCTCGACCAAGAGGAAACCTATGATGGGACCGGTACATGAAAACGACACGAGCGTCAGGGTGAACGCCATAAAGAATATGCTCAAAAGACCGCTTGTGTTGCCGGCCTTCTCGTCTATCTTGTTTGTCCATGACGAAGGCAGCGTAATTTCAAAGCCTCCGAGGAACGAAGCTCCGAACACCAACAGCATCAAGCAGAAGATGATATTGAAGACGGCATTCGTAGAAAGAGCGTTCAATGCGCCCGCACCGAATATAAGCGTTACCGCAAGACCGAGTACAAGGTAGATGACAACGATAGAAGCTCCGTAAATCAAAGCCTCGCGCACAGCTTGCTTACGCTCCTTAGAGCGTTTGAGGAAGAAGCTTACCGTCATCGGTATGATTGGCCACACGCAAGGTGTCAGAAGCGCCAGCAGACCGCCGCCGAAACCGAGAATGAATGTTATCCACAAAGAGCGTGAACCTGTATCGGCAGCGCTCTCTTCGCCATGCCGATTGAGTTTGTCCGTAACAGGCTCCCAGAGAGAATTCTTGTCCGCAGGCTTTTCCGCAACCTGCTCAACGACAGGAGCTGCCGCAGGCTCTTCAACTTTCGCTGCAGGCGCCTCAACGATGGGCTCTTCGGCCTTAACTGCTGGAACGGAAGGTTTTGCCTCCGCTTTCTGAGCTGGAGCCGCTTTCTCTTCTACAGCCGGCTTTTCGGGCTTTGCCGCAGGCTTCGGCTCTTCTGCCTTAACAACGGCTGCCTCGCCTGTAATATCAAAATCATAACGGCCGGGGATGCAATCCGTATCGCTGCAAGACTGGAAACGCAATGTACCCTGAATACGGTACTTGCCGCCGAGCAGCTTCACCTTCTGCGTGAACAGAGCGTTGTCGCTGAAGTGCGACACCATCATTTCGAACATAGCGTCCATTTCGGTAACCGCACCATCGCCGGGAACAAGCTCGCCGACAATCTCAGCGCCCTCTACCGTGCGATAGGTGACGCTCATAGGAACTGGACCGCCCTCCGGGATGTCCGTAGAGTAGAGATGATAACCCGGTTCGATGTATGCTTCGAACTCGATTGTTCCTTCCGAACCGTTCACTGAAATGTTGTCCTCGAACGTAACAGGCTCGACATTTCCGAACTGCGCATTTGCCTGCAATGCGGCAAACAACAGCATAAATGATACTAATAATTTTTTCATCGTATATAATTTAAGTTATAAATCTATTGGGTTTTTACGTATTCTCCACTCTGCCGGGTAAAGGTTGTTGGCCCTGTTCCCAACATTCTTTACAAAGCCTATCGGCACCCCTTTATATGTGAGCAGCAAATGACCTAACGGCTCCGAACCGAAAACGAGCGCCTCACGGTGCAGATAGGCAAGTGCCTGTTCAAGTTCCACCTCTACCGCACGGAAAGCGTCCTTACGCAAAAAGAGGCTCATAGCCAGCTGATGCAGGGGAAGCATTTTGTTATTCTTCACCTCTGCGACAGGAAGCCCGTAATGCAGAACGTTCAGTTTCTCTTTAAGAGCCATCATCATTGACGCATGCTCTTTAGGCATAGCCACCAGACGTTCATTGTCCAGCACGAACTCAAAACATTCGGGCGTTTCAACCCACTTGCCGGCTTCAGCCGCTTGCTTTGCAGCAGCCTTTTGCCAACGTGCCAGACGAGGCTGAGCCGCCGGCGAATCGCCACTCTTTCTTAGAACTGCCATAAAAAAACCCTCTCCGGCAGTCATACCCGGTATGAAACGGTAGACCGGGATGCCGTCGCCCGCAAGCGAGCCTGTGATTTCCGCGCCTTCGGGCATATCGACCTCAAGATATTCCGCTCCGAGATTTTCCGATATCCACCTCACATTATCCTCATTCTCTTCTCTGTTGAAAGTGCATGTGCTGTATATAAGAAGCCCGCCAGGACGCAAAGATGGCCAGATGTCGGCAAGTATCTCTTTTTGGCGCTCGGCGCACATTTCAACATTCGAGACGCTCCACTGCTCCACTGCTTTAGGCTCTTTTCGGAACATTCCTTCGCCCGAGCATGGCGCATCTACAAGCACAAGGTCGAAACAGTTCTCAAAACGGGCGAAATCGGCAGGCATATTCTTGGTTACCATAGATGCAGGACAGCCCCATTTGATCACGTTTTCGGCAAGCACCTGAGCCCGCAACGGCATAGGCTCGTTTGAGACGAGCATGCTGCCTTCGGGCAACAGCGACAGCAGATGCGTCGATTTCCCGCCGGGCGCAGCGCAAAGATCCAAAGCTTTGACCGGAGCGCAGACATAGCGTTTAACAACCTGTTCAATGAACATCGAAGACGCCTCCTGCACATAATAGCAGCCCGCATGAAACAGCGGGTCCGCAGTAAATGCCGGACGGCTATCAAGGTAATAGCCGTTAGAGGCCCATGGCACTTTTGGGAGATTACCGCATGCCGCTTGTTTCCTTGCATTGTAACGGACGCTGACGACAGGCTCTTTATCAAGCGCCTGAGAGAAACGTGAATAGATATTCTTCCCGAAAAGCTGTTCCGTTCTTTTTACAAATTCAGTATTCAAATCCATTGGCAAGCCTGCATGCAGGTTATTCGTTCGTTACCGGCGAACATGCGAAACGAAAGAGACGCACTTCAACGGCTAAATGCAAATATACGAATTTTAAACTCTTTATTCCGTAAAACAGAGAATATTTATAATAATTATAAATAAATTTAACTATAAGAATAAATTACCGGCGAAGTTATTGTCAAATTGAATAGCATTTATAGAGATAAATCACAAAAAATCGTATATTTGCATATTCCATGATTCGAAAAAGTCATTACCATGAAACAATATCTTGAACTCCTCGACAGAATACTTACCGAGGGCGCTAAAAAAGAGGACCGCACGGGTACAGGAACGCTGAGCGTGTTCGGGCATCAGATGCGTTTTAACCTTGAAGACGGTTTTCCTTGTCTGACCACGAAGAAGCTGCATTTGAAATCGATCATACACGAACTGCTGTGGTTCCTTAACGGAGACACGAATATAAAATATCTTCAAGACAACGGCGTAAGAATATGGAACGAATGGGCCGATGAAAACGGTGATTTGGGACATATCTACGGCTACCAATGGCGTTCATGGCCAGGTTACGACGGCGAGCATATTGACCAGATAAAGGAGGTTGTGGAGACAATCAAAAACAACCCCGACTCACGCCGCATAATAGTAAACGCTTGGAATGTCGCAGATATAAAGAACATGAACCTACCGCCATGCCATGCGATGTTCCAGTTCTATGTCGCCGACGGCAAGTTGAGCCTGCAGCTCTACCAGCGCAGCGCCGACTGTTTCCTCGGCGTTCCTTTCAACATCGCGTCATATTCGCTTCTTCTTATGATGATGGCGCAGGTGACAGGCCTGAAAGTAGGAGAGTTCGTCCATACTCTCGGCGACGCCCACCTGTACCTAAATCACATCGAGCAAGCGAAGCTGCAGCTGACAAGAGAGCCGAAAAAGCTCCCCACAATGACGATAAATCCCGAAGTAAAGGACATTTTCTCGTTCAAATTCGAGGACTTCACTCTCGAAAACTACGATGCTCACCCACACATAAAAGGCGTAGTTGCCGTATAATGTCATGTACAAATTAGCACTCATAGCAGCAATTGCCAGAAACAATGCGATAGGCTTTGAAAACAGACTTATCTATTGGCTGCCCAATGACTTGAAACGTTTCAAGGAACTTACTACCGGACATACGATAATCATGGGCAGCAACACGTTCCGCTCATTGCCGAAAGGAGCCTTGCCCGACAGAAGAAACATCGTCCTTTCACGAAAAGAGAACGCATTTCCGGGAGCAGAGACGTTCAAATCGCTCGAAGAGGCGCTTGCCAACTGCAGCAACGAGGAGGTTGTGTATATCATAGGAGGAGAGACTCTCTACCGCGCCGCAATGCCGTATGCCGACATTCTGTGCCTGACAGAGATAAACGACACTCCGGAAAAGGCGGATGCTTTTTTCCCTGAGTTCAAGAGATTCGAGTGGGAGATTATTCAGGACGAGAGGCACGAAAAAGACGAAAAACACAATTTCGAATACAGCTTCGTCACATATCTAAGACGCAAAAGCCCGAAGAGATAACAGAGACAGCGAGTTCATTCATACCGCATAAAACACCGAGCGTCAAGAAATTTCTTGACGCTCGGTGTTTTATATGATAACCAAACTATTACTGTTTGTTTCTCTCTTCGGCAGAGTACATGATTGACAAAGCGCGCGCATGGCGCAACTCCATTTTCACGTCAGTCATAATACCCATCTGCACATTCTGGTCGGCCTTCAGAGCCACTTTCATGATAGCCTGGTCGGCCTGACGCATAAGCGAACGCTCGTTGATAACGAAAGGAGCCACGTCCTTCACGTTAGCGAAACGGTCATTCAGCTGGACACGCGTACTTGTACCGAACTGTCCAACATACTGCTTTGACGGAGAACCGATGTGTATGTTCACAACAGCAGTCTTACGCTCTATCTTAGACAAACCTGTTCCCTTAGGCAACTTGAATTCAATCTTCACCTCCTCCTCACGCATTGAAGTCACAATCATGAAGAAGAACAGGATAGAGAAGATCAAGTCAGGGAGTGACGAGGTGTTCAATTCAGGCATTTCTGCCTTTCCTTTATTGCTAAACTTACTCATATTACATTCCTCCACCAATTTGACGAGGCTCAGCCTCGGAAATCATTGTCTTATAATAGAGACGGCACAACATCTGCTGAGCCTCTTCCAACTTTGCGTAAGGCTTGCCGAACTCTTTCTGAGCCAATTCGTCACGCAACTCGTCATAGGCGCCATAAAGCGAGTTTGACACTTCGAAGTATGTGTTGTAGTTTGTACCGCGGTGAGTCTGCAGAGAGATTACGTGCTTGCTTGTAACGTTCTGCTGACGACCACTCGGCAACACATGTTCAACGCCTCGATCTTCGAATACGATATCCTCGGTATGCTTCTCGGGATAGTCAGGACGGTTCTCGTCGTTAGAAATAAACTCCTTAGCCAACTGACGCAACTCTGTAACGTCAATCTCGTAAGGCGGCTTCTCGCCCTGAGTAACCATTATCTTATTATCCATATTTACCAACACGATAAGACTGTTGCGTTTCTTGATCTTAGGAGGATTCTGAAGATCTTCATCCTCAGGAGGCTCCGGCAAACGCACGTTCAAACCGGTTGATGAGTTCATTGAAGTCACGACCAAGAAAAAGATTAGCAAGATGAACGAGATATCCGCCGTTGAACTGGCGTTAATTCCCGGAACTTTTCTTTTACCTTTTCCCATTTTAAGCTCTTTTATTCGTTAATTACTTCTTGATAGATTTTGAGATATTGAGCATACCGAACAATGTCGCCAAAACACAAGCAGCAAGCAAGGTATACTGAACATATATCAAAACGTCAGTCAGAATATACATAGACCCAGCAATGGCGTTGCCGTCAGAGTCTGCAAGTGGCTTTCCGTTCACATAGATTGGAGCATCTGACGCAAGAACATACGCCACCACGAAGAGAACTGCCAACAATACAACTCCCAAAAGGCCCTTAATCGCATTCTTGGGGCTATCTTTCAACTTCTTGAAGAAAGAGACAAGAGCAAACACGAGCACCAACACCACTGCAAGAGCTGTCAAAGCGTACACCCAATACAGCAATGCGTCGGTAAACTGAGGCGCACGCATATCATTATTATTGATTGTCTCGCTATTACCGAAACCTACAAGGAAGAACAGAGCGATGATAGCCACCGACACTGCCATTGCAATGTAGAACGTAATCTTTGAGATTTTTGAACACAAATCAGCTTTCATAATATCAAAATTTATTTAGCTGTTATTACTTCTTAAGGTTGTATTTTGTCAAGATGTCAAGGAGGGTGATTGAAGAATCCTCCATGTCAGCTACGATAGACTCGATCTTGGTGAGGATAAAGTTGTAGAACACCTGAAGAACAAGAGCAACGATAATACCATAGATTGTTGTAATAAGAGCCACCTTCATACCACCGGCAACGATAGTCGGAGAGATATCGCCCTTCTGCTGGATTTCGTCGAATGACATGACCATACCGATCACGGTACCCAAGAATCCGAGTGACGGAGCCATTGCGATGAAAAGTGTAATCCATGAACAGCCCTTCTCGAGTTCTGAAGACTGAAGGCTACCGTAAGAAACTACAGAACGCTCAACCGTCTCAAGACCCTCGTCGATACGGAGAAGACCCTGGTAGCAGATAGCGGCAACGGGACCGGCCGTGTTGCGGCAGATAGTCTTAGCACCCTCAACGTCGTTCTTAGAAAGAGCTTCAGCGATAGCTTCCATAAGTTTCTTCGCGTCTACCTTCGCCATGCTCAAATAGATTATACGCTCAACGCAGAATGCAAGACCGATAACCATAGCGACAGCAACAAGCGCCATAAACTCAGCGCCACCCTCGATGAATTTAGTCTTAAGAGCCTTGTGAACGCCGGCAGTCTCAGCGGCCTCTACAACTTCGGCAGGAGCCTCAGCGGGAGCTTCAACTTCAGCAGGAGCCTCAGCAGCTACTGCATCTTCTGTACTCTGAACTGTATCAACAGGAGCGGCCTCAACTGCATCCTGAGCATAAACTTGGGTTGCACCGAATGTGAACATACCCATCATTGCAACGATTGCAAAAAGCTTTTTCATTGTGTGTAAATTTTAGAATTAGTATATTAAGTTAATTTATTCAAACATTGCGGAAAGAGGGGGATTCGAACCCCCGATACGCTTTTGACGTATACACGCTTTCCAGGCGTGCCTCTTCAACCGCTCGAGCACCTTTCCTTAAGTCAAGTCAATAGCTATTCGGGTTGCAAGTTACAACTTTTTTTGCAAAGCAACACTCTATTCCACGGCAAAAGTAACTTTTTTTTTCAAATCATTAAATATTTCTCAAAAAATGATTGTACCTATTTTGAGAAAATTCAAAATATAAGGTTTTTTAACAATTATCAAACCTTTAAAATACAAAAGTTGTAAAAAGGTGCGAAGCATTAGGAATAATTCGCTACCTTTGTATAAAAAGCTATACCCGGCATAACTGATGAAGAAAAAGAGAGGCTTCGTTAAGATATTGGCAGACCTTATCAACCCCTATTCTTGGGTTACGGCCGCAAGAAACTGGATGTTCGATAAAGGGCTCATAAAGAGCCATGCGTTCGGCGTGCCCACAGTCTGCGTCGGCAATATCACAGTAGGCGGCACAGGCAAAACGCCGCATACCGAATACATTGTCAAGCTTTTTCAGGACAGAATTGCCACCGCTGTGTTGAGCCGAGGGTACGGCAGAAAGAGTAAAGGATTTGCGGTTGCAGGCATTGACACGCCGGCAGAGATGATTGGCGACGAACCGTTCCAGATAAAGAACAAATTCAGTGACACTGTTGTTGCTGTTTGCGAAAAGCGTGCCGACGGCATAAAGAGAATTACAGAAGAGTTCAGGAACACAAGGCTTGTACTGCTTGACGACGCTTTTCAGCACAGGCATGTAAAGGCAGGGCTCAACATTCTGTTGATTGACAGCCGGCGACCAGTATGGAATGACTGCATATTGCCGTTCGGGCGGCTGCGAGAGAGCGCAAAAGGGATAAAGCGGGCCGACATTGTCATATTCACAAAATGCGGTTCGCTGACAGCCGAGGAGCGTAAAGAGCATATAAATTACATAAAAAAGAGAAAAGATATACCCGTTTTCTTTTCCGGAATGCGTTACGGCAGGCTCTACAAGCTTACCGATGCGGAAAAGAACGGAGACATTCAAGGCAAAGAGGTGCTGCTTGTGACAGGAATCGCCAACCCGCAGCCCCTTATGACAGAGGTAGAGCGGACAAGTTCACGGACAGAACTTGCGGAATACAGCGACCACCACAACTTCACGGCCCGCGACTTTGTTGATATTGAGCGGAAATTCAACGCTCTGCAAAACGGCAACAGAATCATCGTCACGACCGAGAAAGACGCAGCAAGAATATCCTGTCACAAAGAGGTTCCTGAGGTATTGAAGGAGTATATTTATGTAATGCCGATAGAGGTTGAGATTATGTTCAACGAAGAAAAATTGTTTAACCAAATATTAGAAGATTATGTTACAGAAAATTCAAGAGACAGCTGAATTCCTCAGAAGAAAAATGACGACAGCGCCCGAGACGGCCATTATTCTTGGCACAGGACTCGGCAGCCTTGTGAACGAGATTACCGACAAATACGAAATCGAGTACAAGGACATTCCAAACTTCCCGTTGTCTACCGTAGAAGGCCATTCGGGCAAACTCATATTCGGCAAGCTCGGCAACAAGGAGATTATGGCAATGCAGGGCCGTTTCCATTTCTACGAAGGCTACTCTATGAAAGAAGTCACATTCCCCGTACGTGTTATGCGCGAGCTCGGAATAAAGACATTGTTCGTGTCGAACGCTGCCGGCGGCATGAACCCCGAATTCCTTATCGGAGACCTAATGATTATCAATGACCACATCAACTTCTTCCCAGAACACCCGCTGAGAGGAAAGAACATTCCTTACGGCGACCGTTTCCCCGACATGAGCGCCGCATACGACAAGGAACTTATCGCTAAGGCGAAAGAGATTGCCGCCGAGAAAGGCATCCGTGTCGTTGAGGGCGTATATCTCGGCACGCAAGGCCCGACATTCGAGACTCCTGCCGAGTACAGAATGTTCCACCGCATGGGCGGCGACGCTGTCGGCATGTCCACAGTTCCCGAAGTAATAGTAGCACGTCACTGCGGAATACGTGTTTTCGGTATTTCGGTAATCACAGACCTCGGCGTTGAGGGTATCGTTGTAGAGTGCAGCCACGAGGAGGTGCAGAAAGCCGCAGACGAAGCACAGCCCAAGATGACTACAATATTCCGCGAGATTATCAACAGAGCATAAGAGAATAAGATGAATACGACAAAACGTACAGAGATCTCTTCGCTCGGCGAGTTCGGACTGATAGAGAGACTTACCGGAAACTTGCCCATGAACAACAAGGAGAGCGTCAAGGGAGCCGGAGACGATGCCGCCATTCTGCAGTTCGGAAGTGACGAAGAGGTGCTTGTATCAACCGACATGTTCATGGAAGGCGTTCACTTTGACCTTACATACTTTCCGTTGAAGCACCTCGGCTACAAAGCCGTCGTGGCGAACATTTCCGACATCTACGCAATGAACGGCACGCCCAAGCAGATAACCGTTTCGCTCGCCCTTAGCCGCAAGTTCTGCATCGAGGACATCGAAGAGCTTTATTCAGGCATCGAACTCGCATGCAGGCAATACGGCGTGGACATTGTTGGCGGCGACACCACATCGTCCTTGACAGGCCTCGCCATAAGCGTCACGGCTATCGGCACAGTCACAAAGGGATGTGCGGTAAGACGCGACGGAGCCAAAGAGACGGACCTCATATGCGTGACCGGCAACCTCGGCGCGGCATATATGGGACTGCAACTGCTCGAAAGAGAGAAGATCGCCACGGCAGACAAGGATATACAACCCGATTTTCAGGGCAAGGAATATATTCTTGAGCGTCAGCTGAAGCCAGAAGCACGCAAGGAGGTTTTGGAGAAGCTGTCCGAAGAGAATGTAAAGCCCACCGCGATGATTGACATCAGCGACGGCCTTTCGTCGGAACTGATGCACATCTGCAAGCAGAGCGGCGTAGGCTGCCGCATCTATGAGGAGCGCATTCCCATAGATTACCAGACAGCCATAATGGCCGAAGAGCTGAACATGAACGTGACGACGTGCGCCCTTAACGGCGGCGAAGATTTCGAGCTGCTCTTTACCGTTCCTATCGCCGACCACGAGAAGGTTGCGGCAATGAAAGAGGTACGCATTATCGGCCATGTCGTAAGTGACAGCATGGGCCTTGCCCTCATCACCCGTGACGGCGTGGAGATGGAGCTGAAGGCGCAGGGCTGGGTATCAAACAGCGACGGGAAATGATAATGCACAATATCATCCAGACGATATTTTTGCTGGCAGGAATCATTGCCCTGCTTGCCTCGCTGTTCAACTGGAACTGGTTCTTTACAGCCGACAACGCGAGATTTGTCGTCAAGCGGTTAGGAAGAGGCGGCGCCCGCATTGTCTACAGCGTAATAGGCATGGCGTTCATCTTCGCGGCAATATTCTTCTACTATAAAATTAAAGGATTATAATCGTACAGGGCTGCCAATTCGGCAGCCCTGTACGATTATAAATAAAATTTCGTCTACTTGGCGGTTCCAACAATCCTGGTCTTAGGCAACTCCGCATTGCGTTTGTTTGTTTTTTCCACGAGCGCTGCCGCCACCTGTATGAACGCCTGGCCGTCGGGACTGTCGGCTTTCATAGCAATAGGGATTCCCTCATCACCGCTCTCGCATATGCTCTGAACAAGAGGTATCTGTCCGATAAGCGGTATGTTATATGCCTCGGCCATACGTTTGCCGCCCTCTTTGCCGAAAATGTAGTACTTGCTGCCCGGCAATTCGGCCGGTGTGAACCATGCCATATTCTCTATAAGGCCGAGTATGGGCACAGCCACCTTTTCGTTGATGAACATGTTCACGCCCTTGATAGCCGCTGCAAGCGAAACCTCCTGCGGCGTAGTAACGACCAAAGCGCCGGTAAGGGCGAGGCATTGCACTATTGTAAGATGTATGTCGCTTGTGCCGGGAGGCAGGTCTATAAGAAAATAGTCGAGTTCGCCCCAGTTCGCGTCCGCTATGAGCTGCTTCAGAGCGTTGCTCGCCATGCTTCCGCGCCACAGGATAGCCTGTTCGGGATCAACGAAAAAGCCTATTGAAAGTATTTTCACGCCGAATTTTTCGATTGGCTGAATCAAATCACGGCCGTCGATATTCTCGCTGTAAGGACGCTCGTCCTCTACGCTGAACATCTTAGGTATCGAAGGGCCGAAAATGTCGGCGTCGAGCAAACCCACCTTATATCCGAGACGCGCGAGCGCTATTGCGAGGTTTGCCGACACTGTAGACTTTCCCACGCCGCCCTTGCCCGATGAAACGGCTATGACATTCTTTACCTGCGGCAGGAATTTGCCTACTTCGGGACGGGCGGCCTGACGGCTAACGACCGATATGTTACCCTCAATTTCAACCTCCTTGCCTACATACATATGTATAGCGGCTTCAGCTGATTTCACGACTGAACGGATGAACGGATCGGTAGGTTTTTCAAATATCAGAGAGAAACTCACCTTGTTGCCGTCGATACGGATATTGTCGTCTACCATTTCTGCCTCGACAAGGTTTTTTCCGTTGCCGGGATAACGCACCTTTTCAAGCGCTTCAAGTATCAGTTTAGGATATATTGCCATAATCTTTAAATAATGTAATCGGCCTCGGCACGGCCTTCGGTTATACCTTTGAAATAGCCTGCCACAGCTACATGAGCGGGATGCGCCTTGTAACGCTCCATTGCGTCAGCGTCATCAAAGGCACTCACCAGAACGGCATCGTACGCCGTTCCCGCCACGCAGACGTTCACGCCCACCTCAAGAGAGCGTATTTCGGGTATTACCCCAACGAGGGCCTCAAGATTTTCTTTAACCCAAAGAGCATGCCGGCGCTTGCTCTTGCCGTCGGCGCCGTCTATAAAACGCCACATTACTACATGTTTTAACATAACGGTTTCATTTGCTTGTTTCCAACGAGCTGCGCTTGCTACGGTTGTAGCTGCGGTACTCGTCGAGTTCTATCTCAACGTTCGGCTCTTCATAACACTCCTTCGCAGGAAGATTAAAGGCTATATATTTTATTTTTATGCCTCGCGAGAGCCATTGCGACTCATAATATGTACAAATCTGAAGGGTGTCGCTCACTTCGGGCCGCCCATGCACGTCGTCAATGCACTCCACCACAGGCAGGCTGTTCACTTCGGTTATATATTTAGTATATGTAAACAGGAAGTTGCTGTCCGTTTTCAGATGCACGACGGCGTCGGGAGCAAGAATATCTCTGTAACGTGCCAGAAAAAGCGACGATGTGAGCCTCTTGGTAAATTTCTTCATCTGCGGGTCGGGGAAAGTGAGCCATATCTCGCTTACCTCGCCCTGTTCGAACAGGCGGTCGATTATCTCGATGTTCGTACGCAGGAAGCCGACGTTTGTCAAGCCGGCCTCTTTAGCCTCGGTCGCTCCTGTCCACATACGCGCGCCCTTTATATCAACGCCAATGAAATTCTTGTCCGGGCAACGTTTCGCAAGGGCAACGGTATATTCGCCCCTGCCGCATCCGAGTTCAAGAACAATGGGATTGTCGTTCTTGAAGAAATTCCTCTTCCAATTGCCTCGCAACGGAAAATCGACATTGTCTATCACCGAATAGGGATGTTCGACAACGTTGTCATACGATGCCATGTCGGCAAACTTTTTCAGTTTTCCTTTACCCATAGCATCAAATGTCAAGAACAGTTACCCAACCGTACGGGTCGGCCACATCGCCATACTGGATAGCGCGCAGCTTCTCATACAGTTTTGTGCATACAGGGCCGGGCTTGCCGTCCTGCGAAAACACGTATGACTTGCCCGTCTCCAGGTCGTCGATACGCTCGATTGGCGAAATTACCGCCGCTGTACCGCATGCGCCGGCCTCTTCGAACGTAGAGAGTTCCTCTTCGAGAATCGGACGCACCTCGACGCTCATGCCCATATCCTTCGCTATCTGCTGCAAGCTGCGGTTTGTTATCGAAGGTAGTATCGACGTTGAAAGCGGGGTCACATAGGTATTGTCCTTAATTCCGATGAAGTTAGCAGCGCCGCACTCATCGATATACTTCTTCTCCTTTGCGTCGAGGTAGAACTCGCATGAATAACCTTTTTCGTGGGCAAGCTGGTTGGCTCGCAGGCTTGCCGCATAGTTGCCGCCGACCTTGTATTTGCCTGTTCCGAGAGGTGCCGAACGGTCATACTCGCGTATTATGACATAGGGGTTAGTCGAGAAACCGCCCTTGAAGTAGGGACCGACAGGAGTAACGAAGATAACGAAGAGATACTCCGAGGCCGGATGAACGCCGACCTGAGCGCTTGTGCCGATGAGCAGCGGACGTATATACAACGATGCGCCGCTCTCGTATGGAGGAATGTAATCCTTGTTCAATTCAACGACCTTTGTCACCATCCGACGGAACATTTCCACGCTTACCTGAGGCATCAGAATTCCGTCGCACGTGCTTTGCAGACGCTCGGCATTGGCCTCAAGACGGAAAATTCTCACCTTGCCGTCCTTGCCGCGGAAAGCCTTGAGACCTTCGAAAGCCTCCTGACCATAGTGCAGGCAGGTTGCCGCCATGTGCATATTTATATATTCGTCGGAGCATACCTCAATTTCGCCCCACGCACCGTTGCGATAATAGCAACGTACATTGTAGTCGGTCTTTCGGTAACCGAAACCTATATTAGACCAATCCAGATTTTTCATATTCCTCTTTATTTTTTATTCCGGCTGCGAAGTTACACAATTTGACGGAAAAGAGAAAAATATTATAAAATAAGATGTTCCAGAGAGCAAAATCGATTATTCGCCAATTGCCTCGGCCCGGCTTTTATCGTTACGCATTCTAAATTATACGTCACATGTTTCTCCCTCCCGTCAATCGTTTGACGTTGCACGTCAATCGTTCTACGTCATTCCCCTTCAAAATCCTGCAGCAACGTCTTCACATCCTCATCGACTTTGTAAAGTTTCGCACGGCAGAACTCCACGAGCGAGGAAGCCTCCTTCAACATTGCCGACAGTTTATCGACGTCGATGCCGCCATTCTGAACGGTTCTCATTATCTCTTCGAGACGTTGCATCGCCTGTGAATAACTCATATTTTCCATATCATGCATCATTTTTTCCGGTTACTGTACTTATGATTTCTCCGCCGCTCACTCTCGTTGTAATAGTATCGCCGACAGACACGCCGTCTAACGAACGTACCGCCTTTCCGTTTATACGCGTTATGCTGTAACCGAGAGCAAGAATATGTTCGGGCGAAGCCGCATCAATGTATTTCTCATAAAGATTGAGCCTGTGGCGCTGCTCCTGCATATACATGGCTACCGAGGATGGCAGTTTCTGACATGCAGCCTGAAGACGGCGCCGTTCGTCGTCAAGCAGCGTCCGCACCCCCGTCGATATCGACTGGCGCGCATCGGCAAGCCTTGCAGCCTGACCGAGCATTGAATGTATCAGCAGTTCCGCGACTGCGGTAGGAGTCTTGACGCTCGTATGAGCGACTAAGTCAAGAACACTCTCGTCACGCTGGTGCCCTATGCCGGTTATTACCGGCAACGGGAATTGGGCGCAGTTGTTCGCAAGATCGTACGTGTCGAAACAAGAAAGGTCACTGACAGCCCCGCCGCCACGTATTATGACAACCGTGTCCCACATATCAATATCTGCGGCTATTCTTTCGAGAGCGGCGATAATGCCCTGCTCCACCCCGCTGCCCTGCATAGGAGAAGGAAATAGGCGGGTATAAAAGACAAAACCGTAACGGTTGTTCATGAGCTGGTCGCAGAAGTCGCCGTATCCGGCAGCCGACGATGATGATATCACGGCGACGCGTTGCGGCAAAAGCGGAAAAGGGAGTTCCTTGTTGAGGTCTATTACCCCCTCATCGGTCAGCCGCTTTATTACATGCAGGCGTTTACGGGCCATGTCGCCCACCGTATACGACGGGTCGATGTCACAAACGTCGAGCGTATACCCATACAATTCATGAAAATTTACGGAAACCTGCAGAAGCACCTTAAGCCCTGGCGAGAAAGGGCGGCCCGTCTGTTCGAGGAAGTAGGGACGCAAAAGCGTATATATACGAGACCAGACAGTTCCCCTCGCTTTCGCAATTATCTCGTCGGTAGCCTCGTCACGTTCGACAAGTTCTATGTAACAATGGCCGTTAGCCGCCTCACGCACCTCGCTCAACTCGCCCGTCACCCAATACCGCAACGGCAAGGCTTCACTGACAGCCCTGTTCACGAGACTGTTCAACGAATAGAGGCTGAATGGCTTTTCAAGACTGTTCATCATTCTTTGGAATCCATTGGTTTATACCACGTTGCTCGGCTATAAAGGCTCCTCCGACGACCATGTTGCCGCAATAGAAGACAGCCGACTGCCCCGGAGCTATCGCCGAGACCGAATCATGCAGACGCACAAGCCAACGGCCGTCACCTGTAGGCTGCGGGGCGTCGCACCCGACAGGACGGCTGCGGTAACGCACACGCACCGTAAGATTCTCAGGAACGCCGTCTACCCAAGAGGGTTCATCAATAAGCATATAACGTGTCCGCAATTGTTCCTCTTCGCCAAGCATTACCGTATTCTTCGCGGGATTTATCTTAATCACATACGCAGGATAGCCAAGAGCTATTCCAAGCCCTTTGCGTTGGCCTATAGTATAAAACGGGTAGCCTTTGTGCTTGCCGAGGAAGCGCCCATCGCTATCAACAAAAGAGCCACCGCCTAAGCGTTCAAGCCCCGGGACATACTCTTGGAGGAAGTCGCGATAATCGCCCGGAATAAAGCAGACCTCCATACTCTCGCCGGAACCGGCTACATGGTTAAATCCCCTTTCATCGAGATATTTTATAACATCACGTTTATCCCAGCCCCCAAGCGGGAATAGAGTTCTCGACAACTGCCGCTGCGTCAGTTTCCAAAGGAAATAGCTCTGGTCCTTGCGGTCGTCGTCACCCGTAACAATGTAATATTTCTTCTGCGGTTCTCTCAACCCCGCACTCTCAGTTCTACACTCCAAACTCTCAACCTTTACATAATGACCTGTCGCAATGAAAGCGCAGCCGAGAGCGTCGGCCCACTCCTCAAGCAACCGGAATTTCACTGTCGGGTTGCAGTTCACGCAAGGATTCGGGGTACAGCCGCGGAGATAGCTTTCGATGAACGGCTCAATAACCGATTTGCGAAACCTTTCACGTACATCGGCGACATGATGTTCAATGCCCAACCTTGCGGCAAGAGCTGCGGCATTTTCGGCAGCAGAGAAGCCCGAGTCGCAAGTGACAAGAGTCAGTCCCACGACACGGAACCCTTGAGAAAGCAGCATGGTACAGACAGCCGTACTGTCTATTCCGCCGCTCATTCCCACCAAAACGCTTTTATCTGAAGGCATATTATGTTATTGTTTTTTCTGTCAAAAAAAATCACTATTTTTGCAAAGGCGTTTTTTAGTTATTCGCCGCCTTTGTACAAAGATATATTTTTTTCACTACCATACATTCAACAAAGCGATAATTATATTTTTTTATGAGTAAAACAGGCGAAAGGAAGGTCCCGACCGAACTTGGAACGGAGAATGTAGGCAGGCTGCTTATCCAATATGCCATACCGGCAATCATTGCGCAGACAGCCGCTTCGCTATACAACATGATTGACAGCATTTTCATAGGACACATCCCCGATGTCGGCGCCGACGCCATTTCGGGACTTGCCACAACATTCCCGTTCATGAACCTGTCGGCAGCATTCGGCGCTATGGTCGGCGTGGGAGGAGCTACGCAATTGTCGGTAAGGCTGGGACAACGCGACTACGATTCCGCAAAGACAATATTGGGCAACCTCGTGACGCTGAATATCATCGTCGGCATTCTTTTCGCAGGCGTTTCGCTGCTGTTCCTTGACGAAATTCTGTTCTTCTTCGGAGCGAGCGACACGACATTGCCGTTCGCGCGTGACTTCATGAAGGTAATCCTTTTCGGAAACGTCATCACGCACCTCTATTTTGGAATAAACGCCGCTCTAAGAGCGTCGGGACACCCAAAGCAGGCCATGTACGCTACAATAATCACCGTTATAATGAACATTGTTCTCGCGCCGATATTCATATATATTCTCGGCTGGGGCATAAAAGGCGCGGCTACGGCGACAATACTCGCTCAATGCACGACGCTTGCATGGCAGATAAGGCTGCTCAGCAACCCCAACGAACTGCTGCACCTGCAAAGAGGTATATACAAACTCAGAAAAGATATTGTCAAGGCCATTCTCAGCATCGGCATGTCGCCGTTCTTCATCAACGCCGCCGGATGTATTGTGGTGATAATCATAAACAAGGGACTAAGAACTTACAGCGAGAACGGAGACATGTCAATAGCCGCATACGGAATAGCCAACAGGGTACAGTTCATCTTCCTGATGATTGTACTTGGACTTACACAGGGAATGCAGCCCATTGTAGGATACAACTACGGCGCCCGCAGATACGACAGAGTCAGGAGAGCGCTCATGCTTACAATCTTCGGGGCCACTGTTGTCACGACCGCAGGATTCATTATAGCGGAGTTCATTCCCGAAACGGTAGCGAGAGCATTCACCACTGAGGGCAACCTCATTGAAATGTCAGCCTGGGCAATGCGCATAATGTCATTGGTCATGCCTTTCATCGGAATGCAGATTGTCACCACAAACTTTTTTCAGAGTATCGGCATGGTAAAGAAGTCGATATTCCTCTCACTTACAAGACAGGTTCTTATGCTGATACCTTTATTGATAATACTTCCCATTTTCATCGGAGAAAAAGGCGTATGGTACAGCATGCCTGTTTCAGACTTTATAGCGGCTCTTCTCACTATCATCATGCTTTTCGTCCAATTCAGAGAGTGGAAGAGAGACAATATGAACATTTAAGACCTTCGCGACATGGACAAATTCGTTATTTCTATCGGACGCCAGCCTGGAAGCGGCGGCAAGGAGATCGCCGAAAAACTGGCAGAACGCCTGAACATAAAGGTTTATGACAAGACCTTGCTTGAGGTCGCAGCAAGAGAGAGCGGTATTGACACAACTGTTTTCGAGCAAGCCGACGAGCAGGAGGTAAGCGCCTTTTTCGGAGGCTGGTTCAGCATCCACGGCTCTATGGGCGACTATATCCCGAGCAACAACTACATGGGAAACAACAAACTTTTCGAGATTCAGAGCGAAGCTATCAGGAACGTTGCCGAAAACGAGAGTTGTATTATCGTAGGCCGCTGCGCTGAATACGTGCTGAGAGACCACCCCGCATTGCTGAGCGTATTCATAACCGCCGACTATGACGACAGAATCGAAAGAGTTATGAAGCGAGAGGGGATTGGACAGGAGAAAGCTGCCGAGTTCATAGAGAAAAGCGACAAACGCCGCCGCTCCTACCACGACTACTACGCCACTACCCGCTGGGGCGAAGCCAAGTGCTATGACCTATGCATAAACTCTTCACGCATGGGAGTTGAAGGAAGCGTTGAGTTTCTGTACCGGTTCATCAAAGAGTACTTCGAGAAGTGAAACGAATAGGTATTCTATCGGACACACACGGCTGGTGGGACGAGAAGTACGCACGCCACTTTTCGGACTGCGACGAGATTTGGCATGCGGGAGACATTGGCAGCACCCTGATAATTGACCGTTTGGAGAGCATTTGCCATGTACGTGCCGTCTACGGCAACATCGACGGGCAGGAAGCCAGGCTGAGATTCAGCGAAACGCTGCGGTTCAAGGTCGAGGAGTGCAATGTAATACTTAAACACATCGGCGGTTACCCAGGGAAATATGACCCGTCAATAAGGGCTCTTCTCTACAAGGAGCAGCCGCAGTTGTTCGTTGCGGGACATTCTCATATTTTAAAGGTACAGTATGACAAGGTGATTGATTGCCTGCACGTAAACCCCGGCGCTGCGGGCAAACAAGGCTGGCAACAGGTACGAACATTAATAAAATTGACCATTGACGGCAAGAACGTTAAAGACTTGGAAGTGATTGAATTGGCTTGATACGAATTTTTATTTATTGAAATACATTTTTATAATATATATTAAAAGCGTACCTTTGCAGAGCATTGACGGAATCTGACACAGACAAAATAATATAATGAAAAGACTATTTACACAATTCATGTTGCTGCTGTTTGTGACGACAGCAGTGGCTCAATCCGAATATTACAGCAGCATTGACGGTAAGAATGGAGGCGCGACCCTGAAGAACGCGCTTTACAATCTTATAAAGAATCATAAGCAGATAAGCTACGGAAGCGGTTCAAGCAGCACATGGGGAGCATTCTACACTACCGATGCCGTCATCGAGAACGGCAAACGCCGTGTTCTGGACATGTATTCAAGCGAAAAACGCTACTTCGGGAGCAAAGGTGATGCCATCAGCGACATGAATATCGAGCATAGCGTAGCCAAAAGTTGGTGGGGAGGTACAAAAAACAACGCCTATTGCGACCTGCATCACCTGAACCCTTCGGACAAAGACGCAAACAGCCGCAAGAGCAACTACCCGCTCGGCGAGCTTACAAGCGTAAGTTGGGATAATGGCGTGACATTTGTAGGAAAAGCTAACATCGACGGAAGCTCGCAGAACGCATATGAGCCTTGCGATGAATACAAGGGCGACTTCGCACGCACATTCATGTATATGTTCACCTGTTACCAGGACCTTACATGGGAATATACATGGATGAACTATGAGAATAGCGCCTACCCTACACTCAAGCCCTGGGCCGTGAAACTGCTTCTCAAATGGCATAAGGAGGACCCTGTAAGCGAGAAAGAGGTAAACCGCAACAATGCGGTATATGCCGTACAGGGAAACCGTAACCCTTATATTGACTACCCGCAGCTGGCCGACTACGTCTGGGGCGACTCAATTAATTATGTATTTCACCTGAACGGCGATGTCGAGGACGGAAGCGGCAGCATTGGCGGCGGCACCGGCGGAGACGGCACTGAGATTGAGGGCGGCTGGACAGAGTATATCAACGAAAACTTCGACGGCACGTCAATGGTATTCACGACCCAGGAAACTACAGGAAACTATCCCTGGGAACTGAGTTCATATTACAAACTGGCATTAGCGTCGTCCTACAACAGCGACACGGAAACAGGCAACGACGCCGAGAGCTGGCTGATATCACCTTCAATAGACCTTTCAAAAGCCGAACAGGCGAAAATATCTTTTGACTATGTAATACGCTATTGCCAATCGGGCAAGGCGAGCGAATACCACCAATTGCTTATAAGCAAGGATTACAGCGGCGATGTTGAAGAGGTTGCATGGGATATTATCGACTTCGGAGCAGCAGTGAATGAAACGGACTGGAGCCTGACCGAAGTCAAAGACATTGAGATACCGGCAAAATACTTGGGCGAGAAGAGTGTGACAATTGCATTCTATTACAAAGGCACAGCCGTAAAATCCGGAACATTCGAAATTGACAATTTCATTCTGCAAGCTATAGAAGGCGACGGAAATGAAGGCGGCGGCGACGGAAACGAGGGAGACGGCAATGAAGGCGGAGGCAACGAGGGTACGACAGGCGGAAACGACGGCAATTTCACAGGGAACAGTTTCACGCTTGTTACAGACGCCGCACAGCTGACAGCGGGCGACTCTATCCTTATCGTATACGAGAACTACGTCATGGGAGCTTCGGCAGGCAACTACCGAAACAACACGGATGTCATGACAAGCAACGGAACAGTGACATACCTTGCCGCAGACGCCCAGAAAATTATTCTCGAAGAGGGAGCTGTTGAAGGCACATTCGCCCTAAACGTAGGAGACGGCTACCTTGCTGCGGTCTCAAGCAGCAGCAACTATTTAAAAACGGCAACAGCCGTCGATGCGAACAGCAGCTGGAAGATAACTGTCGGCAGCGACGCTATTGCGACAATTCAGGCACAAGGCGACAAGACACGCAATATAATACAGTACAACACTTCTTCTCCCCGCTTTTCATGCTACAATGGCAGTCAGAAGCTTGTAAACATTTATGCAAAATCACCTGTCACGACCATCGTAAGGGAGATTAAGTGCGGTAAGAATCTTAACATATATTCGTTGGCTGGCGTATACGTCGGTAAGCTTGCAGAAAATGAAAACACGCCAAGCTGCCTTAAAAGAGGCATATACATTATCGACGGAAAGAAAATTTTTGTAAAGTGACTTTAACTTACAATAAGCATACAAGGGACGGCTCAGCCGTCCCTTGTATGCTTATTTATTCATAAAAAGTCTACTTCAGTTTTTCCGACTCCGCAGGAATACGATAGGCCGTATAAAGCTCTATCAAGGCAGCGCACGTCAAAAGCAGAATCCATTCGTTGCTGCTGCACACGAACATGGCTACGCCCGCTGCTATGAACAGCACGCCGGCCAGTTGTTGCTGCATGACAAGACGACGCAACGTCAAAGACGTATTGCGGGGACGCAACGCAAACTGGGCAAATGCGAACAGGACTGCGCCTGTGATATATATGTAAGCATAATACTCCGGCATGAACATTCTTGCCACCGCACCGAAAAGCAACGCGGCAGCACCTACTATGTATACAACTTTAAAAAACTTCATATCACTTCTCTTTAATTACAAAAACCTCTTCATCCTCTTTCGTCATACCGTACTTGTCACGCGCCAGATCCTCGATCGCGTTTATATCGCCACGATAGTCAAGCTGCGACTGCAACTTCACAATTTCGGCAGAGTCGCGTTTCATAACAGCTATTTCATTCTCGAGTTCTGAAATTTTATGCTGATTCTTGAAGTGCATTATCACGTTCTTGTCATCAACGACGAAAATTATCAATAAAAAGACTATGGTCACAGAGAGGTACTTGTGCCTTTTAATCCAACTTATAAAAGGCTTACACTGTTTGAATATATGCAATATCTTTTTCATAACGCAAAGGTAGGATTTTTTGCATTAAATGCAAATATGTCGAGAGAGGTATGAGGTTTAACGAAGAAAGCGAAGCTTCGACGGCATGAGCAGCATCTCGTCAAGCGCAGCATCGCTGAAAGTGATGCCGCTTGGGTTGCGATTGCGAATGCCGCCAACAGATTAACGATTAATGATGAACGATGCTATATGGTTATCTTAGTCATTTTGGTGACTTTAAAAATCTAATATTTTCAATATGCAACAGACATTCCGTTCAGCGATAATTTCGGGAATAGCCGTTGGCATAGCCGGATGGGGCTATCTCGCTTTCCCGAACATAATAGGAGCTGTTCTATTCTCGTTCGGGCTTCTGACTGTGATAAATTACAAACTGAAACTTTATACAGGAACAGCCGGATTCGTGCCTTTGCGTTACGAAGACGGCCGTAGCCGTTGGCTACGTGCCATAGGAGAACTGCTGTTAATACTCTTTGCCAACATCTGCGGTTGCTTCCTGGTCTCTCTGCTTACGCGTCTCTCTCCGCTTGAGTTGGGAACGCAGGCTCAGACTATTCTTGAGAGCCGTCTTGCGCTCGGTCCGTTGCGTGCCGGTCTTCTTGCGATAGGCTGCGGCTTCATCATGACAACGGTGGTGACGTTCGCGCGCGAGGGCAAGCCTCTGGCGCTCCTTTTCGGCGTGCCTCTCTTTATAAACTGCGGCTTCCCGCATTGCCTTGCCGACGCATTCTATTACATGACCGTCCCTGTGTCATACACAAGCGAGCATCTGCTTGAACTGTGTATGCTTTATCCATGTCTCGTCGTAGGAAACTTCATAGGCTGCAACCTTTATCGGTTTATTAACGTTTAAAGCGAAGCTTCGACGGCATGAGCAGCATCTCGTCAAGCGGAGCATCGCTGAAAGTGATGCCGCTTGGGTTGCGATTGCGAATGCCGCCAACAGTTTAACGATTAACGAGGAGCGATTAACGATTGCTGCATAGCCGCTTTGGTCGTTTCTGTGATTTGGGTTTAACGACTGTAATATTATTAATGCCCCCGAAACCTGACAGGCTTCGGGGGCGCTTCGTTATCTGTTAATCTTCAGTTTGCCGTTGATTATATATATGCCCTTTCCCGGGTTTTCTACCTTGCGTCCTTGCAAGTCAAATATCGGCCCTTCATGCTCCTCGCCTTCAATCTCTACAACGGACGTGTTGTCTTCGACCTTTCTTATAATCCATAATCCGTTGTTCTTCAACCTGCTTTCTCCGATAATCATGTGATCGCTGTTCATGGCAAGGTACATGTCCTCGTCCTTAATGGTGAAGTATGTGTTGCCGTAGTCGTTGTAGCGCACGTAGAACTTAACGGCATTTTCGTTGCTGTTGCCGCTGCACATGGCGCCGAGCCCCAGGGTTACATCATTTACATATTTACCGTTCTTGTCCTTAAGATAGAAACAGTCTTTTTCGCCTGCGTTTTCGACAAGCCAGTATGTGCCTTCGGCTCCGTATTCATATGTGCCTTTCATGCCCATTCTGTCGTTGCATAGCATGTAGCCGGCTTCTCCTACATTAGCCATTTCATAAACGTCGAGTTCCTGCAGACGGGCACGTGCGTACGGAGCTTCGCGCAGTTCTTTCAATGCCTCATTGAGAAGTGTCCTCCACTCCTTGTATGAATGCAGGCTTGTGTCATTGTTGTTGAATGCGGCAGAGGCTTCTTTGTATAACTTATCAAGTTCCGCAACGCTTTCGGTGTAGAAACAGCCTATTCTTTTGCCGTCTTTCGTAGCGCTTTTGACAATTTTCCTTGCTGTCGCCAAATCGGCCTCAAGAGCCAGTCTCTGCATCTCTTCGTCATCGGAGTCCATTACGTTCGCAAGTTCGCGGTCTGTGCCGTCGGCTTGCGCGGCAACAACTCTTATGTTCTCTTTGACGGCGTAGGACGGTATTGTCAGGTTGCGTGTGTTGCTGAAAGCGAGCAGTCTTCCGCTGACGGAATCATACATCTTGAATCCTAACGCTCCCTTTGCGCCCTCTTGCTCTTTTATGTATATGGTGTTGCCTATGAGCGAATAGAAATATCCTTCAGCCTTGACGCTCTCGTCGATGTAATCTTCCCATTGACCGAAGTCGCCCATCTTGCCTATCGCATATTCCTCGTTGAAATCTATTCTGTAACCTTCTGCGCCGTCGGTTCTTTTAGAGGGCTTTATGCGGTCTTCGATGAAAATGAGGTGGCCGGCTTTCTTCTCGTACTGCTGCATGCGGGCACGGCTTGCTTCCGCTTCCGCTTGCGTGAGGTTTACGTTGTAATTGCCGTAGTCTCCGATTGTGACATTTGTCATAGGCTCGAAGAAACCCCAGGCTTCGAAAAATTCGCTGAGGTCCATCTGTGCAATTCTGCAGCATTTCTCGGCGAACTTCAGCTGGTCATTCACGGCAAATGTCTCTGTTCCCTTTTGCAGAGGGTCGCGGCGCAGAGCGTCGAATAGTTCCGGGTAGAATGTCGGGCGCTTTCCGGCTGCATGAAAGTACAAGTATAATTGGTAGAACATCCTTGACTTTCCTATAACATCGTCGCGCTGAGGAAACGGAATGCCGTCGCTGAAGTCTTTGGAGCAGTTGGCGACCCCTGAGCCTCTGGTCGTCGTTTTGCCCACACGGAACAGGTGCGCATTCGAGAACAGGTTATTGCTCGCTTCTGTGCAAGATACAATATTTATGGCTCCCTGGTTTGTGTGCCCTATCTCGTGCGCCGGGCCCCACATATGTCCGTGGTTCTCGTAAACGGTCTTCCATGGCAGAATTTCGGCCAATGTCCCATGTTCGTAGTATGTGTAGTTGCTTGTCGCGTACATATACTTATCCTCGTATCCGTCACGTGCCATGAGAAGGGAATTGAAGCGGTCGTGATATTTATCGGCACCCATAAGTTCATGTTGCCACTGCACGCACTGGTCCCACCATCCGATAGCGTCTGTTATTGTTTCTGGACAGACTTTCGCGATGTTCTCACGCGTCATGTGAAACAGCACTCTCTCTCCCTTTACCTGTACGCTGTAGTGTTTGAATTGGTTGGCAAGCATGTCGCGCCAGTCTTCATCGGTGTGCCTGCTTTTGTCAAAATAACCGTTTACCTTTCCGCCCTGGATATGTACCTTTGCCGTGGGGTAATCTGCCAGCTTGACGCTGTTTGCGGTGGTGTCGGTCGATACCGCATAGTTGATGAACAATATTGCGTCGTCTTGTGCGATTGTAATAAGGTTCAATCCTTTGACAAGCGTTTTTTCCGCTTCCATTATCTCCCAGGTGTATGGCTCGTTCTTTGCAATCTCGCTCAGCCTTAGGTATGTTCCTTGCTTCAGGTTGCCGTCGATGAATATCAGCAAAGTGTCTCCGATGCCGGCTGTTATTCCGGTAGGGTGCTGCAACGCCGTGTATTGAAATGTCTTTAAGAGATTGCTCCATTTGTAAACATGGCTGTGCGGCTCGTATTCTGCAATGCGGAACTCTTTTTCTCTTTTCTCCCATTGAGCGTTTTTTACCTTCAGAGCTATATTTACAAGCTCCTCGGGTATGCTTTCCATCGCTGTTTTAAGTTCCTCGTCCGTCATTTGCGCATACGGCGTAGCGAGTTCGCTGCATATATCGTCAGTAAAATACTTTTTGAAGTATGCGTAGTGTATCTGAGCGTTTTCTTTTGTGAGTTCTCTGCTCAACTGAGCCTGAACCGTAAATGTCGTAACCGCAAGTACGAGGAATAATAGGAACTTGAATCTCATATTTATGTTTAGTTTGGTTATTTTTGCCAAATATAGATATTTCGCTCATTTTTAGCAATAGCGGCATAAAAAAATATGGTGATCAGTGCGATCACCATATTTTTTATAATCAGGAATAATCTCCTTCGATTCTTACTTAACAAGTACCTTCTGTGCCTCAACAACGCCGTTCGCGTACTTCTTGACGATGATGTTGATGCCCTTTACAGGAGCCGGCAATGCGATACCCGATGCTGTGTAGTAGTATTCCTCTACAACTTCGTCGCCCTCAACGACAACATCAGATACTGAAGACTTGTTCTCTTCGTCCATAAGTATGAACTTCCATGAAGATGCAGTGTTGCGTCCGCCATTATAGAATACAATGTTACCTGCAAAGCCTTTACCCTCAAGGTGGCCTGCTGCGTGAACCATCTTGTGGTTCTTGGTGGTCAAGATGTTGTATTCGCCGTTGCCAATGTGGTCAAATACGAATACTGTCGCCTGCAAGTCGCTTGACATGGTATTTACTGCGTTGCCCGACTCGTCCGCTGCTGCATATCTTCCCGATTCAACGTTCTTCAGCAAGTATGCCTTGCCTACCTCGTTCTCTTCGATATCCTTGCCTGCGGTCTCAGCGTCCTCAACCTGGAACAGATACTGCTCATTGTAGCCAACGAAATATCTTGGCGCTGCACACCAGCTCAATTTGTCGTCCGACTCGTGGATAGCTCTGTAGTTGGGGCTTGTCTTTGTAAAATCCTGTAGCGCGCTTACGATAAGGTAATCAACTCCCTCTTCAAAGCCTACGCGGTCGCTCTTGTTCATAAGGTCGATAGCATCTGTCAGTTGCTTAACCAATGCCTCGGCATTGTCTCTCTTGTTGCCCTTCACTGCTACTACAGCCTCAGCTTTCGCTGTCTCGAATATCTCGGCAGTCTCCTCTTCGAGCTTGATGTCTCCAGGGTTCTTGCCCGGGGTCAAACCAAGTTCAGAAAGGTCGTCGAGCTGCTCAACGATTGCGCTCAACCATACGAAGTACGGGTCGTCCATCTTTACATTGTAAATGTTCCACTCAGCCTCGCCGTTTGTCTTTGTGAAGTGGAGTCTGTCGCCGGCCTGGCTATCGTGGATGAGAACTGTATCGGCGCCTATCACGTCATAGCCAACTGTGAACTTGCCGGGCTGAATGTCTACTACAGGTCTTGCGCTCATGTTGCCGTCCCAGTCCATGTAGATGAGTCTGTTCGCGGTAACTTCTGTAGAGTCTATTTTCATTTCAATAGAGTCGCCGGCCGCATTGATGCCTTTGCCTGTCCATGCAGCGTAGAGTAATGTATCGGTAATCTCGCTGTAGAGAAGCATCGCGTTGTTCATGTTCTCGGACTTCGTAATCTTTATGTTCGCGAACTCATCGGCGTATCTTGTCAGTCCAACGTCTGTGCCTTGGATTTTGCTTGAAATATACTGAGCGTTAGCCAAGCTGATGATGTTCCAACCCTCGCCGGCTTTCTTGAACATATATACGCATGCGTCGTTGTTGGCATCCGCGGCTTCTGCTGTGAAAGGAACGTTGCCGGCATAGTAGCGAGGCTTTGAAGGTTCTTCGTCCTTGTTGGCACGGAGGTTGCCTTGGAGCACGTACAAACCGCCGTCAATCAATTGCGCCGGGTCGGTTACCTGCTCGCCGATAGCTACATGGTACTTGTTTACGTATTCGCCATCTTCAACGTTGTCTTCGCCTTCGCCTTCGTCTTCACCCTCTTCAGGCTTAACATAAGTCTCGCCGTAGTTTGTGATAGCTACAGTCTTAGGAGAAAACTGTGGAGCATATATGCCGCCCGAAGGTGTCGCGCGGCCGATGGTTTTGATAGTGAACTTTGAGAGCATTTCGCCATCGGGGAACGCAACGTCAAGGTAAACGTAGCCCTCGGGTTCCATAACACCGTTCTTTTCAGCATCGCCGCCCCAAATAGAGTGCCAGAATGTCGTAACGTCATTGTCGAGCAAGCTTGCGAGTCTGCCCTGTTCGGCGTTCTCTGTTGTGGCTTCGCTCAAATCTACTGAGTTTGATGACAGAAGCTCCTTCTCAAGAGCGACTCTTGTTTCATAGTCTGCTTTGATTACCTCAAGGCCTGAAAGCGTGATAATCGGGTAACCTTTGTAAAGCTTAACGTTTGCATTGCCTTTGACGTGGTCAAGGAATGTCAAACGGAAACCGCTGACAGGTTCCGGCAGTTCTACTGTCTGCTCCCAAACGTAACGTATGCTGTCTAAGTTACCGAGGGCTCCTTCCTTATTCGTGATGACAGAAGGAAGTTCTTTGCTGAATACATACTTTGAGGCAAGGAACTTGTCGATGTTCTTCTGCTTGTTAGAGAAATATGATACGATTTCGTTCATGTGGTCAAGAATGTCCTCTTCGGGGTCTTCAAGCAACGCTGCGAGGTCCGAAATCTTCTTAACGATATTTGTAAAGATGTATTCTTGGTATGCAGCCTCAGAGCATTGGTCCTCAACAGGAGTCGGAGATTTCATGACGCTGTATGTAGGGTCGATAACGGCAAATGCCTCCATGTAAGCCTCGGTAATCTTCTGGGTAAGGTAACCGTCTTTGAGGGTATTGTTGGTTTCTGTTATAATTTCATTGATCTCGTCTTCGCTCTTGGAAGCGCTGTTGGCGAGAGCTTCCTCAAGTGTTGCTATCACGCCTTCAATTACAGGTGTGGTGCCTGCGCCCTCCTGCAGCAGCAAAGCGTTTACGTATGTGCTGCCGAGTTCGTAGTCGCGCTTCCATGCGGGAGCCTGATAACCGGCCTCGAAGAATGACCAGTTGAATGCGCACTTAACGGCATAGAATGCAGCATAGCCGTTTTCCTCAAGTGACACTTTCCTGTCTTTGCTGAAAGTCTTCATCTTGCCGCCGTTGCCCTGGATAGGAGTCTGGCCGATGTAAACAAGCTCATCAACCTCTTCGCATATCATTGTGAAGGTCATTTCGAAATCGCCGTCACCGACGGGGGTAAGCGTTATCTTGGCTGCATCGTCAATGTTTGATGTGTAGCCGACCCAGCCGTTCTTTACAGTGACATCGTAAGAGTTGTCTCCGGCCAAAGAAGAAAGGTATTTCTTTACAAGGGGGTAGTAGAGGTAGAATACGTTCTCTTCGTCTTCAACGGGTATTAGTCTTGCTACGTGGTCAATGTTGGGCTCTTCAGCCGCAACGTTGCCGTGTGTAACGAACATAGGACCCGAACCCTCGAGGTTCTCTTTCTTGACGCCGTCTTCTACTACGATTTGGCCCATGTTGGTGCCGCTGTTGTAGTATTGATTGTATTTTTCAGGGGCATTACCGCGTATCGTGAGATACTTCACGTTCTTGATAGCCTCAATAGTGGTGAGCTGCTTGTCGGCCATGTGTTCGAAGCTTGTGTCGGTGTTCGGCACGAATTCTACGCCGCCCTCTGTCAAGCCGACAATCGTCGGAGCAAGGTCGTTATGTCCGCTGCGTCCTGTCCACTCAAGGATGAATGCGTCTACAGGCTCCTCGAAAATCAATTCAATGTAGTGGTCTCCATCGATAGCGGGCTCTCCATTATACATTGAATGGAAGAAGTTGTCGATTCTGCCGTCGTTCAACGCTGTAAGGCCGGCGCCGTCGGTGGCGTGGGCCAAATAGTTGTGGTCGGCATTTGATATCGGATTGTAAGGGATAACGGTCTTTCCGTCCTTAGCGTAAACGGTAAGTTCGCTGATAGCGAAAAATTTCGAATTATCTCTGCCGGTTTTGTTTACGGTATAACGCAAGACCTCGATAGGCTTGTCGGTTCTGATAAGCCCGGTCTTTACATAACGGACTTCAGTACCTTCCTTATCGACAACTCTGCCGGGAAGGCCTTCGCCACTGCTTAAGGTGGCTGACCAATTCTGCGCATTGACGCCTGCGAATGCAGCAAGCGAGAACGCAAGTGTTAGAAATAAATTTTTTCTCATAACGTAAAAAGTTAAAAAATAAACAAATATTTATTATGCCTTATTCCGCAATATATGTGTCGGCAATATTTTGAACTCCTTATATATTATATAAATGAGTGTACAATGCCTCAAATGTATTTCATCGTGCAAATGTGGAGATAATTATTTGAAACAGCAAATATTTTTGATAAAAAACGAATTTTGTCAATAAATTCTCAAATTTCCGCAGAGTCTGCGGCTCATGCTCCTGTCCGCTTTGTGTTTTTTTAGATAAAAAAGATTAAACATATTTATATTTATAAAACTTTTCATATATTTGCCATGATATATGCATGCAATGCATTTGAATGGAATGCAAAGTTTAACTAATTCTTTTAATATGAAACTTAAATCTTTATTCTTGACGTTGCTCGTGACGGCTTTCACTGCAGTCAATGCACAGGTCGAATCGGGCAAGATTTATCGTATTTACAATGCGAAGTACGATAATGTAATTACTGAGAGTCTGGTTAGCCACAAGCTCTCTTGCGTTAAGTCGGGCAGCAGCTCCGACTATCAGGAGATGTGGAAAATAACGCTTGAGGAAGACGGGAAATATTCAATAATGAATGTTTATACACGCCGTTACATACATAACCAAACCGTCAGAGAACAGCAGTATACGACAGGCGAGAACCAGGTCGGCTTCGTGATTGAGGCTAACAAAGGCCTCCCGGGTTTTTATAATATTGATATCCGTACCGGCAACAACTGGGGATTGCACTGTAACAGCTCGAACAATGTCGTGCCCTGGAGCTATGGCACAGACGCCATTTCCGCGACCGAATGGTATTTCCGCGAGGTTACTTTGACCGACGCTGAAATGGAAGAGGCGTATGCCGAATACGCGGCTTTCAACGAGGTCGTGTCTAAAAGTGGCGAGATAGTGAAATGCGTGAACGCTCTTTTTGAGGATAAAGCCGGTACTGTACTTAAGGCCGAATACGCTTCAAAGAGCGACGACGAACTCCGCGCCTTGATGGAGGGCGTTCCTGCCGACTTGCAGGATGTCGTGCTTAAAGTAAAGAACAACAGCTGGGCGACACAAGAACGTGAAAACCTCTCGGAAAAGAATTTCCGCGTCTACGACTACAAGCCCTACAGCAATCCCGAGGAGTGGGCGAAAATTCTTTATACCCGCTCGTTCAACCGTATAAACAATCCTACGGGCATATCTACCCATAACGACAAGAGCCTGCTCTATGTTTTCGTCGAGGAGATACCCGAGGGTACGGAGGTTTACCTTGCCCAGATGCCGGAATGCCGCTATTTCGGTAACGAGACTAAGCTTGTGCCGGGTTTGAATATCATACCTTCGGCATACGTGAACGGTTCTGTCTTCGTGCGCTATATCTGCGATACCCATACCGGCAAGTTGTTGGCAGACGGCTCTGGCGTTGATCTTACAAAAGGCAAGAAGCTCTCCGATTATCCGGCTCTTAAAGTACATATCGAAGGCGGTTATGTAAACGGTTTCTGGAGCAAAGAACGAGGACATACCAACGAGGATTGGGTTTACATGAGCAAGAATATGTTCAAGAATCCCGAAGCCATTCAGGCTGTAGGCGACTATACGGTATTGAATTTCCGCAGAGCTGAATTTCTGAATCCGTCTCCTAAGATAGACTGGCAGGGTTTCAAAGAACAGGGCTGTCCCGAAAAAATTGTTGAGGTTATGGCGATGTGGGACTTCTGGAACGAAAGGCAGAGACACTATATGAATCTTGACAAATATGAGGAATACAGCAACAATAAACAGCTTGCGATGTCCGACGATAGCGGTTTTATGGATGCCGGTCAGTACCGTACGCACTATAACAACAATACTTTGACTACAATTGTCAATCTCGACCGCATCGCCCGCGATGCCGGCAGCGCATGGGGCCCTAATCACGAGGTAGGTCATACCAACCAGTACGCATTCCAGATTGTAGGTACTTCGGAGGTGAGCAACAACGCTCTTGCGAACTTCGTCATATTTGACCAGGGAACGCACACCAGCCGCGGTTGGGACATGACAGAGCAGATAGCCGGTTTCGAAAAGAAAGTGCCTTATGTAGGCCGCGGAGAAAAGGAGTACGGACAGCAGCTCTTCGGCATGACCCGTATGTATTTCCAGCTATTCCTCTACTTCCATGCAGCCGGTTTTAAAACCGATTTCTATCCTCAGCTTTTTGAAAGACTCCGTTTCGACAGGCTTGAGGGTTGGTCTATCGGTTCTTCGGACGAATTGGACAGCGACGGCTATTACAAAAAATCGGTGAACGCGGCGAAAGACCAGCTTAAGTTCGCTGAAATCTGTTGCGAAATAGGCAACATCGACCTTACGGAATTCTTTGAGGCATGGGGCTTCTTCGTGCCTATGAAGAATCAGTTTGTAGGCGATTATGGATACCATTGGGTTTACTTGAAACAGGAGGATATAGATGCTTGCAAGGCGCGTATCAAAGCAAAGAATTACCCGAAGAAAGGCGGGCATCTGATGTTCTTGGAGGACCGTGTGCGTCCGTCAAAGCTTATGACGAATGAGGGACTTGACAAAATAGTCGGCCTTAGTGAAATTCTCAAGAACGAGGAGTATATAAGAGACGGTTTCCGCGACAACTATAGCGATGAGACCCGTATCGGCACAGTCGGGGATTTCGGCCAGTGGGAAGATTATAAAGACGTCAGCGTAAAGGCTGAAAACTACTTCTATTCGGTTTCGAACGGTAAAGTGACAATCGTGGAAGGCGCCGGCGCGAAGGGCGCTCTCGGTTTCAAGATGTATGACAAGGAGACCGGCGAGCTGCTTACATATACCAACAAACATAGCATGAATATACCTGCAAAGGCTACCGGCAAGGAGCTGAGAATTGTGGCTGCTCAGGCCGACGGTGAGGACGCCGAAGTCAAGCCTGCGTCTGAAGGCCCGCTCGAAATGCAACTCGATGCATTGAAGACCGCTTTGGACAGAGCCAGCAGATATTCTAAGCGTGTTATCAGGCAGGGTTATGAGATTGGCCGTTTCTATCCCGAAGCGGTTGCTGAACTTACCGGAATGTATAATGAGGCTAAAAAAGACTACGACAACAGAAACGTTGACGGCTATGTGCCGACCCGTTCTTATGCCGATTGGAGCGTAATGCTTAATGACGAGTGTGACCGTCTTTTGACTGACGAAAGCGCGCGCAAGCGTCTCGAAGAGGGTATGACCTTTGTTATGCTCAATCCTTCGTCTTCTAACAGGGCGCTGATTTATTCATATCAAGGCCTTGCCCTGAACGGCGAGGTGGATGTGTTCGATTATGCTGCTGCCGGCTGGACTCTTGAGTATGCGGGCGTGCCTAACACATTCTACATCAAGAATAATTCCGAAGGTACATATATCAAAACGTTTACACGCAACACCGAGGTGTACTGCGACGCGAGCACTACTGCTCAGGCCGCTAAGTTCACTTTCGATTATACCGAAAACGGCGAAGTGTACTTTACTACGAGCGGTGAAACTCAGATTTCGTTCGGTGCAGGCAATGTTAACATCGCCGAAGGAAAGGTTGTTGTCGGTGTAGGTCCGGCCGAGGAAACTTCGCTTTGGACATGTTATGTAAAAGAGGATAAATCGGACGAGTTCTACAAAAATGAACTTGAGTATGTCGCGGACCATGCAGGCTTCATTGTCGCGGAGATTGTAAATGAGGACAGCTTGGGAACGATGAACATCTTCAATGAAAATGTGGTTGTCAGGAATTTGAACCTTTCGGAGTATGCAACGGACCTGCATGCGAAATATGCGGCTATCAAGGCCGACCTTAATAATGCGGCTATGCACAGAACATACCTTGCTCAGCTCCGCGACCTCCTGTACAAGATTGACGGCGCTTATGTAGTGACTTCTCCGATGGAGACCGCCGGCGAGAATGTTGTCCTTTACCGTTTGCTTGACAACGGAACCGGTGACTATTTGAGCGTTTCCACAAAGTCATCTACAAGGGATCGTCTCATTACCGTAAATCCTAACAAGGCTGACGAACTGACTCTATGGAGCTTCGCTTCTACAGGAAGAATCGGCGAGTACAATATGTATAACTACGGTACGGACGGTTTTATATATCGTATGAACGAGTACAGCAGTACTATATACTCGAATAAGGAAATTTGTATTCCCGTTAATATCGCCTATGACAGCGATAACGGCGGTATTGTCATAAGTCTGTCCGACAGAACGTTCTTTGCAGATACAAAGAATAATGTGACTCTGAAGTTGCCTGAGGTGGGAAAGACATTGTGGACGCTTGAACTCGCAAGTATCGAAAAGAACAAAGAGATTGCGGAGCGTATTGTCACCAACATCGAAGATATCGTGCCCGATGGCGGCGAAAGTGTGGATAGCGACGTCATATACGACCTCTCAGGCCGCAAGGTGATTAACCCGGCAAAGGGTATATATATCCAGAACGGCAAGAAGATTTACTTCAAGTAAATTTATCTCTGATATAATTAGCATCGGCATCGTGCGGCCGCACGAT
>JAZNPP010000070.1:0-17579 GCA_045589695.1 Bacteroidaceae bacterium
ACACATAAATAAAAAATATCATCATCGACCGTTGTACTGCTTGTCTGTATGGAATGTTTTCAAGGATCATCTTCGGTCTTCAAAGTCCCTCGAAAGGGGCGCCTTTCAAAACCGAGTGCAAAGGTAGCGCTTTTTCCTGAAACTGCAAACAAAAACCAAAATATTTTCTAAAAAAACCAAGAAAAATTTTTCACGCGAGCTTTTTATCATCATTTTTATTAAATACCGAACATTTTTTACAAAAAAAACGGCTTTTATAAAGAATCGCATCGCTTTTTGTCCATGCAAACAAAAAGTAAATGATTTTATTTTGCGCAACGGCAGGTTTGCAGTATCTTTACGATATTATTATATAAATAAGGTAATGGCATACAACGATACCCCAAAATACAGAATAGACAGAGAGACCATAGAACGAATTCTCGACAGCGCAAAAATCGAGGAGGTCGTAGGAGATTTCGTAACGCTGAAGAAACGTGGCGTGAACTTAATCGGGCTCTGCCCTTTTCACAACGAAAAAACTCCGTCGTTCACGGTTTCCCCGGCAAAAAACTACTGCAAGTGCTTCGGATGCGGAAAAGGCGGCAACCCGGTACACTTCATAATGGAGCATGAACAGCTGAGCTATGTAGACGCTCTTCGCTGGCTTGCAAAAAAATACCATATTGAAATAAAAGAGCGCGAACTCACCGAGGAAGAGAAAAAGGAAGAGAGCATAAGAGAGAGCCTTTTCGTTATAAACCAGTATGCCTTGCAACACTTCAACGACACGCTCCACAATACGGACGAAGGCAAGGCTATTGGCTTGAGCTATTTCAGACACAGAGGATTGCGTGACGAAACGATAAAAAAATTCAGTCTCGGATACTCGCTTGAAAAACGCGACTCGTTCGCCAATACCGCAACCGCCGCCGGCTACAACCCAGAACTTATCGCCAAAACAGGAGTATGCTATACAACTGACGACGGAAGACTTATAGACAGATTCTGGGGGCGCGTCATATTCCCGGTTCACACCATTTCGGGCAAGGTAGTAGCGTTCGGCGGCCGCATATTGCAGAACAACAGCAAGGCCGCAAAATATGTAAACTCTCCCGAAAGCGAGATATACCACAAGAGCGACCACCTCTACGGGCTGTATTTCGCCAAGCAGGCAATAATGCAGAAGGACAGATGCATTCTTGTCGAGGGTTACTTGGATGTGATATCAATGTACCAGGCAGGAATACACAACGTCGTCGCATCGTCGGGCACATCGCTCACCACAGGACAGATAAGGCTGATACATCGCTTCACGAATAACGTAACATTGCTGTACGACGGCGACAAGGCCGGAATAAAAGCGTCGTTGCGAGGTATTGACATGCTGCTCGAAGAGGGCATGAACATAAACGTAGTACTGCTGCCCGAGGGCGAAGACCCCGACAGCTATGCTCAAAGCCACTCGACAGAGGAGGTCGAGGAGTTCATCGAACGCAACAAGGTAGACTTCATACGTTTTAAAACCAACCTGCTGCTTGCCGATGCCGGCGATGACCCTATCAGCAAAGCCGGGCTTGTCGGAGATGTCGTGCGAAGCATATCGGTTGTACCGAGCGATATACTGCGAAGCGAGTACATCAAGAAGTGCAGCGAGATGCTGAAGGTAAGCGAACAGCTGCTTGTGAAAGAGACAGCCAAACTACGAATGCAACACAACGAAGAGCAGGAGAAACGCCAGAACAGCACAACGCAAGAAAAGGAAACGGCCGAGAACGCTCCAGCCGAACAAATAGACGAGTTCCAGAAGAACATCATCGAAGGATACAATAACGCCCTGCACCACAAGGAGAGGAGTATCATACAGTT
Source organism: Bacteroidaceae bacterium (assembly GCA_045589695.1). Classification (GTDB taxonomy): domain Bacteria; phylum Bacteroidota; class Bacteroidia; order Bacteroidales; family Bacteroidaceae; genus HGM04593. Next base: position 1,849 of record JAZNPP010000070.1, read on the forward strand.
CTTGCTGAAAAACGGTAGCAAACCCCTGCAAGTCCCCGAAAACAGCGTAACCGGCACACCCGCTTTTACAGAAAGCGTGCTGTCGCACCTATATTATTCTTTCGAGGAGGACGGCATCGAACTTTCGCACCCGCTATACAGAAAGATGTTCAAGGAGGCGTCGGGGTACATCAACGAGGCTTCGTTCGACCCGGAAAAACATTTCATAGCCCACCCGGACCCCGAAATATCCCGACTGACAGCAGAGCTATGCGGAGAGAGATACATGTTGAGCAAGTTCTTCGCCGAACAGCAGAGCGACGAACGGAACGAACAGGCCGTGCTTTTTGAACAGACAACCCGCCTGACTATCGCATACAAACTGAGCATAGTAGACGAGATGTTAAAGAATACAATGGAAAAACTCAAGGACCCGGCAGTGGCAGCCGATGCCGAAGCGATACAAGAGGCCATGAGCGATTTCAAGTATTTGAAAGAGACCCAACAGGCACTCAACAACGTGCTGAAAGGGTATGGATTCGGAAACGTAGCATTAAACATCTGATACCGCAACGGCAAAGCCAGCCGGAGAACAGACCGCTTGGCTATATATATTAATAAGGTATAACAGGAAAACGAAACATACATATAAGAGAAACAGGTTGCATCATTTGATGCAACCTGCCTTATTTCGCGTCCCGCCATTCAATATTTGCATAAGGAACGGCAGAGAGACTGAACGAGCGATATCATTCGCTTACGCTCTGAATAACTCAGACGCTCGCCGCATTACCTGTTACGCAGCAAGTTCATGAATTCCTCACGGGTTTTCGCCTGATTGAAAGCTCCGCAGAAATCGGAAGTTGTAGTAACGGAGTTCTGCTTTTTGACGCCTCGCATCTGCATACACAGATGCTGTGCCTCGACTACGACCATTACGCCGAGCGGGTTAAGCGTTTTTTGTATGCACTCCTTTATTTGCGACGTCAATCTCTCCTGCACCTGCAGACGGCGAGAAAAGACCTCGACTACACGGGCAATCTTGCTAAGGCCTGTTATGTAACCGTTAGGGATATAAGCGACATGCACTTTACCGAAGAACGGCAATATATGATGTTCGCAAAGCGAATAGAAGTCGATATCCTTGACTATCACCATCTGGCTGTAATCTTCCTTGAACATAGCTCCTCGTAAAATAGCTTCAGGGTCTTCGTTATAACCGGCCGTAGTGTCGAGTATGGCACGCGCCACACGTTCAGGGGTCTTAACGAGTCCTTCTCGCCCGACATCCTCGCCCATGAGCCTGAGCATATTGCCGCAGCATTCCTTAAGGCCTTCGATTATTTTATCTCTCTCCTCGGTATCCATTGCACTTAAAATATTTAATAAGGCAGGTTTATCAAGCATTTCTTTACGGAAATCTCTTTGAACTTTCGGGTCGCCTTCAGTTTATACATGACAGCTTCGGCCTCTTCACGGGTACGATAGTCGCCGTAAAGGCACGAGCGTATGGGCGGCTCGAAAACCACATACACCTCGGCGCCCGGAAAACGGGTACGCATATATTCAGCCATCGCATTGGCTTCGTCACGAGCTTTGCCGGAATTGTTTCCCGAATAGACCATGACACGGTAGCCCTCAATCTCCGGTTGCTTGCCGTCGATAGTTACCATAGAGCCCATGAGGTCGAAAAGACGCTCAGGCTGGTTTATTCTCACGACGCCCTTGCCGGGCTGGTCGGTCTCAAGCTCGTGAACGATATTGTTCTGCGCCTCTATCGCAAGGGCGCAGAACAATATTGATATTAAAAGTGTAATTCGCTTCATCAAATTACTTGAATGCGTCGATGATGCCCTTGAAGTCCGCTACTTTGAGAGCCGCGCCGCCGATAAGGCCGCCATCGACATTAGGATTAGCAAAAAGCTCCTTCGCGTTGCTTGGTTTGCAGCTGCCGCCATAAAGAATTGAAGTATTCTCAGCAACCTCATTGCCATACTTCTCGGCAATAGTAGAACGGATGTATGCGTGAATCTCCTCAGCCTGCTCAGGAGTAGCCGTCAAGCCTGTACCGATAGCCCATACCGGCTCATAAGCAAGCACAATCTTAGAGAAGTCTTCTGCTGACAAGTCGTAGAGAGAACCTGCGAGCTGCTCATATACAACCTGATTCTGGATGCCCTGATTACGTTCCTCAAGCACCTCGCCGATGCAGAAGATGGGAGTAAGACCGTTAGCGAGAGCAAGCTGTACCTTCTCTTTCAAAATTTCGGGAGTCTCGCCGTAGTATGCGCGACGCTCAGAGTGGCCAAGAATAACATACTTAGCGCCTGTTGAGGCAACCATAGACGCAGAAACTTCGCCTGTGTATGCGCCCGACACCTTGTCGGCACAGTTCTCAGCGCCAACGCCGATAAGAGCCTCATCAACGATAGGAGTTACTGAAGCAAGGTGGATAAACGGCGTGCAGATAACTACGTCGCAGTTAGGTTTGTCCGCTGTCAAAGCCTCGTTAAGTTCCTTTGCAAGAGCGATACCCTCCTGAAGATTCATGTTCATCTTCCAGTTTCCGGCAACAATGTTTTTTCTCATTTTTCTAAAATTTAAGGTTTGTATTAAGTGTTATATGTATTGTATAAAATTCATTTATCAATCGTCGTTTTATTTTCTATTGTATCCGCCGTTTCCGTCTTGGCCGGCTTGTCCTTTTTCTTGCGGCCTGTAATCAGGTCGAGCAGGACAATGAACGCAAGCGGCACGGCAAGGAAAAGAGCCCAAAAACGCAACCCTTTCATTTCCGTCTTATTACGCTTATCTTCGTCTGCACCGAACTTCATTATCTCGTGAACCTCGGGCATGTTGGCAACATTCCATTTTCCCTCAATTACACCATTCTTCAGAAGAAGCACGCCCGGGTTGGCACGCACCATAGTTCTCAACAGCATATTGTCGGCCCAATATATAGGATATTCCGCTCCGGTACGCTTACGCCAGAGTTCTATCTCTTCTTCGCCAGACGCCGTTGCCGCATAGAACGGCAACCCGTTCTCAAGACAATAGTCATAGAGATCGTTTATCTTGTCTACCCTGCCGACCGACGCCTCATTGACAAATTCCGCAACAAGCACAAAGACATGCCCGGTATCCGAGAGTATATCGTCAGCCACGTCGTTGTCACTCTCCCATTCAAGAATAGAGAAATCGCCGACAACAGGTTTACGGCCTTCGGCAACAAGTTCCGAACGTGTACCGACATGTTCCCAAGTATCGTCGGGCAAGCTGTCCTGAGAAAACTCATGCGACTCGCCGTTCTTCCTGTACACATGTATCAGCCTGTAGACGCCCGGCTCGCCCTGGACAAGTTCCCTGAGATTATTGCCCACAGCATAATGGCGGAAATCGACTACAGGTATTTCGGAAAGGCTTACGCCCTCGACAAGCGAGATGTAGAAGATTGAGAAAAGCACCACCATCCACCTGTTCTTGGAACTTATGTTCGGCATGAAACGCCTGCGTCCCAAAAATGTTACGACGGCCAACGCAAACAAAAAGAGATTCTTCAGGAAACTTGCCTCATTGCTCATTTCGAACGCGTCGCCGAAACAGCCGCAGTCGGCAACCGGATCAGCTACCGCCACATAAAGAGTGAACGGCGTGAAAAAAACAAAAATGAGCAGGACTACAGTCGCCACGAACTTGCGATATACGCCCATGAGCAGGAATACGCCCACAAGAAATTCTACCGCAGCCAGCACGATGGCAATGAAAAGCAGCCAATCTCCGGTAAGGAAATCCAAAGAAAACGCATCGGCATATTCCTGCAGCTTGTACATGGTGCCTTTAGGGTCTACGGCTTTCACAAAACCCGACAGCACCATCACCAATGCCAGCACTACACGGCAGATATTCGCCAGCACCGTAAAGACTATATTTCTCTTAGTCTGCAAGCCCATTCTTTATTAAACCGAAAACCGCATAGTTTATCATATCCATGTAGTTGGCATCGACGCCCTCAGAAACCTTTGTCGCGCCGCCAAGCTCCTCGATTTGCTTTGTACGCCATATCTTCGTAAGGATAAGGTCGGTATATGAAGTGGTTCTCATTCCTCGCCACGCCTCGTTATAGTCATGGTTTTTCTTTTTCATCAGTTCGAGAGTAAGCTCCGCCTTCTTGTCGTACAACGCCATTGCCTCGTCGGGAGTAATATCGCAGTTATCGGAGTAGCCCAAGTCGAGCTGCACCAATGATATGAGTCCGTAATTGACAATACCGATAAGTTCGGAATTTATGCCCTCACCGACAAGATTCTCAGCGCCCGTCTCAAGCGTACGTATACGTTTCGCTTTGATGAATATCTGGTCTGTCAGCGATTCGGGACGCATTATACGCCAAGAAGCGCCGTAGTCGTACAACTTCTTGCTGAACAGCTCACGGCATACAGCAAGCACCCTTTCAAACTGTTTGTTCGTATCTTTTGCCATTGTTTCAGTTCTTTTTCTTTTGTGGATATTTACGGAACCAGCTCATCGCCTTGAGCTTGATTACCCCAATCAACGCCTCGCTGAATATTCCTCCGCTCATTTTGGATGTGCCGAGCACTCTGTTTACGAAAACCACAGGCACCTCTTTTATTGAAAAGCCGCATTTGTGGGTCGCGAACTTCATCTCAATCTGGAATGCATACCCCTTGAAGCGTATTTTGTCGAGTTCTATAGTCTCAAGCACCTCACGGCGGTAGCAGTTGAAACCCGCCGTAGTATCATACACCGGCAAGCGTGTTATGAAACGCACATATTTCGACGCGAAATAAGACATAAGCACTCTGCCCATAGGCCAGTTCACGACATTCACGCCCGAAACGTAGCGGCTGCCGATAGAGAGGTCGTAACCGTCGTCAGCGCAGGCCGAATAGAGCTGCGGCACATATTTTGGGTCGTGCGAGAAGTCGGCATCCATCTCAAAGACATATTCGTAGCCCTGAGCAAGAGCCCACTTGAAACCGGCAATATATGCCGTGCCGAGACCGAGTTTTCCCGAACGCTCGATTATATGCACCCTGCCAGGAAAGACATTCATCATCTCCTTGACAATAGAAGCCGTGCCGTCGGGGGAGCCGTCATCGACGACAAGAACATCGAAACCATGTTCAAGCGCCATTAGCGCACGAACCATATTCTCGATATTCTCTTTCTCGTTATATGTCGGAATAATTATGACACTATCACTTTTCATATTCAAAACCATTGCGCTGCATACATCAAGTTACAAAGGTAAATGAAAAACAAAAAATTTTCAAATTATAATTCCGAATATTAATTAATAATATCTAAATATTTCTATTATAGTCGAGGCGGCGAACAATTATTCTGATAAAATTATGTATCTTCGCAGAAAATTTAACCGACTGAAATTGTGGAAAACAACAAAAAGCTATTCATTGAGACATACGGTTGCCAGATGAATGTGGCCGACAGCGAAGTTATCGGCTCTATTCTGAAGGTCGCGGAATACAGCGTATGCGACGAGATAAAAGAGGCAGACCTCATACTGCTCAACACATGTTCGATAAGGGACAATGCCGAACAGAAAATTTACGGCAGGCTCGACCAGCTCAACGCAATGCGCAAAGGCAAAAAGACGCTTATTGGAGTTGTCGGCTGCATGGCCGAAAGGGTAAAGGAGGAGCTTATAAACAATTACGGAGTGAATATCGTTGCCGGTCCCGACACATATCTGTCGTTACCGGAACTCATAGCTCAGGCCGAACTCGGACACCCAGCCATGAACATTGAGCTTTCGACGACCGAGACATACCGCGATGTCATTCCGTTGCGCATATGCAGCGGAAAGGTTTCGGGGTACATTTCGATTATGAGAGGCTGCAACAACTTCTGCCACTACTGTGTAGTGCCATATACACGAGGCAGAGAGAGAAGCCGAGACATACAGAGCATTCTCAACGAAGCGAGCGACTTGGTCGCAAAAGGTTTCAAAGAGATTATCCTGTTAGGACAGAACGTGAATTCGTACAGGTTCGAAGGAGAAGACGGTACAACAATCACGTTCCCCGAACTTTTACGCCGTGTGGCAAGACATGCTCCGCAGACACGCATACGCTTCACCACATCCCACCCCAAAGACATGAGCGACGAGACCCTGCAAGTTATCGCCGAAGAGCCGAACGTATGCAAAAGCATTCATCTGCCCGTGCAGAGCGGCAGCAACAACATGCTCAAGAGCATGAACAGAAAATATACAAGAGAATGGTATCTTGACAGAATAGAGGCGATACGGCGCATCGTGCCTGACTGCGGCATCTCTACCGACATTATAGCCGGCTACTGCGGCGAAACGGAAGCAGACCACCAGGAGACACTGTCGTTGATGCGGCACTGTTCTTACGACGCCGCATTCATGTTCAAATATTCAGACCGTCCCGGCACATTCGCCCACCGTCACTTCAAGGACGACATTGACGAAAGCGAAAAGGTACGCAGGCTCAACGAGATTATCGCCTTGCAACAGGAGTGCTCGGCATCGAACAACAAGAACTGCATAGGACAAACTTACGAGGTACTTATCGAGGGCATATCGAAACGCTCAAAAGAACAGTTCTACGGACGTACCGAGCAGAACCGAACAGCGGTATTCGACAGAAAAGGATACAAGATCGGCGATTTTGTAAAGGTAAAAATCAACGGCAGCACAGCCGCCACATTGCTCGGTGAAATCGTCGATTAATGAAACTTATACAAACGTTGCGGGCTGCTTATCAAAAGCAGCCCGCAACATTTGTCACTTACGCAGCCTTCTGTTCATACGCTCCTCGTAACTCATTTTCCCGCCGTCCGCACCAGGCAACAGCAGCCATAAAAGAATATAAAACAGGACAGGGCTACCTACGCCGACAATGGCAAGCACAAGCCATACCAAACGTACCGTTGGCGTATCCAAGCCGAAGAATTCGGCAACGCCGGCGCACACGCCGGCTATTTTCTTGTCATTTGAAAGACACAACTTGCTCATTTTTTTATTTTTTAAAAGTTATACTTCACAAACAAGCGTCAATGCATGCTTAAAAACGCCTCATAAAAACATCGGCAACAGCAAAATTACCATTTTTATCCATTGTCAAATGTTAAAAAATGCTATAAAACACGCTTTTTGAAACAAATTCGGAAAAGTTGAGAACAAAATCGCCCATTATGGTATATTTTTGTGGCATATTAAGGGGAAAAAGGCCTTGACAACGACAAAACTGTGTTGCCCGGCACGCAAAACAAAAATACCCCGGCACTTTTTACAGAATGAAAAATAAGTTTTTTAAGGTTCAGACCATAAGCGTATACATCAGCACCACATTAGTGCTGTTGCTGTTGGGGCTTATGGGAATTCTGCTTATAGGAGCGAAATCATTGGCAAAGGAGGTACAGCAGAACCTGCGCGTAACGGTTGTCGTCAGCAACAACCTTGATGAAGACGGAATTCTTAGACTCAAGAAGAACCTTGACAGCGACAAGCGTGTCCTGAAAAGCGTTTACATTTCAAGGGAAGAGGCGCTTGCCGAAGAGACTAAAGCGCTCAAGACTAACCCGGCAGAGATACTCGGCTACAACCCTTATGAGGCTTCGATAGAACTTACCCTTAAACAGGAGTATTCGAACAGCGAAGAACTTGAGGCTTTTGAGAAGACGCTTATACAGAAGAAGGGCATAAAAGAGGTTCTCTACCACAAGGAACTTGCCGACACTATAAACAGCAATATTCAAAGAGCCGGAATTATGCTGCTGGCATTGCTGGCGATGCTGACACTTATTTCGTGGTCGCTGATAGGCAACCTTGTAAGGCTGTCTATCTATTCAAAAAGATTCCTGTTGCACACGATGAAGCTGGTGGGAGCCACATGGGGCTTTATAAGCAGGCCTTTCATAGTAAAAAACATGTGGATAGGCGTTTTTTCCGGGGTTGCGGCAAACCTTTTGCTTGCCTTAGGGGTATATTTTATAGGACAGAAAGAGCCGGACTTCGTTTCATATCTTCCTATGCATGAGCTTGCGTTAGTAGCTGCGGCCGTAATACTGTTCGGAATGACAATATGCATGCTATGCGCCTATTTTTCGGTACTAAGGTTCTTGCGTATGCGCCGCAACGACCTCTATTTCATTTAAGATAATTCAAAAAAAATATGGATAAATCAAAATTCGCGTTCAGCAAACAGAATTACATTCTGCTGATTATCGGCATTGCGGCAATCGTGACAGGCTTCATTCTCATGGGCGGCCCCGGTTCGACGGAAACGCATTTCGAGCCCGAGATATTCAGCGTGAGAAGAATAAAAGTAGCCCCGGCTATCTGCTTCTTCGGCTTTTTATTCGTGATTTTCGCAATAATGTTCAAGAAGAGAGAGAAATAACAGTTGTTCGGAGAAATAAAAAACAGCAGACATGTCAATATTAGAAACAATCATTATCGCCATAGTCGAGGGACTGACCGAATTCTTGCCGGTATCCTCAACCGGACACATGATTATAACGCAGAACATATTGGGCGTAGAAAGTACCGAGTTCGTAAAGGCGTTCACATTCATCATACAGTTCGGAGCTATACTATCGGTTGTAGTACTCTACTGGAAGAGATTCTTCAAGCTAAACGACGCTCCACTTCCGGATGGCGCTACGCCGCTGAAGCGTTTCCTGCATAAGTACGATTTCTATTGGAAACTTTTCGTCGCATTCATTCCCGCAGCAGTCTTCGGCTTACTGTTCAGCGACATGATAGACGCGATGCTTGAGAGTGTCGCCGTAGTCGCCACCACGCTTATTCTCGGCGGAATATTCATGCTTTTCTGCGACAAGATATTCAAGAACGGCAGCGAAAAGACCGAAATGACCGAGAAACGAGCATTCTGGATAGGTATGTTCCAGTGCATATCAATGATTCCCGGCGTTTCACGCTCCATGGCCACGATTGTAGGCGGTATGGCGCAGAAGCTGACGCGCAAGAAGGCAGCCGAATTCTCTTTCTTTCTTGCGGTGCCTACAATGCTTGCCGCAACCATGTTCAAAATGCTGAAGCTTTTTATGGAGCCTGACGGAATGCAGATTCTCAAGGACAACGCATGCACTCTCATTGTCGGCAATGTGGTGGCGTTCATCGTTGCCATGCTTGCGATAAAGTTCTTCATAAACTTCGTGACCAAGTACGGCTTCAAAGCATTCGGATGGTACAGAATTATATTAGGAGGAGTAATTCTCGCCTTGTTATTGACCGGGCATAACCTTACTATTGCATAATGGATTTCGTAGCAGGGGAAATAATCGCCATTGACAAGCCTTACGCTTGGACTTCGTTCCAGATCGTGAACAAGGTAAGGTATCATCTCAGCCGCAAGTTCGGAGTAAAGCGTTTCAAGGTCGGGCATGCCGGAACGCTCGACCCTCTTGCGACGGGCGTTCTGCTTCTGTGTACCGGCAAAGCCACAAAAAGAATCGAGGAGCTGCAAGGACATACGAAAGAGTACGTAGCGGAGATTACGCTCGGAGCTACCACTCCCTCGTATGACATGGAACACCCCGTCAATGCCACATACCCATACGAACATATAACAAGAGAGATGATAGAGGCTGCGTTGAAACAGTTCGTAGGAGATATAGCACAGCGTCCGCCGCTTTTTTCGGCGTGCAAGGTAGACGGCAAACGCGCCTATGACCTGGCAAGGAAAGGAAGCGACATGCAACTGAAACCAAAGCTGATTCGCATAGACGAGATAGAACTGCTCGAATGCGAATTGCCAAAGATAAAGATACGTGTCACATGCGGCAAGGGCACCTATATACGCTCCCTTGCACGGGACTTAGGCGAAGCGCTCGATAGCGGCGCCTACCTTACAGCCTTGACACGTACAAGAATAGGAGAATATAAATTAGAAAATTGTATAACGCCGGAAGCCTTCCCTGAATGGCTCGAAAAACAAACAGCACAATGACTGAAGAAAATTTTATTATCGGTGGACAACACATGAAATTGTCGCAGTTCAAATACAAATTGCCCGATGAGCGCATAGCGCTATACCCGCTGGATTGCCGTGACGAATCACGCTTGATGGTCCTCCACAGAAATAGCGGCAAGATTGAACACCGCATATTCAAGGAAATAATTGAATACTTCGATGAAAAGGATGTTTTTGTTATGAACGACAGCAAGGTGTTCCCCGCACGCCTTTACGGCAACAAGGAGAAGACCAACGCTCAGATAGAGGTATTCCTGCTTAGGGAACTTAATGAAGAGTTCCGCTTATGGGATGTACTTGTGGACCCAGCCCGCAAGATACGCATAGGCAACAAGCTCTACTTCGGCGAGGACAACTCAATGGTTGCCGAGGTTATCGACAACACAACGTCGCGAGGACGCACGTTGCGTTTCCTCTACGACGGCCCGCACGATGAATTCAAAAAGGCGCTTTTTGACCTGGGCGTAGCTCCGCTGCCCGACGATTTCAAGAGACTGCGCAAAGAGGAGCCCGAGGACCTGCAAAACTTCCAGACATACTTCGCAAAGAAAGAGGGCTCTGTAACGGCTTCGTTCGCAGGCCTCCACTTCACACGCGAGCTCATGAAACGTATGGAGATTAAAGGTATCGACACCGCTTTCGTGACAATGCATACAGGACTGGGCTGTTTCCGTGAGATTGACGTCGAGGACCTCACGAAGCACAAGATGGACAGCGACCTTATCAGCGTAGACACCGAGGCTGTAAAGATTATAAACAACGCGAAGGCCGAAGGCCGTCGCATATGCGCTGTAGGAACATCCGTTCAGCGTGTTCTTGAGACAGCGACTCTGACAGGCGGCATGCTCAAGGAGTATGACGGCTGGACAAGCAAGTTCATATTCCCCGAGCACAACTTCAAGGTGGCAAACAGCATGATTGCCAACTTCTACGCGCCCTACTCTACAATGCTTATGCTGACAACAGCGTTCGGCGGCTACGACTATGTGATGAACGCATACGAAGTGGCGCTCAAAGAGGGATACCGTTTCGGTCTGTACGGTGACGCAATGCTCATAATAGACTGATGAAAGAGAAGAAAACAGTATTTTTAGGTTTAGGCACCAACATCGGTGACAAACACGGCAACCTTACGCGAGCGATAGAGACACTATCGCTCGCGCTCGGTCATTACACGGCGCTGTCGTCGTTTATAGAGACCGAGCCCTGGGGCTTTGAGAGCGAGAACAGTTTCCTAAACTGCGTCGTCGCATTCATGACAGACAAAAGTCCGATGCAACTGCTCGACATTACCGAGAGCGCCGAACGGCAGCTTGGACGAAGCGTAAAATCTATTGGCGGAGTATACAATGACAGAATAATAGACATTGACATTCTGCTGTACGGAGAAGAGATTGTCGATTGCGAAAGGCTGAAGATACCCCACCCGCTCATGCACGAACGCAGCTTTGTAATGACGCCGCTTTGCGAAATCGCGCCAAACGCATTGCACCCGGTATTCAGGAAAAGAGTGGCCGAGATCGCCTTTTAGCGACATCCAAGCGCCGCAGACTGTTAAAATGAGCGGATAAAGCAAAAAAAACAGCCCGACAGACACATTTTAGACAAAAAGAAGTTACCTTTGCAGAGAATTGATGCAAGATTAACGGACATTCTTGCTTTTGTGGAGAGATTTGACTGCTTGCAACCACAGTAAAAAATGCTAAAAGCTCCATCAGCGAGCATAGTATAGGCTTTCGCCGGCAACAAATCCCATTCACGCTTAATTTGATTATTAACCAGCCCTTATTACGGGCATAAAAAATCTATTATGGGATATTTATTCACATCTGAATCAGTTTCAGAGGGACACCCCGACAAAGTTGCCGACCAGATTTCGGATGCCGTGCTTGACGAACTTCTCGCATACGACCCCGATTCGAAAGTGGCATGCGAGACACTTGTCACGACAGGCCAGGCAGTAATTGCGGGCGAAGTAAAATCGTCGGCATATGTAGACCTACAGGACATCGCGCGACGTGTGATAAACAAAATCGGATACACGAAGAGCGAATACATGTTCGACGGCAACTCATGCGGAATTTTCTCGGCAATACACGAGCAGAGCCCCGACATAAACAGAGGCGTCGAGCGCAACGATCCTATGGAGCAGGGCGCAGGCGATCAGGGAATGATGTTCGGATATGCGACCAATGAGACAGAAAACTACATGCCTGTTTCGCTCGACCTGTCGCACCTTATACTTACGGAGCTTGCAGAGATAAGAAGAGAGGGCAAGGAGATGAAATACTTGCGCCCCGACTCGAAGAGCCAGGTTACGGTAGAATATGACGACAACAACAAGCCCGTGCGCATCGATACAATCGTCGTTTCGACACAGCACGACGATTTCATTCAGCCGGCAGAGAGCGGCAGAGAGGCGCAGCTCGCGGCCGACGAAGCGCAGATAGCGAAGATTAAAGAGGATGTGCTGAACATTCTCATGCCTCGTGTAAAGAGCAAGATTACGGCAGACAGCGTTCTTGCGCTCTTCAACGACGATATCAAGTACCATGTAAACCCTACCGGCAAGTTCGTTATCGGCGGACCTCACGGCGACACGGGACTTACAGGACGTAAGATTATCGTGGACACATACGGCGGAAAAGGTGCGCACGGCGGCGGAGCTTTCAGCGGAAAAGACCCGAGCAAGGTAGACCGCAGCGCGGCATACGCAGCCCGCCATATAGCCAAGAACCTTGTCGCTGCAGGCGTAGCCGATGAGGTGCTTATACAGCTGTCATACGCTATCGGCGTGGCACAGCCCGTCAGCGTCTTTGCCAACACCTACGGAACAGCCAAAGTGGGAATGAACGACGGAGAGATAGCAAAGGTTGTAGCGAAGCTGTTCGACCTACGTCCAAAGGCTATCGAAGAGCGTCTGAAGCTGCGTAACCCTATCTACAGCGAGACCGCATCGTACGGTCACATGGGACGCACGCCGCAGATTGTCACTAAAAGATTCACGTCACGCTACCTTGACGCGAAAGAGATAGAGGTTGAGCTGTTCACTTGGGAGAAACTCGACTATGTCGAAAAGGTAAAAGAGGCTTTCGGTATTTAAATGAGGCTCGGTGATTGGATAAACAGAAAAAGGCATAACAGGGGATTCGGCATTCAGTCCCCTTCGGCCTTCTTCTTCATTACGCAAGTGCTGAGGGAGCGTTTGCCCTATTACCATTACCCGCTCCTTGACGCAATAGCGGACGAAGAGAACAGCGTAAGCCGGAAACATGCGAGAGAACTGTTCAGGATTACGAACGACTTCAACCCGGAGCTTATTATAGTTGTAAGTTCACACACAGCTGCATGCGCCATGGCTTTAGCAAGGCCTGCGGCGGCAAAACATAGCATAAGCGGCACCGCGCCCGGCGAGAAGGCTTGCCGTCTTCTTGCAGAACTCGGCTGCGACACGGCGAAAGGAGATACCGCAGAATTGCTAAGCGGAATCCTTTCGAAAAGCGGCAAAGCAGGCATGCTATACATAGGCAGCTGCGGCAATTATGCAGAATTGTGGGATATTGCAATGAGACATGTCAATGAGGAGAGCGTTGTTGTCATAGAAGGCATACACAAGGACAAAGCGCTTGAGCGTTGGTGGCAAGGAGTCGTTGAGAGCCCGGCAACCATTATTACGTATGACCTTTACAGCTACGGAATTGTTATGTTCAACAAGAACAGATATAAACAGAATTACAAACTAAAGCTTTAGCCTGACATGAACAGCAAGAAAGCGGCCATATATACAGGCAAGGGCGATGACGGAACGACATCGCTAATAGGAGGTACAAGAGTAAGAAAAGACCACATAAGAGTGGAGGCATACGGAACTCTTGACGAGCTGAACGCGCATCTCGGGTTGCTTGCGGCGGCCATAGACGACAAAAAAAAGGCAGAGTTCATCGAGCATATCGAGCGGACGTTACTTACCATTGGCTACCATTTGGCCGATGAAAATAGCGAAAAGTGCCTGATTGCGGAAGAGGATATAGCGCAATTGGAAAGGGTCATTGACAACTTGGAAGCATCGTTGCCCGCCATGCGTACATTCATACTCCCCGGAGGGAGAGAAGCGGCGGCCCGTGCCAACCTTTGCCGAACAGTATGCCGCAGGGCAGAAAGAGCGATGGTTACGCTGAACGAAGAGAAAAACATTGCTCCCGAAGCATTGGTTTATATAAACCGTTTGTCGGACTACCTGTTCCTGTTACAGAGAGAACTAAGCGGCGGCGAGGAAAAAAAGTGGGAAAAGCCTTGTCAATAAACAAAATTACTATATTTTTGCACGCACTTAACAAAAAACACTATTTGGATATGTATTGGACACTGGAATTAGCATCAAAATTGGAGGACGCTCCATGGCCCGCAACAAAGGACGAACTTATTGACTATGCAGTACGTTCAGGAGCGCCAATGGAGGTCATCGAAAACTTGCAGGAGATAGAAGATGAGGGTGATGTATATGAGAGCATCGAAGATATTTGGCCCGACTATCCAAGCAAAGAAGATTTCTTTTTCGATGAAGAAGAGTATTAAAATCAAACAATTAGTTAAACCATTGATTTTTCAATAGGGAAGCAAGAGAAAACTTGTTTCCCTTTTTTTGTTTAATAAAATGCGGGATATACATGTTTATCTGTTGTATTCCGAGAATAAACATGCTTATTTACTAACCTTCTTTAGCCTCCTCATTTTTGTTAAATCAAGTGAAACAAAAAGAGATTTCCACCAACAACTATTGACAACGGCATGCCCGTTTTGTATATTTGCTTTTGAAAGTGGACTCAAAGTGGCAAATCAGCAACCTTGCAGAAAAGTTTGTACAGTAATTTTGCACCAATAATTTTAAAAATGCAGTAACCATGAGTACTTTTTTTAACAAAGGTCAGAGAATGCCAAATATCTTTGAGAGAGCAAGAGCGTATGATAATTGGAATGAAGGAAACTTCCCACCGCAAGAAGATGGTTATGACCCCATCAGTGACAAGTACAAAGATTACAAGAAGGTCTACAACCAGCTAACCGAAAAAGAAAAAACATTATCTTTTAAGCACCCATTTTTAGCCATAGAGATAAAAAAAAATAGAGAAAAAGCATTCAAAGCAACGATGCATTTTGATGGCACAGAAGATGGATATGGAGACGCAATCCGTCATTGTTATTGGTGTGCACTAAACCAAGTATCTGCAGGTTTGAATTCACCACTTGCAAAAGAATTTGGTGACACACACGAAGATATACCAAATAATAGAGCAAAAGCAATGGACCTACATAATAATGCAGTAGGATACCATTTAGGCAACCAAGCTATAATAAATGGTTGGAATGAAGTAGAACTTTTAAACAACGTAATAAATGCCGCTAACAATGGAACATTACAAATTGAATTTTAAGAGACTCTTTCTCATTCTCATCGCCGCCTTCCTGTTTACAAGTTGCAACAAGATTATAAATATTTTGAACACATTTGGAATAATTCCACCTCAAGAGCAGAGACTTGAGCTTCAACTTGAAAAGCAAGTATTTGATAAACCATTTACATTTGCAGACTATTGCAAAGAAGGATATGACAGTATATTCTTGGTTTATCCATATTTCAATATAGAAAAAAAGGATTTTAAAAATATCAGGATGTCTTGCAGGCTAAAAGATATTTGTGAATCAAACGCTCTATCCGATTCATACTCTACTATACTTTTTATAAAC